>JADCFX010000007.1 GCA_020249285.1 Roseomonas sp. | reverse complement strand
AGTTGCTACGGATGCGAGCCGGCAACCTTGACGTGGTGCATGTGCCCTACCGAGGCTCAGGGCCGTTAACCCAAGATCTTCTCTCCGGCATCATCTCCTTCGCGGTGGACGCCTTCACGACGCTGCTGCCGCAGCACCGCGAGGGGAAGCTTAAGCTCATCTCCGTCTTCGGCGAGCAGCGCGCAGCGGTGGTGCCCGAGGTGCCGACCGCGCGCGAGGATGGCTTCGACGTCGTGATCCGTCTCGCCAACTACTTGGCCGCTCCACCCGGCACACCGCCGGACCGGCTGGAGCGGCTCTCCGCTGCCGCTCGCGCCGTGATGTCCACGCCCGAGATGGCCCGCGCGCTGGAGGCCATGGCCTTTGTGCCGGTGACGGATTCGACGCCCGAGCGCGCCACCCGCTTCATCGCGGATGAGGCGGCCCTCTGGAGGCCCGTGATCCGTGCCACCAACATCGAGATCGATTAGACGCGCGTGTTCAGGCTGACGGACAAGGTGGTGTTCTTGACCGGCTGCGGCTCGGTCGGTCCTGGCTGGGGCAATGGCAAGTCGATTGCGGTGCTCTTCGCCCGGCAGGGCGCGCGCATCTTCGGCGTGGACATCAATGAGGCGGCGGCACGGGAGACTCAGGCGATCATCACCGGCGAGGGCGGCACCTGCGAGGTTGCGACGGGTGATGTTACGGATGCTGCACAGGTGGCTCGGCTGGTTGAGGCTTGCATGGCACGCTTCGGCCGCATCGACGTCCTGGTAAACAATGTCGGTAAGTCCGAACCCGCTATCCCCGGTGAGATGGACGAGGCGCTGTGGGACAGCCAGCTCGCCGTCAATCTCAAAAGCGCTTTCCTCTGCTGCCAAGCGGTGCTGCCGATCATGCAGAAGCAGGGAAAGGGCGCCGTGGTCAGCATCGCCTCCACGGCGGGCATTCGCTACACGGGCAAGCCCCAGGCGGCCTATTCGGCGGCCAAGGCGGGGCTGATCCATTTCAGCAAGACCACCGCCATTACCTATGCTCCGCGCGGCATCCGCATGAACTGCGTGCTGCCAGGTCTCATGTACACACCGCTGGTGGCCAAGCTCGCCGAGGAATTTGCGGGCGGCGACCTGGAGGGGTTCGTGGCGAAGCGCAACGCCGCCGTTCCCATCGGCCAGATGGGCGAGGGATGGGACGTGGCCCATGCCGCGCTGTTCCTTGCTTCTGACGAGGCGAAATACGTGACCGCAACGGAACTCGTCGTCGATGGTGGGCTGACGGCTTCCACCCGTTGATTGCGGCACGCTGGCTTATTCAAGCGGATTGTCCAGCGTCAGCGCCCAGGGCCGCGGAAAGCTGCGTCTGCTCATGAAAAGGCAAATGACGCAGTACCTCATTGCAAAGGGAAAAGCGCATTGTGGCTACTCAGATTATCGAGAATGACGATGTCGCCTGGGGCCAGGGTAAGCGCGAGCACCTGCTCGACATAGCTTGCGAACAACTCGCCATTGATCGGTCCGTTGATCACCCAGGGTGTGTCGATGCGGTCGTGCCGTAAGGCGGAGATGAAGGTCAGTGCCTTCCAGTGGCCGTGCGGCACGCGCGCATCAAGACGTTGCACGCGCAGGACCCAACCGTTTCCACAACGAATATCCCAATCCGGCCATCAATCATCGGGAGATCCACGTGAACCCCTTCGCCAGAAGAGCCCGATTCAACGCCGATCACCCCGCTGGCGGGGCCCGTTTTTCACGCAAAACCAAAATCAGGCCGGGCCGTGGCCGCCGCCGCCAGGCGTGGAAAGCTGGATCGTCTCGCCCGCGCGCAGCACGTATTGCCGCTTCGGGTCCACCTTCTCTCCGTTGATGTGCAGGGCGCCTGTCGCACCAGCACCGCCACCCTCGACGCCGAAGGCGGGGATCACGGTACGCTCCGCGAGGAAGGAGACAGCGATGGGCGTCGGGCTTCGGACCTCGATCAGAATGTCCTGCCCCATCCCGCCGCGCCGCGCGCCGGGGCCGCCGCTCTCCTCGCGTAGCTTCTTGTGGTGGAAGCGCAGCGGCGCGATATGCTCACTCACCTCGATGCTGGTGGAGGAGACGTTGGAGGGCCAGGACAGGCAGGCGATGCCATCGCCCTGATGATTGGCGCCCATGCCGCCATTGTAGAAGAACATGTTCGCATAGGGCTTGCCATCCGCCCGCACGCCTGACTGGTTCATCCCCCACATCGGCGAACCGCAGGCGGCCATCACGCGCTCCGGTACCACTTGGCCCAAGCAGCCGAAAACAAGCATGGGCAGGTAATGCCCGATCAACATGCGTGAGCCGCCCGACGCCGGAAACACCGGATTGACGATGCAGCCCGGCGGCGCGGTGACGGTGATTGCGCGGAAGGCGCCTTCGTTATTCGGCAGATGCGGCTCTGTGCAGACTTTCACGCCATACATACACATGGCATAGGTATAGCACATGGCGCAGTTGATCGCCCGGTCCACCTGCGCGTCCGTGCCGGTGAAATCCATGGTGATCTCGTCACCGCGAATGGTCAGCGCCATGCGCAGTGTAATGGGCGTGTCCAGGATCCCATCGGTCTGCAACGCGCTGTGATAGGTACCATCGGGCAGCGCGCGGATGGCTGAGCGCATCGCCGCCTCGCAGCGGCCCTGGATCTCGCGCGCCAGGTCGGTCAGGTCATGCAGGCCGTGGCCGCGCATGAGGTGCAGAAGCCGCTCCTCCATCACATCGAGCGCCACGACCTGCGCCCAGAGGTCGCCCAACGTCTGGTCGGGCGTGCGGACATTCTGCCGCAGGATCGCGACTAATGTCGCATCCGCCTCGCCGCGCCGCATCAGCTTCAACGGCGGGATCTGCAGCCCTTCCTCAAACACTTCGCGCGGTTCGGGGCTACGGATCTTGCCGCCGATATCGGGCGCATGCGCGGTCGACGCGCTGAAGGCCACCAGCCGGCCATCCAGGAAAATGGGCTTGGCCACAGTGATGTCAGGCAGATGGCCCGTGCCCATCCAGAGGTCGTTCGTCACCAGCACATCACCCGGCTCCAGCATGTGCTCCGGGAAGAAGCGCAGGAAATGCTTCACCGTGGCCGGCAGCGTGCCGATAAAGGAGGGGATGCTCTCCGTCGCCTGCACCAGGCTCTCGCCCCGCGCATCGGTGACGATGCAGGAGAAGTCGTAGCTCTCGCGCACCAGGGTGGAGAAACTGGTGCGGACCAGGGCCGCCGCCGCCTCATCCACCAGCGAGATCAGCCGCCGCCAAAGGAGTTCCAGTTCGATCGCGTCGAAGATACGGCTCATGCGGGGTCGGTCTCCGCGAGGATGGTGCCATCTGGCAAGACGCGCGCGCGGGCGCCGGGGCCGATGACGAAGGTGCTCTCATTTTCTTCGAAGACGGCGGGGCCGTTCACACTGTCCCCCGGCTCCAGCGCATAGCGGTCATAGACCGCGGCCTCGCGCGCCACGCCGTCGAACACCACGCGGCGATGGCCCTTCAGCGCGTTCCCGCGCGCATGGCGAGGCAAATCGAGCCGCCCGCCGGCGCCGGGCATAGGCGCTGAGAGCGAAAGCCGCAGCGCCACGAACTCGATCGCCGCGCCGGGTGGCGTGCGCGCGAAAAGCCGCCGATAGGCGGCCTCGAATTGCGTCCGCAGTGCCTCGGGCGTGAGAACCTCTGGCAGCGGCACGGTGAGTTCGCTGCCCTGGCCAACATAGCGCATATCGGCCTGGCGAATGGCGCTCAGCGCGGCCATCTCGGCACCGGTTGCCGCCAGCACAGCCCGGCCCTCGGCTTCGAGCGTGGCCAGGATGGCCAGGATTTCTTCGGTATAGGCACGGGCCAGCGGGGCTGCGTGATGCGCGACGCGATCGACCCGCGCGGGCGCCATGAGCATGCCGAAGGTGCTGCCCGCGCCGGCGCCGGGCGGGCAGGCCACGCGGCCAATCCCAAGGCGCTGCGCGACCGACCAGGCATGCACCGGCCCGGCCCCGCCCGTGGCGAGCAGCGCGTAATCCTGCGGCACGCGCCCGCGTTCGGCGATGGCGACGCGCGCTGCGCCGGCCATGTTTTCATTCACCACATCATGCACGCCGCCCGCTGCGCGCTCCGCCGCAACCCCAAGCCGGGCAGCCAGTCTTGCAAGGGCCGCGCGGGAGAGTTCCGCATCAATCCGCATCTCGCCGCCCAGGAAGAAGCCGGCATCAAGATGGCCCAGCGCCAGATCCGCATCGGTGACGGTGGGTTCGCTCCCGCCACGCCCATAGCAGGCGGGGCCGGGCGCCGCCCCGGCACTCTCCGGCCCGACGGCCAGTGTGCCCAGGCCGCTGTCGCGTGCGATGCTGCCGCCGCCCGCACCGATCTCGATGAGTTCCACCGTGGCGATCTGCATGGGAAGTCCGCTGCCGCGCAGGAAGCGCTTTTCGCGCGCGGCCTCAAACCCCCAGGCGACCAGCGGCGCGCCATCATCCACCAACGCGAGCTTGGCCGTGGTGCCCCCCATGTCAAAGGCCAGCACTCGATCCAGCCCGGCTTGGCGGCCAAACCAGGCGCCCGCCAGCGCGCCCGCGGCGGGGCCAGATTCCAGCAATTGTAAGGGCGCGCGCCGCGCTTCCTCCACATGGGTCAACCCGCCGTTGGAGAGCATGAGGAAAAACCCACCCGGGATGCCTTCCTCGCGCAGCGCCTGCTCCATCCGCGCCAGGTAGCGCTCGGCCAATGGGCGCACATAGGCATTGGCGGTGGTGGTGCTCGCGCGGGAATACTCCCGGATTTCTGGCGCGATATCGGAGGAGAGCGAGATGGAAATGCCCGGGAAGCGCTGCGCCACGGCCGCACCCAGCGCGCGTTCATGCGCGGGGTTCACATGGGCGTGCAGGAAGACGATGGCCAGGCTCTCTACACCCTCGGCCACCAGCGCTGCGACCTCCGCGATTGCGGCGTCGAGTTCGAGCGCGACCTCGATTGTCCCATCCGGGGCTAGGCGCTCGCGCGCCTCGCGTCGCCAGGGGCGCGGCACTAGCGGCTTCGGCATGGTGAGGAAGATGTCGTAGAGCTCGTATTTCCGCTCTCGCCCGATCTCCAGCACGTCGCGGAAGCCCGCGGTGGTGATCAGGCCGGTGCGGGCGCCCTTGCGCTCGATCAGCGCATTGGTGAAGAGCGTGGTGGCGTGCACCACGCGCCCAACCTCGCCCGCCGCGCGGCCGGCGCGCTTGAGCACCTCCCGCGCGCCGATCAGCGCGCCGCGCGCCGGATCATCCGGTGTGGTGCTTTCCTTGAAGATGGTGGCACGCCCCGTCACGGGGTCATGCAGAACGATGTCGGTGAAGGTGCCACCAATATCAATGCCGAGGGAAAGTGCCATGAAACCTCAATCCGCGCGGATGCCGCTTGCATGCGCGACACGGGCCCAGCGCTCGCGGTCACGCCGGATGCGTGCGGCGAAATCGGCGCCCACTTCGTTGATGGGTTGCAGGCCGCGCGCGGCGAGGGCCGGTTGCGTCGCTGGGTCGGCCATGGCTTCGGTGAACATCCGGCCAATATGCGTGACAAGTTCGGCGGGCATGCCCGCCGGGCCCACTAAGCCGAACCAGTTGCTCAGGTCGAGCGCCGGAAAGTCGCGCGTCAGCAGCGGCATCTCGGGCGCCAGCGGCGTTGGCGTGGCGGCGGCGAGAGCGAGGCCACGCACCTGCCCACCACGGATCAGTTCCACCACTTCCGCGATATTGGCAAACATCAGGTTGATGCGCCCGGCCGCGACATCCGCGACAGCCGGGGCGCCGCCGCGATAAGCCACATGGATCAGCCGCAGCCCGGCCTCCGCCGCGAAATACTCGGCGGCGAGCTGGTTGGTGGAGCCATTGCCGGTGCTGGCATAGCTGAAGGTGCCTGGGGCGGCGCGGGCGCGGGCCACGAGTTCCGCTACGCTGCGATCCGGCGCGCCGCCGGGCACGATGAGTGCCATGGGCGTGCCCGTCAGGTTGCAGACCGGCGTCAATTCGCGCTCCAGATCCAGCGGGATTTGCGAGCCCGGCACGGCGGGCGCCACGCTCATATTGCCCATGATGGCGGTGGCCAGCGTGGTGCCATCCGGCGCGGCGCGCGCCGCCGCCTGCATCGCGAGGTAGCCCACCGCGCCGCTGCGCGTCTCGGGGATGATCTGCGGGCCGCCGCGCCGCGCAACGGCCTCGGCCGCGATGCGCACGGAGATATCGGCCGCCCCGCCCGGCGCGAAGCCGACCAGGATGCGGATGGGCGCGCGGGACTGCGCCCATGCAGGCGTGGCCAGAAAGGGTGTTGCGAGTAAGAGGCGGCGATGCATGGTCATTCCTCCGTGAAGCGTGGCGCGCGCTGTTCCGCCCCCGCCTCGGGCCGCGCGGTCACCGCATCCAGCAGGCCGGGAAGGGATTGCCACATGCTGCCGGTGATGGGGTTCATCCGGCGCGGATGGTCGAAGGTGAGATGCGCGATGCCATTCACGATGGCCAACGTCACGCGCGCCTCGCTCATGCGCCGAGGTCCACGACGAGGTTCCCGCATGCCTCCAGCAGGGCGGTGGCGCCGGGCGGCAGCAGCAGGGTGGACATGCCATCTTCCACCACGGCGGGGCCCGCAATGCGCTGGCCCGCGCCCAGATCGCCGCGGCGGAAGGCGGGCACGCTCTGCATCGCCTCGCCGAAGCGCATGGCGCGATGCGCATGGGGCGCGGTCAGCCCGGTTGCGGGGATTTCGGGATCCAGGCGGCCCTCGCCCGTCGCGGCGGTGGCGGCGACGCGGATATTCACGACCTCTACTGTGGCGACCGGCGGCACGCCGGCGAAGACGGAACGATAAGCCGCCTCGAACTCCGCCCGGATGGCCGCGATGCTGCCCGCGCCATAGGGGCCGGCGGGCAGGTCGGTGGCGAGTTCATGACCCTGGCCGGCGAAGCGCAGATCGGCCGTGCGCGCCAGGGTGATGCCGGCTTCCGCGCCCAGTGTCGCGGCGATGATGGCGCGGGCCTCATCCTCCAGCGCGCCGAAGCGCGCCTCCAGCATTTCTGGTGCCAAGGTGTCCAGCTTGGTGGCCAGCGTCGCCACACGATCCACCCGCGCGGGGGCCAGCAGCAGGCCCAGCGCCGAGGCCACGCCGGCGGCCGGCGGGCAGATCACTTGGCGCAGGCCCAGGCGGCGCGCCACCTCCGGCCCGTGCAGCGGCCCGCCGCCGCCGGTGACGAGCAGCGCAGGTTCCGCTCCCTCGCCACCATGCTCGGCCAGATGCACGCGCGCGGCCGCCGCCATCGCCTCATTCACCACGGCGTGCACGCCCGAGGCCGTGGCCCCCGGCGCCATGCCGGCGGCGATCCCCAACGCATCCAGCGCGCGGCCAGAGGCCGCTTCATCAAGCCGCATGGTGCCGCCCGCAAAGCCTTCGGCCTGAAGATAGCCCAGCGCCAGATTGGCGTCGGTCACGGTGGGTTCAGCGCCGCCGCGCCCATAGCAGGCTGGCCCTGGGTCGGAGCCGGCGCTGCGCGGGCCGACCTTCAGCAGCCCCAGCGGGTCAAGGGCGGCGATACTGCCACCCCCTGCGCCGATCTCGATGAGTTCCACTGCCGAAATGCTCAGCGGCAGGCCGCTGCCTGGGGTGAAACGCCGCTCCCGCGCGGCCTCGAAGCGATGCGCCACGCGCGGCACGCCATCGCGCACCACTGCGAGCTTGGCCGTGGTGCCGCCCATGTCGAAGGCCAGCAGGTCCCGCGCGCCGCTGCGCCCGCCAAACACCGCAGCCGCCAGCGCGCCCGCCGCCGGGCCTGATTCCAGCAGGCGAACGGGAACGCGCTTGGCTTCCTCCACATGCGTCAGCCCGCCATTGGAGAGCATCAGGAACAAAGGCGCGGTGACGCCCAGCGCCGCGATCTCCCGCGCCAGCGCATCAAGATAGCTCACCGCCAGGGGTTTCACATAGGCATTGGCGACGGTGGTGGAGAGCCGCTCATATTCGCGAATTTGCGGCGACACCTCGCTGGAGAGCGAGAGATGCAGCCCCGGATGGCGGGCCGAGATCAGCGCCGCGGCCTGTTGTTCGTGCACCGGATTGGCATAGGCATGCAGGAAGCCGATGGCCAGCGAGGTGACGCCCGCCGCCACAAGCTGATCGGCCGCCGCCAGCACGGAGGCAGGGTCCAGCGGCGTTTCCACACGGCCATCGGGTGCCAGGCGCTCGCGCGCTTCCAGCCGCAGCGCGCGGCGGACCAGGGGCTTGGGCAGCGCAATGAAGAGATCATAGATCTCGTATTTCCGCTCGTGCCCGATTTCGAGAATGTCGCGGAAGCCCTCGGTTGTCAGCAGTCCGGTGGGGGCGCCGCGCCGCTCGATCAGCGCATTGGTCAGCAGGGTGGTGGCATGCACCACGCGGGTGATATCGGTCGGCGCCACGCCCTCACGCACCAGCAGGTGACGAATGCCCGAGAGCACGCCCCGCGCCGGCTCGGCCGGGGTGGTGAGTTCCTTGTGCGCGAAGAAGCGCCCGCTTTCGGGCCCATGCAGGACGATGTCGGTGAATGTGCCGCCGATGTCGATGGCCAGCGCATACTGGGTCATGCGATGCCATCCTCGCGGTCCGCGATCAGGAGTTCGGGCAGTCGCGCTGTCACCAGCCCATGACCACCGCCACCCGGTGTGCGCATCTCCACCGTGCCGCCAGGCATGACGACATGCTGCCGCTTAGGGTCCACCGCCGCGCCATCAATCAGCACCGCACCCGGCGCGCCCGGGGAGCCGCCCGCAAAGCCCGGGGCGGCAGAGCCGGGTTGAGTGCGCTCGGCCAGGAAGGTCACGGCTATGGGCTGGGAGGAGCGGCTTTCATAGAGCGTTTCCTGCCCGGTGCCGCCGCGATGCCGGCCCGCGCCGCCCGTGCCGCTTCGCAAGCGCCGGAAGCGCACCCGCCAGGGGGCCGATTGCTCGATGGTCTCGACCGAGGCTGAGGAGACATTGGAGGGCCAGCTCAACACATTCGCGCCATCACCCTGGGCGTGGGCGCCATAGCCGCCATTGAGGAAGAGCGCATTGGCAATGGGCGTGCCATCCTCGCGAAAGCCCGAGAAGCCGAGGCACCAGAGCGGCGAACCCACGCCCGCCACCACGCGCTCTGGCAGCGCCTCGGCCAGGGCCGACATGACGAGGGCGGGCAGGAAATGACCGGTCAGCGCCCGCGCACCGCCCGCCGCCGGGTGGCGGGAATTTAGGATGCAGCCCTCGGGCGCCGTGACGGTCAGCGGCACGAAGCTTCCTTCGTTGTTTGGCACGCCGGGGCAGAGCACCGCCTTCACCGCGAAGGCCGTATAGGCGAAGGTATAGGCAAGGCAGACATTGATGGCGCGGGCCACCTGCGGGTCGGAGCCCGCATAGTCGCAGGTGATCGCATCGCCCTGCACCGTGAGCGCGAGGCAGAGGCGCAAGGGCTGCTCCAGCCCATCGGTCAGGACTTCGGCGCGGTAGATACCGTCAGGCGCGGCAGCGATGGAAGCGCGCATCGCCCGCTCCGAGCGCGACTGGATTTCCGCCGCCAGCGCCGAGAGGTCCGGCAGGCCCTGATCCGGCAGCAGGGCCAGGATACGGCGCTCCATCAGCTCAAGCGCGGCAAATTGCGCGTGCAGGTCGCCCAGCACCTGATCCGGCACGCGGGTGTTGCGGCGGAGCATGCGCATCAGCGTGGCATCCGGCACGCCGGCCACCACGGCCTTCATCGGCGGGATTTGCAGGCCTTCCTCGAAGACATCCCGCGCTTCGGCCGAGCGGATGCGGCCGCCGATATCGGGCGAGTGCGCCACGGAACCGGCGAAGGCCACCAGCCGCCCATCCAAGAAAATCGGTTTGGCTACGGTGATATCCGGCAGATGGCCGGTGCCCATCCAGATGTCGTTGGTGATCAGCACATCACCGGGTGAAAGGGTCTCCGCCGGATACTCGCGCAGGAAATGCTTGATCGTGTTGGGCAGGGTGCAAAGAAAGCTCGGCACGCTGTCCGTCGCCTGCACGACCGAGCGCCCTTCGGCGTCGGTCAGCACGCAGCCGAAATCATGACTTTCACGCACCACGGTGGAGAAGGAGGAACGAAGCAGCGCGGCGGCGGCTTCATCCACGATGGAGACGAGCCGCGTCCAGAGCAGCTCCAACCGAACGGGGTCAAACATCAATCGAGTCGAATTCCTGCGGCTTGAACGACGCGTGACCATTTCACGGTCTCAGACGCCAGGAAGGCGCGGCTTTCATCAAGCGGACCGCCAATGGGGGTGGCGCCCATGGTAGTGAAGCGTTCGCGCAGGGCGGGCTCGGCGAGCACGGCGCGCAGATCCGCGTTCAGCCGTTCCAGCAAAGGTTGCGGCGTGGAGGCGGGGGCGGCGATGGTGAACCAGGCTGTGGCGACATAGCCCTCCACCCCGGCTTCGGCTGCGGTGGGCACATCGGGCAGCGCGGGTGAGCGTGCGGCGCTGGTCACGGCCAAAGCGCGCACATGGCCTGCGCTGGCGACAGGCGGCACGGTGGGCAGGTTTTCGAACATCAGCTGGATATTGCCGGCCATCAGGTCATTCAGCGCCTGGGAGGATCCGCGATAGGGCACATGCGTCATTCGCAGGCCCGTGACGAGCATGAACAACTCACCCGCCATGTGGGTGGAAGTGGCGTTCCCTGCCGAGCCGAAGGTCAACTCGCCCGGCCGCGCGCGCGCCAGGGCCACGAGATCGCGCAGATTCTGCACCGGCACGGCCGGGTGCGCGATGATGACGTTGGGGAATTCGGCCAGGATCGTGACAGGCGTCAGATCCGTCGCCGGCGCATAGGGCAGGTTGCGATAGACGCTATAGGCCGCGTGGATGCCGATGCTGCCCAGCAGCAGCGTCTGCCCATCGCCCGGGCTGCGCGCCACATGCTCGGCGCCGATATGCCCGCCCGCCCCCAGGCGGTTGTCGATCACCACCTGCTGTCCCCAGCGCGTGGCGAGCGCCTGCGCTGTCACACGCGCGAGGACATCGGCCGAGCCGCCGGCAGCGAAGGGGACGACGATACGGACCGTGCGTTGCGGCGCGGTCTGCGCCTCCGCCCGGAGGGCCGAGAGGGTCAAGACGGCTATGGCTGCAGCAAGGTAGGCGAGGCGCATGCTGGTCTCCGAGAAGCAGTGATCTCCTACGCGACCACAGAGACGACCAATCGGCAAGGGCGCGCGTGCCGGCGCCACCAAATTCAGGTCGAAAAAGCTCGCGATCGGATGCTGATCGCGTCGAACCGTCGCGCTTTGGTAAGCGATCAAGACGACGAGCCTGGATGATGGGCCACAGCCAAGCGGCTGGAGGGCAAGGCGTACTCTCTGGTGTTTAAGCTCGATTGAAGTGGAGTGCCCCCGCTTTAGTGCGCGGCCGCGCGCCCTTCATGAACACTATCCGCCGCGCCGGATGCACGGCGGACAGCGCATCCATCACATCGCGGAGATAGGGCGTGCGGCCTGTGCGCCAGGGGCCAGGTTCGGATGACGCGCGGCCGCCCAGAATGCGGTGCTGTTCCGGCCATTCGGATACCGTGAGTTGCGGTGGCGGGCGTAGCATGGCCCCGGCACGGCGGCGCACATGTTCAGGCGTGCGGCCTTCATTCGCCGCCGATGCCGGGAGGGTCGAAGCGATCTGAAGCCTCCGTTAGAAGCAATCTCAACCATTCCTGCCGCGCATTACCGATTATTGCGGAAGCCGACCTCTTGCAGGAAAGCCTCAAAATGCGGGCGCCAGGCAGCAGGATTGCGCGTAAAGCTTGAGTGGCCATCATCACCATTGGCGGGCAGCTGAACAAAACTCCCGCGCCCGCCAGCAGCGACAAATGCATCGAACCACGCCCTTGGTTGCGATGATCCGAAGTAGCGATCATTTTCGGAGTAAAGCCACAGCGTTGGGACACGGGCGCTGCGCCCATAATCGGCAAACATCGCACGCAGCATATCTGGGCGGCAGGGTTGAGCAGGATGGGTTGTCGGCCGTCCACCCCCGCCGCCCGCGAAATTCACTGTGGCCACAAGCCCTTCGGTTGGTCGGGTCGCCATGGTAATGGCGGTGGCGCCACCAAAGGATTGCCCAACAACAAGGCCGCGCCCAGGGTCCACATAGGGTAGGCGCCGCGCATGGGCGATGACCTGGGTAGTTAGCTGCGCGGCAGCATCATAACCCGGCGGGTAACTCTTAAAGTTGCACGGCCCCGTATCTTCAAGGTCGGGGCCACCGGTGACCCCATATCCAATGCGGGTTGGTACAAAAACCGTAAAGCCAAGCGAGACGAAATACTGACTATTCGCTGTGTAGCGCGCTCTACCAAGTCCGGCACGATCCTCAGGCTTGGGCGCCCTTCCATGCCCGAGCACTAGGTATGGCGAGCGTGGCCTACGGGAATCCCTGAATACCGTGACAACCACTTCCTGACGGACCTCACCCATACTGGAGTGACGGATGGCTACGGGAAGGTTGAACTGTTCCTCGATAACCTGTGCACTTACGTTTTGGCCAACAGACAGAAACAGCAGCACTGCAAGGAGGCGAATGAACATCAGCTACCCCAAAAGCTTGAATACCACGAGGCGCTGAGCATCCCCTATTCTGCTCACTGAGGGCAAGCTATTTCTGGAGTGAAAAAAAATGCTTACGCGTGCGGCTCTCGCTCGCCGCCGATGCCGGGAGGGTCAAAGCGATCGGAAGCCTCCGTCAGAAGCTCATTGATGTGCTGCTGCAGGATGGTTTGCAGCAGATGGGGCTCGACATTCAGTTCGGCGGCAATGACGCCCGCGACACGTGCGGGCCAGTTCAGCAGCGCGTCGCGCATGGTGCTGGCGATTTCATCAATCGTCGCATTGGCCGTCGCGACGTCGAGTAGCCGGCCTTTGCTTTCATCGAGCGCCAGGCGCTGGGCTTCGACTTTCAGGGCGAGTTGCGCAACCTTCAGGCGAGCGAAGGGTGTGCCCTCGGCATTAGTGCTGCCGTTGAGCGAGGACCGCTGCGGGTCTGCGGTGTCCAGCAGCCGAGCGCGTGTCTTGGCGATGTCCCACTGGCCATCCGGTTCGCGCGCGATGCGCCCCGTGCGTTCGGCCTTGTGCATGGTGGTATCGCTGACGCCAAGGCGTCGCGCGGCTTCACGCGTGGAGGGTGTCAGTTCAGCCATGGCGGCGACCTCCCGCCGCGCGTTGGTGAGGGTTCAGGGTGTCAGTGTGTGGCGCGCTGGCGCGCTGCGTCGAATGCGGAAAGGGCGGCTTGCCAGTCGGGCTCCTGCGCAGCACCGATGCGCTGGAGGGGTTCTAGCGTCACTTTCCTCCGGCTGTAGTAGTCGCCCTGCATGCGTGCCAGCCACCCGGAAAGCCCCTGCGCGGCAAGGGCGTCGCTGGCGGCCTTCACTTGCGCCTCGCTCGGCTCAGTACGTCCGAGGGAGACATGTCGCCCATCGTCGCCAAGCACGATCCAGCGCTGCTCTGTGCCGGCGCTCATTGCGCCGGCTCCGCCTTGCGGATCTGCATCAGCAATTCGCCGAGCCTCCGGCGCCACACGCCCGCGCCCTCGATGCAATAGGCTGGGCCGTATTTGCCAATGCCACCCTTGCGAGCCTCGCGCAGCCAATGCGCGTGGCTGAGCCGGGCATGGTCGGCGAGGCCCTTGAGTTTCGAGATGGTGTCCAGTTGCTGCATGGTCTTTGTCCGTCCTGCGGGGCGGTATGCCCTTTGCGTGACGGACGCTTCGCGCTGTGTTTCGCGCGAGCCAAGGCAATAAAGCGCCAGGGATCGCGATGATCCCTGGGCTTGGCAATCATTCATGCCGCTGTGGCTGCGCAGCTTCATTCAGCGACGCGGTAATATGCGGAGTGAAAGATTATGCGGAGTGCAGACGACGGCCCCATGGCCGTCGCTGCGTTTGCCTGAGAATCACTCCACATAATTTTTACGGTGGCTGGCGTCCTGCAACATGGCCAGAAGCTTATCAGGCGCCTTGAAGCGACCGCGTTGCAGCGTCGGGGGCGCCATCTTGGCAAGTGCGTCAAGCTTCTCTGTCGGATCGGCTCGAAAGTAGATTTTGGTGCTCTGGATGCTGGCATGGCCGAGCCAAAGCGAAACCTTGCGCACATCCCTGGTGGCTTGAAGGGTGTGACACGTCAATCCTCCCTTTCTGATGCCCTGCGGGCACTGAGGAAGGATCGGGGTAGCCAAAAATTATGTGGAGTCACAGACTACCCAAACGCAGCGACGGCCATGGGGCCGTCGCCTGCACTCCGCATAATCTTTCACTCCGCATATTACCGGTTATGCGGAGCTCCGCATAAGCGGTAGACAGTGTAGGACCCTTTGGCGCCCTGCTTGTTTGGCCCCACTTGGCGAATGCGCTCGGCGATTTCCACCGTGATCCCCTGGCGCTTCTTCAGCCCAGCAAAGAACCCACGCACCGTGTGTTGTGCCCAGCCGGTGGCCTCGGCGATTTGCGCCACCGTCGCGCCCTCTGGGCGGCGGAGCATCGCCAGCACCACTTCCTGCTTGGTGCCCTCGCGCGGCTTGCGTGGCGCGCCCGTGGCGCGTGTGGCGCGGCGTGAGAGCGCGCTGCGCAGCATGTCCATCGCGCGCGTGATCGGGTCCTGCGAGGCATTGGGCGGCGGCGTTTCCTCCCAGGCTGCCAGCAAGCGCTCGGCAGCTTCCCGGAGGTTCACGCTTCCCATGTTGGGCGCCTCTGGCGCGGCCTGTGCGGGCTCAGTGGAAGGCTGCTCCTCAGCCTGCAGCGTTTCACTCTCCCCGCCCTGTGGCGCCGTGTCTGGCGCCGCGCGGCCCTCATTCGGGTCAATGCCAATCGCGCGCAGCCCCTCATCCGTCACCTGGATCAGGATCGGCGTGCCATCCGCATCCTTGCGCCACACCATCGCCAATTGATCGCGCGGTGCAGCCACCTCAATCAGCAGGCGGCTTTTGATCAGGCTGTTCACCACCGCGCGGCAGGCAGCCACGGGCAAATGCTTCGGCGCAATCGCCAGCAATTGCGGGTGCTGCGCGCCATGGCTCAATACAATCCGCTGCGTGTCTGAAAGTTTCATCGTCTTCGTCT
>JADCFX010000069.1 GCA_020249285.1 Roseomonas sp. | reverse complement strand
TCGGCGGCTTGTGGTATCATTAAAGCGCCAGATTGGCATTTTACGCACCGACAGCCGCCGCGCATCCAACATCAGGCGGCTATTGGCGCTATTGTCACTATTGGCAGGCCCTAGAGAATCATCCAGCCAGCTTTGCGCGATGTTCGGCAAGGCTGGTCACCTTGTCGCCTTCCGGCTCAGGTGAAGCGCAGCGCAGCACATGGGCAGCCCAGGCTTGCAGCGCGGCTTTGCGTTCGTCTGCGAAGTCATGCACCTGATACACGCGCGCAACATCTGAAAGCGCTTGGCCCTTATGCGCCAACAGCGCATCAGCCAAGACAGCGCTATGACCCAGCCGCGCCAGATGCGAAACACCCGCGCGCCTGAAATCATGCAGCACCCAGCCAGTCACCTTTGAAGCCTTGTCTAGCCGTGCCTTCACTTTGCTGAAGCCTGAAATTGGCGTTTCGCCGGTTGTGCTGAAAACCAAGTCTTGCCCGTCTATGCGTGTCACCGCTCCCAAGGCTTCCCGCGCCGCATCAGACAGCGCCACGATATGCGCGGCACCTTTCTTCATGCGTGACCCAGGGCAGGCCCAGGCGGTTAAATCAGGCGAGATTTCGCTCCATTTCATGGCTGCCACTTCTTCCCGCCGCATCAAGGTGAGCATCAATAGCCGGATGAAAGGCCCATAGGGTTCGGCCATTGCACATGCCGCGTTCCAGATCGCGCCGATTTCATCATCAGCCAAAAGCCTTTCCCTGGGCTGCGATTTCACGCCAGCAGGAAGCCCTTGGAAGGGGTTTGGAGCCAGCTTGCCCCGTTTTACCGCCCAGGCGAAACAGGCCCGACCATAGGCCCGCACAAGCCTTGCGGTGGCGTGTTTCCCGGCCTTGTCATAGGCATCCACCACTTGCAGCACCTTAGCGCGCGACAGCGCCGATGCAGGCCGCTTTAGTTCCTTGTCGAAGGCGATACTCAGGGACCGAATAGCCTCAACCCGATAGCGTTCCCGGCGTTGCGCCAGATGCAGCTTGCCCCAATCATCCAGCAGGCTTGCCAAGGTGAAAGCGGCTTCGGCCTTTGCGGCCTTTACGGCGGCTTGCTCGGCCTTCCTGGCCGCGCGGGGGTCAATCCCTTTGGCAACATCACCCAGCCGGGCCTGGGCGGCTTGACGGGCCTGCTTCAAAGTTATCTTCCCGAAGTCACCCAGCACTTCGCGCCGCTTATCGCGGGTCGCACCGTCAATCCATTGCAGGATGAAAACCCGTCCGCCCTGTTTCGTGACCCGGACCCCCAAGCCTTTCTGCTCAGTGTCGAACATCATCATGTCACGCCTGCCAGGCGGACATTCCAGGGCGGCTATAGCGGCTTCCGTTAGCTTCATGGGCATGGGTCAATCTCCAAAAATATGCCGGACCCTCTTATCGCCGGACCCCCAGCGGACCCCCAGCGGACCCAGCAGAATGGTTTTTGGTGGCAATTCGTGGCGGCTTATGGGAGCATCTTATTTGTGGACCCGTTGTAAATCAAGCGTTTTTGGCGATGTTTGGCGACAGGTGGCGAGTAGTGACTTCTTATTTGTAATCAGAAGGTCGGGGGTTCAAATCCCTCACCCGGCACCACGCTCCCCTTATCCCCCAAGCGCCATATCCAGGTCACGGATCAAATCCGCCGCATCCTCAAGCCCAATAGAAAGCCGCACCACATCCGGCCCTGCGCCAGCGGCCAGGCGCTGTTCTTCGGTCAATTGCCGATGGGTGGTGGATGCCGGGTGCAGGATAAGGCTGCGCGTATCGCCAACATTGGCCAGATGCGAAAACAGCTGCACATTCTCGACCAAGCGAATGCCTGCCTCAAAACCGCCTTTCACGCCAAAGGTGAAAACCGAACCCGGCCCTTTCGGCAAATAGCGTTTGGCGAGTGCATGGAAGGGGCTGTCCGGCAAGCCGGCATAGGACACCCAAGCAACTTTCGCATGCCCAGCCAAGAATTCCGCCACCTTCTGCGCATTGGCAACATGGCGTTCCATGCGCACATGCAGTGTCTCAATCCCGGTGATGGTCAGCCAGGCATTCATGGGTGAAAGCGTGGGGCCGAAATCACGCAGCGCGACCGCGCGCGCCTTGGTCGTGAAGGCAAAATCGCCGAAATTCTCGTAAAACTTCAGCCCGTGATAAGCGGGTTCAGGGTCCGCCATACTCGGGAACTTTCCATTGGCGTAATTGAACTTACCCGATTCAACGATCATGCCGCCGAGCGAATTGCCATGCCCGCCGAGAAACTTTGTCAGCGAATGGGTGATGATATCCGCGCCATGTTCGAAAGGCCGGCACAAATAGGGTGAGGCAAGCGTGTTATCCACAATCAGCGGAATGCCCGCTTCATGTGCGATATCGGCAATGGCGCGCAAATCCACGACAATGCCGCCGGGATTGGCGAGGCTTTCGACAAAAATCGCCTTGCATTTCGGCGTGAGCGCACGGCGGAAATTTTCTGGATCGGTCGGGTCCACGAAATGGCTGGTCCAGCCAAGTTTCTTGAAGCTGAGCGCGAATTGCGTAAGCGATCCGCCGTAAAGATTGCGGCTGGCCAGGAATTCATCGCCAGGTTCCAGAAGCGTGAAGAAGGTGACGAATTGCGCCGCATGGCCGGAAGCGGTGGCAACAGCGGCGCGCCCACCTTCAAGGCTTGCGACACGTTCTTCCAAAACCGCGACGGTCGGGTTGGAAAGCCGCGTATAGACATGGCCGAAATTATGCAGGTTGAACAGGGAAGCCGCGTGATCCACATCATCAAACACGAAGCTCGTTGTTTGATAAATCGGCGTGCCGCGCGCGCCGGTGGTGGGGTCAGGCGCCGCGCCGGCATGGATGCTGCGCGTGGCAAAACCATAATCCAGATTGCGCGGCGGCAGCGGGCGATTCTTGCGCCTGCGATCGGCGGGCGGTTCCGGCGCGCGATTGCGGATCAGGCCGGAATTCACACCACTCCAGGATAATTCGCCACCGAAGCGGCTGAATTCAATCTTTGGGCAGCGATCCATGATCACTTCAAGCCCTGCCGCTTCCGCCTTGGCCGCCGCGCCATCATGGCGCACGCCAAGCTGCGCCCATAGCACCTTGGCGCTAATCGCAATCGCTTCATCGGCAATAGCAGGCAGCGCATCCGCGGCGCGGAATACATCCACCATATCCACCTGGTCCGGGATATCACTAAGCTTGGCGTAAATCGCCTCACCCAACAGCGTTTGCCCTGCCGTGCCGGGGTTCACGGGAATGACGCGATAGCCCTTGGATTGCAGGTATTTCATGACGAAATAGCTGGGCCGGTTCCAGTTGGAAGAAGCACCAACCAGCGCGATTGTCTTCACCCACTGCAGGATGGAGCGGATTTTCGCATCACTATAGGCAAGCGGAGCCGGCTGGTTCATGGCGCAACCTTCGAAGAATGTTCAGGACCAAGCGTTTTGTTTAGCATGATCCGAGACCCATCACCCACCCCAGGCCAATCCCATGATCGCCATTATTTTTGAAGTTGAACCGGCAGAAGGCCGGCTGGATGAGTACCTTGACCATGCCGCGACGCTAAGGGAGGAATTGCAGCGCATGCCTGGATTTGTTTCGGTGGAGCGTTTCCGCAGCCTGACCAATCCCACCAAGCTGCTCAGCCTTTCGCTGTGGGAGGATGAGGGTGCCGTCACGCGCTGGCGCTGCCATGCGGGGCATCGCGCGTCTCAGGTGGCGGGGCGGGATGGTATTTTTGCTGGCTACCGGCTGCGCGTGGCGGCCGTGCTGCGCGATTACGGCATGACAGAGCGGCGTGAGGAAGCGCCGGCGGATAGCAACGCGCTTTGGGGGCTTTGATCGCCGCCAGTGCAAAAGGCGCGATCGCCCGCGCCAGTCAGCACAATCACGCCAATGGATTTGTCCCAGCCGGCGCGATTGAATGCATGGATCAATTCTTCGCAGGTTTGGCCACGAAAGGCATTCATCACCTGCGGGCGATTGATGGTGATGGTGGCCACACCATCCTGCGCTTCAAACAAAATATCCTGATAGGTCATGGTGCTTTCCCTCAGCCCGCCATGGTCAGGCCGCCAGAGACACTCAGCACCTGGCCGGTGACATAGGCGGCATCATCACTGGCGAAAAACAGAATGGCGCCAGGCAGGTCCTCTGGTTCGCCGATGCGGCCCATGGGTGTGGCGCGGCGGAAGGCTTCTTCCAGCTTTTCCGGATTGCCGGCGCCCTTCTTGTAGTCATCGAAAAGCGCGGTGTTGGTGGCACCCGGGCAGACCACATTCACGCTAATGCCATGGCGCGCATGTTCACGCGCGATGGTTTTGGAAAACCCAACCAGCCCCGCCTTGCAAGCCGCATAAACCGCTTCACCGGAAGACCCAACGCGCGCTGCGTCTGAGGCGATATTCACAATCCGCCCATGGCGGCGTTCCAGCATGCCGGGCAGCACCGCGTGATGCATATTGAGTGCGCCTGTCAGGTTGATGGCGATCAGCTTCTGCCAATCGGCGGGCGTTGTGTCCTTGAACAGGCGGAAGATATCCCAGCCCGCATTATTCACCAGAATGCTGATGGGGCCGAGTGCGGCTTCCGCCGCCGCGACGGCAGCCTTCACGCCCTCATGATCGGTGATGTCACAGCGAAACGCCCGAGCAACGCCGCCGGCCTTGGTGATTTCGGCTGCGGTCTGCTCGGCGCTTTCGGCATTGATATCAAACACGGCCACGCGGCTGCCCGCTTCCCCGAAGCGCCGGCAAGTGGCCCCGCCAATACCGCCGCCGCCACCGGTGACGATGACTGTCTTGTTCTGAAGGCCGCGCATGTTTCCCCCTGGTTTCGTTCAAGTGAGATTTGACTGGCAGGACCAGAATAGCAATACTATGATATATTAAATCTAATATGGCAAGCTATTGATGCAATTATCCGTCGCCACCCCCGAAAGCCCAGCCGCGCGCGAGGATGACGCAGCGCGATTTGATGTGGCAAACCGACTGTTTCTTAGGCTTTATCAAGCTTCTAACTTGCTGCACAAAACCGGCACGCGGGCGGTGGCGGGTTTTGGCGCCACCACCCAGCAATGGGCGGTGATGGGGGCGCTGGCGCGCCCTGGCAGCCGAGACTCCGGGCTGACGGTCAAGGAATTGATCGCCTTTCTGATGGTCAGCCGGCAAAACCTGACCGCAGTGATAGATAGGCTGGTGGCGGCGGGCTTGGTCGAAAGGCTCCGCGCCGGGGGCGATGGGCGGCTTCGGCATGTGCGGCTCACGGAAGAAGGGGCGCGCCAATGGGGCGCGATGGGGCCAGCCATTCGCGCCTATTACCAGGCGGCCCTTGAGGAATTCTCCACCGAGGAAGCTGTGCAGCTTTTTCGCCTATTGGATCGGCTGCGGGGTAGTCTCAACCGGATCGCCGAACCGGAATAGCCGCCCCAGGCTTACTGGCGCGCCCCGATTTCACCTGGGCGCAAACTGTTCTATGAGCGCCCTTCGAAACCCCCTAACCGCATCAGGTCCCCCGCCCCATGGCCGCCTATCAATACGTCTATGTCATGAAGAACCTCACCAAGTCCTATCCGGGCGGGCGAGAGGTCTTCAAGGGCATCACCCTATCTTTCCTGCCCACCGCCAAGATCGGCGTACTGGGCCCGAATGGCGCGGGTAAATCCACGCTCATGCGCATCATGTCCGGGCAGGATAAGGAGTTCGGCGGAGAGGCCTGGTCGGCGGAAGGTGCCAAGGTTGGCTATCTGCCGCAGGAACCGCAACTCGATCCCAATCTGACGGTAGGTGAGAATGTGCGCGCCGCCTTTGCTGAGCTTTCCGCCAACCTCGTCCGCTTCAACGAAATCTCCGAAAAATTCGCCGAGGAAATGAGCGAGGAGGAGATGAACAACCTGCTCGCCGAACAAGCGGAATTGCAGGAACAGATTGACGCGGTGAATGGCTGGGAAGTGGACCGGCAGGTGGATATTGCGCTGGATGCTTTGCGTTGCCCGCCGGCCGATTTGGCTGTCACGAATCTTTCAGGTGGTGAGCGGCGCCGGGTCGCGCTTTGCCGCTTGTTGCTTGAAAAGCCTGATCTGCTGTTGCTTGACGAACCGACCAACCATTTGGATGCGGAAAGCGTCGCTTGGCTGGAAAAGACGCTGCGCGAATATCAGGGCGCGGTGCTGATCGTGACCCATGACCGCTACTTCCTGGACAATGTCACGAACTGGATTCTGGAAGTGGATCGCGGCCGGGGCATTCCTTATGAGGGGAACTACTCGGCCTATCTGGAAGCCAAGCGCAAGCGCCTTTCGCAGGAAGAACGCGAAGAAACCGCGCGTCAGCGGCAATTGGCCGAAGAACAGGAATGGATTGGGCGTTCACCCGCGGCACGGCAGGCGAAATCCAAGGCGCGTATCGCAGCCTATGAGGATTTGCTGCGCCGCAGCCAGGATAAGGCGCCGGACCCGACCGAAATCTCCATCCCGCCAGCGCCGCGCTTGGGCAATACCGTCATTGTGGCCGAGAATTTGTCCAAGGGTTTTGGCGATCGGCTGTTGATTGACAATCTTTCCTTCAAGCTGCCGCCAGGTGGCATTGTGGGCGTGATCGGCCCCAATGGCGCGGGTAAATCCACGCTGTTCAAAATGATCACCGGCGGCGAAACACCTGACGCAGGCAGCCTGGTGGTGGGTGATAGCGTGCAGCTTGGCTATGTGGATCAAAGCCGCGATAGCTTGAATGATACGCGCAGCGTCTGGGAAGAAATCTCGGATGGGATGGATATGATCACGATTGGCAAGCGGAGCGTGCCATCCCGCGCCTATGTCGCCGCCTTCAATTTCAAGGGTGGCGATCAGCAAAAGCGCGTTGGCGTGCTTTCCGGTGGTGAACGCAACCGCGTGCATTTGGCGAAGATGCTGAAGCGCGAGCATAACGTTATTCTGCTTGACGAACCGACCAATGATTTGGATGTGGATACGCTGCGTTCGCTTGAAGAAGCGCTGATGGATTTCGCTGGTTGCGCTGTGATCATCAGCCACGACCGCTTCTTCCTGGACCGGCTTGCCACACATATCCTGGCCTTTGAAGGCGATAGCCATGTGGAATGGTTCGAAGGCAATTTCCAGTCATATGAGGAAGACAAGCGCCGGCGCCTTGGTGCGGATGCGACGGAACCGCACCGCATCAAATACCGGCCCTTGCAGCGGTGAGCGAAACGCTTGGCGCCCTTTATACACCGCGCGGGATTACCACCGCGCGGCTTTCACTATTGCCGCCCGCGCCGGAGCAATTGCCTGATCTGATCCGCCTGAAGGCGGATGAACGCGTCTTTGGCTTCATGCTGCATGGCACCCGCAGCGCTGAACGCACGCGGGAAGAATTGGAAGATGACGTAGATTTCTGGGAGGTGCGTGGCTATGGCACCTGGTCTGTCTTTGTGCGGGGTAGCGGTGAGTTTCTTGGCATTTGCGGGTTGATGGAACGCCCCGATGGGCGTGGCGTCGCGCTCCGCTATGCGCTTTGGCCGGAATGTCGCGGCAAGGGCTATGCGCGGGAAGCGGCGCGCGCCGCGCTTGATTTTGGCCATGCGGCCGGGCTTCTGCGCATCATTGCCGTAGCGCGCGAGGCGAATGAAGCGTCACGGCAGGTGATGGAAGATATCGGCATGCGCCCGGCAGGCGGCTTTACCCATAAGGGGCATGCGATGGTGGTTTACGAAAGCCTGAAAGCCGCTTGATTAGCCGCCTTCGCGCGCCGCCAATTGGGCGATCTGACCGCGCATGGCTTCCAGCAAGGACGCCACGCGCCCGCTATTGCGCTGAATGACCGCGGCATATTCGCTCCGCGTTGTCAGGCGGAGAGACGTGCCTTCCGCTATCACATCCACCACTTTGGGCTGGCCGTTGATGTCAGCGACACGCCAATCCAGTGTGAAGGAGGGGTTATTGGGCCGCTCGATCAATGTGCTGACCAAGGCGTCTTCTTCGGTGCGCTGCTGGGAACGGCCGAGCGAGAATTTCACGCCGCGATACTCCCCGAAGCGGGCGGAGAGGTTGCGGATAATGATCTCATCGAAAAGCTTGAGGTAATCCTGCAATTCGGCGGGCGATGCCTGGCGCACATAGCGGCCCAGGATGAAGCGACCGGTGCCTTCGATATCAATTGCGGAGCGAAGAATGCCACCCACCTTGTCGCGCCTTTGGGTCTGGTTCAGGCGCGGGTCATTGATGGCATTCACCAAGTCTTGACCAGCCCTATCCACAAAGGCGGTGGCGCGGGTGATATCCATTTGCTGCGCGCGTACTGGCAAGCTTGCTAGGCCAGCGAAACCGGCAAGCAGAAAGCGGCGGGAAATCAAGACGCGCGACATTATTTCGGCTCCATGACGCCTTGGCCAAAGCCAACGCCACCCGCGGGCGCCACAGCGCCGCCGGGGCCCTCCCTATTCTCAATTTCAAAGGCACGGCGCTGGCGATAGGCGGACCGGAGCGTCGCATAGGGATCGAGAGAGGTCTTGCGCACCATATCAAAGGGTTCCAGCAAGGCTTCCCGCGTATCAACCACGGTCATGCCAAGGCGCGTGTAATTCCACACATCGAGGATCTGCCCTTGGCCTATCAGGGATTGGGGATTGGTATAGATATCTATCCCAAAGCCCACCAAATCGCGCGCCGTGGTCGGGCCGAGTAACGGGACAAACATAAAAAAGCCTTCGCCCACACCCCAAACCGCCAGAGTCTGGCCCATATCCTCGGAATGGCCATGCACGTCGTAGCGTCGCCCAACATCCACAATGCCGCCAATCCCAATGGTGGAATTCACGATGAAGCGGCCAAGTGTTTCGCGTGCGCGGGTCAGATTACCTTGCAGCAAGTCGCCGGTCAGGATGGTTGGCGTGCGGAGGTTGCCGAGCACGTTACGAATCCCGGAACGCACGGGTTTCGGCAGCAAATCCCGGTAGGCTTCAGCGATGGGCTGCAATACGGCCTTGTCTATCACTTCATTCACTTCGAACATGAAGCGGTTGGCCGGTTCAAAGGGGTCGTTATTCTCCCGGAACTCCTGCAATGCTTCCGGGTCATCGGCAGGCGGCCGCGTGGCGCAGCCTGCCAAAAGCAGCAGGACAAGCGCGGCAGGGCCGAGAATGCGGGTGGCAAGTGGTTTCATAAAAGGCTTCTTAGCGCGAAAAGCTTGTTAATAGGAACCGCTTACCCTACGGGCCGCGCTCTTGCCAAGATGGGCATGATGGGCAATGGGGGCGCCGTTGCGGAACAGCAAATGCCTCACCATGTCGGGAATGATCATGAATAACCTTGCCCCTGGCCCCTTGGCCCGCTGGCTGACCGGCCCGCGTTTCAGCGCCCTTCCGGCCCCGGCGGCCCTGCCGGCGCCGCGGCTTTCCTTTGAGTTCTTCCCGCCGAAGACAGACAAGCTGGAAGAACAGCTTTGGGCCTGTATTCGGCGGCTGGAACCGCTTGGTCCTCGATTCGTCTCGGTCACTTATGGGGCAGGGGGCAGCACGCAGGAACGCACCCATGCCACGGTGGCGCGCCTGGTGGCGGAAACCAGCCTGACCCCGGCTGCGCATCTGACCTGTGTAGGGGCTACGCGCGACGAGGTGGATGAGGTTGCGCGGCGCTATTGGGCTGCCGGTGTCCGCCATATTGTGGCCTTGCGGGGTGATCCGCCGGCGGGGGCATCTGAATATGTGCCGCATCCGGGCGGCTATGCGCAGGCCGAGGATCTGGTGCGGGGTCTCAAGCGGATCGGTGATTTTGAGATCAGTGTGGGCGCCTATCCGGAAACCCATCCGGCAGCGCTTTCAGCCGATGCGGATTTGGATTTCCTGAAGCGCAAGATTGATGCGGGTGCGACGCGCGCCATTACGCAGTACTTCTTTGAGGGCGAGACTTTCCTTCGTTTCATTGATCGCTGCCATGCCAAGGGCATTAATGTGCCGATCGTGCCGGGCATTCTGCCGGTGTCGAATTTCCAGCAGGTGGTGAAGTTCTCGGCCATGTGTGGCGCGTCTGTGCCGGCATGGATGGGCCAGTTGTTTGAGGGTTTGGAAGAGGATGCGGAGACGCGGCGCATGGTCGCTGCCGTGGTGGCGGCGGAACAGGTGCGTCTATTGCAGGCCAATGGCGTGGATGAGTTCCACTTCTACACGCTGAACCGCCCGGACCTAACCTTCGCCATCGCCCATATCCTGGGCGCCCGCCCCCATCGGGATTGATGTATTATTGGCGGGGTCCGGGGTAATACTATTACCCCGGCGGGGGCGTGGGGGCAGCGCCCCCGCTTCTGCCCTTTGTTTGTTTTCTGGTTTATAGATCGTTGATGCAGACCCTTTTCACCCCCGCCCAATTGGCTGACCCGGATATTGCCGAAAGCAACCGCATTCTGCGGAGTTGCGTCCATTGCGGCATGTGTACCGCCACATGCCCCACGTTTTTGTTGCGTGGTGATGAGTTGGATTCGCCTCGGGGCCGGATTTATCTGATAAAGGACATGCTGGAATCCGGTCGCCCGGCGAGTGAGTTGGAAGTCCGGCATATTGATCGCTGCCTGTCCTGCCTGTCCTGCATGACGACCTGCCCTTCGGGTGTGCATTACATGCATCTGGTGGATCATGCGCGGTCCTATATTGAAAAGACCTATCGGCGCCCGGCGGCGGAGCGGCTTTTGCGGCGACTGCTGTCTGCGGTTTTGCCTTATCCGGGCCGGTTTCGGCTTGCTTTGATCGGTGCCAGCCTAGCGCGGCCTTTTGCGCGGCTGGTGCCCGGTTCCTCGCCCATGGCGGAAAGGCTGCGCGCCATGCTGCGTCTGGCGCCGGCCCATGTGCCATCGCCTTCGGCCATTGAGCGGCGGGGTGTTTTCCCGGCGCAGGGCGAAAGGCGCGGGCGGGTTGGCTTGCTGACCGGCTGCGCGCAGCAGGTGCTAGCCCCTTCGATCAATGAGGCGACGATCCGGCTGCTCAACCGCATGGGTATTGAGGTGGTGGTGACTAAGGATCAGGGCTGCTGCGGGGCGCTGGATCATCACATGGGCTATCATGACCCGGCGATGCGCCTGGCGCGGGCGAATATTGCAGCCTGGTCGGCGGAGATTGACGGTGAGGGGCTGGATGCGATTGTGGTGAATGCGTCCGGCTGCGGCACCACGCTTAAGGATTATGGCTTCATGTTCCGTGAGGAAGGGGCACCCTGGCGGGAGAAGGCCGAGAAGGTCGCGGGCTTGGCTGCCGATATTTCTGAGGTGCTGACGCGCTTTGGCTATGCGCCCAGCCGGAAGCCGCCGGGGCTGACGGTGGCGTATCATGCCGCTTGTTCGCTTCAGCATGGGCAGAAGATCACGGCGGAGCCGAAGGCGTTGTTGGTCAAAGCCGGTTTTGCGGTGAAGGAACCGGCGGAAGGCCATATCTGCTGCGGTTCGGCGGGGACCTATAATTTGATGCAGCCGGAAATCGCTGGGCAATTGAAGGAACGCAAGCTCGGGAATCTGGAACGCACCGGGGCGGCGGTGATTGCGGCAGGAAATATCGGCTGCCTGACGCAGCTTGGTGATGGGGCAATGCCGGCCATTCATACGGTGGAATTGCTGGATTGGATGGCGGGCGGGCCGGAGCCCGAGGGCATCGCCAAGGCACGTGTATTGGCATGATGAAGCGTCGCGCTGCCCTGCTACTGGGCTTGGCGCTGCCGGGGCTGGCGCTGGCGCAGGGCACCCCGCGCGCGGCGGAGCTTGATCAGCTTTTTGCCGTGCTGCGGGATGGCCAGGACGCGGCGCAGCTTGCGCTGGCGGAAGCGCGCATTCGGCAATTATGGGTGGAAGCGGCATCCCCCGCCGCGCGGCTTTTGATGCAACGCGGCACGCGCAATCTGAATGCGCGGCTGCCGGAAGAAGCCATTGAGGATTTTGATGCAGCGCTGACGCTCGCCCCCAATGCTGCGAGTGCCTGGCATTTGCGCGCCGAAGCTTTGGCGGCGCTTGGGCAAATGCGAGAAGCCGCGCGTGATTTGGCCGAGGCGCTGCGGCTGGAACCACGCCACTTCATCGCTCTGCAAAGCCTGTCTCGTTTGCAGACCGAAGCGGGTGATGCGCCGGGCGCCTTGCGCAGCATGGAAGCGGCGCTGGCGATCTACCCCACGATGCCGGGTGGGGCTGAGGCGCTCCGGCGCCTGAAGGCCGCAGCCGAGGGTGAGGCGCTGTAGGGATCACCCCTTCGGTCGGTGATCCTTGAAGGTTTCGCGCAGCTTCGTCTTCAGGATCTTGCCTGTTGCTGTATGGGGAATTTCATCCACCACCACCAGATCATCCGGCAGCCACCATTTCGCGACCTTATCAGCCAGGAAGGCATTCATGGAGGCAAGATCAGGCGCGGTGGCCCCTGGCTTCATCACCAGGATCATCAGCGGGCGTTCATCCCATTTCGGATCATGCATGGCGACAACAGCGGCTTCCGCGACACCAGGATAACCGACTGCGGCGTTTTCAAGCGCGATGGATGAAATCCACTCGCCACCGGATTTGATCACATCCTTGGATCGATCCGTCACTTCCATGAAGCCATGGGTATCAATGGTGGCAACATCGCCCGTATCGAAGAAACCATCGGCATCCAAAACGGCTTCGCCTTCGCGCCGAAAATAATTGCGCGTAATGGCGGGGCCGCGCACCTTGAGGCGGCCGAAAACCTCGCCATTCCAGGGCAGGTCCTTACCAGCATCATCGGTGATTTTCATCTCCACGGTGAAGGGCGGGCAGCCTTGCTTGGCTTGCAGGGCCAGTGCCGCTTCGGGATCAAGCCCCAGGATTTCGGGCTTCCGCTGATAGGTGGTGCCAACAGGCGACATTTCCGTCATGCCCCAGGCATGAATGACGCGCACGCCATATTTTTTCTGATAGGTTTGCGTGATGGCGGCGGGGCAGGCGGAACCGCCGATCACCACGCGCTTCAGGCTATCAATGCGCGTGCCCGTTGCCTCCATATGCTGCAACAGCATCATCCAAACCGTGGGCACGGCGGCGGAGAAATTCACGCGCGCTTCGGTGATGATTTCATGGACTGAAGCGCCATCCAGCTTGGCGCCAGGCAGGATCAGCGTGGCACCGGCCATGGGCGCTGAAATCGGCAAGGACCAGCCATTGGCGTGGAACATCGGCACCACCGGCATCACGCGGTCCGCGACACCAAGCCCCAGACAATCCACCTGATTGGCCGCTAGAGCGTGCAGAATATTGGACCGATGCGAATAAAGCACGCCCTTTGGATCGCCCGTGGTGCCTGACGTATAGCAAAGCCCGGCGGCGGTTTTTTCATCGAAGCTCGCCCAGGCGAAATCGCCATCGGCCTCAGTCAACCAATCCTCATAGGCCACGGCATTGCGGAGACCGGTTTCGGGCAGATGCGCGCCATCGGTCAGGATGATGAAGCGTTCGATGTGTTCAAGCTTCGGCGCCAATTGTTGGATCAGCGGGATGAAAGTCAGGTCCAGCATCAACACGCGTGATCCCGCATGATTCAGGATCCAGGCGATCTGATCCGGAAACAGCCGAGGATTGACCGTGTGGTAAATGGCACCAATGCCGGTGATGCCATACCAGGCTTCCAAATGCCGCCAGGTATTCCAGGCAAGCGTCGCCACGCGATCACCCAGCTTGATGCCTTCCCGCTCCAAGCGCTGCGCGAGCCGGAGCGCGCGGAGCCGCACGGCGTGGTAATTCGTGTGATGGAAGGTGCCTTCCACGGAACGGCTGATGATTTCCCGCCCTGGATGCTGGATGGCGGCGTGGTCCAGCACCTTATGCATCAGCAAGGGCCAATCCTGCATCAATCCGAACATGGCTTCCCCCTTTATCTGGGCGGGCTGCGCCCAAGCTTCTCAGGAAACCCTACACGCAAAGCCCCAGCCTGTGGCAAGATGCCTGTCAGCCCCGCAACAGGAGAAAGCGTCATGGCCCCGATCCCCGATATCAGCCCGAAGGACACTTGGGCCGCATTGGCCGCCGATAAGGATGCCGTGCTGATTGATGTGCGCACGGATGCGGAATGGAATTTCGTGGGCCTGCCGGATCTGATGGCTCTCGGGAAGCAGGTAGTACTGATTCCATGGCAAATGTATCCCTCAATGCAGGTGAATGCGGGCTTTGCTGAGGATTTGCAGGCGGCGGGGCTGACGCCCGGGCAGAAGCTCTATTTCATCTGCCGATCTGGCGCGCGGTCTCAATCCGCAGGGCAGGCAGCGCAGGCGGCGGGCTTTGCCCATGCCTTCAACGTGGCGGATGGGTTTGAAGGCCCGGTGGATGGCGCGGGGCATCGCGGTAGCGCCGCCGGGTGGAAGGCGTCTGACCTGCCTTGGCGGCAGCGTTAAGTCACGCCATGCTGGCAGGATAAGGAGAACCGCCCATGACCCCATTGCCCCTGCAATCCGAATATCTGTTCCGCATGACGCTTGGCGTCGGCACCCCGCAAATGATCGGCGCGACGCGCAATGGGGAGCTCCGCATCGTGCCGGTCACGGGCGGCACCGTTGTCGGCCCCAAGCTGAATGGCGAAATCATGCCAGGGTCGGCGGCTGATTGGCTGCGGGTGGACCCGGATGGCTCGGCGCAGATTGATGTCAGGCTGACGATTCGGGCCGCGTCTGGCAGCATGGTTTATGCCGCCTATAATGGCATTCGCCACGGCTCACCGGCAGCACTTGCGAAGCTTGCGGCGGGAGAGACGGTTGACCCATCCGAGATCTATTTCCGCACGCTGATCCGCTTTGAAACCGGAGCGGCGGACCTGGCCTGGATGAACAAGATTATCGCGGTGGGTGTGGGTCAGCGCCCGCCAAGCGGGCCCTGCTATGATGTTTATGCGGTGAAGTAAGGGGCGCTTTTTTACCGGCGCGCCGCCAATTGCTTATTCTCAAGCCGGCTCAATAACCGCACTACTGGCCAGAGCAGGATGAAATAGATGATCGCCGCCGCGACAATCGGCGATGCGTTATACGTCACGCTCTGCGCTTGCCGAGCCTGAAACAGCAATTCGGGCAAAGCGACGACGGACGCGATGGAGGTGAGCTTCACCACCTCCAGCGTATTCGAAATCAGATCGGGCAGCACATTGCGCACCGCTTGCGGCAGCACAATGAAGCGCATGGTCTGCGCTGATGTCAGCCCCGTGCTGCGCGCGGCTTCCACCTGGCCGCGGGGGACGCTTTCAATGCCGGCGCGCAGAATCTCGCCATAATAGGCGCCGGTATTCAGGAAAAACCCGATCGCCACCGCGCTCCAGGCGCTGATCTCCAGGCCCAGAAAGGGCAGGCCAGCGAAGATGAAGATCAGCAGCACGAGCGGCGGCAGCGCGCGGAATGTATCCACCCAAATGCGGAGCGGCCATCTGACCCAAGGTGTTGGAAGTGTTGAAAGCACCGCGAGGATAATGCCACCCAAAAGCCCCAGCGGCACGACCAGCAAGGACAGCAATAGCGTGGCGCGCAGCCCAGCCCAAAGGATGGGGGAGGCTTCGCGCATAATCTCCCAATTCAAGAAGGCTTCGAGAAAATCCTGCATGCTCAGCGCTTCCAGGCAAAGCGCGTTTCAATCCAGCGGCCCAACAGCACCACGGGAAAGAACAGCACAAGATAGGCGATGGCGCCGAGTGTCAGCGGCGAAGGATTGAAGGAATGGGAAAGCCCGGAACTTGCCGCGCCCAGAATATCCGGCACCGCCACCACGGAGGCGAGCGCGGTGCCCTTGGTGATGGCGATGGTGCGGTTCGTCATCGGCGGGATCGTCAGGCGCAGCGCCTGCGGCAGCACCACATAGCCAAGCGCTTGCAGGAAATTGAGCCCGGTGGAGCGCGCCGCTTCCCATTGCCCCTTCGGCACGCTGGTGATGCCGGCCCAGAAGATTTCCTCCGAAAACGCCATGAGCACGAGGGTCAAGGCTAGCCAGGCGGAAGCAAAGCCCGACAATTCCATCCCCATGCTGGGCAAGCCGAAGAACAGCAGCACGATGATCACCAGCGGCGGCAAGGCGCGGAACAAATCCACCACGAAAATGATCAGCCAATTGAGCGGGCGTATCCCCATGGCGCGCAAAACCGCGAGCGCCAAGCCCGCGATCAGACCGGCGGCGATGATGCAAAGCGCCAGCACAATCGTGAGCCCAAAGCCTTCAATGATCTTCGGCAGATATTGCGCCATGACGCGCGCATTGAAGAAGCTGTCGGTAAAGCGTTCCCAGCCTGTCATGCGCGCTTAATGCCGCTCGATCTGGCTGATGAAGGCGCGGAGCCTGTCATGGCGCGGCGCGTTGAATAATTCAGATGGCGGGCCTTGTTCCACAATCTCGCCATCGGCCATGAAGACCACGCGATCGGCAGCCGCGCGGGCAAAGCTCATTTCATGGCTCACCACAACCATGGTCATGCCATCTTCGCGTAATTCGCGCATGACGGCGAGAACGCCGCCGACCAATTCGGGATCAAGCGCGCTGGTCGGCTCATCAAACAGCATCACGCGCGGTTCAAGCGCGATGGACCGCGCAATGGCCACACGCTGCTGCTGCCCGCCGGAAAGCTGGCTTGGGTAGTGATCCGCACGATCGGCCAAATGCACACGATCCAGGGCACGCTGGGCGCGTGTTTCGGCTTCCGCCTTGCCCAGCCCCTGCACCTTGCGCAGTGCGAGCATGACATTCCCAAGCGCTGTCATATGCGGATAGAGATTGAAGGATTGGAACACCATGCCAATCCGCTGCCGCGCCTTGTTGATATCGGTCCGCGCATCCAGCATGTCTATGCCATCCACGATGATGGAACCGCTTGAAGGTTCCTCCAAACGATTAAGGCAGCGCAGCAGCGTGGATTTGCCGGAACCCGAAGGCCCGATCACAAAAACAAGCTGGCGTTCTTCCACCGTGAAATCCACGCCCCGCAACACATGCAGGGCGCCGAAATGCTTGTGGATGGCGCGCGCTTCAACAATGGGGCGGGCGGGGGTCATGCCCGCCGCGCCCTTGTGCCAAACGCCATCAGCAGCGCGGATTCTGCGGCGTGGGGTCATGGCCAGGCAGACCTGGCGGGCCATAGCCGGGGAATTCCATCACTTCCGCCTGATCAGGGCCGGGCTTATTGCCAAACCACTTTTCCGAAAGTGTCGCGATGGTGCCATCGCGCTTCATGCAGGTAAGGATATCTTCCACCTGGTTACGCATGGCGGCGCTATCCTTGCGGAACGGTGTGCCCCAATGCATGCGCGTGCCCGGCAGCACGAAATCCGCGATATACTGCGGCGTGCGAGACGCCGAATAACGCACCACCGTATTGCCGGACAAATTCGCATAGGCGCGGCCCTGGATCACGGCTTGCACCGCATCGGGCTGGGTATCGAAGGCAAGCAGCGTCAGATTGAGGCGCGCAGCATTGGCCGTGACCCAGTTTTCATAGGGCGTGCCCTTGTTCACGCTGATGGTCTTGCCGCGCAGATCTTCCTCGGACTTGATGGGCGGCGTGCCGCGGCGGATACCGAATTGCAATTCGGTCCAGATATAGCCTTCGGTGAACAGCAGCGCTTCGGCCCGCGCTGGCGTCACCGTGGTGGGGGCGCAAAGGAAGTCATAGCGCCCGGCATTCATGGCCGGAATAAGGCCTGAGAAGGAAGCACTTTCGATCACAATGTCGCGGCCCATGCGCTTGGCGACTTCGCGGAACAGGTCAATCTGAAAGCCCTGTACGCCGCCTTGCAGCGACGGGAAGGCGTGGGGGGCGAAAGTGCCATCCACCCCGCAGCGGAGCGGCGGTTGGCCTTGGGCCAAAGCGGGCCCGGCAAGGGTGGCGGAAAGCAGCACGGCAGCCAGAAAACGGCGCATTGGGACCTCCTTCTAATCGGTCGAACGGCGGGACAGTCTCACTTGCGGGTGCTTCTGTCCATGGCGGCTTGCCATGAAACTGCCTTTCTATGGTCGCGCTGCTGCCCTGCTGAGCAGATTAAAGACAACCGTGAACGATAGATGAGCAGGTAAATGTTTGCCCTTGGACTGATTGGTATTGGTGTATTGTGTGACGTGGTGCTGGTGGCGCTTTTGCTGGGCGATGCCACGGCGCCGGGCCGCTTTTCGCATGCTGCGGTGGCGCTGCTGGCACTGGCCGGGGGCGGGCTTAAGCTTGGCGGGATGATGCTGCTGGAACCGCGCCACCGGGTGGGGTGAACATTGCTTATTTTTTAGAAATTCACCGTTCCACTCGCCGATCATCCATCCCACGAAACACGATCAAGTCGCGCTTGGTGCGCGCCACCTCCGGTAAAGCAAGCCAGTTCAAAAACTCCAGCATTACCCGCGCCGTGATGGTCGCGACATTATTGGCATGTGCCGCTTCCGGGCTATACCAGCCGAGCTTTTCCAATTCGCCGGAACCTTGGATAGAACCATGCACCGCTTCCGCCGGAGCGATCAGAAAGCGCGCATGAAAGCGAATGGGCCGGCCCGTGGGTGTGATGGCGCGGCATAGGTAATCCAAGGCGCCGAGTGCCGCCGCGACGCCTTCACCGCGCTTCTCACCCAATACCAGCCCGGTTTCCTCAAACAATTCCCGCGCAGCCGCAATGCCAAGCGCGCGGGCGCGGGCTGGTGTTGCGCGGCGTTCCAGCAAGCGCCTGGGTTCGGCGCGCAATTCGCTGATCGCCGTACCGCGATGATCATCCGCATCCACACGCCCGCCCGGAAACACCATCACATCCGGCATGAAGCGATGGCCCGGATGGCGCTTGCCCATCAGCAATTCTGCGCCTTTACGGCTTTGGCGCCAGACAATCAGGCTGGCCGCATCACGCGGGCGGGCGGCACGGGCGCGAGGGCTACGCTTACCTTCCGCATCGGCGCCGCCGGGATTATCGGCGGTGGGGTCTTCGCGGCGCGGATGTTCAGTCAAGCTCAAAGCCCCTGCTGCGGAGCCAGGCGCGGAAGCCGGTACGTTCCGGCACCGATAACTGCCGCGCGGCGTTTTCAGACCAGGTGCAGCCTTGCGGCACGGGCCCATGAATTTCAGGATAGCGCGGCTTCTGGCGCGGGCGCAGCGCATCATAAGCGGCAATCGCCTCAGTCTCCTGCGCGCTGGAATAGGCTTCGCGATGGATCACCACGGAAGGCGGCAGGCGCGGTGTTACTTCATTGCGCGCCGCCGGCCAGCCGAGTGACAAGCCCGCCACGGGGTAAACGCCCTTGGGCAGTGCGAACAAAGGTGCGACTTTTTCGATATGGCTGCGCACATAGGAAATCGGGCAGGTGCCAAGCCCCGCCGCATCCGCCGCCGCAATGGCTGCCCCCAAAGCCAGCGCCGCATCCACCGCAGTATTCAGGAAAGTATCCATATTATTATTGGCATGTTCGCGCCCATGAAGTGCGCAAGCCGCCTTGCCGCGTCGCATATCGCCGCAGAAAATCAGCAGCACCGGCGCATCCTTGATCCAGGGCATGGTGCCGATCCAATCCGCCACTTTCGCGATCTTCACCGGATCACGCGTGACGATGATAGAATACTGCTGCAGATCGGATTTGGAGGGCGCGGATTGCGCTGCCGCCAGCACCGTATCCAGCAATGCTTCAGTCACCGCTTCAGCGCTGTAGCGGCGCGTCACACGGCGATCCAATAGCGCCGCCAAGGCGGGGGGTATCGCCTCGGGTGGGGTGAAGGGGAGCGCCCCGTAGCGGGCGCGGATCAGGTCTTCGGGCTTCATGGCCGCAAACTGACACCCCGCGCCATCAAGGGGAAGCCGGCACCACCCAGGCATCCGCCACCGTGACACCCTGGCCCTCGGCATGGATGATCAGCGGGTTGATTTCCGCTTCCGCCACGCCGGGTTGGGCCGCCAAACGGGAAGCCGCCACCACCGCACGAACCAGCGCATCCAAATCTCCGCGCGGCAAGCCACGCCACCCAGCGAGCGGCTTCAGCCCCTTCACTTCGGCAATCATCGCGCGGGCTTCTGCCTCATCCACCGGAGCGATGCGGAGCGCCGTATCGCGGTGCAATTCCGCCATGATCCCGCCGGCACCGACCAAAATCACAGGCCCTGCTTCCGGGTCTCGGCGGAAGCCGATGATTGCCTCAGCCAGGCCCTTCACCATGGGCTGCACCAGAAAACCGGTGATGCGTGCCGCCGGTGCGCGGGCCCTCACGCGCGACAGCATTGCGGTGGCTTCCGCCGTGAGTGCCGCCGGGTCGGGGATATTCAGCGCCACACCGCCAACTTCGGTCTTATGCGCCAGATCGGGTGAGAGGATCTTGAGCGCCACAGGATAACGCAGCCCCTCCGGCACGGCATCGGGCGCGTCCATCACGGCGAAGGGGCTATCAAGCCCGAAAGCCGCGAAAGCGCGGCGTGCATCGGCCTCATCCGGTTGGGCGGGGATGGTGAGGCTGCTGGCCGGGGCAGGGGCCTCGGCACGCGGGGCGCGCCAATCGAAAAAGGCCCGAATCACATCGGCGCAGGATTCAGGGGTGCGGAAGGCGGGAATCCCGGCCTCGCCCAAAAGCCGCAGCGAGGCATCGGCCTGCGGCACCAGAAAGGCGGCGATTGGCTTGCCCAAGCCCGCCTGCACCGCGCCGGTAATCCCCGCCACAGCATCATGTGGGCGGAATTGCGCCGAAGACCCCACCACGGAAAGCACCATATCCGTATCCGCATCAGCGGCGAGTGCCGAAAGGGCGGCCTGCACCTTATCAGCTCGCGTCCCGGCGAGCGTCACATCAATCATCCGCCCATGATGCGGCAGGCCAGCCGCCTCCAGCCCGGCCACGGCAGTGGCGTCCGGCGGGCAGGTTTCAATCCCGACAACGCCGAGTGCATCCACCGCCATGGCACCGCCGCCGCCCGTGGTCGTCATCACGGAAATGGTGCGGCGCGGATTGGCCAAGGGCTTGCGCCCAATGAACAAGGCGGGTGCTTCCAACAGCGCTTCAATCATCGTCACACGCGCAATCCCATTGGCCCGGAAGAAGGCATCCGCCGCCGCATCAGACCCCGCCAGAGCGCCTGTGTGGCTGCCCGCCAATTCCGCACCGAAGCTGGAACGGCCAAGCTTGAAGGCGATTATCGGCTTGCCGAGTGCATGCGCACGGCGCGCGGCAGCGGCGAGTTTTTCCGGCGCGCGAATCGCTTCCAGAAACAGCAGCACCGCATCCACACTGGGGTCTTCCACCAGCATGCCGGCGATTTCACTCGCGGTCAGATCGGCTTCATTGCCGGTGCCGATCAGATGCGAAAACCCCATGCCGCGCGGCGCACCGCGCGCCATGATGGCGCCCATCATGGAACCTGATTGCGAAACCAAGGCGATGCGCCCTGCGGGAAGGCTATCCGCTTCCAGCGCCGCATTTACCGAACAGGCGGTGCGTGCATTGAGGTTCACTAGGCCCATGGAATTGGGGCCAAGTAGCCGCACACCGGCCGCTTTTGCTGTCGCCAACAGCCTTTCCTGCAAGGCGCGGCCTTCCGGCCCGGCTTCGGCAAAGCCATCGGCCAGAATGGCAGCGACGGGAATACGCTTTTCCGCCACCGCCGCAATCTGCCCTTCCACATGCTGCGTGCCGAGCAACAAATACGCGAGGTCAATCTCCCCCGGCACATCCGCCAGGCGCGGATAGGCGCGTTCACCCAGAATGGTCTCGGCACTTGGATTGATCGGGAAAAGGTCACCCGTAAAGCCGTGCTTGCGCAGATAGACTTGAGCCCGCGCGGTCAACCGCTTCGGGTCTGACGATCCGCCAATAAGCGCAATGCGGCGCGGGTTGAGCAGGGCAGAGGCAAGGCGGTCCATGAGGCTATTCCGTCAATTCAAAGCGGGCGTAACGCAGCCCTCGGGTGGTGATTCGGGGCGCGCGACATGCAGCGCCATGAAGGCGATTTCCTGCGTGGTCTCCGGCAGGGTTTTCAGATCATGATCATGCAAAGAAACGCGCCCGGCCTGGATACGTTGCCGCACCGCATGGCGCGCAAGCAATTCCCGCGTGGGGCGGACCAGCACGGCGCGGTCCCCTTCCGGCACGCCATCCAGCCCAGCAAAGATCACCAATGCCGCCGGACGAGACCAAACAAGCCTGGCCGGCAATGGCCCAAGATGGCGCGCATGGGGCGCGAAGGCACATTCCGCCGCCGCATCAATCGCTTCCAGGGCGCCGCTTGGCGGCAGGCGCTGCGCCGCCGCCAAAACCTCCGGCGCCGTGGCGGCGGCGCGCCCTGTTCCCAGGACGAGCAGCGCCAGCGCGGCGGCAATGAACGGCTTCAGACCGGGTCCCAGCAGAAGACATCGCCGGAACGCTCAAGCGGCGAAAAATCGGGCTTCAGCGCCGGCAGCGCGTATTCTTCGATCATCTCCGGGGTCCAGCCTTCGCTGCGGTGAATGCCGCGGATCGGGCGTGATTGGCTATAGACGAAGATCTCATTCATGCGGGGTGAGAAGATTTGCCCCGTTACATCCTTCGCTGCATCGGAAGCAAGGAACACCGCCAGCGGTGCGTTCTTATCCGGCGTCATGCGCATGATGCGTTCCACGCGGCGCTTTTGTTCCGGTGTTTCGGCGGGGATCGAGCCTGTCATGCGGCTCCAGGCGAAGGGGGCGATGCAATTGGACCGCACGCCAAACCGCGCCATATCCAGCGCAATGGATTTGGACAGCGCCACAATGCCAAGCTTGGCCGCCGAGTAATTTGCCTGGCCGAAATTACCAATCAGGCCAGATGTTGAAGACATATGCACATAAGCGCCCGATTGCTGGGCGCGGAAATGCGTGGCCGCCGCGCGGGATACATAAAAGGACCCGGAAAGATGCACGGCAATCACGGAATCCCATTCTTCCGGTGTCATGCGATGAAAGATCTGATCGCGCAGAATGCCAGCATTATTCACCACGATATCAATGCGCCCGAAATGATCCATCGCGGATTGCACGATCTTTTGCGCGCTGACCCAAGTGGCCACGCTATCGGTGCAGATTTCGGAGGTACCGCCATTCTGGGCAATGATTGCCTTGGTTTGTTGCGCCGGCGTGGCGTCCTGACCCTCGCCTGACAGCGATGCACCGACGTCATTGATGATCACCTTCGCACCCTGGCCCGCCATCATAATGGCGATTTCCCGGCCAATCCCGTTCCCGGCACCGGTGACGATGGCGACCTTACCTTCAAGCATATTTGGCATGTGGCATTCCTCCTGCTTTTACCCGTGCCGGAGACTAGACCCGGCTTGCCGGGCCGTGAAGCCGGGTTGCCGCTTTGGGCTCATGGGCCTAGAGGGGCCTTGAAATACAGGGGGCGGATGTGGCGTTGGTATCGCTACAGGGCGTGGGCAAGACATTTTCAGGCCGCACGGGCGCTTGGGAAGCCGTGCGCGATTTCAGCCTGGATATGGCGGAGGGCGAATTCTTCTGCCTGCTCGGCACCTCCGGCTGCGGCAAGACCACGGTTTTGAACATGGTGGCGGGGTTTGAAGCCCCCACGGCGGGGCGCATCCTGCTGGGTGGCGCGCCGGTGCAAGGGCCAGGGGCTGATCGCGGCGTGGTCTTTCAAGGGCATGACAGCCTGTATGATTGGCTGACCGCCTTGGATAACATCGCCTTCGGACTGCGCCTGCGTGGCCTGGGCCGGGCAGAACGGCGGGAGAAGGCCGAGCATTTCCTCCGCATGGTTGGCCTGACCGGGCAGGGGGCGAAGCACCCTTCGGAGCTTTCGGGCGGCATGAAGCAGCGCATCCAAATCGCCCGCGCCTTGGCCAATGACCCGCGCATGTTGCTGATGGATGAACCCTTTGGCGCGCTGGATGCCATGACGCGCGCGGTGTTGCAGGGGGAACTCAGCCGCATCTGGGCGGAGACCAAAAAGACCGTGCTGTTTATCACGCATGATATTGAAGAAGCCTGCGCGCTGGCGACCCGTGTTGGCGTGATGCGGCGGGGGCCGGGCGGCACGCTCAAGGCCATTGTGCCGGTGGATTTGCCCTTCCCGCGTGAACGCACATCCGATGATTTCATGCGCGTCTTCCGCGACGTGCATGCCCTTATTCATGATGAGATTCACGGTGCGCACTGATCGTTGGGCCACAATTGGCGGCTACATCACGGGCTTCGCCCTGCTGTTCCTGATCTGGCATCTGGCCGCCACGTATTTGGTGAAATCCACCTTGTTTCCGCCACCGGGGCCGGTGCTGGCACGCGGCTGGATGCTGATTGAAGATGGCATTCTGCAAGAACAGATCGTCGCGTCTTTGCGCCGCATTGCGCAGGGCTTTCTGCTGGGTTCGGCGATTGGCATACCGATCGGGCTCGCCATCGGGTCCTTCAAGCCGGTGCGCTGGTTGCTGGAACCCTGGACAGAATTTTTCCGGTTCATCCCGGCTGTCGCCATGATCACGGTTTCGGTGATCTGGTTTGGTATTGGGGAAGAAAGCAAGGTCTTCCTGATTGCCTATACCACCATCTTTGTTGTGATCATCTCGACTGCCGCCGGCGTGGGCGCGGTGGGGCGGGATAAGATCAGGGCTGCGCAATGCCTCGGCGCCAATCGCTGGCAGGTGTTTGGCTTGGTCGCGCTGCCGGCGACCGTGCCCTATATCCTGACTGGGATGCGGCTTGCCATGTCCAATGCCTTTGTCACCATCGTGGCGGCAGAGCTGATCGCTTCCAATGATGGGCTTGGCAAGATGCTCTGGGATGCCAGGCTTTTCATGCAGATCGAGGATATCTTCGTGGCCCTGGTCGCGCTTGGACTTTTGGGCTTCGCCACTGATCGCAGTTTTCGTTTTCTGATCCGCGCCTTTGCGGGGCGCTTCAACGCAACCGTCTGAAAAAGGGAGATTTCACCATGCTTCGTCGTTCCATCCTTGCGCTGCCGGCTGCTGCCGCAGGCGCCTATATCCTGCCGGCTTCCGCGCAGGCCCCCACCAAGATCACCATCGCAACCGGTGTTGATCCTTCCTTCGCGCAATTCTATGTGGCCAAGGAAGGTGGTTTCTTTGAACGCAATGGCCTTGATGTCACGGTGAATACCGGGCCATCGGGCAGCGCCATGATTGCGTTTTTGATCGGCAATCAAATCAATTCTGCCTATGGCGCCGAACAGGCCGGTGTTTCCGCCCATGTGCGCGACGCCAATGTGGTGGCGGTTGCCGAAGGTGTGGCGCTGATGCGCTGGCTTTCCGTGGTGGGCCGTGGGGTTGAGAATATGGAAGCGCTGAAGGGCAAGCGTGTGGGTGTGGCGCGCGGCACGGGTAGCGAAACCTTCTGGCTTTCCGTGGTGTCGCGGCTTGGATTGAACCAGGCCGATTACACCATTGTGAATGTGGAGGCGCCGGAAATGGTCGCTGCCATGGAACGTGGCAATATTGATGCCTTCGTTGTCTGGGAACCCTGGCCGACCCGCGCGATGCGCGCCATTCCGGGCAGCAAGATCCTGCTCAGCAATGACCAGATCGCGATCCAGAGCAACTACATCTATGTGAACAAGGGCTGGGCGGAAGCCAATCGCGCCACCACCGAAAGGCTGATGCGTTCTCTGGTGCAGGCAACCGAATTCACCGCCAGCAATCGCGACCAGGCGGTGCAGCAGGTGGCGCGTTTCCTCCGCCAGGATCGCGCCTTCATTGCTGAGCTGATGGGCAAGGTTGAATACCGCATGAACCTGACCAGCGACAGCGTTGCCTTCATGCAGCGCGCCATTGATCAGCTGCGCGGCATGAACCGGCTGGACCGCCCCGTCACCACGGATCAGGTGATCTGGAAGGAACCGCTGAGCTGGGTCGCGCCGGATCGCGTGAAGATCTGAGCCACGCGCGTGGCGTTGAATTTCAGACGCGCCGCACCGGCGGATTTACCCGCCATCATCGCGCTTCTGGCCGATGACAAGTTGGGTCAGGGGCGCGAAGATGCCGCTGACCCGCCCAACCCAGCCTACCTCGCGGCCTTTGCCGCGATTGCCGCCGATGCCAACCAGTATTTGGCGGTGGTGGAAGAAGAAGGGCGCGTGATTGGCTGCCTGCAGCTCAGCTTCATTCCAGGTCTTTCACGTTTAGGCATGTGGCGCGGGCAGATTGAAAGCGTGCGCATCGCGGCAGACCGGCGCGGTGATGGGCTGGGCCGGCAAATGTTTGTATGGGCCATTGATCAATGCCGCGCGCATGGCTGTGGGCTGGTGCAATTGACAACAGATAAGCAAAGGCCAGAGGCGCGGCGGTTTTACGAAAGCCTTGGCTTTGTCGCGAGCCATGAGGGGTTGAAGCTGGCGCTTTAGAGGCTGGTCAAGCAGCGCGCATATGCCCTGGATTGAATAGCCCACCGGGGTCAAGCGCTTCCTTCACACGCGCGCCAATCTTGGCCAGCGGCGCGGCTTCTTCGGGCAGCACCGGCACCGCAAGACGCAAGGATTCCGGCGCGCGGAATAGCATCGCTGCGCCGCCCTGCATGCGGGCTGACGCCGTGATAGCCGTATGATTTTCGCTACTGGGGCCGGCCGCAACCCAAACCAGGCCTCCGCCCCAATCCAGCATGACGCGCCCGCCCAGCGCCATCGCCGCCGCAGCGACTTCTGGCCCGGCGGAGGGGCGCACTGAAACACGCCAGATCGCTTCATCTGCCACGGCCTGAAGCGGTTCCACTTCCCGCACCGCGCGCCAGAAAGCGCGGCTTTCGCCATCTTCCATCACGCGCTGCGCGCCAAAATTGCCGAGCACACCGCGCAGCTTTTCCATGCGATAGGCGACCGAGGGCGCAAAATCCTCTAGCCTGAGTGCTGCGACTACATGGCCAGTACTAGGCAAGGCCGCTGCGCCGGAAACGCCAAAGGGGCTGCCAAGCCCTGCGGAAAGCGCGGCAATGGCGCTGGACAAATCAGGCACTTCAATCAGCAGCGTCGCGCTGGTTTCAGGCTTGGGCAGCACCTTGAGCGTCACTTCAGTGATCACGCCAAGCGTGCCGTAGGACCCCGACAGCAGCTTGCACAAATCAAGCCCAGTGACGTTCTTCAGCACGCGTCCGCCGGAACGAATGACCTCACCAGCGCCATTGATGAAGCGCAGCCCCATCACGTGATCGCGTGTCGCCCCCCATGTAATGCGCCGCGGGCCGGACAGATTGGCCGCGACCACACCACCAATACTAGGCGGTGCGCTTGTGCCAAAAATCCCATTCAAATAGGGCGATTCTGCAATCAACTGCTGGCCCTTTTCCGCCAAGGCAGCTTCAATTTCGGCAAGCGGCGTGCCGGCGCGTGCGCTGATGATCAACTCCGACGGGCGATAGAGCGTCACCCCAGTCAACCCACGCGTCGAAAGGCTGTGCGCGGCCTGGACCGGGCGCAGCAATCCGCGCTTCGAACCCTGGCCTTCGATGGCGAGAGGTTCGCGCGCGGCGCGCGCTGCCTGCACTACGGCGATAATGCCGGCTTCATCCGCCGGCGCGATCACAGTGCTCATTCCGCGGCCAGCGCGGGCGACAGCGCGCCTTCAAGCGGGAATACCTTGGCGGGGTTCAGCAACCAGGCAGGATCAAAGGCGCTTTTGATGGCGCGCTGCTGCGCCAATTCATGCGGTTGGAATTGCACTGTCATCAGGTCACGCTTTTCGACACCGACGCCATGCTCGCCTGTCAGGCACCCACCGACTTCTACACAAAGCTTCAATATATCGGCGCCAAAGGCTTCAGCACGCCGGAAACTATCGGCATCATTCGCATCAAACATGATCAACGGATGCAAATTGCCATCGCCGGCATGAAACACATTGGCTACTTTGAGTTCGTATTGGTCACTCATCTCACCAATGCGCCTAAGCACACGCGGCAATTCGCTGGTTGGGATGGTGCCATCCATACAAAGGTAATCCGGGCTGATGCGCCCCACCGCGCCAAAAGCGCCCTTGCGGCCTTTCCAGATGGCAAGGCTTTGTTCCGCAGTCTCAGCAACCTTCAGGCTGATTGGGTCAAACCGCGCGCAGATGTCCTTGATGCGCGCGAGCAAAGCATCTTGTTCCGCGATGCTCCCTTCAACTTCAATGATCAGCATGGCCTCAGCATCCAGCGGATAGCCGGCATGGGCAAAAGCTTCGCAGGCATGGATGCAGGGCTTATCCATGAATTCCAGTGCCACAGGGATGATGCCGCTGCCGATAATGGCATCCACCGCGGCACCCGCGATTTCAATGGAATTGAAGGCGGCCAACATGGCGCGCGCCCCTTCGGCGCTCCGCAAAATACGCACTGTCACTTCCGTCACAATGCCCAATTGGCCTTCACTGCCCGTGATCAGCCCCAGCCAATCATAACCCGCCGCATCCAGATAAGTGCCGCCAATATCCAGCACTTCACCTTCAATGGTCACGAATTTCACGCCGAGCAAGTTATTCGCTGTTACCCCATATTTCAGGCAATGCGCACCGCCCGAATTCATCATCACATTCCCGCCAATCATGCAGGCTAACTGAGAAGACGGGTCAGGCGCATAGAAAAACCCATCGGCCTCCACCGCCTTGGTGATGCCGATATTCGTGACGCCAGCACCCACCACAGCGTAGCGATCCGCGTAATTGATCTCATGAATGGCATTGAGCCGCATGAGACCCACAACCACCGCATCCGCCAAAGGCAGCGCACCACCGGAAAGGCTGGTCCCCGCCCCGCGCGGCACCACGCGAATGCCCTGTTCATGGCAATAGCGCAGCACAGCGGCGACCTGTTCGGTTGAGGAGGGCAGCACCACCGCGAGCGGCATTTGCCGATAGGCCGCAAGACCATCGGTTTCATAGGGTTTTAGGCGAATGCCCTCAGCGATCACACCATCGCCCGGGACAAGCGCGCTGAGTGCCGCAACAATTTCCTCGCGGCGGGCGAGTATTTCGGCCTTGGGTGCGGGTAGAGCGATCATTGTTTGTTCCTATGACTTTGCCGAAAATGCACATCCGTCCTGCCCAGGGCAAGGGCAAGGCCCAACAGGCCGCTAAACAGCCAGGTTTATCTGGGTGAGGCCACGCATAAGGGCGTTTCCTATCCCGGCGAGCATGCGCCGATCATTGACCGGAGCCTATGGGACAAGGCGCGCAGCATTCTTCAAACCAGCCCGCGCTATACTGGCTTAACCTGGTTTCCACGAAACCGGCAGTAGGCCAGCATGATTGTCGTTGTGACCAGAGCGTCCCTGGTCTTGGATGAACGTGCTTTTTTGCTGCCGGGTCTTGCACTTGCCTCAGCCTGCGCCGACCTAAAGTCTCATGATTGACGCCCAATCCCTTCTCGACCGCTTCCTCGGCCAGGGCATGACCGCCCAGGCACCCTCAAACCAGCCCCAACCCGGCGCACCGGCGGGCGGCGCGCCTGCCGGCCAGATTGATTTGGCCGGGGTGGCGCGTCAGGCGCTCAGTGGCGCTGGCGGCCTGGGCGGGCTTGCCGCTTCCGGTGTTGCAGGCGGCCTTCTTGGGATGCTCGTTGGGGGCAAGAAGAAAAGCAAGGGCGGGCTTGGCGGCGTGCTGAGCCATGGCGGGGCAGCCATGATTGGCGCTCTGGCGAGTCAGGCCTTTCAGGGCTGGCAGAAAGGCCAGGCACCGGCACAGACCCCGGTCGCTCAACCGCAGCAAGCCGTGCGGGTGGAGCAACGATTCCTGCCCTCGGCCGCGCCAGCAGCGGATGGTCGCCCCTTCGAACTCGCTATGGTTCGCGCCATGATTGGGGCTGCCAAGGCTGATGGTCATGTCGATACGGAGGAGCAGGACCGGATCTTTGCGCGGGTCGGTGAGGTTGGGCTTGATCCGGAAAGCAAGGCCTTTGTTTTTGATGCGCTGGCCGCCCCGGTGAGCGTTTCAGAAATCGCTGCCCTGGCCACGACGCCTGAACAGGCGGCTGAGCTTTACCTGGTGTCGCGCCTGGCGATTGACCCGGACCGGCCGGCCGAACTTGCTTATCTTCAAGCACTCGCTCATCGCTTGAAATTGCCAGATGATTTGATTGCTCATCTCAATAAGCAGATTGAGCCTTTGTGATTGCCTGGGCCGGAATGAGTACTTGGGTTTAGGGCCCATTTCTTCTCGACAGGCGAGAGAAGCGTCACGAACTCGACAAGGCCGGCAAAATCACAAGCTATTGAAGAATATTGGATTTCTTTAACCGAATCGATCTTGGCAAGGTTTGGTCGCCCTTGTGAACTCCTTTGAAATCCCCAAGTGCGACCGAGGTGATCGAGGCCCTAGTGGTGAAGCGGCGGGCGCTGGCGATTTCGATTAATGAGATGGTGGAGGTGGCGAAGCTGCCTTGGGGGGAGCAGATGGGGCGGGTGTTCGGGTGAGGATAGCGCGTGGCATAGAACCACATAGGCATCGTATTCTTTATTCGTTCTCAAACTAGGCCGTGGACTCATAATGCCGCAGGCGTATCCTGATGCAAGCGAGTTTGGTCATGGCTAGGAAGGTTGATCCGAGCTTGTCATATCTGGTTGCGATGCGGCGATAGTATTTGAGTTTGTTGAAGAAGCGTTCGATCAGG
>JADCFX010000068.1 GCA_020249285.1 Roseomonas sp. | reverse complement strand
CACCACCTTCGCCGCCGCCGCCTTCACCGCCGCCACCTTCGCCACCACCACCTTCGCCGCCACCACCTTCGCCGCCACCACCTTCGCCGCCACCACCTTCGCCGCCACTGCCTTCGCCGCCACCACCTTCGCCGCCGCCGCCTTCACCGCCGCCACCTTCGCCACCACCACCTTCGCCGCCGCCGCCTTCACCGCCGCCACCTTCGCCACCACCGCCTTCACCGCCGCCGCCACCTTCACCGCCACCACCTTCGCCTTCACCCTCTCCTTCGCCTTCACCCTCTCCTTCGCCTTCACCCTCGCCTTCAGACTCGCTCTCGCTTTCAGACTCGCTTTCAGCTTCTGCTTCAGCTTCTGCTTCTGCTTCGTCGCCAGACTCGTCACCTGGGCCTTCATCTTCAGACTCGTCACCTGGGCCTTCATCTTCAGACTCGTCACCTGGGCCTTCATCTTCGTCGCCAGAGTCTGAGTTGTCGGCATCGGCAGTAGCGTTCGCATCAGCATCACTAGGCGAGTCGGATGGACCGGAATCCTGCCCCTCACCGCCACCACTCCAGCCGCCACCACCTTCGTCAGAAGGGATATCGGGGATGATGATAGTGCGCGAGGTGCTCCCGCCCTGGGCATCGGTTACGACAACCTCGAAAGCTCCGCCAGCGTTTCCGCCGTGATAAGACCAAGTGCCATCGGCATTGACAACGGCGGTTCCGTAGCGAGTCTGGCCATTCGGGCGGCTGGAACGGATGCTGTAGGTGAAGTTGGTATCATCAATGTCAGCAACCGAAATCCGACCACTACGGTAATCGGCGACGACTTGCGTTGTCTGCTGACGATAGGTGCCGCTGGCGGCATCCCACACCACGATGGCGTTACCGTTCTCATCAACAACGCCAACTTCCTGCATCCGGTAGACATACCCGGTGACGCGGGGCGCATCATTCACTGCGGCAATATTCACATCCACTGCCATGGTGGCGGTTTGGCCGAAGATATCCCGCACCACATAAGTAAATCCGGCGCCGGTGCCGTTGAAATTCGCCAAGGGCGTAAAACGCACTGACCCATTGCGGACTTCAACGCTACCATTGGTCGCGTTGCCGACCGAAACCAGAGACAGGCTTCCCGCCGTGGCCGTACCAATCCTGTCATTCGCCAGCAAATCAGCAATCAAAATATCAATCGCGACATCTTCAACGCCGCCCGTGACCCTATCCCGGCCCGGAGAAACCGCGTCCTGGTTCTGAATAGTCGTCGCCAGAACCGATACGTTGCCATCGGTCGATTCAATCAACAGCCCACCATTAACCCCAGTGGTCCGCGTGCCTGCCAGGGCTGTTTGTAGCTCAGGCGACCCGGCTTGCAGGCCCTGCCCAAGACGTTCAAAGTTACCGCGCCGGTAATTGATGGCCGTAATGCCAAGATCACTCAGGCTTGAAAGCTCTCCGGTATCATTGACCCCATCGGCATCCAGATCACGCCAAACACGCAATACCGCAAACACAGGGTCGGCCGAGGTAATCCGCCCATCACCATTCGCATCAATCCAACCAAGGCTATCAAGCCCCTGCCATGGCGTGGCGACGCCGGGATTGGCGAATAGCTCCTCGGCTGAGGTGATCCGCCCATCGCCATTGCGATCCAGCGTCAGGAAACCATCGCCGCCGCCGAGCCAGGCGGTCTTGCGGATAAAACCATCACCGCGCGTATCAAAAAACGTGGAGGATGCCGCCTGTTGGATGATGGTCAGGCCATTGCCATCCAGATCCAGCATGATGGGCCGCCAGGCTGCCGAAACCTCGCCCGCGGCAGGTGCCGCCGCCCGGTAGTTATGCTGCTGCGCGCGCTGCATTTCCGAAAGGCCATCATCCGCAAGCCCCGCCTGAGACTGCAAATAGGCCGTTTGCACTTCCCACATTGGGGCATAAGCGCCCGCTTCCAGCGCCGAGGTGGCGAATTGTTCCGTCATGTTCCGGAAGGCGTAGGGCTGACCGGATAATTCATTCCAGGAATAGCCATCCCCGCCGTACCACAATTCCCGCACGGCGCCGGTTACGGGGTCATTATCCTGCAGGCGGACCCGGACTTCCCCCGTATAATTACCGATCACCCGTGGCAGGCGCTGCGCGATGACGCCGATCTGCCAAGCAGGGGGGGCGTTAGGCGCATTCGCATTCGCGTTATCGGCGATGGAATCGAGAACATTGATGAAGCTATTGCTTAGGCTGCGCACATTTTGGTCGCCACCGGCGCCACCGGCCGCTACGGCGACCAGTGAGCCATCCGCCTGAGCTTCGAAATGCCCGGTACCCCAAACATCCGGTACCTTCTTTCTCTTTCCAAAGAGGCTGTTGAGGACTTCACCACCAACTATGTTCACGACAGCAGCCGCAACGGCGCCCACAGGTCCAAGGCTAGCCGTGAGAACCATGCCGACGACATTCAATGCCGCACCGACGTAATTGCCCTGCTGCAGATTATTGGCGATGCTTAGCATCGCCGCGACAGGCCCCATATAGCTCGCAATACTTGTTGCGGTGGAAGCAAGAACATTGTCCAACACCGCAGTACCAAGCGCCTCTGTCGCAAGGCTGGCATAGGCCGAGGCTGAATTGGCAATGATGCTGGCGCCTGCAACCAAACCGCCAAAGGCATCATGCGTGCGGATGGCCTGTTGCAGGCTCATCACACTCGCCACCGCGCTGAGCATTGACCCCGCGCCGGCCAATCCGGGCTGCGCCACCCAATTGCCATTGGGGCCAGTGCTGCCGAAAATATTTGCCGTGAAGCCAAGGGACGCGATGGCGATGGGCAAGGGCTGGCCAGTTTGAATCGCCTGCGTCAGCGCAACGAAAGAGGCAAGCCCCTGCATGCCGCCTTGGAAGGTGTTCGACCCATCAGCTACTGGGCCTTGAGAGACAATTGTGCCTTCCGCATTGTAGATGCGTTCGATGTTTTGCCCGTTTGAGTTGGTTTCAACCTCTCGGTACCCGCCATCACTGGTGGCTTGACCCGTCAGCGTACTGACCAATTGCCCTTCATTATTGTAATTGCGCGTGACGGAAACACCGCTGGCGAAGGTGACTTCTTCAGTCCGGTAGAAGGCTGATCCACCGCCCGCGCCGGGGTCTATTTCCACCGAAAGGGTGGCGCCGCGCGCATCCGTGCCGGTAAATTCAAAACCGCTGCCATCCTGATTGGCATTGATTTCATAGGTTTCGATGTCGAGGGCGGGTTGATTGCGCGAGGTATCGCGGGCGGAGAAATCCTCCGCTTCAATCGCCACCAGCGTCGGGCGGCCATCATTGCCGCTCACCGCGCGGTAGTATTCTGCATCACCGCCGGACCTTTGTTGCGCTACATCCAACTGACCATCGGCGGAGCGGATGGCTGTCGTGACGCTCCGCAAGTGCCTTTCTTCGCCTTGCACGTCATAAACCTGCACAACATCAATGCGGTCGCCATTATCGTATTCAAAAGCTAAACGCACCTCAGAACCGTTTTCATTCTCTTGTATGTCGCCAGAAATGGGGTCTCTTGCTCCGAACCGCCGCGCCGCATCGCCGCCGGGATTAAAGAAATTTCTTATATAATCTTCACGAGGGTCGGATGAAATAGGGTCAACAAATCGGCCCCTGAACTGTTCTGGAACATTAGTGTAGTCAAAATCGAAACGCTTTCCGTCACCGACCCACCCAGTAAAAACCCAATTATACATCTGTGTTATGCGACTGTCAGATTCAAAGTCAAAATTATCGTTAAACGGTCGAATTTGAGGGCCGGACTCATTGTCACTTAAGCTAACAATTTTTGGTCTACCATTATCATCGAGTATTACGCGCCCGTCTAATCTATACGAGGTATTTCCATAAACAAAACGCTCGGCCTCGTTCATTGTTAGACCGAAGGGTGTATACGCTACGCCGTCGGTGGTATCTCTGTTAGATCCGGGCCTTACGTAGATGCCAAAGCCTTCCCGTAACAAGCCCGCTTCGTTTGCTCTTGAAGCAATTTGCGCAAGCGTTTCTCCGGGGGTAAAGGATACGTTTCCCTCCATTATGTATCTGACGAGACTAAAGTCACGGACGTCGACAGAGCGTCCCGGGCCATGCGTCATCATGAAGGTAGGATCGAGTGATACCGGCATCCATCGTTCTTGTCCCCCTACTACAATGGCCTGCGCTTCAGTAATGAATCGATTTGTTCCAGTGCTATAATAGTGGACCACATCCCTGGCGGTCCATTCCTGGCCAGAAATAGTGCGGAGCACTATTCTGGTAGAATAGTATGGGATTTCGGCTTCCCCTCGGATGTCTTGGCGCGCTAGCCGCTCAGCATTTGGATTCGTACCTGACATGAAGCACTTCCCTTTTAAAAGGCTAAGACGCCCAAGGTTTCAACGTTAAGCACGCGGCCACACTCATCTGCGTCAATGCTGAACTCAAAGCTTCCAATATTGCTTTTTTGGCTGTGATTAGATGGTGCCTGCAACCTAAAATTGGCACCCCTTATGTAGCTCCAGTGGGTGTAAGACCACCTCCGGGTGCCGATTATTTCCGTAATCTTATAATCCGGATTCACATCAAGGTTTTGTTGGTAGAGTACTCTTGGATCCCCATACTGAAGCATTTTCTCGAGCGCGAATTGTCGGAAATCCTCCTCAGAAATGATTGTGGGACATATGCATCTTTTCGAAATGTTTTTCAGATCAGTGTCTACAAATACGTAGACAACAAACGCGCCGAATAACACACTAAACACCAAAAACATGACGCAAAGTGCTAGGATCCATTCATTGATGACCTTCATGGCAGGACACAATTGTTCGGCAAGATTAGCGTACCGGGCCTAAAGCAATAGGCCGAAGCTTCATCACTCTGGCATGACACATCGCATTCCCATCCGAGCGCTCCAGCCCAAAGCAGGCGGCATATGACTGCAGTACGGCATTTCAAATATCGAAACCACAATGCTCGTTCCCACATCATACAAGGCCCTACGCTAAAGGCCACCGCAGCGGCCCGAAACATTATCGAGGTGTATTTGAATAAGGCCGTAGACATGAACCGAAGCCAATAACACAGCGTAAACAAAAAGTATGGCCAAGCTCCCTAGCGCGATGTTCCGACCAATATTCACGGCTTAGTACGATTATTCGACACGGTCAGGACACCGGGTCCACTGCGATAGCCCGAAGTCTCATTACACAGGCAAAGCGCATTGAAGCGCCCTCTGGCCTCCCGACGCGAAGCTGACGATGAAAGATTTCGGCCCCATCCTTTGAATCCAGAAAAGCCACTGCTTGCTCCCACATAAAGCAAGCCCACACGGTCAAGGGCGCCACGCGGCCAAAAAGCCGGTACGCGCAAAGTGCCCTGCGGCGCTGCTTTCATCACGGGTGCTGCACCAGTCAGCATATCCCACTTCCCCCAGTCGACGCTGTTTTCAGGCGGCATGCACAACCAAGGGTTCATGCCGCCGCTCGCCTCAAATACTAATATCTAGGAAACGCATTAAACCGCCAGTTGATTTCGGCCTTGGCGCGCGGTTTATTTTATTAAATTGGTGTAATTTATTGCGACGCACAACTACCACACCTTCTCAGCCAACCCCGCCAAGCGTTTGGCCTCACTGCATTTTGCCCAAGACGGCACTTCGACAGGGCGGATGCAGGCGCGCAGCGCGCCTGCCCGGCCATATCTCAGCCCGCGGGCGCCGGGGCGGCGCCTGGCAGCGCCTTGGTGGCGAAGGCTTCTTCGGCCTCACGCGCCGCGGTTTTGGCGTCATTTAGGCTTTGCACGGCTTCTATCCGCACCAGCAGCCGGTCCTTCAGGCGTTCGGTCTGGTCCAGGATTGCCTCCGTCACCTCGGCAGAACGCAGCAGCAAGTCTGCGGCTTCCGCAAGCGTCAGGCCGCGCGCTTCGGCGTAAATGCGCAATGGGTCGAAATCAATGCCCATGCCCGGGGGCACGGCTTCAGCCGGGCGCCCAGCGGCCCGGTTGGTCGCCACAAGCTGCGCCAGGCGCAATTTGCGCCGCCGCGCATCATCATTGCGGATGTAATCGGAATGGAGCGGCTTGCGTGCCTCATTCACCAATTCCCGCAGGCGAGCCTTCAGCCGGGCGATTTCATGGGTGCGTTGCGTGGCATCCAGCGCCTGGTTCAGGTCCAGCGGTTCGGTATCCACAAGCTTCAGCCGAAAGCGCTGAGTCAATTCAGGGTAAACACTGTCCAGCAGCCATTCGCGCACTTCCAAAAGCCGCGCCTGGGTGCTGGCGGCATCAATGGCGCGGGCAAGCTGTTCGCGAAAGCGTTCGGATTCGGTCAGCAATGCGCGGTATTCGGCATCCTTGGCCAGGATGAATTGGGCGGCTTCCAGCAGCGTGCAACGGCGCGCAAGGGCCACGGCTTCCAGCAAAGGCAGCGCGGTTCCGGCGGGCATATTGCCCGCCAGAAAGGCGCGCGCTTCTTCCCGCTTCATGGCGCGCAGCGTATCGCCATCTCGGCAAGAAGGCGCGAAGGGCGCGCGGATCGTGTCAATCTTCTCGGCCAAAATCTGGCGGAGCGCCTTGCGGTTGGCTTCCAGCAGCTTTTCGGCCTGCGGCAGGCCCGGGGGGGCGCCCGCATCCGTGAAGCGCCCGCCCGTGAAGCGCCAGCGCCAGCAATTGCGGGGCGTCATGCCCTTGGGCAGGGCCTCATGGAAGACGGAAACATAATACCAATCGCCATCCATCAGCGGTTCATAGGATGGGTCATCCGTGAAATAGACCACGCGGTTGGATTTGACCTGCGTGACAATGGTCCAGGGTTTGGGGCCGGGTTCGGGGGTGGCTTCTGGTTCAGGCTCGGTCATTTTGTGCCTCCAGGTAGAAGGGATTGATGCGGAAAACCTTCAGGCCGGAAGCAGCGCCCACCGCCGCCAGAAGGGTGCCGCTTTGGGTATGGCCGATGGCGGGGGGCTGGCGGTAGTCGCCGCCGATCTGCCCTTCCCAAACCTTGCGCTGGCGCGATGGTTCCAGGACCGCAATCTCGCCACCGCGGGAAAGGCAGATAAGCCAGGGGCCAAAGGGAACCGGGCCCCAAAAACAGGTGTTGCGCAGGCGGGATAGCCAGCGCAGGCGGCCATCCAGAAGGTCGAAGGCCAGCAGGTGCCATTTGCCATCCACGGCATAGACCATGCCATCCTGGATATGCAGGAATTGATGCGCTTCCGGGCGGCCATAGCGGACAGACCAGATTTGCGCGCCGGTCTTAATGTCAAAGGCGGTCAGGAAGCCTGATTCGGTGGCGACAATCACTCTGTCTTCCGCAAGCCCGGCGCGGCCACGCACAAGGCCTTGCGTGGCGGCGCGCCATAGCAGGGTTCCGGTGGCCGCATCGGCGGCGATAAGCGTGCGGTCATTGCAGGGGGCGATCACGGTTTGGGAAGCCGCATGGTAGGAAGGTGTAGCGGGCGGCCAATAGCGCTGGCGCAAGGACCACAGCGCCCGGCCCGTCCGCCAATCCAGCGCCTGAAGATGGCCATAAGGCCGGTGTTCTCGCCATTGTTCCGTATTGATGAAAAGCCGTTGATTGGGCAGGTCCAATTCCGGGGTGGCGTGTACGCTGGAATCCTGGCGCCAGCGCCAGATGATGTCGCCGGTGCGGCCATCCAGGCGCGTGATGGTGCCGTCATAATCACCATAAACCAGACTGCCTTCGGCATAGGTCAGTCTTTGCACAATGGCCTTGGGCGTGCGGACAAGGCTGTCTCGGCGCCATTCGATGGTGCCGTCCGCCGCAGCGTGGCGCCAGACGCGGCTTTGGTCATCGGCGGCGAAAACGGCGTCATCGGCAATGACGGGGGTTGATCGCCAGGGGTAGCCCGTGGCGTCGGTCGGGCGATTGAGGCCCAAGCGCCACCAAAGGGGTTCAGAGACGAAATCGGGAAAGCTGCCCTTCATGAGGGGGGGCTTGGCGTCGAAGCAATCGCGGGAGGCGCCGATGTCGTGGCGGGAAAACAGGCTGATCACGGGCAGTTTGGACAGGGAAAGCTGCCGCGATCCAAGGGGTTCCCACATGTCGAAAAACAAGAAGAAAGCGCGAAGCTGTAGTTTGATGCGCTCTGCCCGCAGGGCACGTTCCACAAGGTCGTGCGCGGTACCGGCACTCATGAAATCATCGATGATGACGGCGTCGGCGCCTGGGGGGACGGCGCCGCCTTCGATCCAGCGCTTTTGGTTGTGCTCTTTACGCTTGTCGCGCACCATAAGTACGTGGAGCTTGTGGCCTTCCTCGGCGGCGCGGAGGGAGATTGCGAATAGCAGCGGCGTGGCGCCGAAACCGGGGCCGATGAGGACCTGAGGCGCAAGGGGCCGGATAAGGGACCACATGAGGTCGGCGGCGGATTTGAGCGCGGCAGGGTCTGTCAGCAGGCGGCGGAAATCAAAATTGAGGCCGTCCTTGCCCATGGTCGCGGCGGTGCCGACGATGGAAGCGCGCAGCGTTTCCCAGGCAGGGGTAGCGCGTGCCGTATGAAGGGCAGCAATGGCGCCCGTGGACGGTTCCGATGGCCTTTCTGCACCCTGGGGATGAACGGCTTCTGAGGTGATGGCGGTGATCAAGGGACCAGCCGCGTCACATGATCGGATTGGCCGGGGCTGGCTGGGTGAAATGCTTGACCTCTCCGTTGCGGGTGATGGGGTTGAAGGCCAGGTAGCGGAGAGAGGTCTGGGTCGGGAAGGATTCCCGAAGCGTGACGGCCAAGATATCATCAATGCCGCCGAAGGGCGCGATGATGTCGATGATCCAGAGATGCGGGCCGCCGGTCCATTCATGGGGGGCCAGGCGGCTGATGCCGCTATTCAGGCGTTGATGGACTTCATCCGACACCCAGGCCCAGTTGACGAAGGCAAGCGGCATGGGGCCTTGGGTGAAAATCCGGCATTGGTCGAGCATGACAGAGGGGAATATGGTCGTCTCGATATCGGAGACGAGCATGTATTTGCGGTCTTCAGTGCGCGCCATCAACCAGACGACGGGGCCAAGGATTGGCAAGCGGCTAAGCGCCTTTTCGGCGGCTTCAAGAGCGGAGACGGTATCATTATCACTCATGAGCGGCCCTTCCGAATGTGTAGGTTAGCAGATAATTCATTGGCTCTTCTGCCGGAGGAGTCAAACGCTGGATTTCTTGGGGTGAGGCTAAATCCTGAGCGAAGTTCGTGAATATCCGGCACGAATGGCTAGGGCTCTATTTGTTTGAAACCATCGAGAAGGCGCAGCAGATCGCAACAGAGTGGCTATGGACTTACAACCATGAACGACCGAACACGGGCATCGGCGGCATAAAGTCCGCCCAGAAACTGCAATTGGCCGCGTGAATTTTACGCCAAAACCCCACCAAAAAAGGGGGGATTACCGCGTGACGGCTGCGCCATTCATTGCTTCAGAAAGCGGACCTGTCCCGGTTTTGTGCCGCTCCCTTGATTACATATTGTGCAGCAAAGGAGATGAACCATAGGCACAGGCAGGACGGATGAATTTCGCAAAGAAGCTGTGCGGATAGCACTGACCAGCGGGCTTTCGCGGCGCCAGGTTACCGGGGTGCCGCATCGGCGGACTGTGCATCCGGGTCGGAACGCACAACAGCATCAGGTCACCAAGGCGCTTCCTGTGCGTGGGCGGGCTGGTCGTCGAGCACATCGGGTAATGTGATCAGGGCGGCCAGTTCATCGCAGTCCAGGGTTTCCCGGGCGAGCAAAGCGTCGACGACGCGCACGAGGCTCGGGAGGTTAGCGGTCAACATTGCGTGCGCGTCCCGGAGCGCGCGCGTCAGCAGGGCGTTTACTTCCCTCGCCAGCATGGGGTCCCGAGCGAGCGTTTCGTGCAGGGTCGTCGCCGTCGGCGCGCCGCGCCATAGCAGCGGTTGGGAGCGCCCAAGACCCCAGGACGCGATGGCCGTCACAGATAGCATGGTCGCTTTGGCGAGGTCGCTCTCCTCCGCGCCACCCGCACCAGACGACGGCTCGCCAAAGAGGATTTCTTCCGCCGCCCGACCGGCAAGCAGGCAGCGCAATCTACGTTCCAGTGCCGCGCGCGTGAACAGGCTGTCCTCCGGCGTACTGCGGACATAGCCGCCAGCGTCCGGCCCCGCACTAATAGACAGCCGTACGATGCTCCGCGGCCGATCCAGCCATCCAACGACAGCGTGTCCAGCCTCGTGTGCAGCAGCCCGGCGCTGCATGAGCGGTGACAGATTCTGGCCGGGCGGTCGGACTTGAGCAAGCAGGTCATCGAGGAGGATCGGGCGTCCTTCGTGCCGGGCACGGCTTCGAGCTCCACGAACCCATGCTTCTAAATCCGCGCCAGTGGCCTGCCGGACATTGCGGAAGACCAGCGAAAGGTCTGCATTGGGCAGGTCATCACCAAGCTTCTGGCGCAGCATGCCAGCTAACGCGACTTCATCCGGATAGCCAATCTGTAGCTCGCGATTCAAGCGGCCAGCCCTGATGAGCGCGGGGTCCAAACGAGAGGGGTGGTTGCAGGCGGCGATGACGATGACCCCCTCCATTACGTTGACGCCATCGAGTTGTTCGAGGAGGCCGTTCATGAAAGATGTGCTATAGTCTCTGTGGCTATCTGCGTAACTCGCCCGGCTGCCCATACTATCGATTTCGTCAATGAAAAGTACGCATGGAGCAGCGGCCCGCGCTTGCCGAAATGTGGCCTGCATAGCTGCGAGCGCGTGCCCGAGATGGCCGTCTTTACTGCCTTGCCAAAGTTGTGGTGAGCCGGTGATCAGCGGCAATGCGGCAGAGGTCGCCATCCTTCTTGCAAAGGTCGTCTTCCCGCAACCAGACGGCCCAGCAAGGAGCACAGCGTAGTCGAGGTCGGCCCAGCGCAGGCGCCCCGCCCGATAATCCGGTAGGTCGCGGATCACGGCCAAGCCCCAGTGGCGGGCTTCGTCCATGCCTAATAGATCTTCCAGGCGATCTTTCTGCTGCGCGCGAGCCGCAGCTGGCCCCAGGAGGCGGTTCAGCCGGGCGAGGACGCCATCGGCCGTCACACCCGGGTGCCATGCCAAACTGATGTCGTTCGGGCCCGTGGCGCGCGCCAGAGCTGCGGGGATAGGCACCGAGGGCAGACCACCTGTCAGAAGGTTGAGCACCTCGGCCAGCACCTCGGGTGATAGCTCTGGCAGGGTCACAATCCGGTCGGCGAGGCGGACTAGTGCAGGCGGCAGCAGCCCGTCGGGGTCATGGCTAAAAGCATAGATGGGCTTGCGAGAATGAAGGGCGAGGCAGACGCGGCGACGCAGGGCGAGGGTGGCGCGCTCGCGCGTGGAGCCGTCATTGTCGAAACAGAACCAACTCGGACCGTGAAAAGCTTTCTCCTCCTCCTGGCTGCCATCTTCCTCAACAGGGAGAGTGTCCTCGATCGGCACGTCGTCGGAGCCGTGGAGTTCAGAAACCCAAGCATCTCGAATCGGCGCGACCCACTCCGCGCTCGAGACGCGTACGATAGTGATCCGACCCGGGGTGTTCGCCTCCCTAAGGTCAGGCTGGTCGCGCAGCAGGGCACGCACCATGGCGGCGCTCGCGATCTCGATTAGGTCGTCCTCGGTGGACGGATTAGGGGAGGAATCACGCCAACGGTCCAGAGGGCTCTGTGCCCAGTCGCGGCGCGGAGTGGTGGTCGTCATCTTAGTGGGAACCTGTACGCAAAAGTAACGCCTCAGGGGAACCGAGGCAGATAAAGAGGCGAACGCACACCGGGGATTACCCGGCAATCGTCCTCATATTATCGAGCGACAGGATAGGACGAGCGTCACCGAACACCTCTGATGAGATGCCACCAAGATCAGGTGTTGGCCACGAGAAACGCTCATGGCCGCGGCGCATAGAGACTAAACGAGGCTCGTGTCAACGACTAATTTGATCAGGGCGCGGAGCCCCAGCTTTGCCCGCTGCTTCCTAGTCGCCGCGGAGGTCGCCGACCGTCGTGACTTAAGGCAACAGTGTGACTAGGAGTCTGCGCCTTCACATCACCCAGAGTGAGCCAGTGAACACTTATATGAACCGCCCCGGTTTTGCCGGAGGCTGTTTTGCTTAAGCTACGCTGCCATGGCTGGTTGTTCCAGTGAGGCATAGTATCGTTCTTCGGCTTCCGCGGGCGGGATATAGCCGATTGGTGCTAGCAAGCGTCTGTTATTGAACCAATCTACCCATTCCAGGGTGGCGAATTCCGCGGCTTCGAAGCTGCGCCACGGCCCGCGCCGGTGAGAGACCTCGATTTTGTAAAGCCCCTTGATGATCTCGGCGAGCGCGTTGATGGCGCTATGTTCGACAAGTAGGAAATTGAGTTGAT
>JADCFX010000067.1 GCA_020249285.1 Roseomonas sp. | reverse complement strand
TGCTCAATCAGGCGAATGGCGATGGCCCGACGCTGACCAATGGCCCGGCTGCGGTGTTTGGCACCGGTGCAGCGCGCGCCAATAAGGCTGCGGCGGGCAGTGCGCTGGACATCAACAACCTCGCTGCCGGTCGCGCTGCCATTCTGCGGCAAAGGACGCTGGATGGCCTGCCGATTTCCGTCGGCAATGCCATGAAGCTGCTCGTTGGCCCGAGCCTTGAATTGCCTGCGCGGCAATTGACGGTGAGTGTTGGCGCCACGCAAATCAGCAACGCCAATATCTATGCGGGCTTTGTCCAGCCGCTGGTCGAACCGCTGATCCCGAATAATCGCTGGTACCTGTTTGCCGATCCGCCCACCGCGCCGGTCTATGTCTATGGCTATCTGAATGGCGCAGAGGGGCCTCAAGTGACCACCGGTCCGGTCTCGGGCGTCGATGGTGTCGAGGTCAGCGTGATCTTCGACTTCGGCGTCGGCGCCATTGATTGGCGCGGGGCCTGGTTCAATCCGGGCGTGTGATCGCTCTCCGTCTTTCTCATCATCGCAATGTCGCAACGGGCGTCCTTCGGGGCGCCTGTTGCGTTTCAGGAGGTTCATTTCATGCGTAACTTCATCCAGCCGGGCAATAGCCTGGCCATTGCCGTGCCTTATGCGACCGGCGTTTCCGCCGGCCAGGGCGTCCTTGTCGGCGCGTTGTTTGGCGTGGCGGCCGTGGACGGCGTGCAGAACGCCATGATCGAGGCGCAGACCATGGGTGTCTTTGACCTGACCAAGGAACCGGCGCTGGCCATCGGCGCCGGTGTGCGGGTGTTTTGGGACAATACCAACCGGCGCATTACCGCGACCGCCGCTGGTAATTTCCAGGTGGGTATCGCAACCCAGGCCGCGCTCGCCGCCGATGCCACCGTGCGTGTCTGGCTCAACCGCGTTCCCGCGGCGGGGGCGTGAACATGACGAACCTGTTGGCGCGTGACCATGAACGCCTGCAAGGCGTGCATCCCCATCTGGTGCGCGTGGTGATCGAGGCGCGCAAGGCCGCACCCTTCATTGTGCTGGAAGGGCTGCGGTCCCGCGAAAGGCAAGCCAAGCTGGTCGCGCTTGGTGCCTCGCGCACCATGAACAGCCGGCACCTGACCGGCCATGCCGTGGATCTCGGCTATTGGCTCGATGATGGGGATGGCGTGCCGGAGAATGGCGAAATCCGCTGGGATTGGCCGCTATATGCGCAACTCGCCAGCGCCATGAAGGGTGCTGCGCAAAAGCTTGGCGTTGCCATTACCTGGGGCGGCGATTGGCCGAGCTTTCCCGATGGCCCGCATTTCGAATTGGACCGGGGGAAGTATCCATGATCGCCGCGCTACTTCCCGCGCTGGTGCCGATCCTGGGCGATGCACTGAAACGCCTATTCCCCGATGCGGAGGCGCGGCAGCGCGCGGAGGCGGAACTAAATGCCGCCTTGCTCGCGCGCGCGGGTGAATTGGAAAAGGCTGCCGGCGATATCATCAAGGCCGAGGCGCAATCGGAACATTGGCTCGCGGCCTGTTGGCGGCCTTTATTGATGATCACCTTTGGCTTGCTGATCGTGCTGCGCTGGCTTGGCTGGTCCGCGCCTGGGATCAGTGAGGCCGAAGCACTGAAATTGTGGAACATCGTCGAGATAGGCCTCGGCGGCTACGTCATTGGTCGTTCCGCCGAAAAGACGCTGCCGCGCATTGTCGAGGTGCTGAAGCGATGAGCGCATTCGACGGGGCGATGGCCACGCTATTCGCGGATCCCAACATGGCGGTCGCTGCGGAATGGCGCGCGGCGGCGGCCGGTCCCTGGCGGCCCTTGCGCGTGGCGCTCACCACCGCCGCGCAGGAGATCGGCGCCATTGGCGCGCGCGGGGTGGCGCTGCAGGCGGTGCTGCGTGTTGCCGACCTATCGCCCGACACACCGCGCCGGGGCGATTTGCTGCGGCGTCTCTCGCCGCCCGAAACCTGGCGCATTGAGGAGGTGGAGCCCGATGCACTCGGCCTCACCTGGCGCCTGACACTGGCGCGCGCGCCATGAGTGGCACGCTACCGCTCCGAGAGGCTGCATTGGCCGCGATTGCCGAGCGCATCATCACCGGTCTGCCCGATGTCGCGCTGGACCGCGCGCGGCGTGCGCCCGTGGATGTCGAGGCTGAGGCCCTGCCGCGCCTCGTGCTGCGTGGTGAGGAGATCGAGGCCGACGATACCGAGGAACCCGGCCGCACACATTATCGCCTCGGCTTTGTGGTTTCAGGCTTTGCGGCGGCAGCGAGTGACCTTGCCGCCGAACAGGCACTGTCGATGCTTCACGCGCGCCTGGTTTCCCTGCTTGCCGGTTGGACGCCAGCCGCACCCGGGCTGGGCGATGTTGTCGAACAGGGCGCGGAGTTCCGCATGTACGATACAGAGGAATCCGCCCTTCCCGCCGGGGAATTCCTCGCCCGCTTCAGCATCGTCGCCATCGGGCCCAATGGCGGCCCCTGGTCCGCCTGACCGCAACACTCTCCCTCCCATCCCGAAAGGAACCGCGACATGAGCCTCGATCTCGTGCGCATGCGCTTTGCCGCCGTGGCAGCGAAAATCGAAACCACCCCGGGCCTCGACGCCATTGGCGGCACGCCGGTCAATGCCGATTGGCTCGCCGCCGATTGCGAGATCGATTTCGATCCGATTACGGTGGAGAATAACGAACTCACCGGCTCACTCGATCGATCGCCTGCCATTGTCGGTGGCCTGCGGCCGCGCATTCGGCTGCGTGTGCCGCTGCGTGGCTCCGGCACACCGGCAACGCCACCGGAATGGGGCCGGTTGCTGCGCTGCTGCACGATGGCGGAGGGCATTACCAATGCCGCCATCGGCGCACCCACCGCCGCCGCAAGCGGCACCACGACCAACCTGACACTGGCAACACCCTTCGCGGCCACCGCGCAGCTTTATCGCGGCATGCCCTTGCTGCTTTCGGGCGATCGCAGCCTGGTCAGCGGCATCATTGACTATACCGCTGCGCGCGTAGCGACCCTTGGCGAGACCATGGCCACAGCGGGGGCAGTTGCGACGCTCGCGCAAATCCCCGCCAATGTTCTCTACAGCCCGACATCCGATGAGGCAGTGTATCGCACGGCCACGCTCTATTTCTATGCCGATGGGCTGCGCTGGCGTTTCACTGGTGCGGTCGGCAGTTGGAGCCTGGAGCTCTCCACCGGCGGCATCGGCTTTCTGGTGTTCGACCTGCGCGCGCAATTGCTCGACAAATCG
>JADCFX010000066.1 GCA_020249285.1 Roseomonas sp. | reverse complement strand
TGGCGCATCGCTGGCGCTATTCGCTGCTGGAAGCGCCTTTGGGCGAGCCATGTCTTTGGGATGCAACAACGCGCATTGGCTATGCCAGTGATGGCTGCATCGGCGAGCGCGCAGAAGCGGCCTGGCAAAGCGGTGCGGCGCTTGCAGCCCGGGTGCTGGCATGAAGCCCGCGCGACCCACTTTCGCTGGTGACATCACGGCAAGCTTGCAGGAAGCCTTTCGCCTGCTGGCGGATGCGGTGCCGAACCGGCGTAGCCCCTTTCACACACCAACCATCGCAAGCCTGGATGATGCGGGCGCGCCGAGCCTGCGCACCGTTGTGCTGCGCGGCTTTGATGCCGAAGCCCGCCGCCTGCGCTTTCACACCGATCGGCGCAGTGACAAGGCGCGCGGCATGGCGCGCGATCCGCGCGTGATGATGCATTTCTATGATGCTGCCTTGCATATCCAAATGCGTGTGGCGGGCCACGCGGCGCTTCATTTGGATGATGCTGTGGCGGATGCTGCCTGGGCAGGCAGCCAGCGCAGCAGCCGCATGTGCTATGCCGCGCCCGATGCGTCTGGCGCTATTGTAACCGCGCCGCCAGCCGCGCCGACGGATAGCGAAATTGGCCGCCCCCATTTCGCCGCCGTGGTGATAGGCTTTCACCGCCTGGAATGGCTCTGGCTTGCTGCCGCCGGGCATCAACGTGCGCGCTTCATCTGGGATGAAGCGGGCAATCTTACCGCCGACTGGATCGCGCCATGAATATCGAAGCCATTACCGCCGCCATGCTCCGCCTCGCCGCCGAACGCGGCCCGGAGAAAAGCCTGTGTCCCACCGATGTGGCGCGCGCTGTTTCCACTGAGAATTGGCGGCCCTTGCTGGGCGCAGTGCGGCAGGTGGCGGCCGAGCTCGCGCGGCAGGGCAAGATTGAAATTCTCCGCAAGGGCAAACCGGTCAGCCCCGATGAAATGCGGGGCGTCATTCGCTTGAGGGCCACATCATGATCTCTGCCCTATTCTCCCGCGGCGCTGAGGGTATTCCCGCACCTGCACCGCTCGATTTTGCCACGTTGCAATTGCCAACATCGCCCAATACCTGCCTGCTGACGCCAAGCATCGCGCCAGGGCAGGGGCATTTGCAGCGGGATCCTCTGCCTGCTTCACCGGAAGCGGTGATGGCGGCCTTGGATCGTGTTGCGGCCAGCATGCCGCGCAGCTTTCCGCTCGCGCGCTTCCCGGCGCGCAACCAGGCGCAATGGGTGGTGCGTAGCGCGCTGATGAATTACCCGGACATCGTCGTGGCGGAAGCGACTGCGGTTGAAGGCGGCACCGGGCTTTGGATGTATTCGCGCAGCCTGATTGGTTATTCTGATCTTGGCGTCAATCGCGCGCGCGTGATGGCTTGGCTTGAAGCGCTGGAAGCGGCGCTGCGCGCGGGCTAGCCCATGCGCTGGATTGTCACCTTCATCGCCGAAGCCTGGGCGCTGATTGTCCCCTTTTGGCGGAGCGAGGAACGCTGGCGTGCGCGCCTGCTGCTGGCGGTGGTGATCGCGCTCAATCTTTCGCTGGTCGGCATGACTGTGCTGCTCACTTATTGGCAGCGCGCCTTCTACAATACGCTGGAGAATAAGGATTGGGATGGCTTCATCGCGCTGCTTTTCACCTGGCATCGCACGGAAGCCGAAGGGCTGCTGCCGGGCTTTGTGATGGTAGCCGCGCTTTATATCCTGATTGCGGTTTATCAGCTTTATCTGCGCCAGGCCTTGCAAATGCGCTGGCGGCGTTGGCTGACAGATGTTTATCTGGCGCAATGGCTGTCTGATCGCGCCTATTACCATATGGCCTTGACGGATCCCTACACGGATAATCCTGACCAACGCATCGCTGATGATGCGCGGCTGTTTGTGGAAGACACACTTGCGCTTGGTATTGGCTTGCTCAATTCCATTGTCACGCTGGGGTCTTTCATTCTGGTGCTTTGGTCACTCTCTGGGCCGGTAACGGTGCTGGGCGTTGAGATTCCTGGCTATATGGTCTGGGTGGCGTTGATCTATGCGCTGCTTGGCACTTGGCTTGCGCATCTGATCGGACGGCCGTTGATCGCGCTCAATTTCTCGCAGCAACGGCTGGAAGCGGATTTTCGTTATGCGCTGGTGCGCCTCAGGGAAAATACCGAAGGCATTGCGCTTTATGGTGGGGAAGCCGATGAAAAGCGCGGGCTCACGCAGCGCTTTACCAAGCTGATGGTGAATTGGTGGGACATCATGCGCGCCACCAAGCGCCTGACCTTCTTCACCGCGGGTTATGGGCAGGTGGCGTCCATCTTCCCGATTGTTGTCGCTGCCCCTGCCTATTTTGCGGGGCGCCTGCCACTTGGCGGCCTTATCCAGACGAGCAGCGCCTTTGGTCAGGTACAGGGCGCGCTTTCCTGGTTTGTGGATAATTACGGCAAGCTGACGGAATGGCGCGCGACCGTTCAGCGCCTGACAGGCTTTACCCAGGCCATCGCGAAAGCACGTGATGCTGGTGCAGGCCCGAAAGCCGGCAAGGGAAGTGCTGAAGGTCTTGCCATGCGCGATGTCACGCTCAAGCTTCCCGATGGGCGTGTGTTGCTGAGCGGCGCGCATATGGATATTGCCCCTGGCGAGGCAGTGCTGATCAATGGCCCTTCGGGTTCAGGCAAATCCACCCTGTTTCGCGCCATTGCCGGCATTTGGCCCTTTGGCAGCGGGGCTATTTCGCTCCCGCAGGATGCGCGCGCATTATTCCTGCCGCAGCGCCCCTATCTGCCGCTTGGCACCTTGAAGCGCGCCGTGTGCTATCCGGAAGATGAAGCGCACTTCACCGATGCTGATGTTGTTGCTGCGCTTGCGGAGGCGGGGCTTGGTCACCTGGCTCCCCGGCTTGCCGA
>JADCFX010000065.1 GCA_020249285.1 Roseomonas sp. | reverse complement strand
GGTAGCGTTGTATGGTTGCATTTTGCGAACCGCCAAGTGGTCCCATTTGGCTTGAAAATGCTCCGAAATGACCGGGCCTGAGGCCGTTGCCGCCTGGCTTGGCTGGTTTGCCCGCGAACGCCGGGCGAGTGCGCATAGCATCGAAGCCTATGGGCGCGATGTGGCGCAATTTCTTGGCTTTCTGACTGCCCATCTGGGTGCGGAGCCTGATCTGGCCAGGCTTGGCGGGCTGCGCCCGGCGGATTTGCGCGCCTTTCTGTCCGCCCGCGCCATGGCAGGCGATGTGGGCGCAACCCGCGCCCGCAAGCTTGCCGCTATACGGAGTTTTCTGCGCTATTTGCAGCGCCATCAGGGCATGGCGCCGGTCGCCCTTGCGGGGCTTCGCGCACCGCGTGCCAAAGCGGCTTTGCCGCGTGCGCTCAGTGTCTGGGAAGCGCGCGCCGCGGCGGAAGATGTGGCTGATGTCTATGCGCTGGGGCGGCATGAAAACCCGCGCCTGCAAGCGGCACGCGACCGCGCCTTGTTCACGCTGCTTTATGGTGCGGGGCTGAGGCTGGGGGAGGCTTTGGCGCTGAATATGGGCGACGCGCCGCGGCCAGGGTCTGAGGCGGCGCTGCGCGTTCTTGGCAAGGGCAATAAGGAAAGGCTGGTGCCGATCTTGCCGGTGATCCGTGATGCGATGGCGGCCTATCTGGCCGAACGCGGCGCGGTCGCGGCGGATGAGCCCTTATTCATCGGCGCGCGAGGGGCGCGGCTTGACCCTGCCGTTGCACAAAAAAGGCTGCGCGATTTCCGGAGGCTTGCCGGGCTGCCGGAACATGCGAGCCCCCATGCGCTGCGCCATTCCTTTGCCACGCATTTGCTGGGCGAGGGTGCGGATTTGCGCGCCATTCAGGAATTGCTCGGCCATGCCAGCCTTTCGACCACGCAGCGCTATACGGCGGTGGATGCGGCGGCGCTGCTGGAGACCTGGCGGAAGGCGCATCCGCGGGCGGATTGACACTGGACAGGGCCTGGGCTTGGCGCAGACAATATTTGAAATCACGGGAGAAACGCCATGAGCATTCGCATCGGTATCGCCGGCATGGCCGGGCGCATGGGCCGGTTGTTGATCGAGGAAGTTGCCGCTGCCGGCGCGGTATGTGTGGGCGGCACCTTGCGCGCCGGGGGCAAGCCCGCGCCCGCTGGTTTGCAAAGCTTTCCGGATATCACGGCACTTTTCGCCGCTTCCGATGTGGTGATTGATTTCACCCATGCGGATACCGCCGCCACCCATGCCGACGCCGCTGCCGCCTGCGGCAAGGGATTCATTCTGGGCAGTTCCGGGCTTTCGGCAGCAGCGGAAGCGGCAGTTGCGGAAGCCGGCAAGCGCGCGCCGATTGTCTATGCCGCGAATTTCGCGCCTGGGGTCAATTTGTTCCTCGCCATCGCTGAACGCATGGCCGCCGCCCTGCCCGGCGCACAATATGATGCCGAGATTGTGGAGGTGCATCACCGCCAAAAGGTGGATGCGCCATCCGGCACCGCGGTGGCCTTGGGCCGCGCGGTGGCGGCGGGGCGCGGCACCAGCATGGAAGAAGCCGGCATTGAAAGCGGGCGCGATGGCCATTGCGGCCCGCGCGGCACCGGTACCATCGGCTTCGCTGCGTTGCGCGGCGGGCAGGTGGTGGGTGAACACACGCTGCTTTTCGCCGCCGCTTCAGAACATATCAGCCTGACGCATCGGAGTTTCGATCGCCGCGTCTATGCCACCGGCGCAGTGCGTGCCGCACTTTGGGTGCATGGGCGCGCACCGGCGCTTTACGGCATGAAGCATGTGCTTGGGATGTAATCCGGGTTAGCGCTGCCAATCAAAAGGTACCGCGCGCGGCAGACCGAGATTTTCCCTGAGCGTCGTGCCGGTGAATTCCTTGCGGAAGACGCCACGGCGCTGCAATTCCGGCACGACCAGGCGCACAAATTCCTCATAAGTGCCGGGCATGTGTGTGGCGGCCAGCACGAAGCCATCACAGGCGCCCCCTTCGACCCAGGCCTGCATTTCATCGGCCACGCGCTTGGGCGTGCCGCAGAATATCGGGAATTCGCGAATGGTGCCGCGCCCGGTGATATCCACGAAATCGCGCAAGGTAGGGTTACGCTTGCCGCTGGCGGCAACCACGCGATCACGCAGCGCTTGCAGACCCTTGATGCCGGCCAATTCATCATCGGTGAAGGCATCATCCATGTCTTTTGAAGCGAAGTCGTAATTCAATGCCTCAGACAGCAGCGAAAGCCCATCCACTGGCCTCGCAAGGCCATCAATCAGCGCACGCTTTTCCTGCGCCGCCGCATCGGTTTCACCGACAATGCAATAAACGGCGGGGCAGATGCGCAGTGTGGCGGGGTCCCGGCCCGATGCGGCGACCTGTTCCTTGAAACCGCTATAGCCGCGCTTGGCGACTTCCATATTCGGATAGATCACGAAAACCAGATCGCCCCAGCGTGCGGCAAAACTTCTGCCGCGCCCGCTTTGGCCGGCCTGGATCAGAACGGGCCGCCCCTGCGGGGTGCGCGGCACGGTGAAGGGACCACGGCTTTTGAACCATTTGCCCTTGTGATCGAGGCGACGCACCTTGGTGGCATCGGCGAAGATGCCGCTCTCACGGTCCTGGATGATGGCGTCATCGCCCCAGGAATCCCAATGCGACAGCACGATTTCCATGAATTCATCCGCGCGATCATAACGCAGATCATGTTCCAGATGATCATCCGCGCCCATATTATGCGCTTCACTGTCATTCAGTGACGTCACCACATTCCAGGCCGCGCGCCCGCCCAGCATGTGATCAAGTGTGGCGAATACCCGCGCCACATGGAAGGGTTCATAATAGGTGGTGGAATAGGTGCCGCCGAGCCCAAGTTTTGACGTGGCGAGCCCCATCGCCGTCAGGATCGAAATCAAATCAAGCTTCACCACGCGTATGCCGTTGCGCACCGCCTCAGCATGGTCATGGCCAAGGATATCGGGCATGGCGAGCCGGTCATCGAAAAACGCCATATGGAAGCAACCGGCTTCCAGCGTGCGCGCGATGCGCTGGTAATATTCGGGACGCAGATAATCCTGCATGGTCGCAGGATGGCGCCAGGAGCCGACATAATTCGAGCAATTCTGCGCCTGCAGAAAGGCCACCAGCGTCATTTGCTTCATCGGCTTATTCCTTTTCC
>JADCFX010000064.1 GCA_020249285.1 Roseomonas sp. | reverse complement strand
CTATCGCGCGCTCCCGCAAATCCATCGAATAGGGTCTGGTCATCGCCGCTGGCCTCCAAACCAAGCCAGCAGCTTGAATCAGAAAATCACGCCCACGTGAATCCCAATTCGATTCAATCAAACGTCATCCCGCTCTAGGCATGATTTTGCTGCCGGTATCGCGTTTTATCCCGGTTGCCGCACGCTGTCAGAACGGCGGGATCCCTGGCAGCCGGTGGCGCCAGTGCTTCTGCTGGTGGGTGAGGCAGATGATTGGACACCAGCGCCACCCTGCGTCACGCTTGCATCGCAAAGCGGTGGGCGCTTGGAACTGCAAACCTATCCCGGCGCACATCATGATTTCGACGCACCCGATACGCCGCAACGTGTGCTGCGCGGCGTTGGCGCCACTAGCAGCGGCACCGCCACCATCGGTACGCACCCAGCGGCAAGGGAAGATGCCTTGCGCCGTGTGCCGGAATTCCTCGCGCGCGTGATGCCTGCGCGTTAATGCTTCCAGCGCGACAGCGCCAACATACCACCACCGGCAAGCAAACCCCAGAAGGCGCCGCCAATGCCAAGAAAAGCCACACCCGAAGCCGCGATCAAAAAGCAGATTACCGCCGCTTCGCGATCCTTCTCTTCCCGCACCGCGCCCATCAATGCGCCCGCAAAGGACCCAAGCAAAGCTAGCCCCGCGACAGCTTCAATCAAGATTGGAGGCGCGACAGCAACAAGCCCACTCGCCATGCCGGCGGCCAAACCGCAGGCGGTGTAAACCAGCCCTGCCATAACAGCGGCGGGCCAACGCCGCGCGGGATCAGGCCCGGCGCCATCGCCGGCACACATCGCGGCGGTAATGGCGGCAAGGTTCACAGGATGGCCGCCGAAAGGGGCGGCCAGAAGGCTGAAGCAGCCCGTGATGGAAAATAGCGGGCCGGCATTTGGGCGATAATTATTTGCGCTCAACACCGCGATACCGGGAATGTTCTGCGACGCCATGGTCACGATGAAGAGCGGCAGCGCAAGGCCAGTGATGGCAGTGAAGGAGAATACCGGCGTCACCCATTCCGGGCTTGGCGCCAAATTGCCCTGCGGCATCGGCGCCTGAAAAGCGATGATGAAGCCTGCAACGATCACCGCCGCCGGTACCGCCGCAAGCTTGTGCCAGCGCCCGGCAATCACCCATGCCGCGATAATGGTAAGCGCGGCAATCGGCGCTTCCGCCACCGCGCGTACTGGCGCCAAACATAAGCCGAACAAAATCCCGGCCAGCATGGCATTGGCGAGTGATGCCGGAATCGCCGCCACTGCGCGCCCGAGCGGCTTCCACAAGCCCGCCAAAATCAACAGCAGCGCGCAAATAATGAAAGCGCCGACTGCTTCAGCAAAGCCGCCTGCCGGCATGATGGATGCCGCCATCAGCGCCGCACCTGGCGTGGACCAGGCGCAGCTTATCGGCATGCGCTTCCACAGCGAAAGCAAAATGCCGCAAAGCCCCATGGCGATGGAAACCGCCATCAACCCAGATGCGGCCTGGGACGGGCTGGCACCCATCGCGACAAAACCTTGCAGCACCACGGCGAAGGAAGAAGCAAAGCCCACAACCCCCGCCAATAGCCCCGCCGAGATGGCTTGCATCGGCATCAGCGTCTTTCCTTCGGTAGCCTATCCAAGGCGGCTTCAATATTGGCGATAGCGTCTGGTGTCAGCCGACGAAAATCCCGCGCCAGCCGATTGGCTAGCGCTGTCGCCTCTGGCGATAATCCACCGGTTTCCAGCACCACGCGCGGATGGGATTGCCGCGCCAGCCGCGCCAATTCCTCCGCATCATCCCAAATCAGTCCAAAAAATTCATTCACCTGATGCACAAGCCCGGCAGATGGCTGGCCGCGTCGCCCATGTTCCAACGCGGAAAGATAGGCGGCAGAAACCTGCAAGGCAGCGGCAAGGTCCTTCAGCGCAACGCCGCGTTCGGCACGCAAAGCGCGCAGCCTGGCGCCGAAGGGGGTCATTTGCGCCGACGCAGCATCAGATGCACGGCGCCGGTATTCGCCGCATGCGGATGCGCTGCCGCCAGCAGCATGCGCCGCATATCAGGCGCATTCAGCCAATGCGGCAATTCACGGCGCAGCACACCACCTTCTGGCGATGAACCGCGGCCGGTAATCACGGCCACACAACGCAAGCCATCGGCGAAAGCATCGAGCAAAAAGCCGCGCACCGCATCATGCGCTTCCTGCGCGCGCCGCCCGTGCAAATCCAGCGTGCGTTCCGGCTTTGTCTTGCCGCGCCGCAGGGCGCGCCAACGCTTATCATCCAAACCTGCGGGCGTGACATTCACCTGAATGGGCGGTGGCTGCCAGGCTTGAGGTGTAGGTGACTGCACCTCAAGCGGCGCCTGCGGTGCGGGAATGCTCGGCGGCGCTTCGGTCAATTCAGGTGGCGGCAATTCGCGCCCTGGCAGAGCCTCTACGCTCATCACATAGGCCTGCCACAGGGCGCGATCCGCGGCACTCAGCGCGCGCGCGCGGCGACGCGAAAGGCTCATCCCGGCAGCGCGGCGGGATCATCATCCACCAGAATCACATGCAGACGCCTCGGCCCATGCGCGCCGAGCTCAAGTGTCTGTTCAATATCCGCGCTGCGCGACGGGCCAGTCACCAACATGACATTGCGCGGCATGAAGCCGCCAGTGACTGCATCCTGCCTTTCGGCGCGCAGCATGTCCCAGGCATCCTCATAAGGCCCAGTAATGCGGGACGCGCGCAGCACAACGATTTCGGTTTCCGCGAGTAAGTTTAGCGTGGTCGGGCGCGCTGGATCGGATGGCAGCATCAGCGTGCCGGTTTCCGCAATGCCGGCATAGCCATGCTGCACGGAGACCAAATCGCTGGCCTCCGCGCGGCGTGTTTCGAATTCCAGCATCGCGCGATCAGACCAAGGCAGCGCCTGCAATTCGGGATGCGGCGCCATGACAAAGCGCGGCGCGAGATTCTGTTGGGAGAGATATTCTGCAACCGCGCCAGGAATTTCGTTCGCGTCAGCGACGCGCGTAACGCTGCCGAATTCCTTCTCCACATTGGCGATGAAAAGCTTGATCTGATCGGGCCGCGGCACGCGCGACCGCGCCGGGATCAAGTGTCGTGGACGCGCAATCAGCCGCGCTTCCAGCATGGCGCGCTGATCCGCCGGCAGCGGTCCACGCTTCAGGCCGCGGCGAATAGCGTTCAGAATCGCTTCCTTGCTCATGGCTCAGGCCCCGCCATTGCGCTTGGTTTTGGCGTAGCGATCCATGAAGGTGCCGCCTTCCGGCGCCGGCAAATCGCGCCCCTGAGTCCAGCCGCCCGCCAAAGGCAGAGACCGAAAAGCGCCCTTGCCCTGCGCCATCATGCCAAGCGCACCAACCGCAAGCTTTGTCGCCATACGATACAGGCTTGGCCGCTGCGCCACCCAGGCCCAAAGCCCCAGATTGCGCCGCACGGCAACGGGTGACAGATGCCGTTCGAATTCCTGTTCGCGCCAATGACGCATCATTTTCGGCAGAGGAATCTTGACCGGGCAGACGGATTCGCAGCGCCCACAAAAGGTGGAAGCATTGGGCAAATGCCCGGCCTTATCAACGCCAATCAGCGTTGGCGTGAGCACGCTGCCCATGGGGCCGGGATAGACCCAGCCATAAGCATGCCCGCCGGTCACGCCATAAACCGGGCAATGGTTCATACAGGCCGCGCAACGGATACAGCGCAGCATTTCCTGAAATTCCGTGCCGAACATATTGGACCGGCCATTATCGATCAGCACCACATGATATTCTTCCGGCCCATCCAAATCCCCAGGCCGCCGGCCACCCGTGGAAAAGGTGGTATAAACCGAAAAATCCTGCCCCGTGGCGGAACGCGCCAAAAGCCGCAGCAAAGCGCAGGCATCATTGAGCGTCGGCACCATTTTCTCGATACTGGCCAGCGCGATATGCACACGCGGCAAGGTTTGCGTCAGGTCCCCATTGCCTTCATTGGTCACAATCACACTGCTGCCCGATTCCGCAATCAGGAAATTCGCACCCGTGATGCCGACATCAGCCGCCAAAAAGCGATCACGCAGTTTTGTCCGCGCTTCGGTCAGGATATCGCGCCTTTCGCTGAACACGCGATCCTTGGGCAGATCCGTGTGCATTTCACGGAAGGAGTTTTCCCAATCTTCGCGATTCAGGTGAAACGCCGGTGCGATGATATGGGAAGGATGTTCGCGCCGAAGCTGGATGATGTATTCGCCAAGATCGGTTTCGACCGGTTCAATCCCATGCGCTTCCAGATGGTCATTGATCCCGAGTTCCTCGGAAATCATGGATTTGCCCTTGGTGACGGTTTTCGCCCCAGCATTGCGGCAAATCTCCAGCACCGCCGCGCGGGCTTCTTCCGCCGTGGAGCACCAATGCACCGTGCCGCCAGCGGCTTCCACATTGGCGGCATAGGTTTCCAGGTAGAAATCCAGATTAGCCAGCGTATGGTTCTTGATGTCGCGCGCGATGTCTCGCAGCTGTTCGAATTCCGGCAGGCGCGCCACGGCATCGCCTCGGCGTTGCAGGAAGGCGCCCTTGGCCTTGCCCAAAGCCTTTTGCAGCCCGGCATCGCCAATGGCGCGGGCGGCGTTTTCCTTGAATTGCGGCGAGGTGATCTGAACCACGGCGGAAACCCTATTACTTTTGCAGCCTAGTGTAGCGCAGCCGGCGCGCTTGGTCAGGGGGGTTTGCGCGCTGCGGCCAGCTTTCCTAACCTTTCGCGCAGGAAAATGAGGGGTTCAGTCATGCCAGGGCGCAATCGGCCAATTTTGGCGGCTTTCGCATGAATATCGCGGGTTTGCCCGCCCGCGCCGCCGCCGCGCCGGGCCTGGCGCGTTGGGGGCGCGACCTAACAGCGGATGTCTTGTTCAGCGTCGGCGATGCCGCCTGGATTTTGGCGATCCATAAGGGGGTGCTGATATCCGCCAACCCCGCACCCGCCCTCATGCCCAGCTATGACCTTGCCATCCGTGCGGGGGCCGAGGATTTCGCGCGCTTCCTGCAAGACCCGCCGCCACCTGGCTGGCACGACATTATGGGGCTGGTGCGCCTTGGTACCTTCAAGGTGGAAGGCAATGTCGCGCTGTTTATGGCGCATATCTTCTGGTTCAAGGGCGTGCTCGCCCTGCTGAGGGAGCCCCGCGCATGATCGAAGCCATCACCGGGCGCTATATGCGCCTTGAACTCGAAGGTCGGGCACATCGGCTGTATTTTGAAGAAGCCGGCCAGGGCATCCCACTTTTGCTGCTGCACACAGCGGGTAGTGATGGCCGGCAGTGGCGCGGCTTGTTGAATGATGCGGAAGTGACATCCCGCTTTCGCTGCGTGACTTTCGATATGCCCTGGCACGGCAAATCCAGCCCGCCCGAGGGGTGGGAGCGTGAGACCTATCAACTCACCACCGCGCGCTACACGGGCATGATCATGGCGGTGGCCCGCGCGCTTGGTCTTGATCGGCCCGTGGTGATGGGGTGTTCGATTGGCGGCCGTATCGTTCTCGATTTGGCCGCTGAGCATGCGGATGAATTGCGCGGCGTGATCGGCCTGCAATCAGCCGCGTTTCTCTCACCCTATTATGATACCTCCTGGCTACATCATCCACATGTGCATGGCGGGGAGGTTTGTGGCGGCATTGTTTCCGGCCTGATTGGCCCGCATGCGCCGGAGGCATCGCGTTGGGAAACGCTTTGGCATTACATGCAGGGCGGGCCTGGCGTGTTTCGCGGTGATCTCCATTTCTACAAGGGCGAGGGCGATTTGCGCCCGAAGCTGGCGCGCATTGATACCAAGCGCTGCCCCGTTCATATGCTGACCGGCAATTATGATTACTCCTGCAAGCCCGAGGATACAGAGGCTACCGCCGCCGCCATCCCCGGCGCCAAGGTGCAAATCATGAAGGGCCTGGGGCACTTCCCCATGAGCGAGGATTACGCCGCGCTGCGCCCCTATCTTTTGCCCGTACTGGCGGAGTTCACGTGAAGCCGCGTGTCACGCCGCCAGCCGATCAATCCGATCACGCAGGCGATACCAGCCGCCGATGATGGGCAGGAACCAATTCGGGTTGCCATTGTAAAGCGCAACCGTCGGGAATTCCAAACCATCAAGCGCGAAGCGTTGATTGGCCGCGCCAGCGATTTTCAGTGCGGCATTATGGCCGAGCCATGTCGCCATCGCCACGCCAGAACCCTGGCAACCGGCCGCGTAATGAATGCCATCCTGCACGCCGATATGCGGCAAGAAATCGAAGGTGAAAGCGACATTGCCGGTCCAGGCATGGGTGATCTTCACCTTGCTCAGTTCGGGGAAGACCGCCGTCATGAAGGAATGCAAACGTGGTGCCGCGGCTTCTGGCGCATTCGGGCCAAAGCGCGCGCGCCCACCCCAGAGAATACGATTGCCATAGGGCGAAGGCCGAAAATAATTCAGTACGCGCTTTGTATCGCTGATCATACGTCGGCCAGGGAAAAGCCGATCCATGGTCTCTGCGGGTAATTCCTCAGTCGAGATGATATAGGACGCCACAGGAACCACGCGCCGCGCGAGCCACGGCATGGCGCTTTGCCCATCAGCCCCGCGCGAATAGCCATTGGTGGCGACCAGTACTGCATCAGCGCGCAGTTCGCCGCGATTGGTCGCTATGCGAAAACTTGAACCATCAGCGCGAATGCCGCCGACGCGTGTGTTATCCACGAGCGTCGCGCCAGCGCGTTCCGCCGCCGCGGCCAAGCCGCGCGCGTATTTGCCGGGATGGATGCTACCCGTGGCCGCCGCCTTCATGCCCCCATGGTAATGGCTGGACCCAAGCGCTTCCTGCTGGCGTGATGGCGGCAGCATCTCCGTGGGCAGACCCGTGATATCAGCAATATAATCTGCCGCGCGCGCAAGCGCATCATAATGCTTTGGCGTCCAGGCCGCGACAAAGCGTCCGCAGCGCGTGTAGTCGCAATCAATGCTCTCTCGCGCGATGGTTTCTTCGATGAAGGGAAAGGATGCGGCGGCGGCCATGGCGATATTGCGCGCCTGTTCAGTGCCAAGCTTTTCCGCAAGCGCCGTGCGCGCAACCTTCATCCCGCCCGAGACCATGCCGCCATTGCGCGATGATGCACCCCAGCCGATGCGTTCCGCATCGAGTACCGTCACCTGATGACCCAGCCGCGCCAGGCTGAGCGCGGCGGAAAGCCCGGCATAGCCGCCCCCAATAACTGCAACAGGCGTATGGTCGGGCAAGGGCGTGTTCCGTTCCGGCGGTTCCGCCGCTTCCCACCACCAGGGGCTAGACTTGAATTCCGGGGCGAAAAGGCTGCTGCTCATCGCCTTAAGCAGTCCGTGCTTCTTGCAGGCCCAATTCGCGTGTCATTTCATCGCGCATGATGAATTTCTGCATTTTGCCAGTCACTGTCATGGGGAAGCTTTCCACAAATTTGATATGGCGCGGCACCTTGTAATGCGCGATTTGCCCCGCGCAGAAGGCACGCACATCATCCGCAGTCAGATGTTCATGCGCACGCAGCTTGATCCAGGCGCAGAGTTCTTCGCCAAAGCGTTGATCCGGTACGCCGAATACCTGCACGTCTTCGATCTTAGGGTGGCGATAGAGGAATTCCTCCACCTCGCGCGGGTAGATATTCTCGCCACCGCGGATCACCATATCCTTGATGCGGCCGACGATGTTACAGAATCCTTCTTCGTCAATCGTGGCCAAGTCTCCAGTATGCATCCAACGCGCGGCATCGATGGCTTGCGCGGTGCGTTCGGCATCTTCCCAATAGCCCAACATCACTGCATAGCCGCGCGTGCACAGCTCACCAGGCACGCCGCGCGGGACGATCCGGCCTTCGCTGTCGATGATTTTCACTTCCAGATGCGGCTGTACACGCCCCACGGTGGAAACGCGGCGATCCAGCGGATCATTCACACTGGTCTGGAAGCTGACGGGGCTGGTTTCTGTCATGCCATAAGCAATCGTGATTTCGCGCAGATTCATAGCATCCGCCGCGCGACGCATTACCTCAATGGGGCAGGGCGCGCCAGCCATGATACCAGTCCGCAGCGATGAAAGATCGAAATTGCGGAATTCCGGATGTTCCATTTGCGCGATAAACATGGTGGGCACGCCATGCAGGCCCGTGCAGCGTTCCTCCGTCACGGTTTGCAGTGTCGCCAGCGGATCAAATCCCTCACCCGGATAGACCATAGCCGTGCCATGCGTCGTACAAGCAAGGTTGCCAAGGACCATGCCGAAGCAATGATAAAGCGGCACCGGAATGCACAGCTTGTCCTGCGGCGTCAGCTTCATCGCTTCACCAATGAAATAGCCATTATTCAGAATATTATGATGCGTCAGCGTGGCACCCTTCGGCGCGCCCGTGGTGCCGGAGGTAAATTGGATATTGATCGGGTCATCAAACTGCAGCTTGCTGGCCAGATCGCGCAAGCGTTCATGATGCGCCGGCGCACCCATATCCAGAATGCTGTGGAAGGGAATCATACCAGGCGCAGGATTGGCGTTGATTTCAATCAACATCTCAAGCTTTGGCAATTTTTCTGCGGAAAGCCGGCCCGGCAAGGCGCGCGCCAATTCCGGCGCTAGCGTATTGACCATGCCGACATAGTCAGACGTTTTGAAGCGAGTGGCGATAATCAGCGCACGGCAGCCCACCTTGTTCAGCGCATATTCCAATTCGGAAAGCCGATAGGCGGGATTGATATTCACCAGCACCAGCCCGGCCTTGGCGGTGGCGAATTGGGTAATCACCCATTCCGCATTATTGGGCGACCAGATGCCTACCCGATCCCCAGGGTGCAGGCCAAGCGCCAACAGGCCAGCGGCAAAGGCATCCACCTTGGCGCCCAATTCCGCATAGCTCCAGCGAATGCCCTGCTGGCGCACGATCAGCCCTGGCCGATCCCCCCATTGGGCCACGGTGCGCGCGAAATTAGCCCCGATGGTCTCACCGATCAGGGGCTGATCGCTTTGGCCAGTTACATAGCTAAGGGCGGGGCTGGTCATTTGGCTTCTCCCTGGGCGTTCCTTGGGCGTTCCCCATTCTTGGCGGGGCGGCGCGATGATTGCAATATTTGCTTGGCCTTGGCGCCGCCCGCGCCTATCCTTGGGCCAAGAAAATTGATGGAACGCGATAGGTTGCGCATGGCCAATATCCCAAACCGCCTTCCGGGGCTTGATTTCGACCTGGGTGAAACCGCGGATATGCTGCGCGATCAGGTAGCAAGCTTTTCCGCTGATGAAATCGCGCCGCGCGCGGCAGAAATAGACAAGACCAATGATTTCCCCGCTGATCTTTGGCGGAAATTCGGTGATCTTGGTGTGCTTGGCATCACTGTTGACGAAGACCATGGCGGCGCCGGCATGGGTTATTTGGAACATGTGGTGGCGATGGAGGAAATCTCTCGCGCATCAGCCTCGGTCGGACTTTCCTACGGCGCGCATTCCAATCTCTGCGTCAATCAAATCTCCCGCAACGGCAATGAGTATCAGAAGCGGCGCTATCTGCCCAAGCTGATTTCGGGCGAGCATGTGGGCGCGCTGGCGATGAGCGAACCGGGCGCGGGTTCCGATGTGGTTTCCATGCGCTTGCGCGCCGAAAAGCGCGGTGATCGCTATGTGCTGAACGGCACGAAGATGTGGATCACCAATGGCCCGGATGCAGATGTGCTGGTGATTTACGCGAAGACCGATCCTGCAGCCGGCCCAAAAGGTATTACCGCCTTTCTGGTGGAAAAGAATTTCCCCGGTTTTTCCTGCGCGCAAAAGCTCGACAAACTCGGCATGCGCGGATCAAACACCGGTGAATTGGTGTTTCAGGATTGTGAAGTGCCGGCGGAGAATTTGCTCGGCGAAGTCAATGGCGGCGTGCGCGTGTTGATGAGCGGGCTGGATTACGAACGCGCCGTGTTGGCCGCTGGCCCGCTTGGCATTATGCAAGCCTGCATGGATATCGTGCTGCCCTATGTGCATGAACGAAAGCAATTCGGCCAGGCGATTGGCGAATTTCAGATTATGCAGGCCAAGATCGCTGATATGTACACCACCATGAATGCAGCGAAATCCTATATCTACACTGTCGCCAAGGCATGCGATCGCGGGCAGACAACGCGCAAGGATGCCGCTGGTGCCATTTTATACGCCGCAGAGAAGGCCACATGGATGACGCTGGAAGCCATTCAGTGCCTCGGCGGCAATGGCTATATCAATGATTACGCAACGGGCCGGCTGCTGCGCGATGCGAAGCTTTATGAAATCGGCGCCGGTACCTCGGAAATCCGGCGCATGCTGATTGGGCGGGAATTGTTCCGCGAAACCGCATGAGCATTCTGCGTAGCGTCCTTGATACGGGCAGCGAGAGCTTCGCCGCCAATGCCGCCGCCATGGCGGCGCTGGTCACGGATTTAGAAACAACCATCGCCACAATCGAACAGGGTGGCGGCAAAGCTGCGCGGGATAAGCATTTGGCGCGCAATAAGCTGTTGCCGCGTGAACGCGTGCGCGCGCTGATTGATCCGGGCTCGCCTTTCCTGGAACTTTCGCAACTCGCCGCACATGGGCTTTATGGTGGGGAGGTGCCCTGTGCGGGCATCATTTCCGGCATTGGGCGCGTGTCAGGGCGCGAATGCGTGATCATCGCCAATGATGCCACCGTGAAGGGTGGTACTTATTTTCCACTCACGGTGAAGAAGCATGTGCGCGCGCAGGAAATCGCCCGCGCTAATCGCCTGCCCTGCATTTACTTAGTAGACTCCGGCGGTGCTTTTCTGCCGCAACAGGATGAGATTTTCCCAGACCGGGAGCATTTTGGCCGGATCTTCTTCAATCAGGCGAATATGTCGGCGGAAGGCATTCCGCAAATCGCCGTGGTGATGGGAAGCTGCACGGCCGGTGGTGCCTATGTCCCCGCCATGTCGGATGAAAGCATCATCGTGCGCCAACAGGGTACCATCTTTCTGGGTGGCCCTCCCTTGGTGCGTGCTGCAACCGGTGAGGTTGTCACCGCCGAGGAATTGGGCGGCGCCGATGTGCATGCGCGCCAATCCGGCGTGGTGGATCACTACGCACAGGATGATCGCCATGCCCTGGCGATTTGTCGGCGTATCGTCGCAGGGCTGGGGCCGCGTATCGCGCCGCAATTGGCGTTACGCGAACCGCGCGCACCGCTTTATGATACGCGTGAATTGCTTGGTGTTGTGCCCGCCGATATCCGGGCACCCTATGATGTGCGTGAAGTGATTGCGCGCCTGGTGGATGGCAGCGAGTTTGATGAATTCAAAAGGCTTTACGGCACCACGCTGGTCTGCGGCTTCGCGCATATCCATGGCTATCCCATCGGCATCCTCGCCAATAACGGTATCCTGTTTTCGGAATCAGCGCTCAAGGGCGCGCATTTCATTGAGCTCTGCTGCCAGCGCGGTATTTCATTGCTGTTTTTGCAGAATATCTCCGGCTTCATGGTCGGGCGCAAATATGAAGCGGGCGGCATTGCGCGGGATGGCGCGAAGCTGGTCACCGCGGTTGCGACTGCCGGCGTGCCGAAATTCACTGTCGTGATTGGCGGTAGTTATGGCGCTGGCAATTACGGCATGTGCGGGCGCGCTTATGATCCGCGCTTTCTGTTCATGTGGCCCAATGCGCGGATTTCCGTGATGGGCGGTGAACAAGCAGCCAGTGTGCTGGCGCAACTCCGCCGCGACAATATGGAAGCGCAAGGCAAGCAATGGCCTGCTGAGGAAGAAGAAGCCTTCAAAGCCCCCATCCGCGCCAAGTATGAAACCGAAGGCCATCCCTATCACGCCAGCGCGCGGCTTTGGGATGATGGCATCATCAACCCCGCTGATACGCGCCGCATCCTGGGCCTTTCGCTCGCCATCGCCTGCAATGCACCGATTGAACAGACACGCTTCGGCGT
>JADCFX010000063.1 GCA_020249285.1 Roseomonas sp. | reverse complement strand
GATAATGTGTCGATGGATGTGGAATTGATTGCGCCGATCGCGATGGATGAAGGCCTGCGCTTCGCCATTCGCGAAGGTGGCCGCACCGTCGGCGCCGGCGTTGTCGCCAAGATCACGGCGTAAGAAGGCTTGCGGGGCGGCAGGGTTTTGGCCTTTCCGCCCGATGCTTTCACGGCTAGGTTAGGCCGTGTTTAGGGGTGTAGCTCAATTGGCTAGAGCGCCGGTCTCCAAAACCGGAGGTTGGGGGTTCGAGACCCTCCACCCCTGCCAGTTTAAGTAGTTTTTCTTGTCCGGGTGGGGTCTGACAAGGCTGCCGCCCGGTGATGTTTTTCAGGGGAACCGATAGTGGCCAAGCTCGATCCCGCGCAATTCGTTCGGGAAGTCCGTCAGGAAGCCTCCAGGGTTACCTGGCCGTCGCGTAAGGAGACCCTCATCACCACAGGGCTGGTGCTGGGGCTTTCGGCCTTGGCTGCGATTTTCTTTCTGGTCGTGGATCAGCTGATTCAGTTGGCCATGCGGCTGGTCTTTGGTATCGGCTAAGCAAGGTTTTAAGGAGGTACGGCACCGTGGCCGATAAGAAGTGGTATGTCGTGCATGTCTATTCTGGCTTCGAGCGCAAGATCGCCGAGCAGATCAAGCAGCAGGCTGCGCAAAAGGGCCTGGCCGACAAGTTCGACGAAGTGCTGGTGCCGACCGAACAGGTGGTTGAGGTGCGGCGCGGCCAGAAGATTGATACGGACCGCAAATTCTTCCCCGGCTATGTGCTGGTGAAGATGGAAATGACTGATGACGCCTGGCATTTGGTGAAGGACACTCCGAAGGTCACTGGCTTCCTTGGCGCGCGCAACAAGCCCCAGCCTGTGCCGGCGGCGGAAGCCGAGCGCTTGCTGAAGCAGGTGCAGGAAGGCGTGGACAAGCCCCGCAAGCCCGCCGTGATCTATGAGGTTGGTGAGCAGATTCGCGTGGCCGATGGCCCCTTCACCTCCTTCAACGGCGTTGTCGAAGAAGTGGATGAGGAAAAGGGCCGCCTTAAGGTGAGCGTTTCCATCTTCGGCCGTTCCACGCCCGTGGATCTGGAATACGGCCAAGTCGAAAAGCTGTAAGTCGGGTGGCAAGGGTCGCGTGGCCCTTGCCGATCCGCCGCCATGCAACCAAGCCGCGCCGCTGCCCTTGAAAGATTGGCGGCCTTTACGCCCCTGATGGGCCGGGCCTATGCCGAGGGGCGCAATTTCGACCCCGGCCCCGGCAAACCCGCCCATGTCTCGGCGCTTTCCCCCTATATCCGACATCGCCTGATCACGGAGCAGGAGGTAGTGGCCGCCGCCATCGCCGCCCATGGCGCGGAGGTGGCCGAAAAATTCATCCAGGAAGTGTTTTGGCGGAGCTATTGGAAGGGCTGGCTGGCGCAGCGCCCGGCAGTATGGGCCGAGTATCGCACGCGTGTCGCGGTTGGCCTGCAAACGCCGCCTGAGGGTTATGCCGCAGCCATCGCCGGGCGCACCGGCATTGCCTGCTTCGATGCCTGGGTGGAGGAGCTGGTTGAGACCGGCTATTTGCACAACCACGCGCGCATGTGGTTTGCCAGTATTTGGATTTTTACCCTGCACCTGCCTTGGGTTTTGGGCGCGGATTTCTTTCTACGGCATTTGCTGGACGGGGATGCGGCATCCAATACGCTGTCCTGGCGCTGGGTGGCGGGGCTGCATACCAAGGGCAAGCATTATGTTGCGCGGGCAGAGAATATCGCACGCCACACGGGCGGGCGTTTCGCCCCGCATGGCGTCTTGAATGAAAAGTCGGTGCCCTTGCAAGAAGCCGAACCGCCCGCACCGCGCCCCATCCCTGCCCTGCCCGCGCCGCCGCGCGGCCCGGTAGTACTGTTATTGCATGAGGATGATCTGCACGCCGAAAGCCTGCCGCTTGCGGGGCTTGAGGTACGGCGTGTGATTGGGCTGTCTTGCCCGGCATCGCGTTCGCCGCTGGGCGCCGCGCCACGCGTACAGCGCTTTGTTGCGGGCGCGCTGGAAGATGGGCTGAACCGCGCCGCGCAGCATTTTGGTGTGCCGGCTGAGCGCGTGGCGCTTGCTGATCTGACCGATCTTCTGGCGCGTGATGCGGTGATGATGCCCGAAGCGCCTATTGGTTGGGTGGCGGATGCCTTGCGACCCTATCGCCTATGCCTGCTGCGCCGCCCCTGGGATGAAGCATGTTGGCCCTTGGCCGGGCGCGGCTTCTTCCCCTTCGCGCAGCATATTCCGCGGCTTTGCGCTGTATTGATTTGAGTCCGATTGTCCTGAATGCCTCCAAAGTCGCGTCAATCTTCCCCGCGCCCTTGGAGGTTTTCAAAAACGTCCTCGGCGCGCTTGAAGATTTCCTCCGCATTCTGGCGCTTCACCGGATCGGTCTGCTTGTCCGGATGATAGCGCCGGCGGAAGGCGCGGCGTACTTCCACAATCAGCCAAAGCGGCGCGTTCGGCGCAAGATATACCCGCGCATGAGCGCTGCCATCTGCGGGGGTTTCCTTGAGCTTCTTCAGCTCAACCTCCGCATCCTGCAAGCGCTTGCGCAGCACGGCGATTTCTTCAGCGGCAATCGCCAGATAGCGGCGCATTTCCTCAGGCGGTGCGCCACGGCCAGGGACCTTGGTCAAAACATTCGCGAGAGTATTTTCAATCCGCCGCGCAATCAGCTTGGCGCGCGCGCCAGGGCGACGTTCGGTTTCAATCAGCAACTGGGAAAGCAGGACGCGATCGCCCTTATGCTGCGCCGCATGTTCGGCGAGCTGTTCCAAGGGCCATTCCCTGAAAGGCCTATCTTCGGCCATTGCCACCTAGAATCCTTGTTGAAAGCCCATGATGGCCAATGCCGCCGATCATGAACAGGGGCAAGCCCGCTTCGCAGAAGCGCCACAATAGGCGAAACTGGTAGCCCCGCCGCCCAGGAGACCACCAGATGACCCCTACCCTTCGCCGCCGCGCCCTTTTGCTGGCCGCCGCTACGCCGCTTGCCGCCCCAGCCCTTGCCCAGGCGCCCTGGCCCGCAAGGCCGGTGCGAATCGTCGTACCCTTCCCGCCCGGCGGATCAAACGACGTGGTCGCCCGCCCCTTGGCCGAGCGTTTGCAAGCGCGCCTTGGCCAACCAGTCGTGATTGAAAATCGTGCCGGTGCGGGTGGTGCGATTGGCGCCACCGCGGTCGCGCAGGCGCCGGCGGATGGCTATACGTTGATGGTCTCCTCCTCGTCCTTCGCCACTACCTCCATCACGCAGCGCGTGCCCTGGGGCGTGTTGGAGAATTTCACCCCCGTCGCGCTACTGGCGCGCTCGCCCTTTATCGTGCTGGTGCATCCGGATTTCCCCGCGCGCAGCGTGCCTGATTTGGTGCGGATGGCTCGTGAAAGGCCGGGCGCGATTGATTACGGATCTTCCGGCCCTGGCGGGATCAATCACTTCGTCACCGAATATTTTTGTCTGCGCGCGGGCATTCAGATGAACCACGTGCCTTATCGCGGCATGCCGCCGGCGGTGACTGATCTGGTGGCGGGGCATATCCCCGTGCTGATCACCACCATGCCAAGCGCGGCCGGGGTGGTGCGCGAAGGCCGTGTGCGGCTTTTGGCCTATACCGCGCCAGGCGCGCCAGATGGCTCGCCCCCTGGCCCCACCGTCAAGGAAACCGGCATTGATTATGAAAGCGATATCTGGTGGGGGCTGTTTGCACCGCGCGGATTGCCGCCCGAAATCCTCGCGCGCCTGAACGCGGAGGCCAATGCCGCTTTGGCCGATCCGGAAATGGCGAAGCTGCTGCAAAGCGAAGGCGCGCGGCCATCGCCGGCCACACCGCAAGCCTTTAGCGAGCTTCTTCGCGTGGAACTCGCCCGCTGGCGCGAAGTGGCCACCGCCGCCAACATCAAATTGGACTGACACCATGGCCGAAATGCACCGCAAAACCTTCGACCCCACCGCCAAGGGCGCCATGGATGGCGTGCGCGTCATTGACCTATCGCGCCTCGTCGCCGGCAATATCCTGACCAAGGTTTTTGCTGATCACGGCGCGGAAGTGGTGAAGGTGGAACCACCCGAAGGCGACACGCTACGCGCCTGGCGCGTGGGCGGGGTGGAGACAAGCTGGAAGACCATTTGCCGTAACAAGAAAAGCGTCTGTCTTGATCTGAAAGACCCTGAAGGCATAGCCGCCGTGCGCGCCTTGGCAAGCGATGCGGCGATGCTGGTGGAAAGCTTCCGCCCTGGCGTGCTGGAAGCCATGGGGCTTGATCCCGCAGGTCTGCTCGCCGCCAATCCGCGCCTAGTCATCGCGCGCGTCTCCGGCTGGGGGCAAGATGGGCCATATCGGCATAAGCCAGGCTTTGGCACCTTGGTGGAAGGCTATTCCGGCTTTGCCGCGATCAATGGTTTTGAGGATCGTGAACCCGTACTGCCGCCCATGTTCATGGGCGATGCCTATGCGGGGCTTTATGGTTCAGCTGCCGCCATGATCGCGCTGCGCCACGCGGAAGCGACCGGCCAGGGACAGGTGATTGATGTCTCACTGTTCGAACCGCTGTTCAGCGTGCTGGAACCGCAAGTGGCGAATTGGCGCCTGACGCGCAAACGCAAGCCGCGCACCGGCAGCCGCAGCACCAATACATCGCCGCGCAATGCCTATCGTACCAAGGATGGCGGCTGGGTCTGCCTTTCCGCTTCCACACAAGGCATGACGGAAAAGCTGCTGCGCTCCATCGGGCAGGAAGCTTTGATCACCGATCCGCGCTTCGCCAATAATCCTGCGCGCGTGCAAAACTGGCAGGAATTAGATGCCATCATCGGCGGCTTCATCGGCGCACGCGACCTGGCCGAAAACCTGGCGCATTTCGACAAGGCAGGTGTGACCATCGGCCCCATCATGGATACCGAAATGCTGGACAAAGACCCTTACGCGATTGAACGCGAAGCGCTGATCGAAGTGCCGGATGCGGATATGCCGGGCGGCTGGCTGCCGATGCATGGGATGGTGCCGAGGCTTTCGGCGACACCTGGGATCTTGGCGCGGCCAGCGCCCAGGCTTGGGGAACATAATGCGGAAATCCTGGAACAGGCGCTGGGTGCGGCGCAGTTCCAGAAATTGCGTGATGGCGGGGTGATACGCGGATGAACAAGATGTTTGATCTGACTGGTAAGGTCGCGCTGGTGACAGGTTCCAGCCAGGGCATTGGCTTTGCCTTGGCCAAGGGCCTTGCGGAAGCGGGCGCGCGCGTAATCATCAATGGGCGCGATGCCGCGCGGCTGGCGGCGGCGCAGGCCATGCTGCGTGACGCCGGGATTGAGACCATCAGCCGCGCCTTTGACGTGACCGACCCGCAGGTGGTGGAAAACGCTTTCACCGAAATGGAAAGCACGATCGGGCCGATTGATATCCTGGTCGCCAATGCGGGCATCATGCGTCGCGCGCCGGCGGTTGACATGCCGCCGGAGACCTGGCGCGAAGTGCTGGGCACGAACCTCGATGGCGTCTGGTATTGTTGCCAGGCCGCCGGCAAACGCATGGTCCCCCGCGGCGCTGGCAAAATCATCACCATCTGTTCCGTACAAAGCGAATTGGGCCGCCCCACCATCGCGCCCTATGCCGCGAGCAAGGGGGCTCTGCGCATGTTGACGCGCACGCTTTGCGCCGAATGGGCGAAGCATGGTGTCAATGTGAATGGCGTCGCCCCCGGCTATTACGCTACAGAACTGACCAGCGCACTCGTGCAGAACGCTGAGTTCAGCGATTGGCTCTGCCAGCGCGTGCCCGCCGGGCGCTGGGGCAAGGTCGAGGAATTGGTCGGCGCCACCGTCTTCCTTGCCGCCCCTGCCTCAGACTTTGTGCATGGCCATCTGTTGTATGTGGATGGCGGGATGACGGCTGTTGTCTAATTCATCCGCGCGATCAGTTTCTTCGCGCGCTCGACAATCGGCTTGTCAACCATATCGCCTTCAAAGGCGACCGCGCCCTTGCCTTCCGCCAGCGCGGCATCAAACGCCGCAACCAGGCGCTTGGCGCGTTCCACTTCCTCGGGCCGCGCGCCATATTCTTCATTGATGATCGCCACTTGGGAAGGATGCACACAGGACGCACAGGCAAAGCCAATGGCGCGGGAACGGCGCAGCATGGCGCGGTAGCCATCCAAATCCTTCAGCCCCGCGACCGTACCGATGAAGCCAAGCGGCAGAATGCCCGCTGCGCGGGCGGCTATCAGCCCCAGGCGCTTTGGCAAATCCAGCGCATCGGGTGTTGGTTCTGCGCCAAGATCGGTGGCCAAATCTTCCCCGCCGACGCCCAGCGCCACAATGCGCGGATCGGCGCCGGCAATCGCATCCGCCTGCCGCAACGCCGCTGCATCTTCGATCAGCACAATAAAGCGGAGCGACCCGATTTCGCGACCCGCCGCCACTTCTGATTCGCCCGCGAGTTCCGAGAGCAGCCGCACATGATCCGCGCCCATCATCTTGGTGCAGATCACGCCATCCGCGCCCGCTGCCGCCGCAGCAGCAATATCCTCGGCAGCCATGCGGAGCGGGCGATTGATGCGCACCACAATATCCGCGCCATTGCGCCGCGCACTGGCCGCCGAAGCCGCAAGCCCAGCCCGCGCGCGGGCCTTTGAATCCGGCGCCACGCCATCTTCCAGATCAAGAATAATCACATCCGCGCCGCGTTCATGCGCCTTGGCGACAAAGCGTTCCTCGCTGGCCGGCACGTAAAGCAGGGAACGCCAATTCGGCAGGTGGCTGTTCATGGCAGCATCTCCGATCCCGGCACAACGCCCTTGGGCAGGCTGGCGGCATGGCGCGCGATCTCACCGGGGCGTGCCAGCCAAATCTTATCCCGCTGCGTCAAAATATGCTGCATGGCGCGGCGAAAGGGGCGGAGCCGAAAGGGTTGGCCGATGATGAAAGGGTGCAGCACGATGGAACAGACCAAAGGCATATCGCGGGACCGATCCAGCATTTCGTCGAATTGATCCACCACCATATCGGCGAAATCCCGCGCCGCTTGTTGGCGAAAGATCGCAACAGGGCTGTCATTCACTTCGATCGAGTAGGGCACGGAGAGCATGGGCCCGGCGCGGGTTGTCATCCAGAAAGGCTGGTCATCCGCTGGCCAATCCATGACATAGCCAAAACCTTCTTCCTTCAGCAGATCAAGCGTTGAAGCGGATTGCGTGATGTAGGGGCCAAGCCAACCATCCGGTGCCTTGCCGGTGTGGCGGATAATCGCCTCTCGGCTTTCGGCGATTAGCCGGCGTTCATCATCTTCGAACAGGATGTCCTGGCGTTCGGCATTGGTGCGGCCATGGCCGATGAATTCATCGCCGCGTTTGATCAAAGCCGGAGCAATCTCCGGGCAAGTATCCAAGACCAACCCATTCACATTATGCGCACAAGGCAGCCCGTATTCATCGAACATGGCCAGCATGTTCCAAAGCCCGACGCGATTGCCGTAATCCCGCCAGGCGTAATTGCGCTGGGATTGCGGCGCGGCGGCGCCGGTGCTGTCGCTGCCAAGCCCAGCGCGGAAAGCGAAGGCTTCAATGTTATTGCACAGTACCACCGCCAACCGCGCCCCATTGGGCCATTCATAGGTGGGGCGGTGCGGGATGGCGCTATGCTGATAGCGCCCATGGGTTGGCAGTTTCATGGCCGGTCTCCAAAACCTTGCCCGGGACGCTAAGCCCCGGGACTGGCCCCGTCAAAGCCGCCCGCCCCCTTTGCAGGGCTACCCCGCCATGCGCTACTCTTCGCTCGAAAAGTGGAGGATCGGCGTATGCCAGATGGCAGCACAACGGATCGGATCGCCTATTCGGCGCCGATCGGCGACACGGTGAAGACCACCACCTGCTATATGTGCGCCTGTCGCTGCGGGATTCGCGTGCATCTTAAGGATGGCCGCGTTCGCTATATCGAAGGCAATCCCGATCATCCGGTGAATAAGGGCGTGCTCTGCGGCAAGGGCAGCGCCGGCATCATGACGCAATATAGCCCGGCGCGCCTGCAAGCGCCCTTGAAGCGGGTTGGGCCGCGCGGTTCCGGCGAGTATGCCGAGATTTCCTGGGATGAGGCGATGGAAATCGCCACCAGCGCGCTGCGGAAGGTGCGGGAAACTGACCCGAAGCGCCTGGCTTTCTTCACCGGGCGCGACCAATCCCAATCGCTCACGGGATTTTGGGCGGCGCAATTCGGCACGCCCAATTTCGCAGCGCATGGCGGGTTCTGTTCGGTCAATATGGCCGCTGGCGGGCTTTACACCATTGGCGGTTCCTTCTGGGAGTTTGGCGAACCCGATTGGGAACGCTCAAAATATCTTCTGATCCTTGGCGTGGCGGAGGATCATGATTCCAACCCAATCAAAACCGGCCTCGCCGCGCTGAAGCAGCGCAACGCCAAGGTGGTTTCCGTCAATCCCGTACGTACTGGCTATTCCGCTATTGCCGATGAATGGGTGGGCATCCGCCCCGGCACGGATGGGCTTTTCGTCATGGCGCTGATCCATGAATTGCTGCGCAATGATTGGGTGGATTCCGAATTCCTGGTGCGGCATACCAATGCGCATTGGCTGGTGATCCGCAATCCGGGCGGCGCGGATGATGGGCTATTCGCCCGAGATGCCGATGGCAAGCCGCAAGCCTGGGATCGGGCGCGCGGTGCCATGGATGCGGCGGCGGCTGATCTTTCCCCCGTACTTGTCGGCGATTTCACCCTGCCGGATGGCCGCAAGGCGCGCCCCGTTTTCCACTTGATGGCGGAACGCTATCTGGGCGCCGAATATGCGCCGGAAGCGGTCGCGGAACGTTGCGGGTTGGATGCGGAACGCATTCGCCGCATCGCCGCCGAAATGGCCGATGTCGCCTTCAACCAGACCATTACGCTCGATCAGCCCTGGACCGATACGCTAGGCCGTCGGCATGAGAAAATGGTGGGCCGGCCTGTCGCGCTGCACGCCATGCGCGGCATCAGCGCGCATTCCAACGGCTTTCATACCTGCCGCGCCTTGCATATTCTGCAAATGCTGCTGGGTGCCATCGATACGCCTGGTTCCTGGCGCTACAAGGCGCCTTTCCCGCGGCCCATCCCGCCTGGCCCCGGCCCCGCGGGCAAGAATTCCAAGGCGAATACGCCGCTGGCCGGCAATATCCTGTCCTTCACGCATGGGCCGGATGATTTGCTGGTGAATGATGATGGATCCCCCATTCGCATTGACCATTCCTTTTCCTGGGAAGCGCCGCTTGGTCTGCATGGCATGATGCATACCGTGATCGGCAATGCGGCGAAGGGCGATCCTTACAAGATTGATGTGCTGTTCATGTTCATGGCGAATATGGCCTGGAACAGCGCGATGAACCCGCTGGAGACGATTGAATGCCTCACGGCAAAGGATGAAAGCGGCGACTACGTCATCCCGACGGTAATCTATTCCGATGCGTTTTTCAGCGAAACCGTGCCCTATGCGGATTTGATCCTGCCGGACACGACCTATCTGGAACGCTGGGATTGCATTTCCATCCTCGACCGTCCGATTGGGTCTTCTCATGGGCCGGGCGATGCCATTCGCCAGCCCGTGCTGAAGCCGGATCGTGATGTGCGGCCCTTCCAGGATGTGCTGATTGAATTGGGCGCACGTCTTGGTCTGCCCGCCTTCACCAAGGAAGATGGCAGCGCACGCTTCAAGGATTACGCGGATTACATCGTCAATCACGAACGCATGCCGGGTGTGGGACCGCTTGCGGGTTGGCGTGGCGAGGATGGCAGCGCGAAAGGCGTGGGCAAGCCTAACCCGGATCAGTTGCAGCGCTACATCGAAAATGGCTGCTTCTGGCGGCATAATTTCTCCGCCGAGGAAAGCTATTTCAAGCATTCCAACAAGCTCTATCTGGAAAACGCCAAGGCGATGGGGCTGATTGGCAAATCTGATCAGATCGTGTTGCAAATCTGGTCAGAACCCTTGCAGAAATTCCGCCTGGCCGCGGAAGGCCATGGCGCGAAGCAACCGCCGGAAGCGCTGCGCGAACGTGTGCGCTCCTACTGCGACCCGCTGCCCTTCTGGTATGCGCCGCTGGAGCAAGTTGCGCATGATGTCTCAGGCTTCCCCTTCTCCGCCGTCACGCAGCGCCCCATGGCGATGTATCATTCTTGGGGGTCGATGAATGCTTGGCTTCGGCAAATCCATGGCGCCAATCGGCTGTATATGAGCCGCGCCAAGGGCGAAGCCATGGGCATCGCGCAGGATGATTGGGTGTGGGTGGAAAGCCGCAATGGCCGGGTGAAGGGGCAAGTGACGCTGATGGAAGGCGTGAACCCAGACACCGTTTGGACCTGGAACGCAATCGGCAAACGCGCCGGCGCCTGGATGCTCAGCCCCGATGCAGCGGAAGCGCAGCGCGGCTTTTTGCTGAACCACGTCATCAGCGAATGGCTGCCCGCGCAAACCGGCCCGCGTTTGGCCAATGCCGATCCCATCACCGGTCAGGCCGCCTGGTATGATCTGCGCGTCAATATCAAGAAATGCACCCCAGGTGAGGAAGGCATCACCGCGCCCCATCCAAGCGCGCTGAAGCCGCCACCCAATATGCCGGAACCGCCCGACATTCTGCGCTTCAATGCCGGAGGAAAAGCGCCATGACATCCCTGCCCTCACCCGCACCGGGCGCCAAGAAGCTTGGCCTGGTGATTGATCTGGATACCTGCGTCGGCTGCCATGCCTGTGCGACGAATTGCAAGGAATGGAACACCAGCGGCCATATGGCGCCTTTGCCGGATCAGCACCCCTATTCCGCCGCGCAGGAAGGTGTCTGGTTCAACCGCGTGCATGCCTATGAAGCCGGTGATGGTGATGAAGGCCGCACGGTGCATTTCCCTCGTTCTTGCCTGCATTGCGAAACGCCGGCCTGTGTCACGGTTTGCCCGACGGGCGCTTCTTACAAGCGCGCGGAAGATGGCATTGTGCTGGTCAATACCGATATGTGCATCGGCTGCCAGCTTTGCGCTTGGGCCTGCCCTTATGGGGCGCGGGAATTGGATGAAGATCAGGGCGTGATGAAGAAATGCACGCTTTGCGTTGATCGCATTTATAACGAAACCATCCCGGAAGACCGCCGCGTGCCGGCCTGTGTTTCCACTTGCCCGGCCAATGCGCGGCATTTCGGTGATCTTGGCGATCCAAACAGCGATGTCTCCAAGCTTGTCGCCGAACGCGGCGGGTATGAGCTGATGCCAGAGATGGGCTATCAGCCCGTCAATCGCTATTTGCCGCCGCGCAAGGCTTCCAGCCAGGTGAAGACAGCGCCGAAGGAAGCCGGGCCATTGCCCAGCCAAATCACCAACCCGCTGCTGCGCTGGATGGATAAGGTGCTGTCCCGATGAAACCAGCGCCTTCCATCATTTTCTTCACCGTCGCTTCGGGCGCAGGATATGGCTTGCTGTTTTGGCTTGGTGTGTTGAAGCCGCTTGGGTTGTTGCCGGCGAGCAGCCTGTTCGGCGCAACCGCCGCCATCATCGCGCTGGCGCTAATTACGGCGGGGCTTTGTTCTTCGCTGCTGCATCTCGGCCGACCGGAACGCGCTTGGCGTGCGCTGTCGCAATGGCGGACTTCCTGGCTGTCACGAGAGGGTGTCGCGGCGATCCTGACCTTTCCACCGGCGGTGGTTTTCCTGATTGCGCTGGCGCATGGCGAAACCGCGCTGATGCTGCCGGCGGGCTTGCTTTCCGCCGTGGGCGCGGCGGTCACGGTTTACTGCACCGGCATGATCTATGCGTCGCTGAAGCCGGTGAAGGAATGGCATCACCCCATGGTGGCGCCGGGCTATTTGCTGTTCGCGAGCTTTTCCGGCGCGTCACTGCTCGCCATGCTCGCCATTTTCTGGGGTGGCGGATTTTTCCCAGCTTTGGTCGCGGCGGCACTCGGCATGGCAGCGTTGTTCTTCAAGCGCGCCTATTGGGCGAGTGTGGATGCCACGCCCGCCGCCAGCACGCGCGAAAGCGCCACGGGGCTTGGCTTCATCGGCAAGGTGCGCCCGCTGGAAAGCCCTCATACAGAAAGCAATTACCTGCTGCGCGAAATGGCGTTTCGCGTGGGGCGTGTGCATGCGGCGAAGCTGCGCATCATTGCCTTGCTGCTCGGCTTCGCTTTGCCAGCGCTGCTGTTCTGCCTTGCCATCATTATCGGCGGGGGGGCGGCTATGGCATTGGGCCTGCTTGCCGCAGCAAGCGCCGTCTCCGGGCTATTGATGGAACGCTGGCTGATTTTTGCCGAGGCCACGCATACCGTCGCACTTTACTACCCGACGCAGCGCTAAAAGTCCCCGCGCTACACCCCGCGCATCCGCCAAAGCCTGCCAAGCAGCGGCCACAATAGCCCAATAGCGGTGATGCACAGCAGCGTCATCGCAATGGGGCGTGTTGCGAACATGCTGACATCATCGCCGAAGATGATCAGTGATTGCTTGAGCGTTTCTTCCATCTTCCCACCCAGCACCAGTCCCATGATCAAAGGCGCGGGCGAAAACCCGGTACGGCGAAACAGAAAACCCACCACGCCCGCCACAAGCATGATGACGACATCACCCATGGATTGATCCGGCCCATAGGCACCGATAATCGAAAGCGCAAACACCGATGGCCACAGGATTGCGGGCGGCACCAAGGAAATCCGCGCGAAGAATTTGGCCATGTAAAGCCCAAGCCCAAGATAGAAAAGATTGGCCGCCAACATCGAAGCGAATACGGCGTACAGCAAAGTTGGCTGCTCCGTAAAAAGATGCGGCCCCGGCCGCACCCCCTGCACAATCAGCGCGGCCAGAATAATCGCCGTCGTTGCGCTGCCGGGAATTCCAAGTGCCAGCGTCGGCACCATGGAACCACCAACTGCGGCATTATTCGCGGCCTCAGGCCCTGCAACACCTTCAATGCTGCCCTTGCCAAATTCCTCCTTATGCTTGGACCAACGGCGCGTTTCATTATAACCAATCAGCGCTGCCGTTGTGGCGCCCAAGGCTGGCAAGGCGCCAATGAAGGTACCAATACCGCTACCAATCCAGATGGCGCGATTGCATTTGCGAAATTCCGCCATGCCAGGCACGCGCGCCGCATCCATGGCAATGATCTTCGCTTTCTCTGCCCGGCGCACCACCTGATCCAGCATTTCACCAACGGCAAAAAGCCCGATCAGAACCGGTACAAACTTGATACCATCGGCCAATTCATCAATGCCAAAGGCAAAGCGTTCCGTACCCGTGGTCAGATCCATCCCCACAGTCGCCAGCAAAACACCAAGTGCTGCAGCAATCAAATTCTTCACCGCGCTATCGCCGCCAATCGCCGCGCACATGGAAAGCCCGAAGACGGCCAGCGCAAAATATTCCGGAGGCCCAAAGGAATAGGCCGCGCGCGCCAGCAAGGGGGCCGCAATGATCAGCACAAAAATCGAGAATATCCCGCCAATAGCCGAAGAAACCGCGGACATGCCAAGCGCCAGGCCCGCTTGGCCCTTTTCCGCCATCTTATAGCCTTCAAGCGCGGTTGCACTGGCCGAAGGGTCGCCCGGCGCATTCACCATGATTGCGGTGATGGAACCGCCGAAATTCGCCGCGCAATAAATCGCCCCCAGAAAACAAATAGCTGGAATCGGGCCCATGGTAATTGTCAATGGCAGCATCAGCGCGATGGTGGTGCTGCCCGAAATCCCCGGCAGCGCGCCCACAAAAATCCCTAGAACGGTGCCAAGGAACACCATGAACATGACCCAGGGATCAAGCAGAATGGCGAGCCCACCCAAAAAACCTTCCATCACTCAAAACCCCAACATGCTGCCAAGCCAACCCTTAGGCAGAGTCAGCCGGAAAATCTTCACGAATACCAGCCAGATGGCGATGCCCATGCCAAGTGCTGAAAGCACCAGCGTGGCCCAGGGAGTACCGCCCCAAAGCAGCCCTGCCACCAGCAAGAAAATGGGGATCGCCGGGATCATGCCGATGATCTCAACCAAAGGCAGAAACCCAAGACAGAGAGCAAAAATCAACCAAGCGCGGGATGAAATGCGCGGCGCATCATCCTCATTTGCAGGAGATGCCGCGGTCAGCCCCAGAAGCAGCGCCAGCAACAAAAGGATTGCCGATACCAGACGCGGAAATTCCACTGCGCCAAGCCCGGGCAGGCCAGGTGGCACAGGTTCAAAGGTGAAGGTCGCGGCAATGGCGGCGAAGGCCACCGCCGCGATACTGGCGGCGATGGCGTGGTTCGGGTTGCGCGCGCCGCGCATCAGCGCAGCAGGCCAAGCGCCAGTAGTGCTTCCCGCCCGCTATCATGGAAGGCCTGAAGCTGCGCCCCCCAGGCGGCGCGCCCCACCACGCTATCCGGTGATTGACCCGTGTTTTCCAGGTAGGTCTTGAAAATCGGGCCGGACATGGCGCGGAGCAACCCTTCCTCCAGCCGTGCCACGCGATCTTCAGGGGTTCCCCGCAACACACAAAATCCGCGCACGGTTGAAGCAACGCAATCAATCCCGGTTTCCTTTGCTGTCGGCAGGTCAGGAAAGCCCGCAAGTCGCTTTTCAGAAAGGGCGAGCAGCGGGCGCAATTCACCAGAACGCAACTGCGCTTCCGCTTCCGCAGGATTGACCAGGGCAGAATCGGTATTACCGCCGACCAGATTGATCACAATCTCTCCACCGCCGCGGAAGGGCACCAGGGTTGGCTGCTGCAAACCTGCCGCGCGCCCGAAGGAGAAGATGGAGATATGGTCAACGCCGCCCACATGCGTGCCACCAAAGCGCAAGGAACGCTGCTTGCCAGCGGCCACAAGATCAGCGGCGGTGCGGAAGGGGCTTTCGCGCCGCACCAATACCAATTGCGGGTCATCGGTCGCGCGCACCAGCGGCACCAGTTCGGAAAACTGCGGTACGTTGCGATTGCGCAGTTGGGTCAGCAAATGGGTCTGCGTGACCAGGATAATCGTATGCCCATCCGCGGGCTTTGATGCCAGATATTGCAACGCCTGTGCGCCACTGCCGGCGGTGCGATTGACCACAACGAATTCCTGTTTGAATTCGCTTGGCGCCTGCACCATCATCATGCGTGCGGTGATGTCCGTGCCGCCGCCAACGCCGGCATGCGTCACGACTTCGACCACACGCTCCGGAAAATTGCCCTGCGCGCGCAGAATTCCTGGCGCAGCCAGAACAGCGCCAGCCCCGAAACCAAGACGCGCCATGGCGCGACGTTTCATCATGAATGTCATGAAGCCCTCCTCCGGCTTGGGGATCGCCTGCGTCCCCTTTCGGAACACCCTAGCCCTGATGCCGATACTCTCCAAGGGGTTGGCTTGCGCGCTACCCCGCGCCAAGACATGCTCGGCCTAATCAGCAAGGAGATCTCAGTCATGATCGCACGCCGTGCACTGCTTACCGCCTCTGCCGCCGCGCTTGCCGCGCCGCGCTTTGCCACGGGCCAGACCGCCGCGCGCACGCTGCGCTTCATTCCGCAAAGCAACCTGTCCAGCATGGACCCGGTCTGGAGCACCGCCGTCATCGTCCGCAATCACGGCCTGATGGTTTATGACACATTGTTCGGCCTGGGTGCGGATTTTCGTCCAAAGCACCAGATGCTGGCAGGGCATGAGATTTCGGCCGATGGCCTGACCTGGACCATGACACTCCGCCCCGGCTTGCGGTTCCATGACAATGAACCGGTGCGCGCGCGTGATTGCATCGCTTCCATCAATCGCTGGTCAAAGCGCGATGTGCTTGGGCAAAGGCTTGGCGTGCTGCTGAATGAAATGCGCGCGCTGGATGACAACCGCTTCGAAATTCGCCTGAAGCAGCCTTGGGCGGGCTTGGCTTGGGCGCTCGGCAAACCCTCGGCCAGCATTTGCGCCATCATGCCCGAACGCATCGCGGAAACTGATGCCTTCCAACAAATTCGTGACTTCACCGGCAGCGGCCCCTTCCGTTTCCGGCAGGATTTGTTCCGTTCCGGCGACATCGCTGTCTATGACCGCTTCGAAGGGTATCAGACACGCCAGGAAGCGTCGGACTTCATGGCTGGCGGTAAGCCTGTGCACTTCGATCGCGTGGAATGGCGCATCATGCCAGACCCTTCCACCGCATCCGCCGCACTGCAAAACAATGAAACGGATTGGTGGGAAACGCCGCATGCGGATTTGCTGCCGCTTTTGCGCCGCCATCGGGATATTGTGGTGGACCGCATCAATAACGCCGGCAATCTTGGCGTGCTGCGCTTCAATTTCCTGCATCCACCTTTTGACAATGTCGCGGTGCGCCGCGCGCTTTTGCCCGCGATTGACCAGCGCGTTTTCATGGATGCGTCCATCGGCACGGATCAAACGCTGTCTCACGTGCCGGCGGGTGTTTTCACGCCCGGGACGCCGCTTGCCAATGATGTGGGGCTTGAAGTGCTGACTGGCCCGCGCAGCCTGGATGCGGCGCGCGCCGCGCTTGCGGCATCGGGCTACAAGAATGAACGCGTGGTGATGATGTCGGCCACCGATCTTCCCGTATTGCAGAACCTGGCCGTGGTGGCATCCGATGTGATGAAGCGCATCGGCTTCAATGTGGATTTCATTTCCATGGATTGGGGCACGCAAATCCAACGCCGCACCAATCGCGGCCCGGTGGATCAAGGCGGCTGGAGCGCCTTTTGCACCACCTGGGAAGGCTTGGATGTCTCGGTGCCCGGCAGCCACATGCCCATTCGTGGCAATGGCGCCAATGCCTGGTCCGGCTGGCCCACCATGCCGCGGCTTGAGGAATTGCGCGATGCCTGGTTCGCCGCGCCCGATCTGGCGGCGGAAAAAACCATCGCGGAAGAAATCCAGCGCCATGCTTGGCAGGAAGTGCCCTTCATCCCGCTTGGTCTGGTGCTGCCGCCGCAAGCCTATCGGCGCAGCATCCGTGATGTGGTAAAAGGCGGCCCTGCCTTGTTCTGGGGGGTAAAACGGACATGACAAAGCTTCGCATTCGGGCGGTGCTTCTGGCACTGGTGATGGCGCCGATAGCATCCCACGCGGCCGAACCCGCGCGACCAAACCCAAAACTGCCTGAGGCGGTGGCTGCCGCGCCGCTGGTGCCAAAAGCAGCCGCCCCCGAGGCGGGCATGGGCTACGCCTGTATGCTCGGCCAGGCGGGTGGGGCAGCGCTTTCGCTCATGATGGGCTCGGGCCGCGTTTGGGATACGCTCACGGATGCCGCGTTAGGGCGCCCGCCAAGCGCCGAACAACGTGCCCTCTGCACGCTTGGAGAGGCGCTGGCACCCCATGTCGCCGCCGCGGCAGAAGGTGCTGCGGAGGAGCTTTGGGCCAGCACGCAACGCCAGGCAGAGGCGGCAAAGGATATGACGGCCGCCGGCAGCGCGCAGATGCAGCAGGCTTGGAGAGGCTTGTGGGATGCGACAACAGAAAAAAGCGCCAGCGCCGGCAGTGACCTTACGCGTTTGTGTGAAGGCTCCGCGAGCTGCGTCTGGTTGCGCGACACTACGGCCAATGCCTGGGCACGTCTTTGGTCTTCGCGCTGATAGAAAAGCAGCTTCGATTTTTCAGAAATGGTCGGAGCGGCGGGATTCGAACCCACGACCCCCAGTCCCCCAGACTGATGCGCTACCAGGCTGCGCTACGCTCCGACTAATAGCTGATTAGCACCCAACATCCTGGCTTGCCACCCCTTGGGATAGGGATCCAGAAAACAAACGCTAAGCCGCCAACCGGTGCAAAGCGCGCGCAATATCCTCAAGCTCAGCCAGCGCCGCCTTAAGCGCCACGGCTTCGGATGCCTCAGTGACAGGCGGCGGATCGCCCAAAGGCAATTCCAGCGCAACGGGGCCTGGCCCTTCATCCGTACCATCGCGGAGCAGCCGCTGCACACCCTTGATGGTATAGCCCTGATTATAGAGCAGATCGCCCACGCGCTTCAGCAGGGCGATATCCTCGGGCCGGTAATAACGCCGGCCACCGCCGCGCTTCAGCGGCTTCAATTGCGGGAATTTGCTTTCCCAAAAACGCAACACATGTTGAGGGATATTCAAATCATCGGCGACTTCACTGATGGTGCGAAACGCGGTTGGCGCCTTGCGCGGGCGTCCCTTGTCATCCGCATCATCAGCATCGCTCATGCTTCGTCTTCCACTTCTTCATTATTGATGCGCGCCTTCAACACTTGTGAAGGGCGAAAGGAAAGCACCTTGCGCGGCAGGATCGGCACTTCAACGCCGGTTTTCGGATTGCGGCCAATGCGCTGGCCCTTTTGGCGCACCAGGAAAGTGCCGAAGGAAGATATCTTCACCGATTCACCTGATTCCAGCACGGCGGAAATACGCTCCAGCACCGATTCCAAAAGATCAGCACTTTCATTGCGCGAAAGCCCCACCTGCGCATAGATCGCCTCGGCCAGATTGGCCCGCGTGATGGTTTCCATTGACCCCGTCCCAGTTTACCCCTGTTAGATACAGCAAACCGGCTTCCTGCGGCAACGTCAACCGCCTGCCTCATGAATTCTCAGAAACGTGCAATGGCTGCCCCCCAGGTTAGCCCGCCGCCAATGGCTTCCATCACCACCAGATCGCCATTCCTGATCCTGCCATCGCCGCGCGCCTCGGCTAGCGCGAGTGGAATGGAAGCCGCCGAGGTATTGGCATGGCGGTCCACCGTCACCACCACACGCCCCGGTTGCAGGTTCAATTTCTTGCCCATCGCTTCAATGATACGCAGATTCGCCTGATGTGGCACCAGCCAATCAATATCGGCATGCGTCAACCCATTGGCCGCCAGCGCCTCATCCACCACCGCCGCCAATTTGGAGACAGCGTGGCGGAACACCTCCTTGCCGGCCATGCGTAACACGCCAGTGCCGCCGGTGGAACCAGCGCCACCTTCAACAGCCAGTATATCCCCATGCCGGCCATCGGCGTGCAAATGCGTTGAAAGCAGGCCACGATCCTTGTTGCTGCCGGCGCCCTCACTGGCGCTCAACAGCACGGCCCCGGCACCGTCGCCAAACAGAACACAAGTGCCGCGATCGGTCCAATCCAGAATGCGGGTATAAACTTCAGCGCCGATCACCAGCACGTGGCGGGCATGGCCCGCGCGCATCATCGCTTCCGCGACTGAAAGCCCATAGATGAAACCGGTACACGCCGCGGTGATGTCAAAAGCAAAGCCAAGGCCCGCGCCGATCTTGGCCTGCACGCGCGCGGCGGTCGCGGGAAAGCCGGAATCGGGCGTGGTAGTGGCGACGATAATGCCATCCACTTGCGCCGCCGGCACACCAGCATCGGCCAAGGCAGCGCGCGCGGCGGCGGCGGCCAGATCAGAAGCGGCTTCGTCAGGCGCGGCAACATGGCGGAACTTGATCCCCGTGCGTTCCTGAATCCACGCATCCGATGTTTCAAGCCCGTGACGCGCCGCCAATTCATCATTGGAAAGCCGCAAAGGGGGAAGGTAGCCGCCGCAACCGGCGATCAAAGCACGCATGACCATGGCGCTAAGCTACATCAAGATGGCGAAGGCGCCAGCCTGTTGCGACCCGCAAGCCGATCAAATCCATCCCGAATGCGATCATTATAGCCATGCGTTACCATATCCATGGCCACATCCACGGCATGGGCGAAGCCAAGCGCATCCGTCCCACCATGGGATTTAACCACCACGCCGTTCAGCCCAAGCAGGATGGCGCCATTATAGCGGCGCGGGTCCATCCATTCGCGGAGCCGATCAAGGGCTGGCCGCGCCAGCAAATAGCCAAGCCTGGCAGGCACGCTGCTGGTAAAGACCTGGCGCAGCAAATCGCGCATCAGCTTCAGCGCACCTTCGCCGGTTTTCAGCGCAACATTTCCGGTAAAGCCATCCGTCACCACAACATCTACGGTGCCGGCGGCAATATCATGGCCTTCGATGAAGCCGCGGAACTGCGTGCCGACATGCGAATCGCGCAGAATCTCAGCTGCCGCGCGCACGCGGTCATCGCCCTTCAATTCCTCACTGCCGACATTCAGCAAGCCGATACTGGGCGTGGTCAGCCCCAATGCCACGCGCGCGAAGGCATCGCCCATGATGGCGAATTCCACCAAATTGCGCGCATCGCATTGCACATTGGCGCCAAGATCCAGCAGCACCACATCGCCGCGCGCGGAAGGGCCAATCGCCGCCAGCGCCGGGCGATCAATTTCAGGCATGGTCTTGATGACAATTTTGGCGAGCGCCATCAGCGCCCCCGTATTGCCGGCGGAAACAATGCCCGCCGCCTCACCTGCAGCCACGGCATCAATGGCTAGGCGCATGGAAGACCCGCGCATGCGCAAGGCAGCAGTCGGCTTAAGGTCGCCCGAAATCACCTCAGGCGCGTGCCGCAGGCTGCATACCTTGGCAGCTCGCTTGCGCCGCGCCAAAGCACCGCCCACGCGCGCCTCATCCCCCACCAGCAGGAAGCGCGCCTGCGGATGCCGCTCGGCGGCCATTTCCAGACCATCGAGTACGACTTCGGGTGCCGCATCCCCGCCCATGGCATCAATCGCCAGGGAGAAAGCGGGCCCTGCATCAGCCACTGTGGGTGCCTCGGCGCCCTAGGGTGCGCCGGATCAGAGCCGGACGGCCGGCTTCAGGCGATCTGCCGCCACCACTTCACGGCCGTCATAATAGCCGCAATGGGAGCAGACATGATGCGGGCGCTTCAATTCGCCGCAATTGGCGCATTCATGATGCGCAGAGCTGGTAAGCGCATGATGGCTGCGACGCATGCCGCGGCGGGAAGGCGAAGTCTTCTTTTTCGGAACGGCCATGGCGCCGGGTCTCTTTCACTCAAGCGAAACTGTGGATTTGAACAAGCGCGGGCACTTAGCACCACCTTCACGGGGGCGCAAGCAGGCTGATTTGGGGATCACCAGGTCAGGCGGCGGGCCCCGCGCGACTGACCGAACAATCACCCGCTTAAGCGTAATTGATACTGAGTGCCCCCTTGCCGAACCAACCCTTGGGCGCTAATACCGCGCCTCTTCCCCGGGGGGCCATAGCTCAGTTGGGAGAGCGCTTGAATGGCATTCAAGAGGTCAGGGGTTCGATTCCCCTTGGCTCCACCAACCCTCACAAGGTCCCCACCCCAACAATCCTGTAATCATACACCCCACCATCCACTTCCGTGATGGTCACATATTCCCCAGGCCGGATCGGGCTGGTGCCGGGATCGAAATGCGCCTCCGGCGCGTCAAAGCGCTCGGCTAGACTACCGGAAAAGCGGATAAACCAGCCATTATCGCCATCATATTGCACATCGCCCTGCTCAGGCGGCGCATCTGGGCGGTAGTGGCGCGCGCGCCAGGGTGCGGGGTCCTCGGCCCAGGCTAGCGGATCGGGGTGCCCCGCCGCATCCAGCGCCAATTCGATCTCATAGCGATGATCCACGCAGCCCGTGGGGAAGCCCGGCCCCGCCGCGAGGGAGAGTGTCACCAGCATCCGCTCCATGCGCATCTCCTCAACCAGGGCAAAGCGACCAGGTCAGATCGCTACCTTCACGCCCAACTCTACCACGCGATCTGAGGGGATACGGAAGAATTCGGTCGCCGGCAGTGAATTGCGGCTGAGCACCACAAAAAGCCATTGCCGCCAGCGCGACATTTTCGGCACCGCCGCCGCCACCACCGTCTCCCGCCCCAGGAAATAGGAGGTCTGCATGGGCTCATAAGGAATGCCCAATTCCGCCAGTGCTTCAAGTTCACGCGGGATATTGGGGCTTTCCTGGAAACCGTAGCGGAGCGCGATACGGTAGATGTTTGGCGCCAATTCCTCAACCGCGCGACGCCGATCGGCACCTACCTGCGGCACATCCTCATTCGCCACCGTCACGAACAACACGCGTTCATGCAAAACCTTGTTGTGCTTCAGGTTATGCAGCAGTGCGCCTGGCAGAAATTCCGCCTGGCTGGTCATGAATACCGCGGTGCCGGGCACGCGCACGGTGCGCGATTGCGGCAGGCGCGCGATGAAGGACTTAAGCGGCAAGCCATCCTGACGGATGCGCGCAAACAGCAATTCCCGCCCGCGATGCCAGGTAAGCATCATGACGAACAGCACAACGCCGAGGACCAGCGGCACATAGCCGCCTTCGGGAATTTTCAGCACGTTGGAAAGGAAGAACGCTAAATCAAGCGCCAGCAGCGGCAGGAAAACGCCAAGCACAGCAAGCAGCGGCCAGCCGAATTTGCGCCGGAACACCACCATGGCAAGGCAGGTTGTGCAAACAAACGTGCCCGTTACCGCAATGCCATAGGCTGCCGCCAAACGTTCGGAATCGCGGAACGTCACCACCAGAATCAGCACGCCGATCAACAGGGCGATATTCACCTGCGGCATGTATATCTGGCCTTCTTCCGTATCGCTGGTATGGCGCACCACCAGGCGCGGCATGAAGCCAAGCTGCACGCATTGCCGCGCAATGGTATAGGCGCCGGAAATCATCGCCTGGCTTGCAATGATGGTGGCGGCGGTTGCCAGGAATACCAAAGGCAGGCGGAACCATTCCGGCGCCAGCAGAAAGAACGGATTTTCGAGCGATGCGGGGTCACGCAGCAAAAGTGCGCCCTGGCCAAGATAATTCAGCACCAGCGCCGGCAGCACAATCACAAGCCAAGCCCAGCGAATGGGTCGGCGCCCGAAATGCCCCATATCGGCGTAAAGCGCTTCAGCCCCTGTCACCGCCAGCACCACAGAACCAAAGGCGATGAAGGCCATCAGCCTGTAATGCAGGCAGAAGGTAATCGCCCAATGTGGCGAAATGGCAGCCAGCACGCCTGGGTTGTGCAGCACTTCCCAAAGGCCAAGCAGCCCCAGTACCAAAAACCAGGCCGCACAGATGGGGCCGAAGATTGCACCCATTTTCGCTGTGCCGCGATATTGCACCAGAAACAGCGCCACCAGGATCACAACTGAAATGGGCAGCACCGCCTTTTCCAAATGCGGCGAAACCACCTTCAAGCCTTCCACCGCCGAAAGCACCGAAATCGCTGGCGTGATGATGCCATCGCCGAAAAACAGGCAAGCCCCGGCGATGCCAATCAGTGCCAAGGCCCAGCGCAGCCGCGCGTTTTCCACGCTGCGCTGCGCAAGGGCCATCAGCGCCAGAATGCCGCCCTCGCCTCGGTTATCGGCGCGCAGGATGAAAACGACATACTTGACCGTCACCGTCAGGATCAGCGACCAAATGATCAGGCTCAAAAGACCAAGGATCTCCCAAGCCTCCACCCCGCCATCCTCAAAATGGCTGACCGCCGCGCGCATGGCGTAAAGTGGTGAGGTGCCGATATCGCCGTAGACCACGCCCAAAACCGCGAGAATCAGGACAAGCGAAGGGGCGCCACGCTCGGTAGCGGCGGGATTGCTCATGGCGTTCTTGCCTTCCTCGGTGTCATTGCCGCGCAATTTGCCCTGTCAGCCTAGGATTGCAAGGCATTTGCCCCGCATGCCCCGCATGGCGGGCATTCAATGCCCGCGCAGGATCTGGCTCAAAAACAGCTTGAGCCGATCGGTCTTTGGTGCATTGAAGACCTGATCGGGGGTGCCGACTTCCACAACCTCGCCCTGATCCATAAACACCACGCGGTCCGCCACCTGGCGGGCAAAGCCCATTTCATGGGTCACGACCATCATGGTCATGCCTGTGCCGGCCAATTCCACCATCACATCCAGCACTTCCTTGATCATTTCGGGATCGAGCGCTGAGGTAGGTTCGTCAAACAGCATGATCTTGGGGCGCATGCAAAGGGCGCGCGCAATCGCCACGCGCTGCTGCTGCCCGCCGGAAAGCTGGCCCGGATATTTCTTGGCTTGCTCCGGGATTTTCACCCGCGCGAGCAGTTCCATCGCCAGTTCTTCGGCGTCCTTTTTCGGCATCCGGCGCACCCAAATGGGCGCCAGGGTGCAGTTTTCCAAAACCGTCAGATGCGGGAAAAGATTGAAGGATTGAAACACCATGCCAACTTCGCGGCGGATCGCATCCAAAGCGCGCACATCATCAGTCAGTTCGATCCCTTCCACCGCGATACGACCTTCCTGGTGCACTTCCAGGCGGTTGATGCAGCGGATCATGGTGGATTTGCCCGAACCCGATGGGCCGCAGACCACCACGCGTTCGCCAGGGGCGACGGCAAGGTTCACATCGCGCAGCACATGCAGCGCGCCGAACCATTTATTGACACCGGCCAATTCAATGGCGGGGGGCGCATCGGCCTTGGCGGCGGAAGCGATATAGGCAAGATCAGCGGAAGCGCTCATGATAATCTCCCCGGTGCTTCAGCGGTGGCGATGGCGGTTCAACTCCGCCTCCAAACCGCGGCTGTATTTGGACATGGCGTAGCAGAAAACCAGATAGATACTGCCGATAAAGACATAGACCTCAACGCCGAAGCCCTGCCAGGCAGGCTCCACAATCGCGGTCTTGCCGGCGGTTAGCAGGTCGAAAATGCCGATGATCAGCACCAGCGACGTATCCTTGAAAAAGCCGATGAAGGTATTCACCAAGGGCGGGATCACCATGCGCAGGGCCTGGGGCATGATGATCAGCCCGGTCTTTTGCCAAAAGGACAGGCCCATGGCATCGGCCGCTTCATATTGGCCCTTTGGCAAGGCTTGCAGCCCGCCGCGCACAACCTCGGCCAGATAGGCACCGGCGAACAGGATAATGGCGATCTGTGCGCGAAGAAGCTTATCGATATTCATCCCCTCCGGCAGAAACAGGGGGAACATGACACTCGCCATAAACAGCAGGCTGATCAGCGGCACGCCGCGGATCAATTCCACGTAAAGCACGCAAAGCACCTTGATCGCCGGCAGCGAAGATCGCCGGCCAAGCGCCACCAGGATGGAAAGCGGAAAGGCAAAGGCCAGCCCAAAGGTCGCCAGGATCAGCGTAATGGGTAAACCACCCCAGCGTTCCTGCGGCACATAGGAAAGGCCAAACACGCCGCCCCACATCAGAATGCCGATCGCGGTCAGCATCCCAACCCAGATTAGCGCCAATTCCCAGCGCCAGAAGCGCCGCATGGCGGAAATGATGTAGAGCAACACAAACAACACACAGGCCAAGGCCGGGCGCCAATGCTCTTCATAGGGATAGGTGCCAAACAGCATGAAGCGGTGCTTTTCGCCAATCACCGCCCAGCAGGCGCCAGAACCCTGTAAATCACGGCAGGCCTGCGTCTGCGGCCCCTGCGCATTGGACGGCACCGTCCAGATGGCATTCAAAAAGGCCCAGTCAACAAAGGAAAGCGTGAGCCTGATGAGCAGATAGCCCATGGCCAGCGTCACCGCTGTTGAAAGCCAGCCCGAAAACAGATTGGTCCTGGCCCAGGCAATCGGCCCCACCGCCGTGATCGGCGGCTTGCGCGGGCCAGCGGGAATGGCTGTATCGCTCATGGCTGGCCTCCTTATCGTTCAACCAGCGCGATGCGCGCATTGTACCAATTCATGAATAGGCTGATCGAAAGGCTGATCGTCAGATAAACCGCCATGATGATGGCAATGCCTTCAATCGCCTGCCCTGTCTGATTGAGCGTGGTATTGGCGATGGAGACAATATCTTGATAGCCAATCGCAACCGCGAGAGAGGAATTCTTCGTCAGATTCAGGTAATTCGACGTCATGGGCGGGATGATGACGCGCAAAGCCTGCGGCATGACAATGAGCCGCAGCACCGAGCCATGTTTCAACCCCAGCGCCTGCGCCGCTTCCCATTGCCCATGATTGACCGACATGATGCCGGCGCGCACCACTTCCGCAATGAAGCCCGCCGTATAGGTCACAAGCCCGATCAGCAGCGCGAAATATTCCGGGCTGATATTCAGCCCGCCGCGAAAATTGAAGCCGCGCAGCACGGGGTATTCAATTTCCCACGGCGCACCCAGGCCCCACCAGACCGCCACAGGCAAAGCGAGCATCAGCCCAAGCGCCACGGGCCAAACCTTGCGCGGCTGGCCATCCGCCATCTGCTTCGCACGCGCCATGCGCCCGTAGAGCCAAGTGCCGACAATACCCAACAGAAACGCGACAAGCGCCGCCGTATGCGGATTTTCCCAAATCAGCGCCGGCAGCTTCAACCCGCGATTGGACAGCACCACGCCTTCCATCGGCTTCAGCGCCTGGCGCGGCCCGGGCAGGCCTTGCAAAATTGTATACCAGAACAGCAATTGCAGCAGCAGCGGCAGGTCGCGAATGATTTCGATATAGGCGCCGGCAATGCGCGACAGCAGGAAATTCTTCGAAAGCCGTGCAATGCCAATCGCGGTGCCCAGGATCGTCGCCAGCACCACCCCCACCACCGCGACCTTTAGCGTATTCAGCACACCCACCAGCAACGCGCGCGCATAGGTATTGGTGGGATCATAGGGGATCAGGCTTTCGGCAATCGGCAGCCCGGCCTCACGGTCCAGAAAGCCGAAGCCGGTCGCAATGCGCCGAACCGCCAGATTGTGGGAGGTATTGCTGTAGAGCCAATAAATCACACCCCCGACAGCAGCGACGACCACGATCTGCCAGAAAATGCCGCGCACCCGTTCATCCGACCAGGATAGCCGGAGCGGACGTTTGGGCGGGCGCCGCTTATAGCGCGGATCGCTCGTCGTCTCAGACATTATGAGCCTCTCCTGACCATTGGCCTGCCCCTTGGGGAGGGGTGCCGCCGCAGCGACATTAAGCCTGCCGCTTTGCTAGGCACTGGGTTACCGGATAGCAGGCCATCCCCGCAAGCGCCGCCCTTCAACCTGCGGGCACTGGTCTGCTTTGGCGAGGGAAGCTCGGCGGCTAATGGCTTGATCAAATGCGGTTCTCCGGTGGGGCGCGGGTAAGCCCATCTCAAAGTTTAGCAATTCCCGCGCCAAAGCTTCCCTTCGCTGCCGGGCAATGCCACATGCGCCAAGGGACTCGTGGAGGCAGATTCATGCGGCAAATGGACAAGGCAGCAATCCGGGCGGCGCTGCCCTGGGACAGGCTGATCGAAGCCTTGGCCGAGATGTTCCGGCAGGGCTGCGAAGCGCCGCTTCGGCACCGCCACGGCTGGGCGGATGGCGCGGGGGCGCAAAACACCCTGCTGCTGATGCCGGCTTGGCGTGCCGGCGGGCATTACGGGGTGAAGATTGTCCATGTCGCGCCGGGCAATGATGGGCGCGGCCTGCCGGCGGTGCATGCCAGTTATTTGCTGTCAGATGCAACAACCGGCGCGCCGCTCGCCATGCTGGATGGCGGGGAATTGACGGATCGGCGCACGGCGGCGGCCAGCCTTCTCGCCGCGCGCTATTTGGCCCGGCCAGAGAGTTCCCGCCTGTTGCTGCTGGGCAGCGGCAAGGTCGCCCATGCCCTGGCGGAGGCTTATGCTGCCTGTTTTCCGATCACAGATATCGCGATCTGGTCGCGCAAGGGAGACAATGCCGCGAGCCTGGCTGCGCAGCTTGCCGCCCATGGCCTGCCAGCGCGCCCCGTCGCCATGCCTGATTTCGCCGCCGCCGATATCATCAGCGCCGCCACGCTGGCGAGCGAACCCCTGATCCCAGGCGCGGCGCTGAGCCCCGGGGTGCATCTTGATCTGGTGGGCGCCTATCGGCCCGATATGCGCGAAGCCGATGCGCTTGCGCTTCAACGTGCCCTGCTTGTGGTGGATACCCGGGCTGGGGGCCTCGCCGAAGCCGGTGATGTGGTGCAGGCCATTGCGGAGGGCGCGATTACGGAAGCGCATGTGGTGGCGGATTTGGCGGCGCTTTGCCGCGGCACCCATCCCGGGCGGCAAAGTGCCGATCAGATCACCGCCTTCAAATCCGTGGGCTGGGCCGGGGAGGATTTGGCAGCGGCGGTGCTGGCTTATGGGGCGGGGAGCATTTTCTAACCAAGCAGCTTTGCTTGGCGGCTCGGAAAATGCGACCAAAATCACCAAGCGCGTTTCACGTGAAACTATTCCTAAATCTTACCGCCGCCCAAACATCCGCTCCAACGCCGCGCGATCCAGCTTCAGCACCGTAGGCCGCCCATGGCTACACGTCGCGGCGCGGGGTGTCGCTTCCATCTGGCGCAGTAGCGCATCCATCTCGGCAGCATTCATCCGCCGCCCGGCGCGAATGCTGCCATGGCAGGCAAGCCTGGCAATCGCCGCATCCAGCTTGCGGTCCAAGGCGGTGCTTTCCGCATCCTCGGCCAATTCTTCCGCCATATCGCGGAGCAGCGGCGCGGGATCAGCAGCGCCGAGCAAGGCCGGCAGGCTCCGCACCAATACCGCGCCAGCGCCGAAGCCCTCGATTTCCAGGCCCAAGCGCGCCAGCGCATCCGCCGCCCCCAAAAGCCGCGCGGCATCGGCGGGCGGCATATCCACCACCGCCGGCACCAGCGATGGCTGGGCGCGCACGCTGCCTTCGCGGAGCTGCGCGGTCAGCGCCTCATGCGTCAGGCGTTCATGCGCGGCGTGCTGGTCCACCAGCACCAGGGAACCATCAGCGGCTTCGGCCACGATGTAAGTCTCCAGAAGCTGCGCCACGGCGCGGCCCAAGGGATGCGCGGCATCAATGGGCTCCGGCGCAGGTGGCGGCGGCAGGCTGGGCGGGCGGAAACCCAAGGGCAGGCGCGGCTGCGGCAGCCCTGCCGGGCGCGGCATAAATTGGGGCAGAACGGGCAGGGCTTCGCTGAAGCCCGCAACCGGCGCGGCGCCGGCTAGGGAAGGCACTGCCACCACCGTCCCGGCACCAATCGCGAGCGATTTGCGGAGCGCGGATATCAAGGCACCCCGCACAGCCTCCCCATCACGGAAGCGCAGTTCCGTTTTCATCGGATGCACATTCACATCCACGGATTCCGGCGGCACTTGCAGGAATAGCGCCGCCGCCGGGTGGCGCCCCGCCGGGATGATATCGCGATACGCCACGCGCAAGGCCACGCGCAGCAAAGGGTCGCGCACTGGGCGGCGATTCACCACCAAATGCTGGCCGAGTGTGGTCGGGCGGTGATGCGTCGGCAGGGCGGCCAGGCCGCTGATATCAAGCTTTTCGGAAACCGCTTCCACCGGCACGGCGGCGGCGGCGAAATCTGGCCCCAGCACTTGCCGGATACGCCCTTCCTGATCGGCGGCGGGTAGGGAAAGCACTTCCCGCCCATCGCTTTCCACGCGAAACGCCACTTCCGGCCAGGCCAGCGCCAGGCGGCGCACTGCCTCCACCGCGTGCTCTGCTTCCGTGCGGGGATGCTTTAGGAATTTCCGCCGCGCCGGGGTGGCGAAGAACAAATCCCGGACCTCAACCCGCGTGCCGGGGGCGCCCGAGGCCGGCGCCACATCCCCCTTCAGCCCGCCCTCCACATTGATCCGATGCGCCGCGCCGTCGCGCGGGCAAGACGTGATGGAAAGCCGCGCCACCGCGCCGATGGAAGGCAAAGCTTCCCCCCGAAAACCCAGGGTCGCGATGCGAAACAGGGTCGCTTCTTCCGGCAATTTGGACGTGGCGTGGCGTTCCACGGCCAGCGCAAGATCATCCGGCCACATGCCAATGCCGTCATCTTCTACCAGAATGCGGTCCATCCCACCGCCTTCCAGCGTCACGGCGATGCGCCTGGCCCCGGCATCCAAGGCGTTTTCGACAATTTCCTTGAGCGCGGCCGCCGGGCGTTCCACCACCTCACCCGCCGCGATGCGGTTCGCGGTGGTTTCCGACAGCAGGCGGATGGCCGGGCGCAGGGCCATGATAGGGGCGGCAGACATGCTCCCTTATAACATGGCCCGCGATTCGCCGCGCCAGCACTTCCCGCAACGCAAAACAGCCGGTAGACACACCTCCCAGAACGGCAAGCATTGGGGACAAGGCCCATGAAGAAAATCTATCTGGATGCCAAGGCGGCACTTTCCGGCCTGTTGCGCGATGGCATGGTGATCCATTCCGGCGGCTTCGGGCTTTCGGGCATCCCCACCCTGTTGATCGAAGCCATCCGCGATTCCGGCGTGAAGGACCTGACCGTGGTGTCCAATAATGCCGGGGTGGATGACGCCGGTTTGGGCCTGCTGCTCAAAACCCGCCAGATCCGCAAAATGATCTCAAGCTATGTTGGCGAGAACGCTGAATTCGCCCGGCAATATTTGGCCGGTGAGCTTGAAATTGAATTCAACCCACAAGGCACTTTGGCCGAGCGCATCCGCGCTGGCGGTGCTGGCATCCCCGCCTTTTTCACCAAAACCGGCGTCGGCACGGAAGTCGCCAAGGGCAAGGAAACCCGCGACTTTGATGGTGAGACCTATGTGATGGAACGCGGCATTGTCGCCGACCTTGCCATCATCCACGCCTATATGGGCGATCATGAAGGCAATCTGGTCTATCGCAAGACGGCGCGGAACTTTAACCCGATGATGGCAACCGCGGCGCGCGTCACGGTAGCCCAGGTGGAACATCTGGTCCGCCCCGGAGAGATTGACGCGGACCATATCCACACGCCGGGCATTTTTGTGAAGCGCATGATCACCTGCCCGACTGGCTACGAAAAGCGCATTGAACAGCGCACTGTCCGCAAGCACGCGCCTGCCGCTGCGGCCGGCGCTGATTCCCAGGGATAAGGAGAAAAACCATGGCCTGGAACCGCGATGAAATGGCCGCTCGTGCGGCGCGCGAATTGGAAGATGGCTTCTATGTGAACCTTGGGATCGGCATCCCAACGCTGGTGGCCAATCACGTCCCCGCCGGCTTTAATGTGCAATTGCAAAGCGAAAACGGCATGCTGGGCCTTGGCCCCTTCCCCTATGAAGGCGAAGAAGATGCTGATCTGATCAATGCCGGCAAGCAGACGATTACGCAGTTGCCGACCAGTTCCTTTTTCGATTCCGCGCAATCCTTCGGCATGATCCGCGGCGGGCATATTGACCTTTCCATCCTGGGCGCCTTGCAGGTGGCCGAAAATGGCGACCTCGCCAATTGGATGATCCCGGGCAAGATGGTGAAGGGCATGGGCGGCGCCATGGATCTGGTCGCCGGCGTCAAGCGCGTGATTGTGCTGATGGAACACACCGCCGGCGGCAAGACCAAACTGCTCAAGCAATGCGCCCTGCCGCTGACCGGCAGCCGCGTGGTGGATATGGTGATCACCGATCTCGGCGTGTTTGAAATCGCCCGGCGCGGCCCGGCCGCCATGAAGCTGGTGGAACTCGCCCCCGGCGTGACGGAAGCCGAAATGCGCGAAAAGACTGAAGCCGATTACACGGTGGCGCTTGCGAAATAGGGCGTTTCCCGCCGGAATTGCTGCCCGCGCCGGGATCGCGCTTGACCCGGCGGGGGCATGGGATCATTTTGCGCCGCAATCTTAAACCCTGGCGCCCCGCGCGCCCTACCATTGAGGCCCGATGCCCAAAGAAGATATGATGGAGTTCAGCGGAGAGGTGATGGAGCTTCTGCCCAACGCCATGTTCCGCGTGAAACTGGATAATGAGCACATGGTCCTGGCGCATACCAGCGGGAAGATGCGCAAGAACCGCATCCGCGTGCTGGCTGGTGACCGCGTCAATGTTGAAATGACGCCCTATGATCTGACCAAGGGCCGCATCACCTTCCGCTTCAAGTAACGCAGCGCATATGGATGTCGCGCGCTTGCCGCTGGTATTGGCGAGCGCCAGCCCCCGCCGCCTGGATTTGCTGGCGCGGCTCGGCATTACGCCTGCGCGCGTGATCTCGACCGATATCGATGAAACGCCCTTGAAGGCCGAACAGCCGCGCGCCTTGGCGGCCAGGCTTTCGCGCGCCAAGGCTGAAGCGGCGCTGCCCTTGGCCGAAGGCGCGTTGGTGCTGGCAGCCGATACGGTGGTCGGCGTTGGCCGGCGCATCCTGCCCAAGGGGGAAACCGAGGCTGACGCGCGTTTCTGCCTGAAGCTTCTTTCCGGCCGGCGGCATTGCGTGACCACGGGCGTGGTGCTGGCACTCCCTGATGGGCGGCGCCTTCAGCGCCTTGTCGAAACCAATGTCACCTTCCAACGCCTGACCGAAGCGCAGATGGAAGATTACATCGCTTCCGGCGAATGGCAGGGTAAGGCCGGCGCCTATGCCATTCAGGGCCGGGCCGAGGCTTTCACGCGCTTCATCTCGGGCAGCCATTCCAATGTGGTCGGCCTGCCCTTGTTTGAAACCGCGCAAATGCTGCGAGGGATCGGGTGGCTGAAGCCCTGATCCTGGTGGAAGCCTCCCCCGGCGAGGTGCGGACCGCGCTGCTCCGTGGTGGCGTGTTGACCGAAGCCTGGGTGGAACGCCCGGCGCGGCCTGATGGCGTTGGGGATTTGCAGCGCGGGCGCGTGGTGGCGATCTCGGCTTCCATGTCCGGCGCCTTTGTGGCGCTGGCAGGCAATGAAACCGGCTTCCTGCCCGAAAGCGCCGCCAGCGCACCGCGCCAGCCAATCAAACAGGCGGTGCAGGAAGGGCAAATTTTGGGGCTGCGCGTGACGCGCGCCGCGCAGGCCGGCAAGGGGCCAAGGCTTTCCGCTGTGTTGACAGATGCCGAAACCGCGCTGGTTGCCGCCGCACCTGCGGGCGCGCCGCGGCTGGTGGCGCGCGGGCCGTGTGCAGCCCTTCGCCTTGCCGCGCGCTTTCCGGAGGCCGTGCTGCGCGTGGCCGGCGCGGGTTTGGTGGCGCGGCTGCGCGCGGCGCTGGGGGATCGGGTGCAGGCCCAGCATGGCACGGTGTTCGACGAGGAGATTGAGGGTGAATTCGCCGCCTTATCCGAAAGCGCCGTGCCTTTGCCGGGCGGCGGTGTGCTGCACATCCAGACCACGCGCGCGCTGACGGCGCTTGATGTGGATAGCGGCGGCGCTGGTGATGGCTTGGCGCGCTTCAATGAAGCGGCGCTGCCGGAAATCGCGCGGCAGATCAGGTTGCGTAACCTTTCAGGCGCCATTTTACTGGATGTGGCGGGGCTTTCGCCCAAGCGCCGCCAGACCCTACTTGAACCGCTCCGCGCCGCGCTGGCGCCGGATAGGCTGGCGCGGCTGGTGGGGCTGACCGGGCTCGGGTTGTTTGAAATGGTGCGCGACCGCATCCACCCACCCTTGGCCGAAGCACTGCTCTCGCCCTTGGCGGAAGGCTTGGCGGCCTTACGTCAGGCAGTACGCGATGCGGCGGCGTGCCCCGCTCAACGTCTGATGCTGGAAGCGCGGCCAGAGGTGATCAGCGCCTTGCGCGACCTGCCCGGCGCTTTGGAAGAATACGCCGCGCTTACCGGCCATGCGTTGGAATTGCAGAGCGCGGCGCAAGGCCCACCCCAACTCCGCGAGGTGTCGCGTGACTGATGCCGAAAAACAACCGCGCCGCGCGCGCTGCCCAGTCTGTGGCCGCGCCCCGGCGCCCGATCAGCGCCCCTTTTGTTCCGATCGCTGCCGGCAGGTGGATTTGGGTCGCTGGATGACGGAGGCCTATGCAATTCCGGCCAGCGTGACGCCCGAAGAAACCGAGGATTAGCCCTTCCCCCGCGGCGATGCTCGGCCTAGCCTTTCTGAAAAGCTTGAAGAGGAAAGGTTCATGGAAGAATTCGACTATGTGATTGTTGGCGCCGGTGCAGCAGGTTGCGTGCTCGCCAATCGGCTGAGCGCTTCGGGCAAACACAGCGTTGCCATCCTGGAAGCTGGCGGCAAGGACAATAACATCTTCATCAAAATCCCTGCCGGCTTCAACAAAACTGTCTATAATCCGAAGCTGAATTGGGGTTATGAAACCGCGCCCGGCCCCTACATCAATAATCGCAAAATCCCTTTCCCACGCGGCAAGGTTTTGGGCGGTTCAGGTTCCATCAATGGCCATCTTTATGTGCGCGGCCAATCCGCCGATTACGACATGTGGGCACAGCTTGGGTGCCGCGGTTGGTCCTGGGATGATGTGCTGCCCTATTTCAAGCGCGCCGAGACGCGCGGCAATGGTGGCGGAGACCCCTCCGTGCGCGGCGATTCCGGCCCGCTTTCCATCGAAGACCAGCGCGACCCGCATGAATTGTCGGAAGCCTATATCGCCGCCAATGAAGCACTCGGCCTGCGCCGGACGCCTGACTACAATTCCGGCAATCAGGAAGGCACTTTTCTGTATCAGCAAATGATGCGCGGTGGCCGACGCTGGAGCCCGGTTGATGCCTACCTCCGCCCTGCCCTGTCACGCCCCAATCTGAAGCTGATCCAGCGCGCGCTGGCGGAGGCGATTGTCTTTGAAGGCAAGCGCGCGGTTGGCATTCGCTATGCGCAGGAAGGCAGCGCCCCCATCACCATTCGTGCGCGGCGCGATGTGATCCTTTCCGGTGGCGCGATCAATACGCCGCAATTGCTGCAAATTTCCGGTGTGGGTGATCCGGAATGGCTTGCCGATATTGGCGTTGATGTTGTCCATGCGCTGCCAGGTGTGGGCAAGAATCTGCGCGACCATTACGCGACCCGGGTTTCCGCTTTGGTGAAAGGCGCGGGTTCGCTCAATGAACGTTCGCGCGGTGTGCGCTTGGCGATTGAGGTGCTGCGCTATGCCTTCACACGCAAGGGCTTGCTGACGGCAAGCCCAAGCCATGCCGGCGGCTATATGAAAACGCGTGAGGGGTTGGCGACGCCCGATATGCAGCTTTACTTCGCCCCGGCCAGCTATCCGACCGGCCTCTATGGCGTGACGGATTTGGATACCAAGGCGGGCATGACGCTTGGCTGTTCGCAGCTCCGCCCCGAAAGTAAGGGTTGGCTGAAGGCGCTATCGGCGGACCCGCGCGCGAAGCCGGAAATCCAGCCGAATTACCTGCAAGCGCAAATGGACCGCGATGCCTTGGTGGCGGCGATGAAATACATGCGGCAATTGCTGCAGACGCGCCCCTTGGCGGATTACGTGATTGCCGAGAATTTTCCAGGGCCATCAGTGCAGACCGATGATGAATGGCTGGCCCATGCGCGCGCCACGGGTTCCACCACCTATCACCCGATCGGTTCCTGCAAGATGGGGATTGATCCCATGGCGGTGGTTGATCCTGCCTCCATGAAGGTGATCGGGCTTGAGGGGCTGCGCGTGGCGGATGCTTCCTGCATGCCGACCATGGTTTCCGGCAATACCTATGCCGCCACCAATATGATCGCCGAAAAAGCCGCTGATTTGATCGCGGCATAACATGCAGGGAGAATGCACATGAGATTCCAGGATCAAGGCGTATTGATCACCGGTGCCGCAAGCGGCATTGGCCGGCAATTGGCCATTGCCTTCGCTGAAGAAGGCGCGCGGCTCGCGATAGCCGATATTGATAAGGAAGCTGTGGAGGCAACGGCAGCTGAAATCCGCAAGCGCGATGGCGAAGCGCATGCCTTTGTTTTGGATGTCGTGAAGCCCGATGCTGTGCGCGATTTCATTACGGGCGCAGAGGCTGTGCTCGGCCGGCTGGATGTGCTGGCGAATTGCGCCGGCGTGCGCGAAATCAGCCCACTGCTCGATCTTTCATTCGAGGATTGGCAGCGCACCATGAGCATCAACGTGACCGGCAGCTTTTTGCCGTCTCAGGCTTTTGCGCGGCGGTTGATTGCGCAGGGTAAGCCCGGGCGGATTGTGAATATCGCGTCCACCCTTGGGCTGGTGGCAACGCCGGAACGCGTGGCTTACGTGACGTCCAAACACGCGGTGGTGGGGCTGACGAAAGCCTTGGCGATGGAATTGGCACCGCATGGCATTCGCGTGAATGCGGTGGCGCCTGGCGTGATCCGCACGCCGATGACGGAACGCTATTTCCAGGATGCGGATGTGGCGCGGAAAATCCAGGAACTCCATGCCATGGGGCGGTCTGGCGAAACCCATGAAGTGGCCAAGGCGATGATGTTCCTGGCGAGTGAAGAAAGCTCCTTCACCACGGGCGCGGTACTGACGGTGGATGGCGGCTGGACGCTCGGCAAAAAAATGACGTGATGCGGTAAAGCGGCGCTTATTTCACCAATAAGCGCCGCACCAACCAGCCACCAATACCGCAAAGCGCCACCACCAACGCCATGGGCAGCGCCGAGCCATCCTGAAGCGCGCCTAGCGCCACGCCGGTCAGCGCACCCGCGCCGAATTGCAGCGTACCCATGAGTGCTGAAGCATTACCCGCAATCGCGCCGTGCGGCGCCATGGCGCGCGCGGCGGTGAGTGGCAAGACTGCGCCGATCATAGAAACATAGACAAAAAGTGTGGCGACGATCGCGGCAAAGCCTCCAAATCCCGTGATGGTGACAGCAAGTAGTGCCAGCCCCGACACAGCGCTGATGGTCAGTGCTGCAGTCAGCATCCGCGCCGGCGCCACCCGATCCACCAAGCGCGCCGTGATTTGCCCCGCCAGCATGATGCCAAGCGCATTGGCGCCGAAGTAAAAGCCGTAATCCTCAGCGCGCACGCCATGCAATTGCATAAAGACAAAGGGCGATGCGGTGATATAGGCGAACATCCCCCCGATCACGAGGCCACCCGCCAGCGCATGGCCCATGAAATAGCCATCGCCCAGCAAGCGCCGCCAGACGCCAAGCACCTGGCGCAAGCCATCACGTCGGCGGCGTTCGGGGGGCAGCGTCTCAGGCAGAAAAACCGCAATCACCAGCAGCAAAATCGCGCCGTAAGCCGCAAGGCACAGGAATAAGCCGCGCCAGCCAATCACGCCCAGAAGCGCGCCGCCGATAATGGGGGCGATGATCGGCGCCACGCCCATCACCAGCATCAGCTTCGCCATCAGGCGGATCGCGCCACGTTCATCCGCAACATCACGCACAATGGCACGCGCAATCACCATGCCGGTGCAACCACCCAGCGCTTGCAGCAACCGCGCGGCAATCAGGCTTTCGATATTGGGCGCGAGCGCACAGACCAGTGAGGCAAAAGTATAAACCCCAAGCCCGATAAACAGTGGCAGCCGGCGGCCATAACGATCCGCCAGCGGCCCATAAAAGATTTGCCCCAGCGCCATGCCGAGGAAAAACACCGCCAGGCTTGCCTGCGCCGCGCCTGGGGTACTGCCCAAAGCCTCACCTAATGTGGGCAAGGCCGGCAGATACATATCAATCGAAAACGGCCCAATGGCCGCCATGGCGCCCAGAATGAAGGGCAGGCGCTTTTGCGGAATGCTCACGCCCTCAGGCTTCTGGTGCGGCGGAGAGCGCTTCCGCCGCGAGCTTGAGCGCGGCCTGCACCGCTTCCCGGCCTTCCGGCGAAAGTGGCGCTTGCGGCAGGACGGGATCGCCCACTGCGAAGCCCTGGATTTGCAAGGCACCCTTGATGCAGGCGGCGAGTGAATGCGCGGCAAATAGTTCATTCACGCGCCACAACGCGCGCTGCAACGCCATGGCCGCATCCCATTTGCCGGCGCGGCATAATTCATACAGCCGCACACTCTCACGCGGAATGGCGCAGGCCGGCCCCGCCATCCACCCCTTGCCGCCAATCATCATCACCGCCGCCGGAATATGGGCGGAGGCCGCAAAAACCCCAATGCGGCCCTGCGTGCGGTTGAGAATAGACAGCAAGCGCCCGGTATTGGTGGAAGCATCCTTGATCAGGCAAATGCGCGGATGGTGCGACAATTTCTCAATCGCCGGCAGCGAAAGATCTGAACGCTGAAAATTCGGATTGGTGTAAAGCACCGTCGGCAATTCAGTAGCATCGGCAATCGCCTTGAAATAGGAAACCACCGCCGCATCATTCAGCGGGAAATAGGCTTCCAGTATGGCCAGGATGCCATCCGCCCCTATCGCCGCGTAATCGCGCGCCTGGCGTTCCGCATCGGCAATTGTCGTGGCCGCAACCCCCGCCACCACTGGCACGCGGCCTGCGGTTTGGGAGACCACAATTTCCACAATGCGCCGACGTTGCGCCGCATCCAGATAAGCAAATTCCCCCGTGCTTCCCAAAGGCGTCAACCCATGCACGCCGGACGCGATCAGATGATCCACCAGGCGGCGCAATTCACCTTCCAGCACCTTGCCATCCGGCGCGATGGGGGAGACGAGATAGGGGAAAACCCCGCGAAACTCTTGCATGATCGGCTGTTCCCTACTGCGCCCGCGCTTGCGCGCGCAGCACATGCTTTTGGATCTTCCCAGTCGAGGTCTTCGGCAATTCCGCGAAAACAATATGGCGCGGCAGCTTGAAGGCCGCCAAATGCTGGCGCGCGAAATTGATGAGTTCCTCGGGCGTTGCTGCCATGCCGGGCTTTAATTCCACAAAGGCGCAAGGTGTTTCACCCCATTTCTCATCGGGTTTCGCCACTACCGCAACCACGGCAACGGAGGGATGCTTATAGAGCGCATCTTCCACTTCGATGCTGCTGATGTTTTCTCCGCCTGAAATGATAATGTCCTTCGACCGATCCTTGAGCTGAATATACCCATCCGGATATTTCACCGCGAGGTCGCCGGTATGAAACCACCCGCCGGCAAAGGCGGATTGCGTGGCGGCGGCATCCTTCAAATAGCCCTTCATGACAACATTGCCGCGCATCATCACCTCGCCCATCGTGACACCATCAGAGGGCACGGGGCGCATAGTTTCGGGGTTCATCACATCAAGACCTTCAAGCGCCAGATAGCGCACACCTTGGCGCGCCATCAGCGCGGCCTGTTCCGGCGCAGGCTTGGCATTCCATTCGCCATGCCATTCATTGACCACCGCTGGGCCATAAACCTCGGTCAGGCCATAGACATGGCAGACAGCAAAGCCTGCTTCCTTCATGGCAGCCAGCACGGCTTCGGGTGGCGGTGCGCCGGCCACGACGAATTGCACCTGGTGCGGCAAGGCGCGCTTATCGGCGGCGGGTGTGGCAAGCAAAGTCGCCATCACAATCGGCGCGCCGCACATATGGCTGACCGAATGTTCGGCCATCAGGCGCCACATATCAGGGCCACGCACGGCGCGCAGACACACATGCAAGCCCGCCTGCGCTGTCACAGTCCAGGGAAAACACCAGCCATTGCAATGAAACATCGGCAGCGTCCACAAATAGGATGGATGCTTGCCCATGCCGGCGGAAAGCACATTGCCGGTGGCCAAAAGGCAGGCGCCGCGATGGTGATAGACCACTCCCTTGGGTTTACCCGTGGTGCCGGATGTATAATTCAGCGTAATCGCATCCCATTCATCGCGCGGCATTTCCCAGGCAAAATCTGCGCTGCCTTCGGCGATGAAGCTTTCATATTCTTCCCCGCCCAGGCTTTCGCCATGCATGGCTTCCGGCGTCAGCACATCATGCACTTCAATCACCAAGGGCTTCGCCGCGCATTCCGCCAAGGCCGCGCGCAACACCGGCATGAACTCACGGTCCACAATCACGGCCTTGGCTTCGCCGTGATCCAGAATATAGGCAACCGTCGACGCATCCAGCCGCGTATTGATGGTGTTCAGCACCGCGCCCGCCATGGGCACGCCGTAATGGCATTCCAGCATTTCGGGGATATTCGGCAGAATCGCCGCCACCGTATCGCCGCGCCCAATGCCGCGCTTTTGCAAGGCATGGGCAAGCTGCACAGACCGGTTGCGCAGGCTGGCGTAATCGCGCTGCACCGCCCCATGCACCACAGCAGGATAATCCGGATAAACCTGCGCGGCGCGTTCCAGAAACAGCAGCGGCGTCAGCGGTTGATGATTGGCCGCATTGCGATCCAGCGTGGTTTCGTATTTGCCAGCGGACATATTCTTCACCTGTCTTCCCATTGCGGATGGCGCTTTTCCAGAAAGGCGCCAATGCCTTCCGCCGCGTCGCGCGCCATCAGATTTTCCGTCATCACCGAAGCTGCTTCGCTGTAGGCTTCTGCCAGGGGCAATTCGATTTGCGTATTGAAGCCGCGCTTGCCCATGCGGACCGTCATCGCCGAATGGGAAGCGATGCGCGTCGCCAGGCCCAGCGCGGTTTCCATCAGCGCGTCCCGCGGCGCCAGGCGGTTCACCAAGCCCAGGCGCTGCGCTTCCGCCGCCGGCACCATTTCACCCAGCAGCAACATTTCCATCGCGGCCTTGCGCGGCACGGCGCGCGCGAGCGCCACCGCCGGTGTGGAACAGAATAGCCCGATATCCACGCCCGGCGTGCAGAAGCGCGCATCTTCTGCCGCCACCGCCAAATCGCAGCTTGCGACCAATTGGCAGCCGGCGGCGGTGGCCACACCTTGCACCGCGGCAATCACCGGTTGAGGCAGACCTACAACCCCCTGCATCACCCGCGCACAAGCGGCCATTGCATCGGCGTAAAAGCCGCGCCCGCCATCGGCATCGGCACGATGCGCGGTAATTTCGCGCAAATCATGCCCAGCGCAAAACACCGTGCCGGCAGCGGCCAACACCACCACGCGGCAGGTGCTATCCGTGGCGATCTCAGCCAGCATATCCTCCAGCGCCTGCAATAGCGCGCGGGAGAGGCTATTGCGCGCTGCCGAGCGGTTCAGCGTGATAATGGAAATCCCGCCCGGGCGATCTTCCCGCAGAAGGATGGGGGCGTTTTGCAGTTCTGTCTTGGACATGGGGGAATATTCCTGCCCCGAGCGGGGGATTGCAAGGGATGGGAAGCGGTATAGCCTGACGCCAGCATGAATGACCAAGAGGAAAACACCGGCGCTGAAACCTCCGCCGCGCTGGAAGCCAGGCTCGCCGCGGTCAAGGCCAAGCGCGGCTATTTGCTGCCGCATCACGGGCTGCTGGCACTCGCCTTCCCCCGCCTGCTGGAAGGCTATGACGCCGCCTATTCCGCCATGGCTTTGGATGATCGCGTGCTGTCGCATCTCGACCGCGAATTTGTCTGGCTGGCCGTGCTGGCCGCCACCGATGAAGCATTGGCGACGCACCACATCGCCAAATTCCGCGCCGCCGGCGGGGATGATGCGCTGATTGGTGCCGCTTTCGCTGCCACTGCGCTCGCCATCGGGGCCGAAGCCTTTGATTTCGCTGCGCATCGCTGGGGCGCGCAATTGGCGCCCTTTGATCCGCGCGCTGCCTATCTGGATGCGGTGGCGGCCATCGCCCCTGCCGCGCCACGCCGGCTTGTGCATTTGGCGCAATGCGCTGTGCAGGTCTGCCGCGCGCGCTGGCGGGTGCTGGAATGGCAGATCGAAGCTGCCTATGCGGATAGCGTGCCGGAAGATGAGATTGCGGAGGCCATTACGCTCGCGATGTTCCCCGGCTCCATCCCGCGTTTTGTCGAGGCCTGCGGCGTTTGGCGCGGCATGATTGCGGCGGGGCGCGTTGCGGCCTCAGACCGCTACCGCGCCTGGGCTGCCATGACCGGCCAGGGCGGCTTTGATGAAGTGCTCGCGAAAACTTCTAAGGATAAATGAGGAAACCAATGGCCTGGACAGCGAAGTATATCATCCAGAACGGCAAGAAGATCGCCTTTGATGAAGCGCGCGTGCATCCGTTTTCGGTGGGGCATGCCTATGGCGGTACGGTGTTTGAAGGCATACGCGCCTATATGAATTACAGCACCGGCAAGCTTGCCGTCTTTCGGCTGGAAGAACATCTGGTGCGCCTCGATCAGGGCATGAAATTCATGCGCTTCGACAATCCTCCATCCCGCGATGAAATGCGCCAAGCCGTGCTGGATGCTGTGCGCGCCAATGAACCGGATGATGATGCCTATATCCGCATCCAGGTGCATATCGAAAGCCTGGGGTCCATGGCTTCCACGGGCAGTATCGGCTGGGTTTGTGGCGCCATGCCGCGCGAACGCAATGCCAAGCGCAGCAGCGGGCTTTCGGTGCATGTTTCTTCCTGGACGCGCATCACGGATACCACCATGCCGCCGCGCATCAAGGCGACAGCGAATTACCATGCCGGGCGCATCGCCATGTTGCAGGCCAAGGCGGATGGCTATGACAATGCGCTGTTGATGACGCGCGCCGGCAAGATCAGCGAAGGCACCGGCGCCTGCCTGTTCATGGTTCGCGATGGCAAGCTGATTACGCCGTCACGCGAGAACGACATTCTGGAAAGCGTCACGCGCGATACCGTGATCCACCTTGCCACCGAACATGGCCTGGACGTAGAACAAGGCATCATTGACCGGACGGAACTTTACATCGCCGATGAGTTGTTCTTCTGCGGCACGGGGCAGGAATTGCTGCCGATCACGAGTGTGGACAAGCTGCCGGTTGCTGATGGCAAGCCGGGTGCCATTACCATGCGCTTGCAGGCGGCGTATGAAAGCGTTGTGCGCGGAACCACCAATGCCCATGCGGAATGGCGCACGCCGGTCTGATGCAGGCATCCACAGCCAAGCGATCAGCGCCGCTTGGCTGGTTGAACGCTCACCGCGTGGGGGTCGGCGGCGTGGTGCTGTAATCGTAAAAGCCGCGGCCGGATTTGCGCCCATACCAGCCAGCTTCGACATATTTCGCGAGCAAGGGCGAAGGCCGATATTTCGAATCGCCCAAGCCTTCATGCAGCACCTTCATCACGGAATAGAGCGTATCCAAGCCCACAAAATCCGCGAGTTCCAAAGGCCCCATTGGGTGATTGGCGCCAAGCTTCATGCCGGCATCAATCGCCGCCACATCGCCCACACCTTCCATCAGCGCCTGTATCGCCTCATTGATCATGGGGCAGAGGATGCGGTTGACGACAAAGCCCGGCCAATCCTGCGCCATGACCGGCGCCTTGCCCATGCGCTTCGTGAGCGCTTCCACCGCCTGATAGGTGGTGTCTTCGGTGGCGAGGCCGCGAATGATTTCCACCAGCTTCATCATCGGCACGGGGTTGAAGAAATGCATGCCGATGAAGCGGCCGGGCCGATCAGTGGCAGCCGCCAACCGCGTGATGGGAATGGATGATGTATTGGAAGCAAGGAAGGCTTCCGGCTTCAGCACCGGGCAAAGCGCGGCGAAGATCTTTTTCTTGATTTCTTCGTTTTCCGTCGCCGCTTCAATCACCATGTCGCAATCGGCAAAGGCGCTGTTCTCCGTGGCCGTCACAATGCGCGCCAAGGCGGCATCACGATCTGCGCCGCTGACGCTGCCCTTGCTGACTTGGCGGTCCATGTTCTTCGCCATGGTCGCCAGCGCGCGGTCCAGCGCCTGCTGCTGAACATCCATCAGCACCACCGGAATGCCGGAAAGCGACGCCACATGGGCAATGCCATTGCCCATCAGCCCCGCGCCAATCACGCCGAGTTTATTGATATCCGTCACGGCTCATGCTCCTGTGCTCAAACAGACCAAACGCACCCTCGCATCGCGCCGCGTGGCAAAGCAAGTTACACTTTATCGAGTTCGGCTTCCAATTCCGGCATGGCCTTGAACAAATCAGCCACCAGCCCGTAATCGGCCACCTGGAAAATCGGCG
>JADCFX010000062.1 GCA_020249285.1 Roseomonas sp. | reverse complement strand
GATAGCGTGCCTGAACCGCTTGTCTATGCCATTACCAAATCGCTTTGGTCCGATGTCAGCCGCGGGCTGATGGATCGCGGCCATGCCAAGGGCAAGGAAATCGTCTTGCGTGAGGCCATCAACGGGCGCGGCGTGGTTCCCCTTCATCCCGGGGCGGAGCGCTTTTATCGCGAAGCCGGCCTGATCCGCTGAGCCGACATAAGTGACCGAGAAAACCGAAGCCGCCCGCCAGGTTGATCTGGCCCGCGCGGCGGAGCTTGAACGCACCTATGATGCGGAAATGCGCTTTCGCACGCTGTCGGGCTTCGCGGCCCGGCTGGTGCCGGCGCTGCTCGTGGCGCTTTCCGTTTTTCATTACTATACGGCTGGCTTCGGCATTCTGACTGAGCATTGGCATAAGGCGATCCATCTTTCCGCTGTGCTAGGGCTGATTTTTTTGATGTTTCCTGCTGGCCCCCGTATTCCGGGGCCAGCCTTTGGCGGCGTGCCCTGGTATGATTGGCTGCTTGCCGCCTTGATGGTTTCGGCCTGTCTTTACCTGCCGCTGGTGTTTGATGATCTGACCTTTCGTATCGGCAGCCCCAATACGAATGATGTGATCATGGGCACGCTGATGCTGGTGCTGACGCTGGAAACGGCGCGGCGCAGCATGGGCTGGGCCCTGCCCATCATTGTGCTGATCTGTGTCGCCTATGGGCTATGGGGCAATCACCTTTCGGGCGTATTGGCGCATCCTGGTGCTGATTGGGCCGGCTTCATCAGCCATATCTACCTGACGCAGGAAGGCATATTCGGCATTCCGGTCATGGTTGTTGCGACCTATGTTTTTCACTTCGTACTGTTCGGCGTGCTGGCTACACGCATGGGGCTTGGGCAGTTTTTCATTGACATGGCATCCATCGCCGCGGGGCGATTTGCGGGTGGGCCGGCGAAGGTTTCGGTGTTTGGCTCGGCGCTTTTCGGCATGATCAGCGGTTCAGCCATTGCCAATACCGTCACCGTCGGCACGCTGACCATTCCCGCCATGAAGCGCGTTGGCTATCGCCCACAATTCGCTGGCGCCGTGGAAGCGGCGGCCAGTGCCGGCGGGCAGATAACACCGCCCATCATGGGGGCCGCTGCCTTTGTGATGATTGAATTCCTGAATATCCCACTCACAACCCTGCTGATTGCGGCCGCCGTGCCGGCCTTCATGCATTTCTGGGGTGTCTTTGTTCAGGTGCATTTTGAAGCGAAGAAATTCGGCCTGAAGGGCTTGCCGCCTGAGGAAATTCCAAGCTTTGGCAAGACGCTCCGCGAAGGTTGGCCTACCATGATCCCGCTGGTGCTGCTGCTAGGCGCGATCATTCAGGGCAATACCCCATATCTGGCCGCATTCTACGGCATCACTGCCTGCATCGTGGTTGGCTTTCTCAATCCGCGCCATCGGCTGACGCTGCGTGATTTGTGGGATTCCTTCGATATCGGCGCACGCTACGCGATTGCCGTCGGCGCTGCGGCTGCGGCAGTTGGTGTTGTGGTCGGAGTGATTACGCTGACTGGCGCTGGCTTTCGCGTAAGCTTCATGGTGACACAAGCCGCAGCATCCTTGGCCGCCTGGCTGTCGCCGATCCTATCCATCCTGCCCGAGAGCGTGGTGGATATGAAATCTCTTACGCTGTTTCTGACGCTGCTTTTCGTGGCGCTGGTGTGCATTGCGATGGGCACGGGCATTCCGACAACCGCGCTTTACATCGTGCTTGCCGCCATTGCGGCACCCGCCGTGATTCAGCTTGGTGTACCGCCGCTGGCTGCACATTTGTTCATTCTCTATTACGGCGTGCTTGCTGACCTAACGCCACCGGTTTGTATCGCTGCCTATGCCGCCGCCGGCATTGCGGGCGCTGATCCTTTCAAGACCGGCAATACGGCCTTTCGGCTTGGTCTGGCGAAGGCAACAGTGCCTTTTGTGTTCGCCTATTCGCCAGCCATGCTGATCATGGTGGATGGTTTCACCTGGGCTGATTTCTTCATCACCACTGGCACCTGCGCGCTGGGTGTTCTGCTATTGGGGATCGGCACTACTGGTTACGCCTTCACCCATATGGGGCTTGGCGCGAAGGCATTGCTTGTTGCATCCGCATTATTGATGATTTCACCCAATCTCCAGATGACCCTGGCGGGTGCCGCCTTGGCGCTGCCGGTCATTCTATGGAATTGGCGTAAATCCATCCGAACGGCGTCAGTAACCTAGAATACACTACTTCCAAGGATTCAACGCGCTTCCAACACAGCGCGCAGTTTATGCATCAAGGCTTCGCGCGCTGCGTCATCCCGCGCGTTTTCCGTGGCACTTTCGATCGCAAGCATCAATGCGGCGCGCTGATTATGCCAATCTGGCCTTACGCTGCGCACCGGATCGGCGCGGCGCGCCTTGCTTTCAAGGCGCTTCGGGCGCGCAGCCTTGGGCAAGGCCCAGCCTTCATCCAGAACCGGCATGATGACCTGATCCGCAGTAGCAATCCCGCCTTCGGTCAGGCGTTTGGCGAGCGCTTCCATCGCGGGTGCTTCGCCATGTACCAGGAAGACGCCGCCCATGACTTTCCCGCGCGCTGCAAGCCAGCGCGCCAATTCCGCCGCATCGGCATGGCCGGAGAAATCGCGAATTTCCGTGATTGTTGCCTCCACACGGATCGTCTCACCCTGGATGCGCACTTCGCGCTTGCCTTCCTGCAATAGCCGCCCAAGCGTGCCTTCCGCCTGATAGCCCGTCAGCATCACCGTAGCGGCGGGGCTCCAGAGCCAGCGCTTCAAATGATGCCG
>JADCFX010000061.1 GCA_020249285.1 Roseomonas sp. | reverse complement strand
TCCACATGCGCTGTGGAAATCGTGATGCCGCGCGCGCGTTCTTCCGGCGCCTTGTCAATCTGATCATAGGCCGTGAAGGTCGCCCCACCCGCCTTCGCCAGGATCTTGGTGATCGCCGCCGTCAGCGACGTCTTGCCATGGTCCACATGCCCGATCGTCCCGATGTTGCAATGCGGCTTGTTCCGCTCAAATTTCGCTTTGGCCATGTTCGTGATTCCAGATCGGGGGTTGCTTACCAGCGGTAGTGACTGAAGGCCTTGTTGGCTTCAGCCATCCGGTGCGTATCTTCGCGCTTCTTCACGGCAGAGCCGCGATTATTCGCCGCATCCATCAGCTCAGCCGACAGACGCTCTTCCATCGTATTCTCGCCACGCTTGCGCGCGCTTTCGATCAGCCAACGGATCGCCAGCGCCTGGCGGCGTTCCGCACGGACTTCAACGGGAACCTGATAGGTGGCACCACCAACGCGGCGGCTGCGCACTTCCACGGCGGGCTTCACATTATCCATCGCTTCATGGAACAGGCGCAGCGGGTCGCTATTGGGCCCACCCTTCTTCTTCAGCGTATCCATCGCGGCATAGACGATGGATTCGGCAACGCTCTTTTTCCCGTCATACATGAGGACATTCATGAAGCGGCTGAGAACGATATCACCGAATTTCGGATCCGGCAGAACCTCGCGCTTTTCAGCGCGGTGACGACGCGACATGGTTCAGCCCCTCACTTCGGACGCTTCGCGCCGTAGAGCGAACGGCGCTTGCGGCGCTTGGCAATGCCCTGGGTATCGAGCACGCCGCGCAGGATGTGGTAGCGAACGCCCGGAAGGTCCTTCACGCGGCCACCGCGGATAAGAACTACCGAGTGTTCCTGCAGATTGTGACCTTCGCCGGGAATATAGCTCACGACTTCGAAGCCATTCGTCAGGCGCACCTTCGCAACCTTGCGGAGCGCGGAGTTCGGCTTCTTCGGCGTGGTCGTGTAGACGCGCGTGCAGACGCCGCGCTTCTGCGGGCTGCCTTTCAGGGCCGGAACCTTGTTCCGGTCTGGCTTCGTCTCACGCCCTTGGGCGATGAGTTGGTTGATCGTCGGCATGACGCCCCTTCGTAACCATCCAAATGACCTTCAGCCCCGCCAAAAGGTATTGCCCGGTATGGCGCGTTAAAACGCACCCCCCGGGCTACCAATCGGCTGCCGGCCTCAGTCCCCAATGGGGACGGCGCCGGCGGCGCAGCTTTTGGTCCAAAAACGTCGAGCCCCGATTGGGGACTCGCTTAAGGAGGGGCCTTTTACGTCCCGCCCCAGTTCAAGTCAAGCGCCGTTCACCTGTTGGAAGGGGATAATTCGTCCTGTTTCCACAGGGAACTTCACCCATTCCAACGTCACGGCCCAAAGCATCCTTATTCGGCCGCCTTTGGTTCCGGCAAAGCCGGTGAAGCAGCCGCCAGGCGACCACGATCGCGCTGCGCTGCCAGCGCCCGCAGGCGATTCATCACGGAACCCGTGCCCGCCGGGATCAAGCGCCCGACAATCACGTTTTCCTTGAGGCCGGCCAGGTAATCCACCTTCCCCGCCGTGGCCGCTTCCGTCAGCACCCTGGTCGTTTCCTGGAAGGACGCGGCCGAGATGAAGGACTCGGTCTGCAAGGACGCCTTGGTGATGCCCTGAAGCACCGGTTCGGCCACCGCCGGGCGTTCCTTGGCAGCGATCCGCTTCTCATTCTCGATTTCGAATTCGATGCGGTCCACCTGTTCACCGATCAGATAGGTGGTGTCGCCCGGATCGGTCACCTCCACCTTCTGCAACATCTGGCGGACGATCACTTCAATATGCTTGTCGTTGATCTTCACGCCCTGAAGCCGGTAGACCTCCTGAATCTGGTCCACCAGGTAATCGGCCAGCTTTTCTACGCCCAGGACCCGCAAAATATCATGCGGGACGCGGGGGCCATCCACCAGCGGGTCACCCTGCTTCACATAGTCGCCTTCCTGGACCGAGACGTGCTTGCCCTTGGGCACCAGGTATTCGCGCGGCACCGGCGGTTCATCACCCACCTGTTCCGGCACCACCAGGATGCGGCGCTTCGCCTTGTAGTCCTTACCGAATTCCACGCGGCCATCAATTTCGCTGATGATCGCATGATCCTTCGGCCGGCGCGCTTCGAACAATTCCGCCACGCGCGGCAGACCCCCCGTAATGTCGCGCGTCTTGGAGCTTTCACGCGGCAGGCGCGCCAGCACGTCACCCGCGGCGACGGTGGCGTTGTTTTCCACCGAGAGAATCGTCCCAGGCGTCAGGAAGTAAATTGCTTCCGTGCCGTTTTCGCGCTTCACCACATTGCCGGCCTCATCACGCAGGATCAGGCGGGGGCGGAGATCAACGGCCTTGCCGGGCGCCTTGTATTCCACGACTTCGCGGAATGACAGGCCCGTCACTTCGTCCACACGGTCAACCTGCGTAACATTCTCGATCAGGTCGGCGCATTCAACGCGGCCATTACGTTCCGTAATGATCGGCAGGGTGAAGGGGTCCCATTCAGCGAGCTTCTGCCCGCGCGTAACTTGCGTACCATCTGCCGCGATCAGGCGCGCACCATAAGGCACGCGCTGACGTGACCGTTCACGCCCCTGTGCATCATAAAGCGCGATCTCGCAATTGCGGCTCATCACAATCGGCTGGTTTTGACTATTGGTCACCACCACGCGATTGAGGATCTTGATGCTGCCTTCGGAAGCGGCTTCCACCGCGCTCTGTTCCGCACCACGCTGCGCCGCGCCACCGATATGGAAGGTGCGCATCGTCAGCTGCGTGCCGGGTTCACCGATGGATTGCGCGGCGATAACGCCAACCGCCTCACCGATATTCACCGGCGTGCCACGCGCCAAGTCACGGCCATAGCAGAAGCCGCAAACACCCTGTCGCGCATCGCAAGTCAGCACAGAGCGGATCTTCACCTGCTCCACGCCCGATTTCTCAATGCGTTCTGCCTGCACTTCGTCAATCAGGCTATTGCGCGTGACGATGATCTCACCCGTTTCCGGATCAGCCACATCTTCCTGCGCGGTGCGACCCAGGATGCGTTCGGACAGGGACGACACCACTTCCGCGCCATCCATCGCCGCACGCACGGAAAGCCCGCGCTCCGTGCCGCAATCCGGCTCCACAATGATGCAATCCTGCGCGACATCCACCAGGCGGCGCGTCAGATAGCCCGAATTGGCAGTCTTGAGCGCGGTATCCGCAAGGCCCTTACGCGCACCGTGGGTGGAGTTGAAATACTCCAGCACCGATAGCCCTTCCTTGAAGTTCGCGATGATGGGCTGTTCGATGATTTCGCCCGAAGGCTTCGCCATCAGCCCGCGCATCCCGGCAAGCTGGCGCATCTGCGCGGGCGAACCACGCGCACCGGAATGGCTCATCATCCAAACACTATTGGTCGGCTTGCCGACTTCCTGACGCTGAATTTCCTTCATCATCGCGCCGGCCACTTCATCCGTGCAGCGCGACCAGGCATCAACCACCTTGTTGTAGCGTTCGCCGGCGGTGATCAGACCATCAAGATATTGCTGCTCGAATTCCTTGATCTCGGTCTTGGTGCGTTCGATCATGCCCTTCTTGTCATCGGGCACCACCATGTCGTTCTTGCCGAAGGAAATCCCCGCGCGCGCAGCGTGACGGAAGCCGAGCCCCATCAGACGGTCGGCGAAAATCACGCTCTCCTTCTGGCCGCAATGGCGATACACGGCATCCATCACGTCAGAAATATTCTTCTTCGTAAGCTGACGGTTCACCAGCGCATAAGGCAATTGTGGATGGCTGGGCAGCAAATCCGCAATCATCATCCGCCCAGGCGTGGTCAGCACCGTCGCCGGGCCGCCATTTTCGGTCGCGATATCAACCCGCGCATGCACCGCGGAATGTGGCGCGATCAGCCCATTGGCCAGCGCCTGTTCAACCTCACGCAGGCCACGGAAAATTTGCGGACGGAACTTCAGTGCCTCGGTTTCTTCCGCGGTCAGGTTCTGGCCGCCCTTGGCGCCGGCGCTATCAATCAGCGCGCGCACTTCCTCCACGCGCTTTTGCACAGCGCGGAACTCCGGCGTTTCCAAGCTGAGGTAGTAGAGCCCCAACACAATATCCTGGCTTGGCACGATGATGGGCTTGCCATTCGCCGGGCTCAAGATGTTGTTGGTGGACATCATCAAGACGCGCGCTTCCAACTGCGCTTCCAGGCTGAGCGGCACATGCACCGCCATCTGGTCGCCGTCGAAATCCGCATTGAAGGCGGTGCAGACCAGCGGGTGAAGCTGGATCGCCTTGCCTTCAATGAGCACCGGTTCAAACGCCTGAATGCCCAAGCGGTGAAGCGTCGGCGCGCGGTTCAGCAACACCGGGTGTTCGCGAATCACTTCTTCCAGAATATCCCACACTTCGGGACGTTCCTTTTCCACCATGCGCTTCGCGGCCTTGATGGTGGTGGCGTGACCGTATTTCTCCAACTTAGAATAGATGAAGGGCTTGAACAGTTCCAACGCCATCTTCTTCGGCAGGCCGCATTGATGGAGCTTCAATTCCGGCCCCACCACGATCACCGAACGGCCCGAATAATCGACGCGCTTGCCGAGAAGGTTCTGGCGGAAGCGCCCTTGCTTGCCCTTCAGCATATCGGAAAGCGACTTCAGCGGGCGCTTATTCGCCCCCGTGATGGCGCGGCCACGCCGACCATTGTCGAACAGCGCATCCACCGATTCCTGCAGCATGCGCTTTTCATTGCGCACGATGATATCGGGCGCGCGCAATTCGATCAGCCGCTTCAGACGGTTATTGCGGTTGATGACGCGACGATAAAGATCATTCAGATCGGAAGTCGCAAAGCGCCCACCATCCAGCGGCACCAGCGGGCGAAGTTCCGGCGGAATGACCGGCACGACATCCAGGATCATCCATTGCGGATGCGCGCCTGATTCGCCAAAGGCTTCCATCAGCTTCAGCCGCTTTACCAGCTTCTTGCGCTTGGCTTCCGAGGTCGCTTCCTTCAGGTCCGCGCGCAGCGTCACGGCTTCCTTCTGAAGCTCGATCCCGCCAAGCATCTGCTTCACGGCTTCCGCGCCAATGCCGACACTGAAGGAATCCTCACCGAATTCATCCAGCTTCGCCTGATACTGATCTTCGTTCAGCAGCTGACGCAGCTTGAGGTCCGTGAGGCCCGGTTCCAGCACCACATAGCTTTCGAAGTACAAAACCTTCTCCAGCTCCTTCAGCGTCATATCCACCATCAGCCCAACGCGCGACGGCAAGGACTTCAAGAACCAGATATGCGCCACAGGACTCGCCAGTTCGATATGGCCCATGCGTTCGCGCCGCACCTTGGCCAGCGTCACTTCCACGCCGCATTTTTCGCAAATGATACCGCGGAACTTCATCCGCTTATACTTGCCGCAAAGGCACTCATAATCCTTGATCGGGCCAAAGATCCGCGCGCAGAAAAGCCCATCCCGCTCCGGCTTGAAGGTGCGGTAATTGATGGTTTCCGGCTTCTTGATCTCGCCATAGGACCAGGACCGGATTTGCTCCGGGCTCGCCATGGTGATCTTGATTTGGTCAAAAGTGACGGCCTGACCCGTCTGACCCAGGATTTTCATAAGCTCGTTCATGCGGCCAACCTCTTGAGCGGGGCCGCCGCCACGAAGGCTTCGTGGCGGCTGAGCGGTGAGAGAAAAAGACTAAGCTGATCCATCAGACCGGACGGTTTTCCAGATCAACATTAAGACCAAGCGATTTCAGTTCCTTCACCAACACGTTGAAGGATTCTGGAATACCAGCCTCAAAACTGTCCTGATCGCGCACGATGGCTTCATAGACCTTGGTGCGGCCCGAAACATCGTCCGATTTAACGGTGAGCATTTCCTGCAGCGTATAGGCAGCGCCATAGGCTTCCAGCGCCCAGACTTCCATTTCGCCGAAGCGCTGGCCGCCGAACTGCGCCTTACCACCCAGCGGCTGCTGGGTGACCAGGCTGTAAGGCCCAATGGAACGCGCGTGGATTTTGTCATCCACCAAGTGGTGCAGCTTCAGCATATAAATGTAGCCAACCGTCACCTTGCGTTCAAAACGCTCGCCCGAACGGCCATCATGCAGCCAAACCTGGCCAGAGGTATCAAGCCCGGCCTTTTCCAGCATGCCTTCAATATCGGCCATGCGCGCGCCATCGAACACCGGCGTCGCAATCGGGATACCCTTCTTCAGGTTCTCGCAAAGCTCCACCAACTGATCATCGGCCATCGGCGCGATATCGCGGGTGAAGACCTCCTCACCATAGATATCCTTCAGCTTGGCTTCCAATTCGCTGCGGCGCGCGCTGCGATGGCGATATTCATCCACCAATTCGCCGACCTGACGGCCGAGATTGGCGCAGGCCCAACCCAAATGGGTTTCCAGGATCTGCCCCACATTCATGCGCGAAGGCACACCAAGCGGGTTCAGCACCAGGTCAACCGAGGTACCATCTTCCAGGAAGGGCATGTCTTCAACCGGTACAACGCGGCTGACCACACCCTTATTGCCATGGCGGCCGGCCATCTTGTCACCCGGCTGAAGCTTGCGCTTCACGGCGATGAAGACCTTCACCATCTTCATGACGCCCGGCGGCAATTCGTCACCGCGCTGCACTTTTTCGACCTTGCTCTCAAAACGCTTTTGTAGCCTTTCAATCGCGGCATCGAATTCGCGCTTCATGGCTTCAATTTCGGCCATCGCGGCATCATCCGCGACCGAGATTTGCCGCCATGTCGCCTTGGCAAATTCATCCAGCACTTCATCGGTGATCACCGTGCCAGACTTGATCTGCTTGAAACCGCCGGTCGCCTTGCGGTTCAGCAGGCGTTCACGCAAGCGTGAATAGAAAGAACGCTCCTGGATCGCCTTTTCATCGTCGCGGTCCTTGGCCAAGCGTTCAATTTCTGAACGATCAATCGCCATGGCGCGCTCATCCTTGTCGATCCCCCGGCGGGAGAAGACGCGGACATCAACAATGGTCCCAGCCACGCCGGGCGGCAGCTTCAGCGATGTGTCACGCACATCGGAAGCCTTTTCGCCAAAAATGGCGCGCAGCAGCTTTTCTTCCGGCGTCATTGGGCTTTCGCCCTTGGGCGTCACCTTGCCCACCAGAATATCGCCTGGGTTCACCTCGGCACCGATATAGACAATGCCGGCTTCATCCAGATTGCGCAGCGCTTCTTCGCCCACATTCGGAATGTCGCGGGTGATCTCTTCCTGGCCGAGCTTCGTGTCGCGCGCCATCACCTCAAATTCTTCGATATGGATCGAGGTGAACACATCATCGCGCGCGATGCGTTCGCTGATCAGGATCGAATCTTCGAAATTATAGCCATTCCAGGGCATGAAGGCGCACAGTACATTGCGCCCCAGCGCCAATTCGCCAAGCTCGGTCGAAGGTCCATCGGCGATAATGTCACCCACCTTCACCACATCACCCACCTTCACCAACGGGCGCTGGTTGATACAGGTGGATTGGTTGGACCGCATATATTTGCGCAGCCGATAGATATCAACGCCGCTGGTCGTGCCATCGGAAGATGTCGCGCGCACCACAATGCGCGCACCGTCAATCGAATCCACCACACCGTCGCGGCGCGCAACAATCGTCGCACCAGAATCCCGCGCCACCGCGGCTTCCATGCCAGTGCCCACAAGCGGCGCATCGGCGCGGATCAGCGGCACCGCCTGACGCTGCATGTTGGAACCCATCAAAGCGCGGTTCGCGTCATCGTTTTCAAGGAAGGGGATCAGCGCCGCCGCAACCGAAACAAGCTGCTTGGGCGAGACGTCAATCGCTGTCACTTCTTCCGGCTTCACCAGACGGAAATCGCCACCCTGACGGACCGAGACCAATTCATCCTTGAAGCGGCCATCCGTATCCACATTGGCATCGGCCTGCGCGACGATCAGCCGTTCTTCTTCCATCGCGGACAAATAGCGGGAATCGCCCACAATCTGCCCATCCTTCACCAGACGATACGGCGTTTCGATGAAGCCGTATTTGTTCACCTTGGCGAAGGTCGCGAGTGAATTGATCAGGCCGATATTCGGCCCTTCCGGCGTTTCAATCGGGCAGATGCGCCCGTAATGCGTCGGGTGAACGTCGCGCACTTCAAAGCCGGCACGCTCACGCGTGAGACCACCCGGGCCAAGCGCCGAAAGGCGGCGCTTATGCGTCACCTCGGAAAGCGGGTTGGTCTGGTCCATGAACTGCGAAAGCTGCGACGAACCAAAGAATTCCCGTACCGCCGCAGCCGCCGGCTTCGCATTGATCAGGTCATGCGGCATGACGGTGTCAATATCCACCGACCCCATGCGTTCCTTGATCGCGCGTTCCATGCGCAGCAAGCCAACGCGATACTGATTTTCCATCAACTCGCCAACCGACCGCACGCGGCGATTGCCGAGGTTGTCAATATCATCAATCTGCCCGCGCCCATCCTTCAGGTCGAGCAGCACGCGCAGCGTCGCCACAATATCCTGCTTACGCAGAATACGCACATAATCCGGCACTTCTTCCAGCGAAAAGCCAAGACGCATATTCATCTTCACGCGCCCGACCGTGGAAAGATCATAGCGCTCCATGTCGAAGAACAGGCCGCGGAACAGCGCCTCAGCCGTTTCCGGAGTCGGCGGTTCGCCCGGACGCATCACGCGATAGATATCCATCAGCGCTTCGTCGCGGTTGGAATTCTTGTCCACCGCCAGCGTATTGCGCATCCAGGGGCCGACCGCCTGATCAATGGAGAGTGTCGGCAGGCGATTGAGGCCGATTTCCTCGATCAGGTTCAGCTTCGGCTCAGTCAATTCCTCACCGGCTTCGGCCCAAATCTCCCCGGTTTCCATATTCACCAGGTCTTCCGCCACAAAGCGGCCGAGCAATTCAGCGCGGCTGACCAGTACTTCCGTCGTGCCCGCTTCGGCGATTTTGCGTGCCAGGCGCGGCGTCAACTTCGCGTCCTTTTCGGCGACCACTTCGCCGGTACGCGCATCCACCAGCGCTTCCGCAAGCTTCACGCCACGGAAGGAATCGGGATCAAAAGTGCGCGACCAGCCCTTGGGGCCGCGCGCAAATACGACCTGACCGTAGAAGGAATTCAGGATTTCCTCGGCATCCATGCCGCGGATTTCGTGCAGTTCCAGCGGCGTTTCGCTGCCAGCGCGCTTCGTTTCAGTCGTCGCGCTATCCAGCGCGTAAAGCAGCGTGGTGACCGGCAGCTTGCGCTTGCGGTCAATGCGGACATAGCAAATATCCTTGGCGTCGAATTCAAAATCAAGCCAGGAACCACGATAAGGGATCACCCGTGCGGCAAACAGATACTTGCCACTGGAATGCGTCTTGCCGCGGTCATGGTCAAAAAATACGCCCGGGCTGCGATGCATTTGCGATACAATGACACGTTCCGTACCATTGATGATGAAGGTGCCGTTATCGGTCATGAGCGGCATATCGCCCATGTAGACATCCTGTTCCTTGATGTCGCGCACCGTGCGGCTGCCGGTTTCCTCATCCACATCCCAAACGATCAGGCGCAGCCGCACCTTGAGTGGCGCAGCGTAATTCAGCCCGCGCTGGATGCATTCCTCAACATCATATTTCGGATCTTCGAGTTCGTATTGCACGAACTCCAGGCGGCCACGCCCGGCGAAATCATCAATCGGAAAGACCGAACGGAATACTTCCTGCAAACCCGTGACGGTGCGCGAATCCGGAAGAACTTCCATTTGCAGGAAGCTTTCATAGGATGCGCGCTGCACATCAATAAGGTTCGGCATCGGCGCCACTTCTGGCAAACGCCCGAAGCTCTTGCGGATCCGCTTACGCCCGGTGAAAGACTGGGTGATCGCGTTCATGCCTGTCCTGCTCTTCTCTATCTATCCTGCCGGCCTACCCTGCCGGCGCGGGTTACCCGCTGAACGCCTCCCCGGTCCGGGACCGGAGAAACGCGGGCACGGGCGGCACCTGACCCCTTTTCAGGGAGGTTCCACCCGCGCCCAGTCTTTTTTTCGTCCGGCCCCGGCAGCGGATGCCCAGGGCCGGCCCGAAGTCTTACTTCACTTCGACCGTGGCGCCGTTTTCTTCCAGCACCTTCTTGATCTTGTCAGCTTCGTCCTTCGACACGCCTTCCTTCACAGTCTTCGGCGCGCCTTCCACCAGGTCCTTCGCTTCCTTCAGGCCAAGGCCCGTGATGGTACGAATTTCCTTGATGACATTGATCTTCTTGTCGCCACCGGCGGCCAGAATGACCGTGAATTCCGTCTGCGCTTCAGCAGCCGGGGCAGCGGCAGCAGCCGGCGCAGCGGCCACGGCCACTGGCGCGGCGGCGGAAACGCCCCACTTTTCTTCTAGCAGCTTGGAAAGCTCGGCAGCTTCCAGAACGGTCAGGGCGGACAGCTCGTCCACCAACTTCGCGAGATCAGCCATGTCTTTGTACTCCTTGATCTAGTATCTTGGTTTGGTTCTTGCAACTCCCCCAGGGCGGCATGCCTCCGGGGGCTAATCCGGGCCTCAGGCCGCGTCCTTCTTGGCGTATGCCGCCAACACCCGCGCCACCTGCCCACCAGGGGCCTGAAGCACGCCCGCAATCCGCGTCGCCGGGGTCTGGATAAGACCCACAAGCTGCGCGCGCAGCGTCTCCAGGGACGGCAGCTCGGCCAGAGCCTTCACGCCATCGGCGCTCAGCGTCTGGGTTCCAAGAGCACCGCCCAGGACAACAAACTTATCGTTTGTTTTGGCGAACTCCACGGCGGTTTTCGCCACAGCCACTGGGTCGGTCGACCACGCAAGCGCGGTCGGACCCTTCAGCAATGGCGAGATGCCTTGGAAGCGGGTGCCTTCGAGGGCGCGGGTGGCCAAGCGGTTCTTCGCGACCTTATACGAAGCCCCAGCCGCGCGCATCTTACGCCGAAGCTCACTCACATCCGCGACAGTTAACCCGGCATTGCGGGCAACCAGCACGAAGGAGGTCTCGGCGAAGATCGTGGCGAGGGATTCGACGAATTCGCGCTTCTCCGATCTTTCCACTCTACGTCTCCGTCGGTGACTAGGGCCTTTTGGAAGGGCTCCAGCCGGGTTCACTCGGGGGCCGGCACCGGTATGGCACCAACCCCGGTTCGCCTGTCAGTCCGGAACGCCAAACCAAGCCAAACCAGGGACTAACCCTGGGAGGTCTCTGCTTGGGCACCCCGTCTATCCCCTGCGAGCCCGAGGGCCCTTTATTGTCCCGAAGAACAACAGGAGGTCTCCGACAGGTTCGGAAATGGCCAAAGGCCATCCCCTGCCCGCTCGGCCCCATAAGGACCAAGCGAATCCAATGCACGGCCAAGGGCCGCGCCTAAACCTTAATTGGCCGAAGCCGAAAGGCTGGTGACATCCACCTTCACACCGGGGCCCATGGTGGAGGAAACCGCCACCTTCTTCACATAGGTCCCCTTGGCGCCGGTCGGGCGGGCGCGCTGGATCGCTTCGACGAAAGCGCGAGCATTTTCAAGCAGCTGCGCTTCAGCGAAGGACGCCTTGCCGATGCCGGCATGAACAATCCCAGCCTTCTCAGCGCGGAATTCCACCTGACCAGCCTTGGCCGCGGTCACCGCACCCTTCACATCCATGGTGACGGTGCCAAGCTTCGGGTTCGGCATCAGGCCGCGGGGGCCGAGCACCTTACCAAGCCGGCCCACCAGGCCCATCATGTCCGGGGTCGCGATGCAGCGATCGAACTCGATCTTGCCTTCCTGCACCAGGGCAGCCAGGTCGTCTGCACCCACCACATCCGCGCCGGCGGCCTTGGCTTCATCAGCCTTGGCGCCACGGGCAAAGACGCCAATGCGCACGGTCTTGCCGGTGCCATGCGGCAGGCCGACAACGCCGCGCACCATCTGGTCTGCATGGCGAGGGTCAATGCCAAGATTCATCGAAATTTCAATGGTTTCGTCGAATTTCGCCTTGGCCGCGCCGCGGGCGAGCTTTACCGCCTCAGCCAGTGCATAGGTCTTTTCGCGGTCAAAACCCGTATAGGCCGCCTTCAGGCGCTTACCTTGCTGTGCCATGATCTTAGCCCTCCACCACGGTCAGGCCCATGGCGCGGGCGGAACCCGCAAGCATGCTCACGGCAGCGTCAACGTCATTGGCGTTCATGTGCTGCATCTTCACCTTGGCGATTTCGACAAGCTGAGACTTGGTCACGCGGCCAATCGGCGCGGCCTTGCCCGGCGCGGTTGAGCCCTTATCGAGCTTCGCGGCCTTCAGCAGAAAATACGTATTGGGCGGCGTCTTGGTAATGAAGGAAAAGCTGCGGTCCGAATAAGCCGTGATGACCACGGGTGTGGGCGTGCCCGGTTCCATCTGCTGCGTCGCCGCGTTGAATTCCTTCACGAATTGCATGATATTCAGGCCACGCTGACCAAGCGCCGGACCCACGGGCGGCGAGGGATTAGCCTTGCCAGCCGGGATCTGCAGCTTGATATAGCCTGCGATCTTCTTCGCCACTGTCTAAATCCTCTCTCATAAACCCGAGAGGCCCGCGGTGCATGCGACCAGTAAAAGGTCTCCCGCGTTCCCCGAAACGCCAAACAGCCCCTGGATTGCTCCCGGGGCGGTGCGGCGGAAGAAGTCGTTTAGGGGGTGTGGGCGTGCGCGTCAAGCGGGTTTCCATCTGGCCAAGGGTGCTTCGCTTCGCCATAAGGGGGCATGCCCGCACAAGCCTGGATTGTCGTCATCGCCGCCGCTGCCTCAGTCTCCTTAGCGCTTGGGGCGCGACAGACTTTTGGGCTTTTCCTACTCCCACTGGGGGCGGAGCACGCCATCCCCGCCTTTGCCTATGGCGCTGCGGTGGCGCTGCATAATTTGCTTTGGGGCGTGGGCCAGCCGCTGGCCGGGGCTTTGGCGGATAAGATCGGCGCCGGGCGCGTGGCTTTGGGGGGCGCGGTCATTTACGCCATAGGCCTGATCCTGCCCGCCATATGGCCCAGCACGCCAAGCCTTATCATTGGCATCGGCGTTCTGACAGCGCTTGGCGTAGCGGCGGCGGGGTCGGGCACCGTGCTTGGCGCTGTCGCGCGTGCCGTGCCGGAAAACCGCCGGGGCGATGCTTTGGGGCTTGCTTCCGCAGGCGGGTCCATCGGGCAAGCGGCGCTGATCCCCTTCGTGCAATGGGGCATTACGGATTACGGCACCTCAGGCGCCTTTTTCATGCTGGCGGCCACCATGGCGCTGATGGTCTTCGTGGCACCCCGACTGGAATGGGCGCCGCCCGGCCCCAGCACCGGGCGCCCGACCGGGCTGGCCGGCCTGCCCGCGCTTGCAAAGCGCGCCTTGGCGCAGCGTGATTTCGCGCTGCTGACGCTCGGCTTCTTCGCCTGCGGCTTTCAATTGGCGTTTTTGACGACGCATCTGCCGGCGCATCTTTCGCTTTGCGGCCTGCCGGCGGGGCTTGGCGTGACGGCGCTGATGCTGGTGGGGCTGTTCAATATCCCGGGATCATGGCTCTGCGGGCGGATCGGCAATAGCATCCGGCCAGAAGTGGCTTTGGGCGGGATCTACATGGTCCGCACGATTGCGATTGCGATTTTCGCCAATGTCACGCCCACCGAATGGGGCACGCTGATCTTTGCCGCCGTGATGGGTTTTATCTGGCTGGGTACCGTTCCCTTGACCTCGGCGGCCATTGCGCGGCGCTTTGGTGTGGCGGATCTGGGCGCACTTTACGGGATTTGCTTCTTCTCCCACCAAATGGGCGGGTTTCTGGGCGCGGGTGCCGGCGCCTGGGTGGTGGATGCCACCGGCAGCTACGCCGCCTTTTGGCCGGTGATGATGGTGGTGGGCGTGATTGCGGTGGTGGTGAATTGGATCACGCGGCCCATGAAGGTGGCGGCGGCGTAGGCCTATGGCCCCGCTGGTTGCCCCACCGCCCCGCTTGGGCTAATCCACCGCTCCCCGGCGTGGCCGCGCCGCGCCCAATTTAGCCAGGCCAGAACACCATGCCCATCATGCCCGATAGCTGGATCCGCAATATGGCGGCGGAACACGGCATGATCGAACCCTTTGTGGAAGCGCAGCGCCGGGAAGGCGTTATTTCCTACGGCCTGTCTTCCTATGGCTATGACGCGCGGGCCGCGGATGAATTCAAGATCTTCACCAATGTTGATAATGCCATTGTGGACCCCAAGGCCTTCTCCGAAGATGGTTTTGTGACGCGCAAGGGTCCCGTTTGCATCATCCCGCCCAATTCCTTCGTGCTGACCCACACGGTCGAATATTTCCGCATCCCGCGCGATATCCTGGTGATCTGCCTTGGCAAATCCACCTATGCGCGCTGCGGGCTGATTGTGAATGTCACGCCGCTTGAGCCCGAATGGGAAGGCCAGGTCACCATCGAAATCAGCAATACCACCCCCCTGCCCGCCAAGGTCTATGCCAATGAAGGCGTCTGCCAATTCCTGTTCCTGAAGGGCGATGCACCGCCCGAGGTCAGCTACGCAGACCGCCGCGGCAAGTATATGGGCCAGCGCGGCGTTGCGTTGCCGAAACTCTGATGGACCGTATTCTCATCCGCGGCGGGCACGTGCTTTCGGGCAATATCCCGGTCTCCGGCGCCAAGAATGCCGCCCTGCCCCTGATGGCGGCGGGGTTGCTGGCCGATGGCCCGCTCACGCTCACCAATGCGCCTGATCTGGCAGATGTCGCTACCATGGCGGGCTTGCTGAAGCATCACGGGCTAGCCGTTGAACGCGACAAAACCGCGCGCAGCATCACCATCAGCGGCGCCGCGACCGATCTGGAAGCACCTTATGACCTAGTGCGCAAGATGCGGGCCTCGGTCCTCGTGCTCGGCCCCTTGCTGGCCCGCCACGGCCGCGCACGCGTTAGCCTGCCCGGCGGCTGCGCCATCGGCACGCGCCCGGTTGATCTGCACCTGAAAGCGCTTGAGCAAATGGGCGCGGAGATCGAGATTACCGCCGGCTACATTGAAGCCCGCGCACCTGGCGGCCTGAAGGGTGCGCGCATCATCTTCCCGCAAGTCTCGGTTGGCGCCACGGAAAACATCCTGATGGCAGCGGCTTTGGCGCGCGGGCAAAGCGAAATTTTGAACGCGGCACGAGAGCCTGAAATCACCGATCTTGCCGCCTGCCTGATGCGCATGGGCGCACGGATTGAAGGCATCGGCACGGATCGGCTGCTGGTTGAAGGGGTGGCAAGCCTTGGCGCCGCGACGCATCCGATTATCGCGGACCGGATTGAAGCCGGCACCTTTGCCTGTGCCGCCGCCATCACCGGCGGGTCGCTGCTGCTGCAAGGCGCGCGGCTGGATCATCTGGGCGCGGTGACGCGCACGCTGCGCGAAGCCGGCGTGGATGTCGCGGAGGAAGAAGGCGGGCTGCGTGTAACGCGCAGCAATGGGCTTCGCGGCGCTGATGTGATGACCGAACCCTTCCCGGGCTTCGCCACAGATATGCAGGCGCAATTCATGGCTTTGATGTGCGTGGCGGATGGCGCTTCCATGATCACGGAAACCATTTTCGAAAACCGCTTCATGCATGTGCCGGAGCTTTCGCGCATGGGTGCACGCATCAATTTCCACGGCGCTTCCGCCATTGTGCGCGGCGTGAAAAAGCTATCCGGCGCGCCGGTGATGGCGACTGATTTGCGCGCCTCAGTCTCGCTCATTCTCGCCGGATTGGCAGCGGAAGGTGAGACGATTGTGAACCGCGTCTATCACCTCGATCGCGGCTATGAACGGGTGGAAGCGAAACTCGCGGCGGTGGGCGCCGATATTGAAAGACTGGCGGACAGGTAGTCATGGATATCCCGATCCCCAATGCGCTGAATGGCGCACCGGCTGAAACCGATACGCCGCTGGTGATTGCCCTCCCCAAGGGGCGCATTCTGAAGGAACTGCACCCCGTGCTGTCACGCGCCGGCCTGATCCCGGCGGAAGATTACGCGGATGAGGATAGCCGTCGGCTCCGCTTCCCCACCAATGATCCCGCAGTGGATGTCATACGCGTGCGCCCCTTCGATGTCGCGACTTTCGTGGCCCATGGCGCGGCGGCGATTGGTGTTTGTGGTTCCGATGTGCTGATGGAATTCGATTATCCGGAAATCTATGCCCCGCTTGATTTGGGCATTGGCCGCTGCCGGGTTTCGATTGCCGAACCGGTAAACGCCACCCCGGATGATCCGCGCCGCTGGTCACGCATCACGGTCGCCACCAAATACCCGAATATCGCGCAGCGCCATTTCGCCGCGCGCGGCGTGCAGGCGGAGATTGTGCATCTGAACGGCGCGATGGAATTGGCGCCTTCCATGGGGCTCGCCAAGCTGATTGTGGATTTGGTGCAAACGGGTTCAACGCTGAAGGCCAATGGGCTGAAGGAAGGTGAAGTGATCGCTCATGTCACCTCCAAGCTCATCGTCAACCGCACCGCATTGAAAACCCGGCCCGAGGCTATTGGCGGCTGGATCGCGCGCTTCCGCGCTGCTTTGGAAGCCGCCGCATGAAGCGGTTGGATACGCGTGACGCAGGCTTTGAAGCTGCCTTCGCCGCGCTATTGGATGACGCCCGCGAAACCACGCAAAAGGTTGATGGCGTGGTAGCCGGCATCATCGCCGATATCCGCGCGCGCGGCGATGCGGCGCTGATGGACTACACCGCACGTTTTGATCGCTGGCAGCCCGCCAATGCTGCCGCGCTGCGCGTCACGCCCGCAGAAATTGAAGCAGCGGATGCGACCATCGCGCCAGCTCTCCGCGCCGCGCTCAACCTGGCGGCGCAACGGATCGAAACCTTCCACCGCGCGCAATTGCCGCAGGATTTGGTGATGCGCGACGATGCTGGTCTCACGCTTGGGCTCCGCTGGGGGCCGGTGGATGCGGTTGGCATTTACGTCCCCGGCGGCAAGGCGGCCTATCCGTCTTCCGTGCTGATGAATGCGCTGCCGGCGCGCGCCGCTGGCGTGCCGCGCATTGCCATGGCGGTGCCAACGCCGGATGGCGCGCTCAATCCGCTCGTGCTGGCCGCAGCCAAGCGCGCAGGCGTGACGGAGATTTACCGCATTGGCGGTGCGCAAGCCGTCGCAGCGCTGGCCTGGGGCACGGGCAGCATCGCGCCGGTGGATCGGATTGTGGGCCCCGGCAATGCCTATGTCGCGGAAGCAAAGCGCCAAGTCTTTGGCCGGGTTGGTATTGATTCCATCGCCGGGCCTTCGGAAGTGGTGGTGATTGCCGATGCCGCCAATGATCCTGCCCATGTGGCGATGGATTTGCTGGCCCAAGCCGAACATGATGAAAGCGCGCAATCCATCCTGATCACGCCCGATGCGGCGCTGGCGGATGCGGTGGCGCAGGCGGTGGAACACGCGCTGAAAACCCTGCCGCGCGCCGCGATTGCCGGCGAAAGCTGGGCGCGCCATGGCGCGGTTATTCTGGTGCACAATCTTGCGGAAGCGGCGGCGCTCACCAATCGTCTCGCGCCCGAGCATCTGCAATTGATGGTGGATGATCCGCGCGGCTTGCTGGCACTTATTCGCCATGCTGGCGCGGCGTTTCTGGGCCGCTTCTGCCCGGAAGCCGTTGGGGATTACATCGCAGGCCCGAACCATGTGCTGCCCACAGGCCGCACCGCACGCTTTGCCTCCGGGCTTTCGAGTTTCGATTTCCTGAAGCGCACAAGCTGGGTGGAAGCTGATGGCGCGGCACTCGCGCAGATCGGCCCGGCAGCGGTGGCTTTGGCGGAAGCTGAAGGGCTGCAAGCTCATGGGCGGAGCATCAGCATCCGCCTGAACTGATCAAGAAAAAAGGCCGGGACCATGATGAAGAAACGCGAATTGTTTGCTGGTTTGGCTTTGCTGCCTTTGGCAGCGCCCGCACTGGCGCAAGAATACCCCTCTCGCACCATTCGCCTGCTGGTGGGCTTCGCTGCCGGCGGCTCCACCGATGTCTTTGCGCGCGCCATTGCGCCACGCATGCAGGCATTGCTCGGCCAGCCTGTCGTGATCGAAAATCGCCCCGGCGCGGGCGGCAATATCGCGACCGAAGCCACCACGCGGAGCGCGCCGGATGGCTATACGCTGCTGCTTGGCACGATCGGGCCGCTTGCCATCAACCCCACGCTTTACGGCAATCTGCCCTTCGATCCCTTGAAGGATCTGACGCCAGTTTCGCTGATCGGCGAAGTGCCCAATGTGCTGGCCGTGCCGGTGGATAGGCCCTTTCGCAGCGTTGCCGATATCATCGCCGCCGCCAAAGCGCGGCCCGAGGCATTGAATTTTGGCTCCTCCGGCATTGGCTCAGCGGGGCATTTGGCCGCCGAACAACTCAATCTGATGGCGGGTATTCGCACGACCCATGTGCCCTATCGCGGCGGTGGCGCGCTTTTGCCTGAATTGATCGCGGGGCGCGTGGATTACGCCTTCACCACCGCGCTCAATGGGATTCCGCAAGCGGAGGCAGGGAAGCTCCGTATTCTCGGTGTGCCCAATGGCAAGCGCGTGCCGTTGCTACCCGATATTCCCACCATTGCGGAAAGCGGCCTGCCTGGTTTTGACGGTGTGGATTGGGCCGCGATGATGGCCCCACCTGGCCTGCCCGCGCCGATCCTGGCGAAGCTCAATGCCGCCATGCAAAGCGTGCTCAAGGAACCGGAATTGGTCGCCGCGATGGCAGCGCGTCGGCTGGTGCTGGAAGCTTCCACGCCTGAGGCGCTGGCGGAATTCCTCAGGCAGGAAACCGCACGCTGGGCGCCTGTTGTGCGCGCTTCCGGCGCGCGCCCCGACTGAAGCCTCAGCCCTTCACAGCAAAACCTTCTTCTTCCACCGCGCGCACCACATCCGCGCGCGGTAGGCTGGTTTGCGCGACCACGCGCTTCGCGGCCAAATCCACATTCACTTTCGCTGCCTGATCCAGCCCCTGGATGGCGTTGGTCACAGCGCGGATGCAGTGGCCGCAGCTCATGCCCTCAACCTGAAGCGTGATGGCGTCAGCCATGGCGATCATCCTTTCCAGCAAGCTCTTCCAAAATCGGGCAATCCGGCCGCGCGTCACCATGGCAATGCTCGGCCAGATGGCGCAGGCTTTCTGCCATGGCGTTGAGCGATTTGGCCTTGGCTTCAAGTGCTGCGACATGATCCAGCGCAAGACGCTTCACTTCCGCACTCGCCCGCGCGCGATTGCGCCATAAATCCAGCAAGCGCTTCACATCCTGCAAAGAAAAGCCAAGATCGCGCGCATGGCGAATAAAGCGCAGCTCCGCGACATCGGCCTGCATATAAACACGATATTGATTGGCGCCGCGCCCGGCGGAGATCAGCCCAATCGCCTCATAATGCCGGATCATCTTGGCCGAAATGCCCGATGCGCGGGCGGCTTCCCCGATATTCATGCGCGTGGCCTCCAGCGCGCCAGCAATAACGCATTGGTCAGCACACTCACGCTGGAAGCCGCCATCGCAGCGCCGGCAATGGGCGGAGACAGCAAGCCAAGTGCTGCCAGCGGTACGCCGAGCAGATTATAGCCAAAGGCCCAGAACAGATTCTGCCTTATCTTGCGCAAAGTCAGGCGCGTAATCTCCAAAGCTGCCGGCACCAAGGCAGGATCACCACGCAACAAGGTGATGCCAGCGGATTGAATGGCGATATCCGTGCCTGTCCCCATCGCAATGCCAAGATCAGCCTTGGCGAGTGCAGGCGCATCATTCACGCCATCACCCACCATCGCCACAACCTCACCCGCCTGTTGCCAGGCGCTAATGCGCGCAGCCTTGCCATCGGGCAGAACCTCGGCGGCGACATCGCTAATGCCAAGCGGCGTAGCGACAGCAAGGGCAGCGGCGCGTTGATCTCCGCTGATCATGGCGGGCTTCACGCCAAGTGCGGCCAGCCCAGCGACCGCCGCCGCTGCACCCGCACGCGGCGCATCCTCAAACCGAAACAGCGCGCGCGCTTCACTGCCTTCCATCAGCCAGGACAGGCTTTGCCCCGCAGCCTCACCCGCTGCCGCCGCACCGGCCAAGGCGCCCGGCGCCGCGCCGGCTTCCTGCAACAGCCTGGAAGAACCAAGGGCATAACGCCGCCCACCGACAACACCTTCAACACCACGCCCGGGCAGGGCGCGAAAATCCTCGGCGGGTGGGGTGGCACCCGCTTCGGCCAAAACCGCGCGCGCCAAAGGATGCTCACTGCCCGCTTGCAAGGCGGCGGCAATCGAAAGCGCCTCCGCCCGCGTCATCCCTGGTGCCGCGTCCAATGCCGCCAGCCTGGGTCGCCCTTCCGTCAGCGTTCCGGTCTTATCGAAGGCAACCAGGGTGATGAGCCCGGCGCGTTCAATCGCCTCCGCATCGCGGAGCAATATGCCCGCCCGCGCCGCCGCCCCCGTGCCGGCCATGATCGCGGCTGGTGTGGCAAGGCCAAGCGCGCAGGGACAGGCAATCACCAGCACGGAAACGGCATGGATCAGCGCGGCTTCAAACGCCGCACCGGAGAGCAACCAACCGAGTAGCGTCGCCAGCGCCAGCCCCAGCACGACTGGCACGAAAACCGCGCTCACGCGGTCCACTAGCTTTTGCACCGGCGCCCGAGACGCCTGCGCCGCCGCGACTAACTGCGCCACACGCGCAAGCGTGGTATCGCCCCCCACCGCGCAGGCTTCGATCACCAGGCGCCCATCCAAAGCCATGGTGCCGGTCGCAACCTTGGCACCTTCTTCCTTTTCCACGGCGCGGCTTTCGCCGGTCAGAGCACTTTCATCCACGCCGGACCGGCCTTCACGCACCAACCCATCCACGGGAATGCGCTCGCCCGGGCGCACCACGACAAGATCGCCCACCGCCAGCAGCGCGGCGGGCACTTCGCGTTCCTCGCCCACTTCCAATCGGCGTGCCTGACGCGGGCTGAGGTCTAGCAAGGCACGGATCGCGGCCCCGGTGGCGCGCTTGGCGCGCGCTTCCAGATATTTGCCGAGCAGCACGAAGAAAATCACCACCGCCGCAGCTTCGAAGTAAAGATGCGGCGTGCCGTGATGCGCCGGCGCGGTCAGCAATAGCCAGGTGGAAAGCGCCCAGGCCGCGCCGGTACCAAGGGCGACCAACACATCCATATTGGCCGTACCCGCACGCAAAGCCTTGAAGCCTGCGCGCCAAAACCGCGCGCCCAGCCAGAATTCAACGAAACTCGCCAAGCCGAATTGCGCCCAACCACTTGGCATCCAATCCTGCCCGAAGCCCATGCCGATCATGCCGATTAGGAAGGGGGCCGAGAAAATCCCAGCCAGAACTACATCGCGCCGTTCACGCGCCAGAGCCCGGGCGGCGGCTTCTTCCCCTGCATCAGCCGTGCTGCCGCGCAATTCATAGCCGGCCGCTTCCACCGCCACGCGCAACGCCGCTTCCGAAACCCCGCCAATGGCCAGCACATGCGCCTGTTCCGATGCGGCGTTGACGCTGGCTTCCAGCACGCCCGCCACGGCGCGCAGAGCTTTCTCAACCCGCGCCGCGCAGGTCGCGCAGGTCATCCCGCCAATGGCAAGATCAAAGCGCGCGGCTGCCACGCCATAGCCGGCGCCCTCAACCGCCTGTTTCAGGGAAGCGACGCTGGCGCTGCCCAGCACTTCCGCGCGATCCGTGGCGGGGTTCACCTGAACCTCCGCCACGCCTGGCACCTTGCGCAAAGCGCGTTCCACCCGCCCGGCGCAGGCAGCGCAGGTCATGCCTTCAATCGGCAAGGATAGGCGCGGCAGGGTTACAGCGGTATCGGGCATGGCAGGGTGCATGTGGCGCTTCCTATTATGGGAAGGTCAAGCCTTGGGGGGAATTGACGAAGCCCTCAGGGATACAGAGATATAAGGCACACATGCGCGCCCTGCTCCTTGCCCTTTTCCTCCTGATCCTTTCCCCCTTCCCTGCGGTGCCGCAGACGGAGCCAGTGCGCATTTTGAATCAGACGGAGCTTTCGGCGCATTCCCTTTTCGCGGTGCAAACCGGGCGGCAGGATTGGGGGTCCAATCTGCTGACGCGCGGACCGCTTCAGCCTGGGGCCGAGTTGAGGCTTCGCCCGGCGCAAAATACGGGTTGCCGCTTTGACCTTCGCATGGTGCTGAGCGACGGGCGGGAAATCATCAACCGCGGCATGGATATCTGCGCCGAGAAGGTGGTGGCCATGCAGGCGCCACTGGGCCGCCCGCCGGAGGCCACTGCGGCACCCTCCCCCGCCCCCGGCGCACCACCGCCGGCAACGGGCCGTGGGCGTGCTTCCACCGGCACCGGCTTTGTCGTGGCGCGCGACCGGGTGCTGACTAATCATCACGTGATTGATGGCTGCAACGCGATTACAATCCGCACCGCCAATGGCCGTACCCTGCCCGCCACCATGCCGGCGCGCGTCGATGTGCAGCGCGATTTGGCGCTGCTTGCCGTGCCGAATGATCCCGGCCCTATTCTGGCCTTTCGTGCCAATCCCGTGCGGCGCGGCGAAAGTGTGGTGACCTATGGCTTCCCGCTTGCGGGACTATTGGCTGCGGGGCCTACCCTGACCACGGGGGAAGTCAGCGCGCTTGCGGGGCTCGCCAATAATGAACAGCATTTCCAGATCAGCGCGCCGGTGCAGCAGGGCAATTCCGGCGGGCCTTTGCTTGACCGTCAGGGCCATGTGATGGGCGTAATTGTTTCCAAGCTGAACGCCCAGCGCATCGCGCAGCGTACTGGCGATATTCCGCAGAATGTGAATTTCGCCGTGAAGGGGACTGAAGCCTTGGGCTTCCTGCGCCGCGCCGGGGTGGAGCCCACACTCCGCGAAAGCGCGCCCACGGAATTGAGCGCGGCCGAGGTGGGCGAACGCGCGCATGCAAGCACGGTGTTTATTCGCTGCGAGAAATGAGCGGGCGTTTCCTCCGCCTCGCTTAGCCTCAAGCCCCGTCAATCGCCTCAGCAAGGGCCGCGAAGGATTGCTCAACCGGCGAAATCTCACCCTTGCGCTGGCGCAGCACTGCCTCGATCCGCGGCGCCAGCTTCACCGCCGCATCTGCTTCCGGGTCATGCCCGGCGCGATAGGCGCCAAGGCGCACCAGATCCTTGATCTCGCCATAGGTGGACAGCAGGCGCTTTGCCTCCGACACCAATTGCCATTCCTGTTCTTCCAAAACCCCCGGCATGCTGCGCGATACAGAGCGCAGCACATCCACTGGCGGATACCGCCCCGCTTCCGCAATGGCGCGGTCCAAAACCACATGCCCATCCAGAATGCCGCGCACCGCATCGGCCACGGGTTCATCATGATCATCGCCTTCCACCAGTACGGTGAAAAGCGCGGTGATGGCACCTGGCGAATTATCCGGCCCCGGCCCGGCGCGCTCCAAAAGCCGAGGCAATTCCGTGAAGACCGAAGGCGGGTAACCGCGCGTGGCTGGAGGCTCCCCTACCGCCAGGCCAATCTCCCGCAACGCCAAAGCAAAGCGCGTCACACTATCCATCAGCAGCAGCACTTGCAGGCCCTGATCGCGGAAATGTTCTGCCACCGTCGTGGCAGCATAGGCCGCTTCGCGCCTGAGTGGTGCCGCGCTATCCGATGTGGCGCAGATTACCACACTGCGGGCAAGCTTCTCGGGCCCCAAATCATCTTCGATAAATTCGCGCAATTCGCGCCCGCGTTCACCGACAAGCGCAAAGACAATCACATCCGCCGCTAGCCCGCCCGCCAGCATGGACATGAGGGTGGATTTGCCCACGCCGGAAGCCGCGAAAAGCCCAAGCCTTTGCCCACGCCTGACCGGGGTAAACAGATCAAGCACCCGCACGCCCAAAGGCAGCCGCACCCCAAGACGGGAGCGTTGGCCCGCCGCCGGCGCCGGCGCATGGGTTGGGCGCTGAATGGCGCCAGGCGCAGGCATAGGTCCGCCATCCAGCGGCCTGCCCATCGGGTCCAACACACGCCCCAGCCAGGCATCGGAAACCGGCAGCGCCGGGCGCGGCGCCAGCGTGGCCCGCATGCCAGACGTAAGGCCCGTGAGTGGCCCAAGCGCAATGGCCTGCGCCTTGCCATCCCTAAAGCCCGCGATTTCCGCCATGACCGGCGCGCCAGTGGGCGCGGTGATCGCGACCCGGTCTCCAATCGCGGCAAGCGGGCCGAAGCCTTCCAGCGTAATGGTCAGCCCGGTGATGGCATTGACGCGCCCATGAACCCGTTCGCGCGGCAGGGCGCCAAGGGCAGCGGCGGTGGCGTGGAAATCAGGCAGCATTAGGGTTCCTTAGCACGAAATGGCGGCGCTTTGGTAAAGAAGATTGACGCACCTCGCGCCGCCTCATGCCTCCAGCGCGGCGGAACGGGCCTTGAGCAAGGGCCTCAGCAGCGGATTGGGGAAGGACCGTGCAATGGTTACGGCGTAGAAGGTCTCAACCAGGCCCGAAAGCGGCGTGGCGCGCATCAGTGTACCGGCGCGAAGTTCATCCCTCACCACAATCGCAGGCATGACCGCGAGGCCGACATCCTGGCGCGCCAAAAGGCGCATCATCGCCATATCATCAACCTCCGCCGCGATGCGCGGCGTGACGTGCAGCCGGTTCGCCAAGGCTTCGAATTCGGCGCGCAAGCCACTCTCTGGCCCCGGCACAATCACCGGGTGGCGCGCCAGCAATTCCGGCAGGCTGCCGCCCTGGCGGAGGCGCTTCGGCGTGCCGAAAAGCTCAACGCGCTGCCGCGCCACGCGATGCCCAACCAAGGCCGGGCCTGGCCCCGCCGCCGGCAGCCGGTCCATCAACACAACATCGAGATTGAGCGCGCGCAATTCTGCAAGAAGTTCAGCCGGACCGCCTGATCTCAACACCAGATGCAGATCAGCCCGATCCAGCAAAGGTTGCAGAAACGCCAACTGAAAATTGCGCGACAGCGTGGCCAGCGCACCGATGCGCAAGACCGCTTGCGCAGGATTGTCGCCCTTGAGCGTCGCGAGCAATTCCTCACCGGTCGCGGCAATGGCATCCGCATGATCAAGCGCGATCCGCCCTGCTTCGGTCAGCACAAGCTTCCGCTGCGTGCGTTCGAACAACGGATGCCCAAGCCTTTCTTCCAAAGCGCGTATCTGCACTGACAATGCCGATTGCGAAAGGCCAAGCTTTTCCGCCGCACGGGTCAGGTTTCCCTCATGTGCGACAGCGCGGAAATAGCCGAGATGGCGAAGGTTCAGGCGGTTCATAGTTCTATTTTATAGAACGATAGAATAGAGACAATGTATTTTATTTATCTAAAATGGCGCTGTAGGGGGCAGGTCCCTTGACCTTCACGGAGCCCTTCCATGCCCGGACTTGACCTTCTTCTAACCAATCTTCTCTCACCCATTGTCCTGGCCTTCGCGCTTGGTGCCTTTGCCGGCTTCATCCGTTCGGAACTTGAACTGCCAGAACCAGTGCTGAAATTGATCTCCATCTATCTATTATTCTCGATCGGCCTCACGGGCGGACGTGAACTCGCGCAGGTTTCCTTCAGCGATGTTTCAACGCTGATTGCGGCGGCAGCGGCGATGACCATCGCCATCCCCATCACCTGCTACGCGGTGCTGCGCCGGCTTGGTGGCTTTGATGTTTCCAACGCGGCGGCGGTCGCGGCGCATTACGGGTCCGTCTCCAGCGTTACTTTCTTCGCCGCCATCACCTTTGCGCGCGCCATGGAAACGCCGGCGGAAGGCTATCTGACCGCGATTGTCGCCGTGATGGAATTCGCCGTCATCATCTCGCTCGCCATCGGGCGCTGGGGCAATCAGACCAAGGCCGGTAACTTCCGGCTTGGGGAGCTGCTACTTGATACCTTGCGGGGCCGGGGCATTCTGCTGCTCACGGGCGGCATGCTGATCGGCTATCTGGCGACGGATGCCGAGTGGCAACGCATTGCCCCCTTCTATGAACACCTGTTCCGCGGCTTCCTGATGCTGTTCCTGCTTGAGATGGGCATGACAGCGGCGCGGCAAATTCGGGCTTTCGCCGGGGTTGGCCGCTTCATGACGGGTTTCGCCATCCTGGCGCCTGTCTGCTTTGGCCTGGCGGGGCTTGGCGTGGGCTGGCTGGTGGGCCTCTCGCAAGGCGGCGCCTTTGTCTTCGCCGCCATTTGCGCCAGCGCATCCTACATAGACGCCCCCGCCGCCTGCCGGGCCGCGCTGCCGGAAGCGAGCCCAGGGATTTACCTGACAGCCTCGCTCGGCATCACCTTCCCCTTCAACCTGCTGATCAATATGCCGCTGCTTTATGCGGCGAGTGGTTGGTTCTATGCCTGATCAGCTTCGGGCGCACATCACCTTGGCCGAAGCGATCCGCCGGCCTGGCGTGGCGGGAAGGCGCGCAGTGTTTCCTGATGCTCCGCCAGAATGTCAATGATGCGACCGCCCAGAAAGGCCTTGCGCATCGAAAGCAGATTGGAACGATGCCCGTCGCGCTGTTCAAAGGGGTCCATGCGCAAATTGAAGAACAGGGCGCTTTCGCTGAAGGCGTCAAAAAAACCGTCGCGAGTCTGGAAATGCGCCTTCCAGGGGCCAAAGCGAAGCGCGGTCAGGCGGGATTCATTATACATGAGCTGAAACTGCCGTGCGCTTGTCGCGCCGGCGGTCCAATGCGCCAGATTATTCACGCCATCAATATGCACATTATGGCTGGCGCGGAGCCGCGCCGCCACATCGGGCACGCCCGCAGCAGCGGCAAAGGTGGTGAACAGATCCATATGGCTTTGAATGCCGTTTGAAACGGAACCCGCCCGAACATGCGCGGGCCAGCGCATCAGCATCGGCACACGCACGCCGCCTTCCCAGGTTGTCGCCTTCTCACTCCTGAAGGGTGTTGTGCCGCCATCGGGCCACCAGGCGGCCATGGCGCCATTATCCGATGTAAAGGCGATGATGGTATTGTCGCGAATGCCAAGTTGATCAACGTGGTTCATGATGCGCCCGACTTGCGCATCCAATTCCATGATGCCCGCGCCATAAACATCATCGCCCGATGAATGGGGCTGCGCGAGCAACCGGTTTTCCGGGCGAAGCCGCGTGTAGATATGCATGCGCGTCGGGTTATGCCACAGAAAAAAGGGCTGGCGGGCGCGTACACTTTCCTCCATGAACCGCAATGAACGGTCTATGAATTCATCATCCACCCTTTCCATGCGGCTCTGCGTCAGCGGCCCGGTATCCGTGCAGCTTTGCGCTCCCCAAGGGCCGAAGCGCGCATCCGTCACGGGCGCCGGATTGTCTGAACCCAAAGCCACGCAATCCAATACGCCGCGCGGGCGATAGCGCGCATTGAAGCCAGGATCGGTCGGCCAATCCGGGTCTTCCGGCTCATCTTCCGAATTGAGGTGATAGAGATTGCCGAAAAACATGTCGAAACCATGCACGGTCGGCAAATGGCGGTTCAGATCGCCAAGGTGATTCTTGCCAATCTGCGCGGTCCGATAGCCTTCAGCGCGCAGCACGGTTGCAAGGGTTGGATCGCGTTGATCAAGGCCGATGGGGGAACCAGGCAGACCCACCGTGGTCAGCCCAGTCCGGATCGGCAATTGCCCGGTGATGAAGGCCGCACGACCCGGCGTGCAGGTCGGCTCCCCGTAATGATCGGTGAACAGCATCCCTTCCTGCGCCAGACGATCCAAATTGGGTGTTGGCACCATCATGCCGCGGCTATAGGAACCAACATTCCAATAGCCGACATCATCAGCCATGATCATGATGATATTGGGCCGCGTAGCGGCACCGGGCGGGGCGGCGGGCTGTGCCGCCGCGCCGCGCAGCAACCCTGGCGTCGCGCCCGCGAAGGCCGCAGCCAAACCGCCGCCCAGAAGAGCCCTTCTATTGGTCATTGCAATGTCTCCCCGCCATGCTTGGCGCGAAATTAGCTTGCTCTCGGCCAGGGCGCCACGCCCGCCGCTTGATTCTTCTCCCCCTTCGGCCCAAGGATCACGTCCATGATCCTGCTGATCGACAATTATGACAGTTTTACCTTCAACCTCTTCCATTTCCTGGGCGATCTGGGCGCGCGGGTAGAGGTCAGGCGGAACGACGCCATAGACCCGCAAGGGGTGCTGGCGATGAAGCCCGAAGCCGTGGTGCTCTCCCCCGGCCCCTGCACGCCGAATGAGGCCGGAATCTGCCTGCCGCTGATCTCGCTTGCCGCCGAGGTGAAGCTGCCGCTTTTGGGCGTCTGCCTCGGCCATCAGGCGATTGGCCAGGCTTTCGGCGGGCGCGTGATCCGCGCGCCGGAACCCGTGCATGGCAAAGTCTGGGATGTGCATCATGGGGGAACGGATATCTTCGCCGGCCTGCCCTCACCCTTCGCCGCCACGCGCTATCATTCGCTGATCGTGGAACGCGAAACCCTGCCCGAATGCCTCCACCCCACCGCCTGGACGGAAGATGGGCTGATCATGGGCCTCGCGCATCGGGAATTGCCGGTCTGGGGCGTGCAATTCCATCCGGAGAGCATCGCCTCTGCCCATGGGCATGACCTGTTGCGCAATTTCCTGAAGCTCGCCGGCGCCACCCAAGGCGCTGCCATCCCGGCCTGATCCCATGTCGTTGAAACCCATCCTGGCGCGGCTGGCTGATGGTGCGCGCCTGACGGAAGCCGAGGCCGAAGAAGCCTTCGGCATCATCATGGCAGGCGAAGCGACACCTGCGCAGATCGCCGGCATGCTGATGGCGATGCGCGTGCGCGGTGAAACCGTGGCCGAGATGACCGGCGCGGTGCGCGCCATGCGCGCGCGGATGGTCGCGATTGAAGCGCCGCCGGGCGCGATGGATATCGTCGGCACCGGGGGCGATGCGGCGGGGACGCTGAATATTTCCACCACCACGGCCATGGTCGTGGCGGGTTGTGGTGTGCCGGTAGCAAAGCATGGGAATCGCGCGCTGTCGTCGCGGTCTGGGGCTGCGGATGCCATCTCGGCGCTTGGCATTTCGCTTGATGTGCCGATGGAAAAATTGCCGGAAGTGCTGCGCGATGCCGGCATGGTGTTTCTGATGGCGCCTCGCCATCACGCTTCCATGCGCCATGCTGCCGGCCCGCGCATGGAATTAGGCACGCGCACCATCTTCAACCTGCTTGGGCCGCTGGCCAATCCCGCCCGGGTCAAGCTGCAAATGACAGGCGCCTTTTCGCCGCAATGGCTTCGCCCCATGGCGGAAACACTGGCCCGACTCGGCACCGAATGCGCCTGGCTGGTGCATGGCGATGGCCTGGATGAGCTCACGCTTTCCGGCGACAGCCAGGTGGTGGCGCTGGAGAATGGCGCCATTCGGGAATTTACCGTGACCCCGGAAGATGCTGGGCTTACACGCGCCCCGGCCTCGGCGCTCAAGGGCGGGGACCCCGCGGAAAACGCCGCCGCTTTGGAAGCCCTGCTGCGCGGCGCGCCTGGTGCCTATCGTGATGTGGTGCTTCTGAATGCCGCTGCGTCGCTGATCGTGGCCGGCAAGGCAGTTGATCTTAAGGCTGGCGTCGCTTTGGCCGCCAGGGCCATAGACGAAGGGGCTGCGTTTGGAGTATTGGCCCGCCTTCGGGCGTTATGCCCCCCCAAGGATATTTCTTGATGAATGCACCCCATATCTCGGTGCCCTCGACCGATGCCGCATCGGTCCCTGACACCCTGGCCCGTATCCTGGCCGATAAGGCGCGCGAAGTCGCCGAGCGGATGGAAGTCACCCCGCAGGCGGAAATTGAACGCCGCGCTGCGGCTGCGCCGCCGCTCCGTGACTTTGTTGGCGCAATTTGTGAACGGATTGGCGAGGGCCGCACAGGGCTGATTGCCGAAATCAAGCGCGCCTCCCCCTCGGGCGGGCTGATTCGTGATCCGTTTGAACCCGCAGCACTCGCCCGCGCCTATGAGGCGGGTGGCGCCGCCTGCCTTTCCGTGCTGACCGATGCGCCCTGGTTCCAAGGCGCCGTGGAGCATCTGGAAGCCGCCCGCGCGGCTTGCGCGCTGCCGGTGCTGCGCAAGGATTTCATGATCCATCCCTGGCAGGTGTTTGAAGCCCGCGCCATGGGGGCCGATTGCATTCTGCTGATCATGGCAGCGCTCACCGATGCGCAGGCGAGCGAATTGGAAGATATCGCACGCTCGCTCGATATGTCCGTATTGGCTGAGGTGCATGACCGGCGCGAGTTGGACCGCGCCCTTGGCCTTGAGACCCGCCTGATCGGCATCAATAACCGTGACCTGCGGAGCTTGCAGACCGATCTTGCGACCAGCGATGCGCTTGCCCCGCTGGTCCCGGCAGACCGCCTGCCGGTCGCCGAAAGCGGCATTCGCACCCCAGATGATGTGCGCCGCATGGCCGCCGCTGGGGCACGCTGCATTCTGGTGGGCGAACACCTCATGCGCCAGGCGGATGTTGCCGCCGCCGCGCGCGCTTTGGTGGACGTGTCCTGAGCACGCCACGGCTCACACATTTTGATGCCGCGGGCCGCGCGGCCATGGTGGATGTTTCCCCCAAGGCCGAGACAGCGCGGACGGCCACCGCACGCGGGCGCATTGTGATGGCGCCAGAAACACTGCTGCTTATTCGCGAAGGCCGCGCGGGCAAGGGTGATGTGCTGGGTGTAGCGAGACTTGCTGGCATCATGGCCGCCAAGCGTACATCGGACCTTATTCCGCTTTGCCATCCGCTGATGATTTCGAAAGTCTCGGTTGATCTGGAACCGGAAGGCGATGACGCCATCGTGATCGAAGCAACCGTGAGTCTGACCGGCAAGACGGGGGTGGAGATGGAAGCGCTCACCGCCGTCAGCATCGCCGCACTCACGGTCTATGACATGGTGAAGGCCGCCGATCGCGGCATGCGGATTGAGGACATCCGCCTGGTGCATAAGGCCGGCGGCAAATCGGGCGAGTTCATCGGTGGCTGAAAAGGGCGGCTTGCTGCCGGTTGAAGAAGCCCGCACGCGCATCCTGGCGTCGCTGACGCCCACCGCTGCCGAGACTATTGCCTTGCCCGACGCAGCCGGGCGCGTGCTGGCGCGCCCCGTACTGGCGCGGCTCACGCAGCCGCCCGCTGATATGTCCGCCATGGATGGCTATGCTTTGCGCGCGGCGGATGGCGTTTTGGGCGCAAGGCTTGCCGTGATTGGCGCGGCGCCGGCGGGGCATCCTTTTGTAGGGTCAGTCGGCCCTGGTCAGGCGGTGCGGATTTTCACCGGCGGCTTCCTGCCCGACGGGGCCGATTCGATCCTGTTGCAGGAAGATGCCGAAGCCGCTGATGGCGCTGTAATTGTGAAGGAAGGCGTCACCGCGGAGCGCTGGGTGCGGAAGCGCGGCCTGGATTTCGCCGAGGGTGAAACACTTTTGGCGCAGGGCCGGCGCCTGACGGCGCGCGATATCGGCCTTGCTGCGGCCAGCAATAACCCCTGGCTTGCCGTGCATCGGCGCCCACGCGTGGGCATACTCGCCACCGGCGATGAAATCGCACTGCCCGGAGACCCCATCCCCACGGGCGGCATTGTCAGTTCCAATGCCCATGCCTTGGCGGCGCTGATCCGCGCTGGCGGGGGTGAGCCGATTGTGCTGCCCATCGCCCCCGATGATGCCAGCGCCATCGCCGATATCGCTGCCTCTGCCCATGGCTATGATCTGCTGGTGACCACCGGCGGCGCCAGTGTGGGCGAACATGATCTGATCCAAAAGGCGCTGGGCGGCGAGGGGTTTGAACTCGGCTTCTGGAAAATCGCCATGCGGCCCGGCAAGCCCTTGATCTGGGGGCGCTTGGGGCGCGTGCCGGTGCTGGGCCTGCCGGGCAATCCGGTCTCGGCGCTGGTTTGCGGCATTGTGTTTCTGTTGCCCGCGCTGGCGCGGCTATCTGGCCTGCCCGGCGCGCCCACGCCAAGCCGGCGCGTGATCTGCGCCGCACCCTTGGCCGAAAATGACCGCCGTGCCGATTTCCTGCGCGCGAGCTTGGAGGCCGACGCCGAAGGGCACATCACGGTACGGCCCTTCCCGGTGCAGGATAGCTCGATGCTCGCCACGCTGGCGCGCGCCGATGCGCTGGTGCTGCGCGCACCCTTCGCCCCCGCCTTGCCCGCAGGGGCTGAGGTTGAGGCGATTATGCTCGGCGAATTGGGCGTCTAATTCAGCGCTATTCGGCCCTTATCCCCAATTGACGGATCAGAGGGCCGAATTCAGCCCAGAGCTTCCGCATATGTTGCAGCATGGCCTCGGGCCCCATTGGGTCAATATCGAAGCCCACGGACTCATAGCGCTGGCGCACTTCCGGCACCTGCATCCCATCGCGGATTTCCGTGAAGATGCGATCAATGATCGGGCGCGGCGTGCCGGCTGGCACCATCAGCCCATTCCAGCCGCCGACATCATAATCCGCGGGGCCACCCACAGCCGCGACCGGCGGAATGCCCGGCACCTGGGCCGAAGGCTTGCCGGTGCTGAGCCCAAGCGCGCGGAGCTGCCCATCGCGCACCAGGCGCCCCGCCGCAGCAGGCGTATCAAAGCCAAAATCCACCTGGCCGCCGAGCAAAGCCGCCAGCGCCGGCCCGCTGCCTTGGAAAGGCACATGAAGCGCATCCAGCCCCGCTTTTGCCAGGAACAGCGCGCACACCAGATGCTGCGCGCCGCCAATGCCCGATGAATTATAGCTGTATTTGCCTGGATTGGCCTTCACCAGCGCCATGAAGCTCCGCAAATCCTGCGCCGGGAAATCAGGCTTCACCAGCAACATGAAGGGCGCGATGCCGAAGATCACCACCGGCGCCAATTCGCGTTCGGGATCATAGGGGGTGCGCTGCACCAGCGGGCTGAAGGTGATGGGACCGATGGAGGCCGAGAGGATAACATTGCCGTCAGGTGGCGCCTTGGCCACCAGATCCGTGCCGATCTGCCCGCCCGCACCCGGGCGGTTTTCCGGCACCACCAATTGGCCCAGCCTTTCCTGAAGCCTTTGCCCGGCCAGTCGTCCCACAATGTCGGTCGCCTGACCGGGCGGCCAGGGGATGATCATGCGGATTTGCCGACTGGGCCAGGGCGCCTGCGCAGCCGCAGGGCTTACTGCGCCGCGCAAAATGATTGGCGCAGCAAGGGGTGAGAGCGCGGTGAGCGCCAACAGCTTGCGACGGTTAAACATGAAATCCTCCCTGCATGGGGCTTGTTCAGGCCCCTTGATGCATACCAGCATGACGCAAGGCGGGCGCGGCTGCAAAGGCGTTTCTTGCGTTTTGGCTCATGAAATCCCCGCCAAAGCGCACCGCTTTCGAAATAAGCCGCTGACGAGACACAAAAATGCGTGTTCCTACTGGCGCCACTGCACAATTTTTTCCGCCAGGAACAATGTCGCCACCACACTGCCAACAAAAATCAACAAATGATTGCGGATGGCATCGCGCTTCGGGACCATATCAATTGGGGGTGCGGGCAGCGCCTCCACCACGTCAGCTTGCGCGGTTTCCGCTGCTACTTCAGCCGGTGTCAGCGCTGGGCCAAGATAGCGAAAGCGCCGCGCCGCTTCTTCCGGCGCCAAAGCGCTGCCATCCCAGGAAAGCCATTGCCGCGCCGCTGGATTCCAACCAAGCGGCACAGGCGCCTGCCCGCCATCATCCAAGCGCGCCAACCAATGCCACGGCCTTGCGGTATCCGAAGGCTCCCCCGGGCGGGCGGTATTGGGCCAAGCGGTCATGGTGTTTCCCCTTGCTACTAGGCGAAATCATTCCCGATCCCAGGGCAGGATGCAATCATTCCCGGCACCTTGCCGAGCCCCTCCCCGCGCCGCAGACTGAGCCAGAAGAGGAAACGCCATGGAACAGGATGCGCGGGCGCAGAACCCGCTTTTCGGCCTGAATAAATTCAAGCTCGGCATATTCAGCGCCAATTGCGATGGCGGCCTGACCATGAGCCGTGCGCCGGAACGCTGGAAGGCCGATTGGGATGACATTGCGGCGATGACGCAAATCGCCGATGCGGCCGGCCTTGAATTCATTCTGCCGGTCGCGAAATGGCGCGGCTATCAGGGCGATGCGAACATCTATGGCAAATCCTTTGAAACGCTGACGCATGGCGCGGCCCTTGCCGCCATCACGAAGCGCATCGCGATTTTTTCCACCGTGCATGTGCCGATCGTCACCCCCGCCTTCGGCGCCAAGGCGATTGCAACCATTGATCACGTGAGCCATGGGCGCGCGGGGCTCAATATCGTCTGTGGCTGGAACCAGGCGGAATTTGACCTGCACGGCGTTACAATCCAGCAGGATAAGCGCTATCAGCATGGGCTGGAATGGTTCCGCATCTGGTCCAAAATGCTGGCGGGCGGGCCGGAATTCGATTGGGATGGGGAATTCTTCAAGCTCAAGAATTGCCACACCAATCCAGTTTCCGTGCAACGCCCCTGGCCGCCGGTGATGTCGGCGGGGTTTTCGCCGGCGGGGCGGGACTTCGCCTCTCAGGCCGCTGATGTGCTGTTCCTGAACGTGACGGAATTGGACCAGGTGCCAGCACTGCTTGAAGATGTGCGCCAGCACATGGCGCGCCATCAGCGCCAGATTGGCGTTTTCACCATGGGCCATGTGGTCTGCCGCCCAACACGGCGGGAAGCCGAGGAATTTTTCCATTATTTCGCCGAGGAAATGGCAGATACGGCGGGCCAAGCCTATTATCGGAACAACCGCGGCGCCGTGGTGGGCACACCAGGGCAACAAATAGCGCGGCCCTTTGAAAACCGCTTCACACGTGAAGGCCGCTTCAAATTCGATGGCGCCTATCCCGGTTCCTACCCCTTTGTCGGCACGCCTGATGACGTTGCCGATGAAATGGCGCGCATGAGTGCGACGGGCCTTGCCGGCTGCACCATCGCCTTCCTCGATTACCTCAAGGAAATTCCCTATTTCGTGCAGGAAGTGCTGCCGCGGCTGGAACGGCTTGGGCTACGCCTGCCGGCTTAGTCCTGGCCCTTGCCGCAGGGTGATTTTCGCGCGCAAACTGAGCAAGCCAATAAGGGGTTAAGACAATGGCGCAAATCACCCGTCGCGTAGCGCTTGGCGCTTCGGCATTGCTTGCCATGCCAGCCCTGGCGCAGGCACGCTTTCCGGAACGGCCCATCCGCCTGATCATTCCCTGGGCCGCGGGCGGGCCGGCGGATGTGGGTTTTCGCATCATGGCGGATCATGCCTCACGCAGCCTGGGCCAGCCGGTGGTGGTGGAAAATCGCGGCGGGGCTTCCGGCATTCTGGGCGCCATGGCGCTGCAGGAAGCGCGGCCCGATGGCTATACGATTTCGCAAATGCATGTCGGCGTGGTGCGGCAAATGCTGCTGAACCCGCGCCCGCCCTATGATCCGATCAATGATCTGACCTATATCCTGCAAATCACCGGCTTTGTCATGGGGCTTGTAGTGCGCGCCGATTCCCCCTGGCAAAGCCTTGAACAATTGCTGGCCCATGCACGGACCAATCCGGGCAAGCTCAATTTCGGCACGCTTGGCATTGGATCAACGCAGCATCTGGTCGTGGAACGCATCGGCTTTCAACGCGGCTTGAGCTGGACCCATGTGCCCTATCGCGGCACGTCGGACACATTACGCGCGCTGCTGGGCGGCGAGATTGATTTTGCCTCGGAAGCATCCGGCTGGGCGCCGATGGTGGAAGCAGGGCAATTACGCCTGCTTGCGATTTATACCTCAGCGCGCGCCAAGCGCTTTCCGCAGGTGGCGACGCTGAAAGAACAAGGCTTGGATATTGTTGTGGATAGTCCGGGCGGGTTGATTGGCCCGCGCGGGATGGACCCCGGCGTGGTGCGCGTATTGGCCGAGGCTTTCACCGCCGCCGCGCAAGACCCCGCGCATCTGCAATTCCTGGAACGCGTCAATCAGCCACTGATCCTGCTGGATGGTCCTGCCTATCGCGAAGCGATGCGCCAGACCATGGATGACGAACGCGCGCTGCTGCGGCGCCTCAACCTTGCGCCGGCATAGGCAGCGCCCTCCGGTCTGCCTCGGTGCGCTTGAAGGCGCTCAGAGCATATCTGCCTAGCATGCATGCTCTGAGCGATTGATTGCATTTCCCGAAACGCCAAGTGATTCTACTCGGTTCGGAAACGCTTCAGCGCGGCAAACGCCCAAATTGCCCCGAACCGGGGGCTGAGCCTGCGCGGCGGCGCGACGCTTCGCCACCGCCACCGCCGCTACGGGCCGGGCCGGAGGATGCCCGGCGCGGGCTTTGCTGTTCCTGCGCCTGACGCGGCTTTTGCGCCGCGCGTTGCGGGCGGGGCTGACGCAGCGGACGTGCTGGGGCTGCTTCCTCGGCTTCCCCAGTGCGGCGATCTTCCGCCGGGATCTGCGTGCGGATCAGCTTTTCAATCGCACGCAGCTTGTCGCGGTCTTCACTTGAACACAGCGCAATCGCGATCCCCGCAGCGCCGGCGCGTGCGGTACGGCCGATGCGGTGCACATAGGTTTCCGGCACTTCCGGCAAATCAAACTGGATGACATGCGTCACGCCATCCACATCAATGCCACGCGCGGCGATATCGGTCGCCACCATGACCGGCGCGCGGCCATCACGGAAGGCAGCCAAGGCTGCTTCGCGTGCATTCTGGGATTTATTGCCATGGATCGCATTGGCGCTAATACCATCTTGATCCAACTGATTAACAATTCGATCCGCCCCATGCTTGGTGCGGCTGAAAATCAGCGCGCGACCAACGCCTTCGCCACGCAGCAATTCCGCCAATACGCGGCGCTTATCCTGCCGATTGGCGTGAATGACACGCTGCGCCACTTTCTCGGCCGTGGTCGCCACCGGCGCCACCGCCACGCGCACGGGCGATTTCAGCATTTCATCCGCCAGGCGGTTGATTTCCACCGGCATGGTGGCGCTGAAAAACAGCGTCTGACGTTCCACCGGCACGGCACGGATCAGGCGGCGAATGGCCGGCAGGAAGCCCTTATCGAGCATCTGATCCGCCTCATCCAATACCAGCGTGCTCACGTGATCGAGCCGCGCAGAACCCTGTTCCAGATGGTCCTGCAAACGCCCTGGTGTTGCCACCAGCACATCAATGCCGCGGCCAAGCGCCTGGCGTTGGCCACCAAAGCCGACACCGCCGAAAATGGTCGCGATGGAAAAGCCAAGGTGCTTGCCATAGGTGCGGAAGCTTTCGGCGATTTGCGTCGCCAATTCGCGGGTCGGGCTCAGCACCAGCACGCGGCAGCCACCGCGCGGCGGGCGGCCCTTCAGCAGGGCAAGCTTATGCAGCAAGGGCAGCGCAAAGGCCGCGGTCTTGCCGGTACCGGTTTGGGCGATGCCCAAAAGGTCGCGCCCTTCCAGAACGGCCGGAATGGCCTGTGCCTGGATGGGGGTTGGGGATTTGTAGCCCTCATCCTTCAATGCCTGAAGGATAAGCGGGTTGAGGCGCAGAGCCTCGAAATTATCGGTCACGATGAATCCTAAATCAGCCGCGCACAGCCTTCCGGGCCAAGCGCGGCTTGGGGCAGAAAGCCCCGCGGGATTGGGACCGTCCTAGTGGGAAAAGCGATCTGGCCGACCCGGGCCCGCACCGCGCTTCCAAGGAAGCGGCGGGGACCGATCACGCAGCCGGCAGGGCGCGAGGCGCGCGGAATCACGCCCTAACAGGATGCATATGGGCGCCAATCGGGGCGAAAGCAAGGCGGGGGGCGGTCACTGTCCCCCAGGCGACTTTGCCTCATCGCATTTTCCGAGTCGCAAAGTAATTCCACCAAGAACGCTCAAGGCGCCCGCCGTTTCGTCACCCCCACCGACAGAGCCGCCGCCGCCAGATCTAACGTCGCGCCCGAGATGTTCCGAGCCATCACCCGCACCGTGTTGTTCGACCACACGGCCGCATCGAGCTCCATGAACCGCGTCGACAACACCAGTGATGACGTTGCCAGGTCGCCAGCCCGCACCGACATCTCAGCCCATTGCCGGGCGTCTGGGCAACGCGAAGATCAGCGCTTCAAGGCGAGCGCAAGGCCCGCGCCCACCAGCACCCCGCCGCCTGCCCGATTGAAACCGCGCCGCACGGAGGGTCGCCGCACCAGCGAGGACATCTGCCCCGCCAACATGGCGTAGAGGAGGGCGTTGGCCGCCGCGAGGGCGACGAAGCTCGCCACGAGCACTGCAGCCTGAGGCAGAAAGGGCGCATCGGGGGAGATGAATTGCGGAACGAATGCAACGAAGAAGGCAATGCCCTTGGGGTTGAGGGCGGTCACCAAGTAGGCCTGACGGAAGGCAGCCCTCGCTTCGAGGGGTGGCGTGGCCTCGGCAGATACCGGGGCGCGCCACAGCTTCACGCCCAGATACACGAGGTAGGCTGCGCCTGCCCACTTTAGCGCCGTGAAGGCCACCGACGAAGTAGCCAACAAAGCGCCCAGCCCGGCCAAGGACAGCGTGATGGCGGTCAGGTCACCAAGCGCGACGCCCGCGACCAGCGGAAGGGCGTTGCGACGCCCTACGCCAAGGGACTGGCCGATCACCAGCAGGATGGTCGGCCCCGGAATGGCGAGCATCACCGCTGTGGCCAGGAGGAAAGCGATCCAAGATTCAATTGTCATGGGAGTTAGGTTATTGCTCCGAAAGGCCCTTTGTCCATCCCTTGCGCGCGGATGGACGTCAAGCTGTCGTCCCCTGCAGGGTGTGGCCGGAGGCGGCGAACCCGTCGTGAGCCCGCCAGGCCGGCCTCCAAAGTGCCGGCTACATGTTGCCCCGGCATGCCGGGAGATAAGGCGGCGCGGGTGCGCGGTTGAGTGGCGCATCCCCCCCTGCCTAGCGTTGTCCAGGGGGAAAGCGTCATGGAATCCGCTTGGCTTGAAAACGCTCAGGCAGATAATCGCATTTTCCGAGTCGCCAAGTGATTCCACTTGGCTTGAAAATGCTCAGGCCGACATCTGGATCGGCGGTTCCACATCCGGCGGCAAAGGGCAGACATAGGGTGTCACGGCCATACGCTTTGCATGATCCGCCTTGGCGGCGGCGAGGATTTCCGGATTGGCAATGGCATCCACCGCCGTACCGGCCATGATCTTCGCCACATGCACCAGGCCCTTATGGGCAATGCCGGATTTGCCTTGTGCCGTCAGCTGCCAGGAATGGCCAGGCGTGCCGATGGCGCAAGTGGCACCCCGCGCCTGCACGGTTGGCACCGCCCAGGAAACATCGCCGACATCCGTGGACCCAACGCCACCGAAGCCCTTGTTTTCCAGCGGCACAATCTTGTCACAAAGCGGCAATTCCATCTCGGCTGCCAGGCCGTGGCGGCGAAAGGCAGAGACAATATCCTCGGGCTTCAGCGTCGCCTGGATTTCGCGCGCATAGCGGCGGTCCTCCTCATCGAATTGCGGCGGGCCAAGGCGCTGGAAATTATCGAACATCGCCTTTTCCAAAGGCGTATTGCCCATGAGGTTGGAAACCGCGCTGACCACCTTGGTGGAGACACTGGTTTCCGTCATCAGCGCCGCGCCATCGGCAATCTTGCGCACGCGCGTGACCAGGCCGTTCAGTTCCACCAAATCCCGCGCGCGGATCAGATAACGCACCTTGGCCGTGCCCTGCACCACATTGGGCGCAATGCCGCCGGCATCCAGATAGGCGTAATGAATGCGCGCATCGGATGGCATGTGTTCGCGCATGTAATTCACGCCGACATTCATGAGCTCCACCGCATCCAAGGCGCTACGGCCCAGATGCGGCGCGGCGGCGGCGTGGGAAGACCGGCCCGTGAAGGCAAAATCAATGCGGGTATTGGCCAGCGACACCGGTTCATTCACTGCGGAGAACGCCGCCGGGTGCCAGCAAATCGCCATATCCACATCATCAAAGCAGCCCGCGCGCACCATAAAACCCTTGGCCGCACCACCTTCTTCCGCCGGGCAGCCATAATAGCGCACGCGGCCCTTGATGCCGTTTTGCGCGAGCCAATCCTTGACCGCACTCGCGGCCAAAAGCGAAGCGGCGCCGAGCAGATTATGCCCGCAGCCATGCCCGCTGCCATCGCCAGGCAAGGGGCGCGGTTCGGCGATGCCGGCTTCCTGCGACAACCCCGGCAGCGCATCATATTCGCCAAGGATCGCGATAACGGGGCCTTCTGCCCCCGCTTCGCCCATAACTGCCGTCGGGATGCCCGCCACATTTGTGGTCACGCGAAAACCATGGGCTTCCAGCATGGCGGTATGTTCGGCGCAGGAACGGTGTTCGGCGTAGCAAAGCTCCGGCATGCCCCAGACGCGGTCGCTGAGTTCAATCGCCTCAGGCGCCTTGGCATCCACCAGCCGCCAGATTTCTTCGGTATTGCGCATTGCCTTGGCCCCCTGATTGGTCGCTTGCAGTTTCGCGCGGTGCCCCAGGCAAGTCCAGGGGTGGACGGGTCAGTGCAGGCAGCGCAAGATTTATGCCCGTTGCAAAGGAAACCGCCATGGCCCGTGTGCGTGACGTCTCGCCCGAGGAATTGACGCCAGAACTCCGCGATATCTGGCATCGCTATGTCACCGGCTACGGCCCGTTTGAGGAGCAATTGGCGGTCTTTGCCCATGTGTCGGCGGCGCTACGCCATTTGATGCCGATGCTGATGGAATTGCGCGCGGCGGGGACGCTGCCGCGGCGTTATCTGGAACTCGCCATCGTGGTCGTCTCCAAGCTCAATGCCTGCGATTATTGCGTGGATCATCACGGGCCGTTTCTGGCGGTGGAAGGCATCCCGACCGAGGCTTTGGAAGGCCTGCCAGGGCGGATTGATCACCCTTCGCTGACGCCGATTGACCGGCTGGTGGCGGAATATGCCGTGGCCGCCTGGGAAAACAGCCACCGCGTGCCCGAACGCCTGTTTCGCGGGCTGCGGGAGCATTTTTCCGAGGCGCAGATTGTGGAACTCACGCTCCGCATCACGCTTTGCGGCTTCTTCAACCGTTTTACGGGTGCGCTGGGCATTGATGAGGCGGCGCATAAGGCGGCGGCAGAGTAGGGAAAGGGTTAGGCTCCCTTCACACCCCCCGCCGTCAACCCCGCCACAATCTGCTTCTGCGCCACCAGCGTCAGGATCAAGACCGGCGCTGTCACCAAAAGTGCGGCGGCGGAAAGCGGCCCCCAGGCGATTTGTTCAAAAGTCAGCATATTATTCACCGCAACCGGCAATGTGCGCGTCTCCCGCCCTGCCAGCACCATGGCAAAGATAAAATTGTTCCAGGAAAAAATGAAGGACAGGATGGTGGCTACCGTAATCCCAGGCCGCGCGAGCGGCATCGCCACATAGCGAAACGCCTGCCAAATCGTGGCACCATCCACCAAGGCCGCTTCCTCCAATTCCGGCGGCAGGCCTTCAAAGAAGGAAATCATCACCCAAACCACAATCGGCACCGTGATCACCAAATGGGTGATCACAATGGGCGTCAGCGAACCCGTCATGCCCAGCCATTGGAACAGCAGAAACAGCGGGATCAGATAGGAAAGCCCAGGCGTGATGCGCGCAATCAGGATCAGCGCGGCAGCCCGCATGGCGTGCATTTTGGCAATGCCATAGCCCGCCGGCACGCCGATCAGCAGCGCAATCCCGGTCGCGCCAAAGGACACGACAATGGAATTCCACGCAAAGCGCAGGAAATCATTGCGCGCGAAAACCTCTCGGTAATTGTCCAGCGTCGGCGATTGCGGAATGAAGATCGGCGGCCAATCCGTATTGTCCAATTCATTCTTGAAGGAAAGTGAGAGCATCCACAGGAAGAACAGGATGGCCGGCGAAATCAGCACCAGCACTGAAAAACCAAAGCCGATATTGCCGATCAGCCGGCGCATCCGATACGCCGCCGGGCTCCTTTTTGCTTCCACGCTCATGTCATTTTCACCCGTTGGCGTGTCCATAGCAGCAGCGCGGCCAGCGCCAAGATGATAATGAAGAACACCACCACCACGGCGGAAGCATAGCCCACATTGTAGAAGGCGAAGGCCTGCAGATAGAGGAAGATATTGATCGTCTCACTGGCCGAACCCGGCCCGCCCTGGGTGATGACATAGATCGTATCAAACGCCTTTAGCGCATCAATGCAGCGGATGATCAGCGCCACAACAATAAAGGGCATCAGCAAGGGCAGCGTGATGTGGCGAAACGCCTGCCAGCCATTGGCGCCATCAATCTTCGCGGCCTCATAAGGGTCAATCGGCAGGGAAGCGAGGCCGCCCAGGATCAGCAGCATCACCAAGGGCGTCCAATGCCAGACCTCAATCATCACCAGCGTCGGGATCACCGTATTGGTGCTGTAGATCCACATGCTGGGCGGCAGACCGACTTGCGCCAGAAGCCAATTCAGCACGCCAAGCTGCGGGTGGAAGGTCATGGTCCAGACCAAAGCGACCGCAACGGGTGTTGCCATCATGGGCAGAATGAAAATGGTGCGCGCCAGACCGCGCAGCGGAAATTTGCGATTGAAGGCGAGTGCTGCCGCCAGCCCCAATATCATGGGGAAGACCACCGCCAGCACCGTATAGAATAGCGTGCGCAGCATGGCCCAGCCGAAGCGAGAATCCGAAAAAAGCTTGGTGTAGTTATCGAACCCCACCCAGCGCCGTTCCCCGCCCAAATGCCAATCATGGGCGGAGACATAGATGGTGAAAATCCACGGGAAGATGATGACGGCCAATACCACCACCGCCGCCGGCACAATGAACCAGCCATAATGCCGCGCGTAATTGCGAACCCGCGCGCCCGTCCCCGAACGCGCGGTAATGGTATCAGCCTCAGCCATCAGTCAGCCAGAGCCTCAGCTTTCCCGTTCGCTTTGTTCCAGCACCGGGCGGAATTCAGCGGTGGCACGACGCAATTCCGTCGCCACATCCGCGCCGCTGATGGTGTTGGTAAGCGCCGTGCCGATCACGTCGCGGAATTGCGTCACCGGCACAATTTCCGGCAGGCCGGCGCGCGCGATTTTCGCACTTTCATTGAGCGTATTGAAGAATTCGCGCGGGAAGGTGCTGGCGGCAATCGCCTGTTCATTGCTGAAGGGGCTGCTGCGCGCCGGCACGCCGGCACCGCTGGTCAGGAAGCGAAGCTGGTTTTCCTTGCCAAGCGCCCATTGCAGATAAAGCCAGGCAGCGCCCTTCCTCCGCGATGCTTCGGGAATGCCATAGCCCGCGCCGAACAGGCAGCAATGATGATTGGGGCCGCGCCCCTTCGGCACCAGCGCATAGCCAACCTTGCCCGCCACGCGCGACCGCTGCCGATCTTCCAAGGGTGCCGCAAAGCCGATGCCATCAACCCACATGGCCGCGCGGCCCTGCATGAAGGTGGTTTGGCATTCATTCCAATTGAAGCCGATGGACCCGGGCGGGGAGACATCGCGCAGGAACTTCTTGTACATCTCACCGGCCCAGATCGCGTCATCCGTATCCGTGATCAATTGCCGGTTCGCATTGATCATGTCGCGCTGCGCGGTGCCCAGCAGGTAGCTGGACCACAAGACAACATTGGCGTTCTTCAAACCGCGCCCGACATGGCCATAAATCTGGCGCGAAGGTTCAGTCAGCGCGCGCGCCGCTTCGAACATGCCATCCCAGGTGGTGGGCACGGCGATATTCTTCGCCGCCAGCAATTCCTTGTTGTAGTATAGAATGAAGTAATCCGCGAAGGCCGGCAGCGAATCCATCCGCCCATCGGCCTGGGTCGCATATTCCACCATGCCGGCGCCGAAATCGGCGAAGTCGAAATCAGGCGCGGTGATGGAAGCATCCGCCATCAGCGCGCGAATATCCGTATTCCAGCGCGCCTTGCCCACTTGCCGCTTATTCACATGCAGGCTGAGTTCCGCCACATCAAAGGAAGGCCGGCCAGAGGCATATTCAACGATGATCTTCTGGCGATGCTGCTGTTCCGGCACCACTTCAATGCCGCAGCGAATGCCCGTCAGGTCTTCGAATTCCTTATTGTTACGTTGCAGAAGCAAGCCGCGCGGCGATGTTTGCAGCGTGACTTCAATGCGTTCGCCGGCGAAGCGCTTCCAGTCAAAGCTGCTTTGCGCATTGGCTTGCCGCACAAAGGCGGGCGTGCCGAGCAAGGCAGCGCTCGCGCCCAACGCCTGACGACGTGTGATCTGAATGGCCATGTTCCGAACCCTCTCCCATTATCCGGGCGGCTTCCGCGCCGCCCTGTTCCGGGCATGATCCTTCACGCAACCGCGACGCGCCGCAAGCGGATATTTACAGGGCCTCGCGCCGCAGGGCCTCCAAAACGCCGGGATCAGTGATCGGGCTGGTATCCCAGGGCGGCGACGGGGGTGGGTCCAAAGTCTCAAAAACCGTGGAGAGTTCGATATTCCCCGCATCCGCAGGCCGTGGATAAGGCGTAGGGTCCGGTGCACCAGATATTTTGGGCCGGCCAATGCCGATGAAAAAATCCTCAAGCCCCGCCGGAATCAGCAGCCAAAGGAAGCGGAAGGGATGCGCGCCATCATTGATGAAGCCATGCCGGATATGGGGTGGCGCCACCATGAAGCTGCCGGTCGGGATGCGCCGCACCACGCCATCCAGCCGCCCCAGCGCCTCCCCAGCTACCACCCAGAAAATCTCGGTCTGGGCCGGGTGGGCGTGTTCGCGGATTTTGCCGAGTGGCGGCAATTCCTGAAGCCCCGCCGAAAACCCCGCCGGCATGCCCGCGATGCGCGGCGAAGTGAGCACCTCAATCCAACCATTGGCCGGTTGCGGCTGCCAATGCTGCGCCCCGCCCCCCGGCGGAACAAGAATGAAACCGCCGGCTTGGGACATGGGTTCCTCTTTCAATGCAGGCGCGGCCGCTTCAGGAATTGCACCCGATCAGCCGAATTGATCGTCACATCACGCCGCGCCTTCCCCCGGCTGACCTGTAGCCTGATATTCGTGCCCGCAGGCCCCATGGCCCAAATGGCACGCCAAAAATCGGCCAATTCGCTCACCTCAGCGCCGTCCACTGAAAGGATACGATCGCCATTGCGCATCCCCGCCGCCTCGGCAGGGCCATCGGGGGCAAGGGAGGCAACCGAAATCCCCTCCTCATCCTCAGTCGCGTAAAGCCCAAGCCAGGGGCGCGGCGGGCCAGAACGGCGGCCTTGATTGACCAGATCATCCAGAATGGAGGTCAATTGATGCACCGGTATGACCATATTCAAATCAAGCCGGCGGCCCTCCTCCCCCTGCTGCAGGATCAGAGAACCAATGCCCACCAGCTTGCCATCGGGGCCAAAAAGCCCGGCGCCACCCCAGGAAGGATGGGCAGGTGCGACAAAAAGCGCTTCTTCCATCAGATATTCCCAATAGCCGGCGAAGGGCTGGCGCGCGACCAGCTTGCCCGCCACCGCATGGGCGCGCCCGCCCGCTGCCGCCATGACAGTCGCGGCACCAACCTTCAGGCTTTCGCTATCGCCCAGAGCCGCAGGTTTCAAAGGAATCTTACCCAAAGCCTGCACCAGGGCGAAGCCAGTTTCCTGATCCACCGCCAGCGCATGGCCAGGCACGGCGCGGCCTTCGGCGGTGGTGATCCAGATGCTCTCGGCTTCGCTCACCAGATAGCCCACGGTCAGCACCAGGCCATCGCCAATCAGCACGCCGCTGCCTTCGCGTTCCGTGCCCAGTACCCGCGCGGTGAAGGCATCCGGCGGCACCTGGCTCCGCAAGCCGACCACGGCGCGATAGGCCTGATCCAGGTCGAAGCCATGCTCCGATGGGTCGGGCTGCAAATGCTCGGGGATGTCCCAGTCTTCTTCCGCCATGATGTCTCGGTTCAATGTCTCGGCTTTTTATATCATAGGCTTTCCATCTGGTCAGGCTACAGGGTTTGGCAGCGGCGCCAAGGCCGGGCAGGATGGGGCAGCATTGTATCGGCATGCTGGAATAGGGGGAGAGTAAGGTGCTGCCGCGCTGGGATTTTTGCGATATCGACATGCATTTACGGTGTTGGCGGCTTCCGGGCGAAGCGCTGACGCGTTGATCCATGCCTGAGCCCTTGCCAGAACCCATCGCCGCCGGCCTTGCCGCCATGGGGCTGCTCGCGCCCGGTCAGCGCGCGCGGGGTGAGGCCCTGGCGGGCGGTGTTTCATCCGATATCTGGCGCCTCAGCCTGCCCGATGGGCGGGATATTTGCGTCAAACGCGCTTTACCCAAGCTGAAGGTGGCCGCCGATTGGCGCGCCCCGGTGGTGCGCAATATCTACGAGGCGCGATGGCTGGCCGAAGCGGATCGCGCCCTGCCTGGCGCTGTGCCGAAACTGCTCGGCCAGGATGAGGCGACAGGCGCGCTCGCAATGGAATTTCTGTCGCCCGAAGATCATCCGGTCTGGAAGGCGCGGCTGCGCGATGGCCATGCGGATGTGACTTTCGCCGCTGAAGTCGGGCGCCGCATCGCCGCCATCCATGCCCATGCCGCCGCGCAGCCTGGCTTGGCCGCAGCCTTCCCGACGGATGAGATTTTCCACGCCATACGGCTGGAACCTTATCTGCTGGCAACCGCGCGGGCGCATCCAGACTTGGCTGCGGTGTTGGAAGACATCGCTGCGGTGACAGCGCGCAGCAAGCGCACGCTGGTGCATGGCGATGTGAGCCCAAAGAATATCCTGTGTGGCCCAGCGGGGCCGGTGTTTTTGGATGCAGAATGCGCCTGGTGGGGGGACCCGGCTTTCGATCTTGCCTTTTGCCTCAATCACCTTCTGCTGAAATGCCTCTGGGCGCCCAAGGCCAGCGCCGGTTTCATGGCCTGCTTCGAAGCACTGGCGGGGTGTTACCTGGCGGGCATCACCTGGGAAGCGGCGGATGCGCTGGAAGCGCGCGCGGCGCGGCTATTGCCAGGGCTTTTCCTGGCACGGGTGGACGGTAAAAGCCCGGTCGAATACCTGACAGAAGAATATGACAAAAACCGCGTGCGCCGCATGGCGCGCGCCTTATTGACCAGGCCCGAGGATCGCTTGCTGGCGGTGCGCGCGGCCTGGGGGGAAGAAATCGTCGCATGAGCAGCACCATCATCACCGCCATTCGTGGCCGCCGCGTTTGGGACAGTCGGGGCCGCCCGACGGTGGAGGCGGAAATCACTCTGGCCGGTGGTGCCTCGGGCCGCGCCATCGCCCCCGCCGGCGCCAGCACCGGCAGTGGTGAGGCTTTGGATAAGCGCGATGGCGGCGCAGCTTTTGGCGGGTATGATGTGACTGGCGCGGTGGATGCCGTGAACCGCGAATTGGCCCCTGCCCTGCTGGGCATGGATGCCGCAGCGCAAGCCGCTTTGGACGCGCGCTTGATCGCGCGCGATGGGACGCCGCAGAAAACGCGGCTTGGCGCCAATGCCACACTCGCCGTTTCCATGGCGGCTGCCCATGCGGCGGCGGCGGCTTCGGGGCTGCCGCTCTGGCGCTATCTGGGGGGTGATGCGCCGGATTTATTGCCGCTGCCGCAAATCCAGATTCTGGGTGGCGGCGCCCATGCCGGGCGGCGTGTGGATATCCAGGATTTTCTGGTGATGTGCCCGGCTGCCACCAGCTTTGCCGAGGCTTTGGATTGGACCGCCGAGGTCTATCGCGCCGCCGGCGCCATCATGAAGCAGCGCGGGCTATTGCAGGGTGTGGCCGATGAAGGCGGCTGGTGGCCGGCCTTCACCGCCAATGAACAGGCTTTGGAAACCCTTGTTGCTGCCATCGAAAAAGCGGGTTTTGTGCCGGGCCGGCAAGTGGCGATTGCGCTCGACATCGCGGCGACGGATTTCGGCAAGGGCGGGCGCTACAAGCTGGGCTTGGAAGGCCGAGAGCTTGGCACGGATGAGATGATCCGCATGTTGCTCGGCTGGATCGCGGCCTATCCCATCGCCTCCATCGAAGACCCGCTGGCCGAAGATGACGCGGCGGGCTTTGCCGCCTTTACCCGCGAAGTGGGCGGGCGCATCCAAGTCGTGGGGGATGATTTCCTGGTGACGGATGCGGCGCGGGTGCGGCGCGCGGCGGCGATTGGTGCGGCCAATACCGTGCTCATCAAGCCAAACCAGCGCGGCACCCTGACCGAGGCCAAAGCCGCCTGGGATGCCGCGCGGGAAATCGGCTTCGCCGGCATTGTCAGCGCGCGGTCTGGCGAGACCGAGGATGTCACCATTGTCCACCTGGCCATGGGCTGGGGCGTTGGCCAGTTAAAGGTAGGTTCCTTCGCGCGGTCTGAGCGCATGGCCAAATGGAATGAGGCGCTTCGCGTGGAAGAAAGCCTGGGCACCCGGGCGCGATTTGCCGGCGGCGCCTATCTGGGGCGTTCCCGCCCATGAAGGTGCTGCTGCATTATGATGCGGGGCCGGGTTTGGCGGCGCAGTTGGCCGCACTGCCCGGCATTGACCTGACTATTTGTCCAGAAGCCGATGCGGCACTTTACGTACGCTTGCTGCCCGAGGTTGAAGTGATCTGGCACGTGCTGCGGCCCATCACTGCCGCCGACATCGCCGCGGCGTCAAAGCTGCGCTTGATCCAGAAAATCGGCGTAGGGGTGAATACGATTGACCTTGAAGCAGCCCGCGCGCGTGGCGTTGCGGTATGCAATCTGCCAGGCACGAATAGCCGGGCGGTGGCGGAGATGGCTCTGCTGCTGATGTTGGGGGCGCTCCGCCGCATAGCCTATTTTGATGTGGAGACCCGCGCCGGGCGGGGTTGGTCCCAGCCCCCTGCACTACAGGATGGGCTGTTCGAACTAGGTGGGCGCAAGGTGGGCTTGGTGGGCTATGGGGCGGTGCCCCGCCTGCTTGCCCCAGTGCTACACACCATGGGGTGTGAGGTTTTGTACACAGCCCACGCCCCGAAGCCTGATGCGATCGGCACATTTCGCCCATTTGATGCGCTTTTGGCGGAAAGCGACGTGGTTTCGCTCCATATTCCCGAAACACCTGAAACGCGTGGCCTGATTAATAAAGCGGCAATTGCACGCATGAAGCCGCGGGCAGTGCTGGTGAATACGGCACGGGGCGGGTTGGTGGATCAGGCAGCGCTTGTGGCGGCACTGCAATCGGGCCATTTGGCCGCAGCGGGGCTGGATGTCTTTGCCGCAGAACCGCTTGATGCCGCAGACCCGCTGCTCGCTTTGCCCAATGTGGTGCTGGCGCCGCATGTGGCATGGCTTTCCACCGGGACCTTTGCCCGATCCTTCAGCATTGCCGCGGAGAATTGCCGACGGCTTCAGCAGGATGCGCCTTTGTTGCACCGGGTTGCGTGAAGACTGCAATTTTTTCGAACCTAAGCCTTGAAATTTTTCGCCGATTGGTTGAACAAATCAATGTAATCTCCACTTCTTGCGACAATCCCTCTCTTGATGAGGGAATAGTTTCGCTACCCCAAAGAGAAAACTTTCCAACTACGCTGCCCTTCTGATAAATTTTCCAAATGTCCAACTCCATCACCGATCTTGACCGCTTCCGGTCGGATACCTTTGAGCCGACGAGCTTTCGTGAAAGGGGCGCCACGATCCCTTTCACGACGCCTTTGTTGCTCAATGCACGTATCCGGGCCGCTGCGTCTGGCCGCGGCTTCGAAATGGTGGTCACCAATCCTTCGGGTGGGCGGGGGGTGCTGATTCTGCCGTGGTCCTCCATGTCGGATATTTGTTCGCCGACACTCTTCGACCGTCATTTATGGGAAAGCCTGGCCAAAAGCGAAGACATCTCCCCGATCGGCATACGTTATGAGGCGCAGAGGCTGGCAGCATTAGGCCTTGCCGGTCGCCAGGCTGCACTTGCCGCTAAAGATGCCCTGCGCCGAGAACAGACTAGCCAGCGTTTGATGCGCTCCATGCTGCTTGAAAGCCTCATCGTCGCTACCGAAACGCCAAACGAATCGGCAGGTCGCGCTCATGATGGAGATGGACCAGCGTTCAGGAAACGTGCAGAGCGTGCTGTAGGGCGCGCGGCTGCTATAGCCGGGCTGCCGCTTGCGGATTTCACGGCCGATCTCGAAGAACTGGCCATAGCCATCAGTGGCGCCGCCCCGGAGATAGACGGTGAGGATGCGCGGCTGCGCCAAATGATGGCTGATCTTCGGCGGATGGCAGATGAAATCACTGACTGGGCAGGTGATCAGCAGAAGGATGCTACTCATGTCATGGCTGCAAACTTTGTTGTGGCAAGCGCCCGCCAAACCGTGGAATGCGCTGAAGTTGTCCTTGCCCGTACCGACGCGCTGATTTCTGATCTTGGCCTGCTAATACCGAAATGGAAGGCTGAGAAGAACAGCATTATTGAACGCGCCCGGGGGCCAGATTGGGTCCTGGATGGATGGAAGACTCCAATGGCGCTATGGCAAGGCGCTGATTTAAACCAGCGCCGGACATCCATTTGGGAAGTCGCGTTGATCGCGCCCATCCTGCCACGTGAAGCGAAAGCTTGGTTGGGCGAGGTCAGCGATTGGCGGGACTTGCCGCGGCGGATTACCCAAGTTGTGCGCGACAAATCAGATTGGCGCACTGGCAGCATGATGGACCTGGTCGCGCGTAATGAAAACCTGATCGGTTTTTCCATTGCTTACGAAAACCGCATCTCTCCAATGGTGTTGCCGCGCGGCAAGACCAGCCTGGAACGCAAAAATCAACAAGCGGAAACCTCAGATCGAGAGATCATCCCCGGGGACGCCCAAGCGCCCATTTCGAAAGAAGTACGCGTTGAAAAGGCCAAGCCTGCGAGACAAGGAAGCAGGACCAATGCTTTAGGGGAAACCCGTGCGCTGCGCGGCAAAATCGAAACCGCGTCTGATAAGAAATTGAGCCAGGTTGTGGCGTTGGTGGATAAGCTCGCCGATCCTGAAATCCACGCGCGTCTTCTTGGGCCATCACTGCGGCGATTAAGGCGCCTGCGCCCGCCACGGCCCGCAAGCCTCATGCGATTGCTGTTCTTGCCTCTTGGCGGAGCGCTGATGGATCCATTGCAATGGCGGCGGACGGAAGGTCGCATTCCACGCACGGCGCTCGGCCCATTGTTGGAGTCGCTGAGCCAAGTCCTGGGCTCCCAGCTCGATACGTTATCGGTACATTTGCGCGGTGGTAACCTTGAAGATGAAAAGCTAATTGATCGGACTGGTCGTCCATTGTGGTACGCGGCAGGCGCTGTGGCACCGCGTCTTGTCTATAATGCCGCCTGGTCGCGCGCAGGATTGGCTGAGCCGGATTTCGACGCTATCATTTTTTTGGCGGGTGCTTTGTGGCGTCATGCAGGGCCACTATGGGATGGCATGCAACAGGTTGTTGGTGATTGTCAGCCGGAAGCCTTACGTGCCGCAGTGATCGGTCCCGCAAATGAGGGGAACCTGGTCTTCGCTGCCGCCCTTGATACTCTTCTGCAACGTGCCGAACGCCCTTCGAATTTTGTCGCCCTACTGACAGACTTGCCGGCACCAGCCCTTCCGGTGGTTGAGGCTGTGCTGAACAACTGGGTTGGCGCAACCTTGCCAGAATTGGCTGAGGATGATTTCGGGACCAGCGCGCGCCTTGCCAAGGAAATCGGCGCCGTGATTGCAGCGCTTGAAGCCTTGCCGCGCATTACGGCCAAGACTGATGCAAAAGTGCTTGTTGCGCATCGGCGTAACCTCGATCAATTCTGCCGAACAAGCTACCGGGAAGTTGTTTCAATATACGTGATTCAAGCACTACTTGAAATGACTTCCGCGGATAGTGACACCTTGGGGGAGATCGAGAGTATGGCAAGGATAGCGCGTAGCCTGGAAGATACGGGCCGTGGCATCGGATCGCCGAAGCCCTATGAGGACCTTCAGGAGGAGTTTCGCGCAAATATTGAAAGGCGACAGCAGGGGGAAGGTGGGTCCGCGATGACTACCATGGAAGTGGCACGGATCGAGGAGATCCTGATCGGCCATGATGCGGCGGAACGGTTTCTCTCTCGCGCACGTCGCCAGGGGCTGAGAGACCGGTGATGGCAGAACGACGGCCGGCATTGCCCGCATTGGAAGCCCTCCACACTCCCGGATTAGCTGAATTCCGCGCCCGGCAAGGAATAGCCTGCTTGGCGCGCCCTCAAAAGGTCGCGCGCCCCGTCGGCGCCACATTCGAAATGGCGCTTGCCCAAAATCATGACACCTGAAGAATCCAAACCTTCGTCCGAAGAAGTAGCCTCCTTCGCATCACTTGGCGCGAGCGTGCCCTTCACCAGCCATAGGCTTTTAGGGGCGCGAATCCGCCAGGATGCAGGTGGCCGTGGCTTCGAGCTCATCCTGGTCAATCCTGCGCAGACAAAGGGCAGCTACGTCATGCCATGGCGCGCCTTGCCCGATATTGGTGCGCCCACCCTGTTCGATTTGCGATTGTGGGATATTCTTTCGAAGTCGGAAGAGTGCCATCCAACATTCATACGCCGTGAAGCGCTGAAGGTGGCCAGCGAAGGCATGGCAGGGCGGAACGTCGCCAGCGCAGCAAAGAAAGCACTGGCGGAAGAACAGCGCAATGAGAAAATACTGCTTGCGCAATTCGCAGCCCAGCTTGCCGGGGCACCACCCGCAAGCCTGTTGCACGCTTCCACGCAAGGCGCTGCTGATCAACAGCAGCCAAAAGCACAAAAAATACTTGAGACACTTGATCCCGGAGTGATCAAATCACTTCGCGCGCTTGCCGCGAGCCTTTCCTGCCTTGGCCCTTCGGTGGCGCCCGAAATGGCGCCACTGATCCGCCTTAAGCAGGAAATCGCCTCCATGCTCACGGAATTCCGGGGCTGCCTTGAACAAGACGAAAAGGATGGCGAAGCCCCAGCACTCCGCTTCCTGATCAGCGCGACCGAGACAATTTTGTATTTTGTGGAGCTTGCTTACGCGGAACTTGAAGCGCGCCTTGGCGATATGGTGGATCTGCTTGCCCGGCCAAGGATCAACGCAGCCAAAGTACTTGACAGGGCCAGACGAACGGAATGGCTACTGGATGGTTGGGGCGTGTTGGTTGCGATCTGGCGCCGCACCCCGCCGGAACTGCGTCACACAGCGGTCTGGGAATTGGCCTTATTCGTGCCGCCTCTCCCGCGTGAGGTTCATGACTGGTTCGCCTCGGACCAGGCACAATCTGCGCCGCTGCGGCTCGCGCGCGTGATCTCCCAAGGCGCCGATTGGCGCACCGGGCGTCATCTTGAAATAACCGCACGCAATGAAGGCCTGATCGGCTTTACCCTGAATTACGAAAACCGCATGACCGAAGCGGGCCTTCGGCCTGCAACTAGGCAAGGGCGTGTGCGGATAGCCAAATACACCGCCAAAGGCACAAGAAAACCACCCACCCCTGAAAGGCAAGACAGCGCTCAAGCTCAACAGCCGGTGGCCACCGCAGGGGTTGGTGGGCTGGCGGCAAACCTGAGCGGAACCAGTGACGAAAACGTACTTCGTATCATTGCCATGATTGATCGCCTGCCAGATAGGACAAAGCTTGACGACCTGTTGACCGACATCCGCCCCAGGCTGGCGCGGCTTCGCCCACCACGCCCGGTGACCATGACGCGGCTTCTTTTCCTGCCGCTTTCGGGGGCATTAGTGAATCAGGCGGCCTGGCGCCAGAACCCGGCAACGATCCCGCGCGCTGCCCTGAAACCTATTTTAGCGCTGCTGCGCGAACTGCCGGACAGTCATTTGACCGAAGCCAATGAGGCAACGCGCAACGCGCTATTCTCAGACCTGGCCGTTGTTGAGCATTATGGACGCCTGATTTGGGCAGCGGCGGCCCGGCTTTGCGAAAAAATCACACCAGGCTCTCGGTGGGCTGATGAAGGCTTCACGCCTGAAGATTTTCGCACGATGATGCGCCTTGCAGCAGGCGTTTGGCGCCATGCGGGATCACTTTGGGAAGTCCTCCGCCAAGGAACCGCACCGATTTCAACCGGTCTGCTCCGTAGCGCTCTGACCGGACCAGCCAATGAAGGCGCCGATATCTTTCGCGCTGCCTTTCGTACCCTGCTTCTTTCTTCAGAAAATGCTGCGGCCTTCACTTCCCTTGCCTCAGGCATGCCGCCCGGTATTTCAGAAATAGTGATCCAAAGCCTGGAAGAATGGATCGAAACAGCGTTGCCCAAGCTTGCAGAACAGGATCTGATCGAAGCGACAACCCGTGCGGAGGAAATCGGCAAGACACTGGAAGCATTGGCCCTTACGCCGCTTTTCCAGATCCCGCGGCGGCGCCAACAGCTTTCTGCCTTTTTTTGGCGGCTTGAGGAGCATAGTCGTGAAATGCTTCTTGAAATCATTGAGGAGGAAATCCTGCCCGCCCTTGAGCCGAGCCCGGAAGCCTATTCTGATGATCGCTTCCTGATGCTTGAGATCCATGCGCGTGCAGCGCATCGCCTTGAAATCCTGGGACGGCATTTCGGCAATGACCCCGCCTATGAGGAAATCCATCAACGCCTCGTCAGGGCATTTTCGGCTGCCGAAAAAATCAAGGCGCAGCTTGGGATCACCGCGATGGATCTGGCGCGCCTTGGCGAAATTCTCCTTGGGCGAGAGAAGAATTCCCGACCGTAAAAATAAGGTGAAAAAGCGGCTTCATTGCGCACTTAAGCGGCAGATAGGCCATGAAGCAGCGCCCCGTAATTTGGGTCGGTATCTTTTCACCACGTCATGGTGCGTAATCGTATTGTTCTACGCAAGCAGGTCATTCCCGAATTTTTAAGAACTTCATGCAAAACTCCTTCTCGTGAACGCCAAACCCGCATATGACCTCCATCACCTAAGCCCAAACCTCTATGAACCGGTGACTTTTATTGATCGCGGTGTAAATGTCCCCTTCACCACGCCAATATTACTTGGCGCCCGCGCGCGCCCTCAGGAGGATGGCAATGGTCTTGAGGTATTGATCCCCAATCCTTCGGGTGGAGAGGGAGTCTACATACTTCCATGGGCATCCATTCCCGAGATTTGCGCTCCAACGCTGCATGATCGGCGTCTTTGGGGCCTGCTGCGTGACGAACCCATCCTCAGCCCCGGTATTGTGCGCAATGCGGCGGAAACCGCGTCAATGGAAGGGCATGCCGGACGCACAGCGATCCTTGCGGTGAATGAGGCGCGCCAGTCGCGTGAAGACCGTGCCAAGCGCATCAATTTTGGTTTTTTGTTGCGACTTATTAAACAAATGGAAGGGAAGGCAGCCGGCCTTCCCTCTCCGGAATTGGATGATCCTAGACAGATCGCCTTACGCGGCCAACGCGCCGTGCTGGCCTGCGCCCAGCGCCTTCGCATGACGACAGAAGCCGTTGCCGCCGCACTTGAGGAATTGGCAAGGGCATTTAATGGCCTGGGTATGCCACAGGACAATAATCTGGCGCCGTCACGCCAGATGATTGCCGAACTGCAGACCCTGGCCGCGTCGATCGAAAGCTGGCGGAGCAACTTGCCGGCACATGTAGCTTTTGGTTCTTCGACTCTCGTGGAGAAATCGCTCCAATTGACGCTTGATTGTGCCTATATTGCCGCCGAACAGTTAGACAGTTTGATGGGCGATACTTTCGGCACCATCCATGCTTGGCAGCAAGACAGGCAAGAAATTCTTCACGAACTGACGCGGCTTGATTGGCTGCTTGACGGATGGGGTACGCTTCTTGGCATTTGGAATGCTGCCGAGCCTTCAGACAAAAATACCGCCATTATGGAAATGGCGGTGCTGGCGCCAATCCTTCCCAAGGAGGTCATTGGGTGGTTGGGCTTCCAGCCGGATATGGCGCAGGAACGACGCAAAGTCAGAATTGTTAATCAGTTCGAAGATTGGCGGAGCGGATGCGTGATTGATATGATCGCGCGGAACGAAAACCTCTGCTTCAGTAGCGGCCAAACGCGTGGCAAGCCGATCATCGGAAAAAAGTCGAATATCTTACGACCCGGCATGGGCGTTACCACCAAGACCACAAAGCTTTCCGGGGAAAAGGCCAAGGATATTGGCGGCAAGAATGAACAGCGGGCCAGGAATCCGCTTGCTGAAACGCGGCATTTTGTTCATGCCCTTGCATCGGCATCTGACATGGCTTTGGCTAAGGTTATTGAAATCCTTGACCGCCTGCCGGATCGTTCTGAGGCGGATCGGCTGCTTGATGCAGCACGCCCCAGGCTGAAGCAAATAAGGCCATCGCGCAGCCTTCAGTTCACGCGCCTGCTTTTTCTTCCTTTGGATGGCGCCATTTCCGACAATAGGGATTGGCAAAGGGATGACACTCGCCTGCCACGCTGCGCCCTGCCTCCCATTGCGGAGGCGCTTCGCATGGCTATGGGGCAGGAAGCCCAGCGAATAGAAGCCTCCTTCCAAGGAAAATTCTTTCACGATATCGCAGACGTGGATCGCGCGGGCAGACCCCTTTGGGCCGCGGCAGCGCGTTTGGCGTCTGACCTCACGCCCGGACCGCGCTGGGAACGAACCGGCTTGCGTCCTGATGATTTCGCACCTCTGGTGGAACTCGCAGCGGGTGTATGGCGGCATGCAGGGCCAATCTGGGCGGCGGTGCAACTGGCAGGATGGGGACCGCCGGATGACGCGGTGCGCGCCGCCCTTGCGCCCATGGCCGATGAAGTTTCACCAGCCTTTACCATGGCGCTGGCAACGCTAATGCTAAAGGCAACAAGCCCGGGTCAGGTCGCCAGGGAAGCCGCAAGGCTTTCGGACAAAGCAGCCAGCATCGCCGATACGGCCGTAGATGAGTGGTTGGAAAGGGCGCGCGTCCAACTCCCTAGTGAAGACCTTATCGCCGCAGCCTCCTTCGCTGAAGCCTTTGGGCGGGCGTTTCAGGATCTTGAAAATGCGCCTACCACGCGCAATCCGCGCCGTGGTGCAAGATTGGTGCAGCTACGTCAGGAAGCTGAAGTAACCTGTCGGCTAGCCTATGAGGATGGGCTTGAAACCCATATTCTTCGTCAATTGCCGTCCTTATCCGCCGCAGCGACGCCAGAACTCATACTGGCTGTAGAACGCCAGGCACGCGCCCTGCGGCGCATCGAATCCATAGGCCGGCGTTACGGCCTTGACCACGGGTATGATGGTGCCGCCCAGCGTATCGCCGCCGCGCTTGAGGCGGCCAGACGGGCCCTTGAACCAGGCGGCATGACACGGCTTGATCTGGCGCGATTGGCGGAAATTCTTCTGGGGCCAGAGGCAGCGCTGGCCTATCTTGGCTGATCCAGACTGAAGCCTTCTCCCGCCCCCGGAAGAACGCTTGGCCAAGCGCCAAGGATCGCCTAAACTTCTCAATCAACCGTTAGCTCGGTCATTTCCGGGTCCCCTCAAACGTAACCAAGGGTCATGTCAGCAAGCCTAGGTCCTCAATCGTCGAAACCGGCTCTGCAACCCCATGCTGATCCCGCGGGATTTGCGGAACGGGGCGCCATTGTGGCCTTCACGACGCCGCAGCTATTCGGGGCACGCCTTCCGCGGCCCCGCGCAGGTGGCCCCCCGGACCTGATCCTGGCCAATCCATCGGGACAGCCGGACATTAGCCCGCTGCCGGGCGCAAAACTACTCGCAGCCCCGGGGCTGACAGCTCATGATCAGGCGTTATGGCAGAAATTGCGGGAACTGTCGGATTTTGCGCCGGAGAAAATACGCGAAGCGATGATCGCCATCGCCGCAGAGGGCTGGCGCGGGCGCGCTGCAATAGCATGGGCAGATGAACAGAAGACTGCCGATACCACCGCCCTGCGACGTATGTTTTTTCTGCTGCTGACTGACCTGATACGCCGCACCGAGCTTCCGGCTGAGGCAAAAGTACCACCGGAACAGGAAAGCCTGATTTATCTTCGCCCCCGCATTGGCAAGGCAGTCGCGCGTATCGCGAAGCGCTATTCCATGACGACAGAAGCGGTGGAAGCCGCGATCGAGGCCCTTGCCAGCGTTTTCATGCCGCTCGGCAAGCGTGACGACTCGGTCACCGGGCATACCCGGGCGGCGATGGCGGAGTTGCAATCATTCATCAAAGAGATTGATCAATGGCTTGCACCCGGACGCGACAATGCGCGCGGGCTTCGCGCAGAGTTCCTTCTGCGCAAGGCCAAGCTTACCTTGATATGCACCCAGGCTGCGATCAATGAACTTGATCGGGTGCTTGATGATACCACCATCCTGCTGCGTGCTTGGCAGCGCGATCAGGCCTCGGTGCTGCGCCGTGCATCCCGCCCGCAATGGCTGCTGGATGGCTGGGACATCATCATCGCCTTGTGGCGACAATCAGAACCTTCGGATCGAGAAGCGACTTTCTGGGAAATGAGCCATCTGGTGCCGGAGCTGCCAAAGGAAGTTGAAGGCTGGGCTGGCTTTCCTGAAGGTGGTTCCAGCCTGCGCCTTGAGTCGCCCGCCATGATCCAGGGCTTGGATTGGCGGCGCAGTCGCCCCTTGGAATTCATCGCACGGAACGAAACCCTACTTACCGGGACGCATGCGATCTCGCTGGGGTCCGAGGCGAAGAAGCTGCGTGAAGCCTATTTGGTGCAGTCCACCCGTTCCCTAACCCAAGGGTCGGATGAGGGCGGTAAGGGCGAGGATGCGCTTACACGTATTTCAAAACGTGCTTCGAGGGCATCGGATTCGGTGCTGCAGCAGGTTGTGGCGGTGCTTGAGGCAGTGCCTTCCCGCACGATGCTTGACCCGATTATTGAAGCCGCGCGTCCGCGCCTGAAGCTGTTGCGCCCCCCCCGGCCCATTACCTTTGCGCGTATCCTGTTTCTGCCCTTTGACGGTGCGGTAGTGCCCTTGAAGGAGTGGAGCATGGGCAGCGCCAAACTCCCGCGGCCGGCCCTGATGCCGATCTCCGAGGCGATTCGGGCCGCAATGGGGCCTGAGGCGGAGAAGATTTCCGCCAATCTTGGCGGCCGTAGCTTTTTTGATGTACTTCAGGTGGACTCGGAGGGGCGGACCCTTTGGGCCGAAGCCGCACGCTTGGCGCCGACCCTCTCCTTTCCAAAGGGCCTGCCGGCGGCTGGGCTTGATGCGGCGCAAAGCGAGCAATTGCTTGAGCTGGCGGCCGGCATTTGGCGCCACGCGGATGGGATTTGGGAGGCGAAGCTCGCCTGCTTTTCTGGACCGTCGTCCGAATTGGTTGCAGCTGCGCTCAAAGGACCCGCGGAGGAGGGGGAGGCCGTTTTCAGCATCGCCCTATTGAGCCTGCTCGATCGGGCGCAAAGCCCGGGGTCCGTATTGGCGACTGCGGCAAGGCTATCCCCGATTGCCAGCAACATTGCCGATGAGAAGCTGAGGGAATTGCAGACTGCTCCCTTGCCGATACTACCGGCCGAGGACCCGGTGCGCGCTGCGCATATCGCGGCGGAATATGTTGCACTACTCAAGGAATTCGAAAACTTATTGTCGGGTCGCAGCAAGGAGCGGCAGGCCGTGATCACTCCGCTTATGCAGGATATCGGAGAGGCGATCAAGGAAGTCACGCAGCAGATCATCCAACGTCAATTCTTGCCTGCCCTAAACGAACCCAATGCCAAGCGCCGAGCTGCTGTTGTACTGAATATTGAGATTCTGGCGCGGGCGCTCGGGCGCTTGGAAGAAGCCGGGCGCCGTGCCGGGCGCTTTGAAGCCTTCGACAAGCTAAAAGTCAGCCACGCTGTGAAGCTTAGATCCATTTTGAATGGGCTGGATGGTGGCGGGCTGCAGCGCCATGATGTGATTAGGATCGCCGATATCCTGTTGGGCGCTGAAAAGGCCATGGAACTGGCTGCGCCCGCCTCCGCACACCGCAAATAATGCGCGGCAAGGCCAAGGTCAGCATATGGGGTTTCCTGAAGCCGGCCGCTGCGTCATGATGCCTCGATCAGCAACATCCCATCCCAGGACTGCGCCATGGCTCTCCGCTGCGATCTGATCATCCGCGATGCGACCATCATTGATGGCACCGGCGGCGCAAGCCGAATTGGGGATATTGGTGTGTCTGGCGACCGTATTGTGGCGGTGGGTGATTTGGGCGGCGCCAGCGCCGACCGCGAAGTGATGGCGGGCGGCAAGGCAGTCGCACCCGGCTTCATTGACAGCCACACGCATGATGACCGCGCCGTGCTGTGCGGGCCCGCCTGCATGACCTGCAAGATCAGCCAGGGTGTGACAACTGTGGTGGTTGGCAATTGCGGTGTCAGCCTTTCGCCTGCGCGTTTCACCAAGCGCCCGCCGCCGCCGCTGGATTTGATTGGCGAAGATGGCTGGTGGCGCTTCGATAGTTTCGGTGATTACGCGCATGAGCTGAAAAAGCAGGGCTCGGAAGTGAATACCTATGCGCTGGTCGGCCACCAGACCATGCGCGTGGAAGCCATGGATGGCGATGTGATGCGCGTTGCCAATGATGGCGAAATCGAACGTATGCGGCTGCGGGTGAAGCAATCCTTGGCGGAAGGCGCTTCGGGCTTTTCCACCGGCCTTTATTATCCGCTGAATATGCACGCGACCACGGAAGAAGTGATCGCGGTTGCTGAACCTTTACGCGCCTATGGCGGCATCTATGTGACCCATATGCGTGATGAGGCGGATCGCGTTTGCGCTTCCATCGAAGAAACGCTGAAAATCGGTGATCGTGTCGGCTGCCCGGTTTGGATCAGCCACCATAAATGCTCCATGCCGGAAAACTACGGGCGGTCCAATCAGACGCTTGCGCTGATTGATGCCTATGCGCAAAGCCAGGAAGTCTGCTTTGATGTCTATCCCTATCCGGCGGGCTCCACCGTGCTAATGCCCGACCGGCTGCGCGATGATGTGAAGGTGATGATCACCTGGTCCATCCCGCATCCGGAAATGGCTGGCAAGTATTTGTCCGACATTGCGCGCGGCTGGAATACGGATATCCGCATGGCGGCTGAACGCCTGCTGCCGGCGGGCCAGATCACCTTTCAGATGGATGAAGCCGATGTGCGCCGCATCATGGCGCATCCGATGTCGGTGATTGGCTCTGACGGCATTCCGCATGATGCGCACCCGCATCCGCGGCTTTGGGGCACTTTCCCGCGCGTGCTGGGGCTTTATGCGCGCGAATTGCGGTTGTTCAGCCTGGAGACTGCCGTGCATAAAATGACCGGGCGCCCGGCGGCGGTTTTCGGCATGGTGGATCGCGGCGTGATCCGCGAAGGCTCTTATGCGGATTTGGTGATGTTCGATCCGGAGACGGTGATTGACCGCGCCACCTTTGAAAACCCGAAGCAGGAAAGCGCCGGGATTGAAGAAGTCTGGGCCAATGGTGTTTCCACCTTTGTCGCCGGCAAGGGAGCAACCGGGGAAAAGCCGGGACGTCTTGTGACCCGTGGGCGGGCGTAACGGTTTACGCCCACCGCCAGCGCCAATCCGCCCAGGCCACCACCAAACCCGCGAGTGTCAGCACCAGCCCCGCAGCAAATACCGCGGCGTGGCTTTCATCGGTCGCGCGAAATAGCGCCGCCAGGGCAAAACCAGCCACCGCCTGCGCCACGGCAAAGCTCGCCGTCACGCGTACCCAGATCACGCCAGCGAGCGCGCCGGCCCTTTCGCGTGCTGCCGCCAAGGCAACGGTGGTGATGCCAAGCGCGGCAAGGCCCGAAACCAGCCCGAGCGGCACCAGTACCCAAAGCGCCTGAGGTAGGGCCAGCGCCAGCGCCGCGCTTTGGATGATCATCCAAAGGAAAATGGCGAAACGCCCACCCCAGCGATCCACTGCCCTGCCCCCCAGAAGCGCGCCGCTGATGCAGCCCAGACCAAACAACACCCACATGCCCGCGCCCAATTCCACCCCAAGCCCCCTGCCCCGCGCCGCAAGGTCCGAAAGGTAGAGCATTGGCGGCACCAACCCCGCGCCGGACAGCGCATAGGCGATAGTGATGCCATAAGCCGGCGGTGCGCGGCCTTCTGGGGCGGTTTCCGCCGCTGGCGGACGCGGCCAATGCGGGCGCATGACTAACCAAAGCAGCAAGACCACTATCGCAAGCCCAAGCCAGGCGAGCGCTACGCCGCCTTGCAGCAGGATTGGCACAAGTAACGCGCCAAGCGTAATGCCGCCGCCGACACCAAACAGCACCATACCCCCGGCGCGGCCCCTACGCTCTGGCGGCGTCACCGCCTGCACGGAAGGCCCCGCCAAGCCCATCAACATGCCGCCCGAAATCCCCGCCAGGCAGCGCCAAAATCCAAGCCAGGCCAAGCCGCCATGCCAGGCGCAAGCGGCAAATGCCAATACCGCGAATGCCATGCCAACATCCAGCGCACGCGGCACGGTAATGCGCCGCGCCACGGCGCGCGCCGCCCCAACCCCGATCAGATAACCCGTCAGGTTAAGCGCACCGAGAAGTCCTGCCTCTGCACCATCCACCCAGCCAGCCGCGACCATGGCCGGAAACAGCGGCACATAGGCAAAGCGCGCAAGGCCGATCCCGGTGCAGGTAGCCGCCGTGCCGGAAAGCGCGGTGAGCGTGGCGGGTGTCACGCCGGCAAGTCAGGCCGCCGCGCCATCCACCCTGCTGCCTGTTCATAGGCGTGCGCGATGCGCAGCAGCATGGCTTCCCCATAACTCCGCCCGATCAATTGCAACCCAAGTGGCAGGCCCGAAGCGCCAAAACCGCAGGGCAGCGCCAGCCCCGGATGGCCGGTGGCGTTAAAGGGGCCGGTTATCGGGTGGGACCGGCGGAAGGGCCCCTCATCCACATCCACCACGCGCGGCGCGGCAGTGGGATTGCCGGCACATAAAATGGCATCGCAACCGGCTAGAACCGCATCTACCTCAGCGGTGATAATGCGGCGCAGGCGCTGCGCCTGGACATATTCGCCGCCGGTGACGAAAGCGCCCATCATCAGGCGTTCGCGCGTGACGCGGCCATAATCCTGCGGGCGGATACGTAGCCATTCGCCATGAATGGCGAAGCCTTCGGCCAGCAAGATGGTTTGAATGCAGGCATCCATGCGCTGCTTGCTCGGCAGCGCCACATCAACGACTTTCGCGCCCATCGCGCGCCATTTTTCGGCCGCCGCATCCACCGCCGCCATCATTTCCGCATCCACGCCCGCTTCAATATCGTAAGCGCGTGCCCGGCCAATGGTCAGCCCCGCGACACCCTTGTGCAAATCCGCGCTGTAATCCGGCACGGCTTCACGCGCCGATCCCGGATCACCCGGATCATACCCAGCCAGCACCTGCATCGCCAAAGCGCAATCTTCCACCGTGCGGGTCAGCGGCCCGGCATGATCAAGTGTGAAGGAAAGGGGCACCACACCGCGCCGGCTGATCACGCCATAGGTCGCCTTCATCCCCACCACGCCGCAAAACGTGGCCGGCAAGCGGATGGAACCGCCGGTATCGCTGCCCATGGCAAGCCCGACCATGCCGGACGCGACCGCAACACCGGAACCGCTGCTGGACCCGCCGGCGAAATGCGCTGTGTTCCAGGGGTTTTTTGCATTGGGAAAGGGCAGCACGTCTGTCGGCCCGCCGCGGGCGAATTCATGCGTCGAAAGCTTGCCGAGCAACACCATCCCCGCCGCTTCCAGCTTGGCGGTGGTGGTCGCGTCCTCCTTCGCAACATTATCAATCAACAGCTTGGAGTGCGCTGTGGTGCGCACCCCGGCGACATCATAGATATCCTTGAGTGCATAAGGAATGCCATGCAGTGGCCCACGCTTTTTGCCAGCCTTGATTTCGGCCTCAGCCGCTGCCGCCGCGCGGCGTGCGCGATCCGCGGTCAGGGTGATGAAGGCATTCAGCTTGGGGTCAAGCGCTGCAATCCGCGCAAGAGCGGCTTCCGTCAGCGCCACGGGCGAAAGCGTGCCGGCGGCAATGCCCGCCGAGGCTTCCGCGAGGGAGGGGACAGGCGCGCTCATTTAGAGCCGCCCCGCCGCGTCATGACGCGGCGAACCGCCTCTAAAGTTTTGTTTCGTCGCATTTTCCGAGTCGCCAAGCGATTCCGCTTTGCTTGAAAATGCTCGCGGACCTGCCGGCTGCGTCAAACCAAAGGCCGGCTCAGTCGCTAGCGGCATGGGTTCATTCAGCAGCTCCCGCATTTCGCACCAGGCACGAAAGCCTTCCATCATCGCGGCACGCCGTTCTGGTGGCACAATAATACCGGCACGCGCCAGCGCCATATCGAATTCGGCTTCGGGATCGGGTTCGGGCATGGGGCTCTCCGCATGATGCGATTGGCTGGCCGAAAGCGTCCCCCACCCACCCACGAGCGTCAAGCATGAAAAAGGGCGCCGGCTTGTGACCGGCGCCCCTTCAAAATCCCTGAAACGCGACCTCAGCCGAGGTCGAAGCGATCCAGCATCATCACCTTGTTCCAGGCAGCCACGAAATCCTTCACGAATTTCGCCTGATTGTCGTCCTGCGCATAAACTTCGGAAAGGGCGCGCAATTCGCTGTTGGAGCCGAATACCAGGTCCACACGCGTCGCGGTCCATTTCACATTGCCGGTGGTGCGGTCACGGCCTTCGAACATATCAGCCGAGTCAGACACTGGCTTCCACACGGTGGCCATGTCCAGCACATTGACGAAGAAATCATTCGTCAACTGGCCCGGACGCTTGGTGAAAACACCATGCTGCGCCTGGCCAACATTGGCATTCAGCGCACGCATGCCGCCCACCAGCACGGTCATTTCCGGCGCGGTCAGCGTCAGGAGCTGCGCCTTATCCACCAGCTGTTCTTCCGCCTTCACCGTATAGGCAAGCTTACGGTAATTGCGGAAACCATCGGCTTCCGGCTCGAGCACCGAGAAGCTTTCCGCATCGGTCTGCGCAGCACTCGCATCCGTGCGGCCCGGGGTGAAGGGCACTGCGACGTCATGGCCGGCAGCCTTGGCCGCCGCTTCAATGGCAGCGCAACCACCCAGCACGATCAGGTCCGCCAAGGACACTTGCTTGCCGCCAGCAGCCGAAGCGTTGAAGGCCTTCTGCACGCCTTCCAGCGCCGTCAGCACCTTCGCAAGCTGCCCCGGCTGATTGGCTTCCCAATCCTTCTGGGGTGCGAGGCGAATGCGCGCGCCATTGGCGCCACCGCGACGATCCGAACCACGATAGGTGGAAGCGGAAGCCCAAGCGGTTGCCACCAATTCGGAAACCGCCAAGCCAGTCGCCAGGATTTGCGCCTTCAGCGCCGCAATGTCAGCGGCATCCACCAGCTTATGCGTCACCGCCGGCACCGGGTCCTGCCAAATCAGCTCTTCCTTCGGCACATCCGTGCCAAGGTAGCGGACCTTCGGCCCCATATCGCGATGCGTCAGCTTGAACCAGGCGCGCGCGAAGGCATCGGCGAATTGATCCGGGTTCGCCAGGAAGCGGCGCGAAATCGGGCCATAAGCCGGGTCCAGCTTCATCGCCATATCCGCCGTGGTCATGATCGGCGCATGGCGCTTCGTGGGATCATGCGCATCCGGCACGGCATCAGCCAAAGCACCATTGGCAGGAATCCACTGATGCGCACCAGCCGGGCTTTTCGTCAGCACCCAATCATGGTTCATCAGGTTCTCAAAATAGTTATTGTCCCACTTAATCGGATTAGTGGTCCAAGCGCCTTCAATGCCGCTGGTAATCGCATCGCCACTCATTCCGGTGCCGAAGCCGTTCTTCCAGCCAAAGCCCATCTGCTCAAGCGGCGCGGCTTCGGGTTCCGGGCCCACATGGCTATCGGGGCCGGCGCCATGACACTTGCCGAAGGTATGGCCACCGGCGACCAGTGCAACGGTTTCCTCATCATTCATCGCCATGCGCGCAAAGGTTTCGCGAATATCGCGGCCAGAGCCGATCGGGTCCGGCTGGGCATTTGGCCCTTGCGGATTCACATAAATCAGGCCCATCTGAACGGCAGCGAGCGGGCTTTCAAGAATGCGATCACCCGTGATACGCGCATCATCAAGCCAAATTTCTTCCGTACCCCAGTAGATATCCTGTTCCGGTTCCCAGATATCCACGCGCCCACCGCCAAAGCCGAAGGGCTTCAAGCCCATGGATTCAATGGCGCAATTCCCAGCCAAAATGAACAAATCAGCCCAGGAAATCTTGTTGCCGTATTTCTGCTTCACCGGCCACAGCAGGCGGCGCGCCTTATCGAGATTCGCGTTATCGGGCCAGGAATTCTCCGGCGCGAAGCGATGCGCGCCCGTGGAGGCGCCACCACGGCCATCGGCGGTGCGATAGGTGCCGGCAGCATGCCAGGCCATACGCACAAAGAACGGCCCATAATGCCCGTAATCCGCCGGCCACCAGGGTTGCGAGACCGTCATCAGTGCAAAAATGTCATTCTTCAGCGCTTGCAGGTCGAGCTTCTTGAACGCCTCAGCATAGCTGAAGCCCGCATCCATCGGGTTGGATTTGGCGGATTGCTGGCTGAGGATGCGCAGATTCAGCTGATGGGGCCACCAATCATTATTGGCGCGGGTGGTGAACCGCGCCGCAGTTGGCTTGCCATGCATCACTGGGCATTTGCCCATGCTTTGGTTCGTGTCCATGTCTCTCTCCGCTACTGGCTATGATCGAGGGCGAAGCCCGCCCCACTGATATGGCGCCTGAGGCGGCCCTTCACAGGCCCCTCTGGCACTCTGCCGAACTGAGTAAGCCAGCCCCGGCAAGTTGTCCAACTCATAATTTTGAAGTTTTTAATTCACCCGATGGATGATCCCTCAGCCCAGGGTCTGGCCGCCATCCACCACAATGGTCTGCCCGGTGATCCAGCCCGCTAAGGGCGAGGCCAGGAACAGCGCCGCATTGGCGACTTCTTCCGGCGTGCCGTAGCGGCCAAAGGGGATGCTGGCCAGGATGCGCCCGTAAAGCGTGGGATCGGTGGTTTTGCGTTCTTCCCACATGCCGCCCGGAAACTCGATCGAGCCAGGTGCAATCGCATTCACGCGAATGGAATCCTTGGCCAGGCCCGCGGCCTGCGATGCCGTGTAATTGATGACCAGCGCCTTCACCGCCGCATAGGCCGGCGTGCGCACCGATGGCCCAAGGCCGGAGATGGAGGTGGTATTCACAATGCACCCCTTGGCCGCGCGCAAAAAAGGCAAAGCGGCGCGGGAGGCGCGGACCGTCGCCATCACATCCACATCCAGGCTTTTCTGCCAGCCTTCTTCCGTATCGGCCATGCCAAAGCCCGAGGCATTATTCACCAGCACATCCACGCCCCCAAGCGCAGCCGCCGCAGCCGCCACCCAGGCTTCGATTTGCGCCTGATTGGCCAGGTCCGCCGGCTGCGCATGGGCCTGCACGCCACGGGCAGCGATTTCGGCCCGCGTTGCTTCCAGACCTGCGGCGCTGCGGGCGCAGATGGAAACCGCGGCCCCGCCGGCGGCGAAGCCAAGCGCGATGGAACGCCCAATGCCGCGGCTGCCGCCCGCGACCAAAACCTTCTTGCCGGTGAAATCGAATGTCATGGGGTGTCTCTCTCCTGATCTGGCGCCATTCTCAGGGGTTCGTGCTGCCGCGCCAAGGGGGCATTTGCGCGCACCCGGCAAATGGCGGATTTAACGGCGGTTCACTTCAGGGTGTGATTGCTTGGTTCAGGCGCTGTTCATTCATCAGAATTTCCCCGGCCAATACCGCCATCTGGCGCCGGTGATCGCCGCGCGTCCGGGCGCCCGGGTGATTGGCCTGGGAGAGCGTGAAAACATCTCGCTGCCCGGTCTCACCCATATCCGCTACCCGGAACCGCAAGGTGCCGGGGACAAAACGCATCACTATCTGCGCTCCATGGAGGCTTCCATCCGCCGCGCCCAGAATGTGGCGCGGAGTTTGGTCGATCTGCGGAGCAAAGGCTTCCGCCCCGATATCATCTGCTGTCACCCCGGCTGGGGGGAAGGCATGTTCCTGCCTGATATCTTCCCCAATGCAAAATTGCTGCATTACTGCGAATTCCACTTCACCACCTCGGGCGGCGATGTTGGTTTCAACCCAGCGCATAAGGTGGAATTGGATGAAGCAGCACGCACGCGGATGTTGAACCTGCCACAAACCCCGGCGCTGGAGGCGATGGATTGGGGCGTCAGCCCCACGCATTACCAGCGCAGCCGCTATCCCGAAGTTTTCCGGCACAAGATTTCCGTGGTGCATGAAGGGGTGAATAGCGAAGTGGCGACCCCCATGGGCGCGCATCATGTGAAACTGCCCAATGGCCGCGTGATCAAGCGCGGTGATGAGGTGATCACCTTTGTCTCGCGCAATCTGGAACCCTATCGCGGCTTTGATGTTTTCATGCGCGCCTTGCCGGAAATCCTGGCGCGTCGCCCGCAAGCGCAAGTGGTGCTGGTGGGGGGAGAGGCGCGCGGCTATGGCCCGAAACCTGCGGATGGGCGTTCCTGGCGGGAACATTTGCTGGGAGAATTGGGCGACAAGCTTGATCTGACAAGGCTGCATTTCACCGGGCGCATTCCGCACCCGGCTTTGCTCGCGCTATTTCGCATCACGCGCGCGCATGTCTATCTGACATATCCCTATGTGCTGTCCTGGTCCATGATCGAAGCCATGGGGTGCGAGGCTTTGGTTGTTGGCTCAGCAACACCGCCCGTGCAGGAAGTGATCGAACATGGTGTGAACGGGTTACTGGTGCCGTTTTATGACTCCGCCGCATTGGCCGAGACCGTGGTGGACGCGCTGGCGCACCCGGATCGCTACGAGCCAATCCGCAAGGCCGCGCGATGGACCTTGCTTGAACGTTATGATCTGCAAACCATCTGCCTGCCGCAACAGATAAAACTATTTGATGCGGTGCTGGAAGGCAGGGCTGGGGATAGTGTGATCCCCAGCGCGCGTTAGGCTTATCTGGCCAACGCCGCCTTGAGCGAATCCAGCACATCATCCATGGCGCGCTGATAGGCAGGGCCATCCAGATAGCCATCCATGGCGCCGGTGCGCTCCAAGAATGTTTTCCAGGCCGGCGCCTGCATGCCCTGACGGAAGCGATCATGCAGGCTGGTGTAAATCTCATCCGGCAAGCCGGCCGGCGCATTCAGCCCCTTCATGTTTTCGATAACCACGTCAAAGCCCAATTCGCGGAGTGTGGGCACATCAGGATAGCCCGGAATACGCGCCGCTGAGGCCACCGCCAGCGGGCGGATTTCACCGGCATTGGCAAGCCCGGCCATTTCTTCCGGGGCGAGTACCGCCAATTCCACCGTATTCGCCATCAACGCCTGCAAGCTTGGCGCGCCGCCCGTGAAGGGCACATGCAGCAATTCGATGTTCGCCGCACGCGACAGCAACACAAACACCGCATGATAAATCGAACCCTGGCCGGATGAGGCATGCGGAATGGCACCAGGTGCGCGCTTCGCGGCTTCAATCACGCTTTGCAAATCAGCGAATCGCCCACCGCGCCGGGCGACAATCAGCAGTGGCTGGCGCGTGATGCGGATGATGGCGCGGAAGGATTTCTTGGGATCATAAGGCAGGTCCCGGAAGGCCGGCAGCGCGATGCTCTCACTGCCGCCACCGACCAGCAGATTGAGCCCATCCGGCGACATGCCCGCCACTTGCTGCGCGGCAATCGCCCCGCCCGCGCCGGGGCGGTTCATCACCACAATCGGGGTCGGGAAAAAGCGCGAAGAAGCCTCGGCAATCGCACGCGCGGCCAAATCCGCGCCGCCGCCTGGCGCGAAGCCGACAATCAATTGAATGGGCCGCGATGGTTCCCAAGCGCGCGCTGGTGCGGCGCTGCCCAAGGCGGCCAAGCCGGCCGCGCCAGTGATGATTTTTCTGCGAGATATCATGTTGGTCTTTCCCCCGTCGTGTCAGCTTGCGTTAACCATACCTCTCCGGCAAGCTTGGTGTCATGCTTGGGTCACAGACATCCAAACCGAGTTGGTGGGCGATATTTCTTGGCCGGTCACCACCCATGCCGCCCATACCGCCCGGCGGATGGACGCCGGAGAGCGTTCGCGATTTCTGGCGGCAGAGAATTGCGACGTCACCGCAGGATGCGCCTCTATCGCATGCAGCATTGGCGGATTTACTCAGGTCGCGCGATACGTTTCAGAACTGGGTTTGGTGGGACAAGGGCACGATTGCGCATGAGCCCCTCGGACCAGAAGCAAGTTTTGTGAAGCGTATCCGTGATGCCCCGAGCCTCATTTTTATTCTATTTTTCTTGGTATCTTGGCCGGTTTTCTATTTTGCCTCTTTTTTGCGTAACCTTTATTCGATGATATTTATTTTGCCCGATACTCTGTGTGTTGCGGAACGATCCTTGTTTGCGCAGCGCCCTTTTCGCTGTGACGCCTTCATATCAGCGATAGATCTAGCGTTTGTTTCGTCTTTGGTGGTCCTGATTTTCGTGACTATACATTTTCTTCGCCGGGGGGGCGCAACGACCCTCGTCGACCATCAGAGAACGAAAAAATATATACAGAATGGAGGGATCGGTTTCCCCTTCGTGTTCTTGGCGATTTTGTTGATACCTCTCTCCTGGGGATTGAATGAATTTCAGATTGGTCGGCGCTTGATTCATCCAATTATTGTGCCGGGACTCGCTTTTTTGCCTGGTCTTTGGGCTTGGTCACTCTTTGTGATTTGGCACTGCGTTAAGGCAGGCTACGTCATGATTTTCTTCTACATAACCGGCCGCTTTCCATCATGGTTGGATGATCTCTCGCCGTGAAGTGAACGCAGCCACTACACCTGCTGGTGCCAGCCACATCCCCGCAACGCGCCTTCCATATGCGACGGTGGTGGCGCTTCGGCCTGCAACGGCGGTTCAAGCGGCAATGCGATGGCGCGGGCCAGCAAATGCAAGCCACCAGCCCCACCCGCGCCGTAAAGCGCATCACCCAAAATCGGCCATCCCATCGCCGCGCAATGCACGCGCAATTGATGCGTCCGCCCCGTCTGCGGCGCCAATTCCAGCCAAGCCATGCCAGCACCACGCCCCAGGCAGCGCCAGCGGGTGAGCGAAGCCAGCCCATCCGCATGAGCTTCCATCCGCCAGCCCTTTTCACGCGTGCTGATCTTGCGGATGGGCAAGGCGATCTCCCCCGCATCCTCAGCCGGCCCGCCTTGCACCACCGCCCAATAGGTTTTCACCGCCAGCCCCTTGGCGAAAACCGCGCCCAAAGCGGCGAGTGCCGGCTTGGTCCGCCCCAGCACCAGGCAGCCCGCCGTATCCTGATCCAACCGATGCGCCGGCTGCGGCAAATGCCGCCTTCCCATTTGCAAAGCGGGCAGCCAATCTTCCACCGAAGCCCCGCCGCGCGGCCCGCGATGGGTCGCAAGCCCCGCCGGCTTGTTCAGCACCAGCGCATCATCGCGCAGCAGCAGGATGCGGGTCGCGATCTCAGAAGGCACTTGGCCAAGACGGTCCTGCCGTGACAGGCTTCCCCCCATCATGGCCCCTCCCCCCGTCCCGCCGCGTGTTGTCTGCCTTGGCAATGTCGTCGCCGATCATGTGTTTCGGGTGGAGGATATACCCCAACCGCCCGCGAAAATCGCGGCCCGATCCTATGTGCTGAATGCCGGCGGCATGGCGGCCAATGCGGCGATTGCGGTGACGCGGCTGGGAGGCCGCGCGGATTTCTGGGGCCGGATTGGCGATGATTTGAACGCGCCCTTGCTGGCCGCTGCCTTGGAAGCGGATGGTGTCAACACCGCGGGCCTCCGGCGCATGGCGGGCGGGCGAAGCCCCGTTTCCGCCGTGCTGGTGGACCGCCATGGCGAACGCACCATCATCGGCTTTCGCGGCGCTGATCTTGGCACGGACCCCGCCTGGCTGCCCCTGCAAAGCCTGGCTGGCGCCGGCGCGCTTTGTTGCGATCCGCGCTGGCCCGAAGGTGTCGCCGCAGCAGCGGCCGAGGCGCGGCGGCTTGGCGTGCCCGTAGTCCTGGATGGCGAGAAAAGCGAAACGCGCATTCTGGTGGATTTGGTGCCGCGGGTGGATCACGCGATTTTCTCAGTGACCGGCTTGCAGAATTTCGCGCCTGGTTGTGCGCCGGAAGAAGGGCTGCGCCGCGCCTTGGCATCAGGCCCGGTGAAACTCGCCGCCGTGACGCGGGGCGAGAAAGGAACGCTTTGGCTGGCGCCCGGCATGGCCGCGCCGCGGGAAATCCCGGCCTTCCCGGTGGAGGCCACCAATACCACCGGCGCGGGCGATGTGTTCCACGGCGCCTATGCTTTGGCGATTGCGGAAGGAATGGGGGTGGAAGCAGCGTTGCGCTTCGCCTCAGCCGCCGGGGCGCTCCGCGCACGCGATGGCACCACGCCTTATCGCCCGATGGTGGAAGCAATGCTGGCGGGCGAGTAACGCTCGGCCTTCATGCCGAGCCCAAGCATCCCATTAGGCTTTCCGTGCAGCACTTCGCTTTCCTCGTGGACTGGCGCGGGAATTGCTGCACCATTCCCCCATGAACAGACGCCACCTCCTCGATTGAACCAAGCTGAGGCTTTGCCGCGGGCAAGACAGTCTGGCCCTCGGGCGAAATCCCCGTATAAGGCGCCTGCCCCTTTCAGAAACGCAGAGCCTTCATGATTCGTCTAGATAACATCAGCAAGCAAAACGGTCGGCAGATCCTTTTCATTGAGGCGTCTGCCGCGCTGCAAAGGGGTGAGAAAATTGGCTTGGTCGGCCCGAATGGTGCCGGCAAGACGACTCTGTTCCGCATGATGACGCAGCAAGAACAACCCGATGAGGGTTTGGTGATTGCTGAAAAGGGCCTCAGCATTGGTTTCTTCAGCCAGGATGTTGGCGAAATGTCCGGCCGCAGTGCGGTGGCCGAGGTGATGGATGGCGCGGGCGCCATTAGCGAAGTGGCAGCCGAATTGAAGGCGCTGGAAATCGCGCTTGGTGATCCGGATCAGGCCGATCAGATGGATCAACTGATTGAACGCTTTGGGGAAGTTCAGGCACGCTTTGAGGAATTGGGCGGCTATGCGCTGGAAGGCCGCGCGCGTGAAGTTCTGGCGGGGCTCAGTTTCAGCCAGGACATGATGGAAAGCGATGTTGGAGCCTTATCTGGCGGTTGGAAAATGCGCGTTGCCTTGGCGCGCATTTTATTGATGGCCCCAGATGTCATGCTATTGGACGAACCCAGCAACCACCTTGATCTGGAAAGTCTTATTTGGCTGGAAAATTTCCTTCTGGCCTATGATGGCGCGCTGCTGATGACATCCCATGATCGGGAATTCATGAACCGTATCGTCAATAAGATCATTGAAATTGATGCGGGTTCACTGACGACCTATGCGGGCAATTACGAGTTTTATGAACAGCAACGCGCTTTGAATGAAAAGCAACAGCAGGCGCAATTTGAACGACAGCAAGCCATGCTGGCCAAGGAAATAAAATTTATTGAACGGTTCAAGGCCCGAGCTTCTCACGCGGCGCAGGTGCAAAGCCGGGTCAAGAAATTGGAAAAAATCGACCGTGTGGAACCGCCCAAGCGGCGCCAGACCATCCTGTTTGAATTTCCGCCCGCGCCACGTTCTGGTGATGATGTGGTTAATCTAAGAAACATTCACAAAAAATATGGCGATCGCGTGATTTATCGCGGCTTGGATTTCCTGATCCGCCGCAAGGAACGCTGCTGTGTCATGGGCATTAATGGCGCAGGCAAATCAACCTTGCTGAAGCTGGTAACTGGTTTCACGCAACCCGATGATGGTACGGTCTCGGTGGGTGGTAGTGTAAAATTGGGCTATTTCGCGCAGCACGCCATGGAAACATTGAATGCCGAACGCAGCATTTTTGAAACCATGGAAGATACCTTTCCGCGCGCAGGCCAAGGTTCCTTGCGCGCCCTGGCCGGGTGTTTCGGCTTTTCCGGCGATGAGGTGGAAAAGAAATGCCGTGTGCTATCGGGTGGCGAGAAAGCCAGGCTGGTCATGGCGCTGATGCTGTATGATCCGCCCAATTTTCTGGTGCTTGATGAACCAACCAATCACCTTGATATGGCCACCAAGGAAATGCTGATCAGCGCCCTGGCGGCTTATGAAGGCACCATGCTTTTCGTATCACACGACCGGCATTTTCTGGCGGCACTTTCCAACCGCGTCTTGGAATTGACGCCGGAAGGTATCCATGATTTCGCTGGTGGATACACGGAATATGTGGCGCGAACAGGCCAGGAAGCCCCAGGCCTGCGCAGCTAAAACGGTTCACGCGAACAAGACGCGCCTTATTCCACCCTGATCTTGCCGGCGCGCGCAATCGCGCCGAAGATCTCACGTTCCTCGCGGATGAAGGCAAGCATTTCAGCCGGCGTGGTGATGCGCGGTGAAGCGCCAAGGTCACGGATGCGGGTGGCGATGGCGTCTTCGCGGAGCGCCTGGTTGATCACGCTGTTCAGCTTTTGGATGATGTCGTCCGGCGTTCCCTTCGGCGCAATAAAGGCATACCAGGCGACCCATTCGCGCTGATCAAGGCCAAGTTCCATCATGGTTGGCACATCGGGCAGGCGATCCGATCTTTCGCGGCCCGTCATGGCCAAAGCGCGCAAGCGACCACCCGCGATATGCCCGCCACTGGCGCCAAGGCTATCCACCGTAATCGGCACCTCATTGGCAATCACCGCGGTCAAGGATTGCACAGTGCTGCGATAGGGCACGCCAGGCATATCAATCTGGTGGCGCAGCTTGGCTTCTTCCGCGACCAGATGAGGAATGCTGCCGGAAGATGGATTGCCATAGCGCCAAACGCCTGGCTCCGCGCGGGCGCGGGCGATGAATTCTGGCATGGCCCTGAAGGGCTGCGACGGGTTCACCAGCCACACAAGCGGCGAGGTTACCGCCACGGAAATCGAGGCGAATTCTTCCACCGGATCAAAGGGCATATTGGGATAGATGCTGGAACCGATGGAAATCGCGCCGATATGGGCGAACATGAAAGTATTGCCGTCCGGCCGGCTGCGCTGCAAATCCTGCATGCCGATAATGCCATTCGCCCCCGGCTTGTTTTCCACCACCACCGGCTGGCCGAGCAATTCACCAAGCCGGGGTGCGAGGATGCGCGCATAAACCTCATACCCGCCGGCGGCGCTTGGGACGATCAGGCGCAGCGGGCGGTTCGGCCAATCACGGCTTTGGGCAAGAACAGGTGGCGCGGCCAAAAGGCCTAGCGCGGCGCGGCGTGTGATGCGCATGATTGTTTACTCCCCCTAAAACAACGTCACAGGCCTGCTGCCCATGCGTCTTTATGACCAAGGATATTCATCCTTCGCCGCAGACAGCAAGCGTGGAATGGCCACACTGCTTCATGACGGCGAAAGCCCCGCAAGCCTTGCCGCGCGCCGTGCATTGGCCAATTCATCACGCAAAAAACGTGCGAAGCCATCGGGTGTGCGTTGCTCAGGGCTCGACAAAATGGCGCCCACTTCACTGATGCGTGATTGTGTCGCGGCTTCATCCAGCACCGCCGCCAATGCGGCATGGAGCTTGGCAATAATTTCAGCCGGCGTCGCCGCTGGCGCCAATACGCCGCCATAACTGCCGGCAGTGAAATTGGGTAGACCCGCTTCAATGAAAGTTTGCACACCCGGCAGGCGTGGGGATCTTGCTTGTGTGGCAATGGCGACAATGGGCGCCTTGCCGTCCTGATGCAGCGGCAGGGCAGAGGGCAATTCCACCATCCCCGCATCAACCGTGCCGCTGATCAAATCCGCAACCATGGCGCTGCCACCGCGATAGGGCACATGGGTCGCGCGCACATTGGCGCCCGCCATCAATAATTCCAAGGCAAGATGCGCGGCGCTACCACTGCCAGGTGTTGCAACAGTCAAGGCGCCATCACGCTGGCGCATCAGCGCAATCAATTCCGTCAAGCTGCGCGCAGGCAAGCGTGCTGTGACTTGGCAAATCATGGGCAAAATACCCACCAGACCAATGGCGCGAAAATCACGCTCCACGTCATAGGGAATATTCGCTTGCAGCACAGGATTGGCCGTGAGCGGACCGCCCGCCCCGAAAAGCAGCGTATATCCATCGGCTGGCGCACGGGCGACCAATTCCGCCCCAAGGCTACCGCCGGCGCCGGCGCGGTTTTCGATGATGATTGGTCTGCCCAAGCGTTCCGCCATGGGGCCAGCAACCAGGCGGGCCAGGATATCCGTATTTCCGCCAGCGGCGAAGGGCACGATCATGCGGATGGGTCGGTCTGGAAAGGCCATGGCGCTGCGGATGATGGAAGTGGCAGCCAGCGGCGCCGCCGCGCCCAACAGCAGGCGACGAGAGATCATGTGCGTATCCTCCAGTACCGCGTCTATGCGCGCTGAATGGCAGGCTCGCATTGTCGTGCAGGAAGGGCAAGCATGGCTTGCGGACATGGCATCTCTGCCGCAGCATCGGCGACAAAGCGATAGGAGAGTGACCGATGGAACAGCGACCACTTGGCAAGACCGGCCTGCGTGTTTCCGTGCTAGGCTATGGTTGTGGTGCCATCGGCGGCTTGATGGTGAAAGGCACCGCAGCCGAACAGGACCGCGCCATTGGCCGCGCCATTGACCAAGGCATTACGTATTTCGATACGGCATCCGCTTACGGTGATGGCGTATCCGAAAGCAATCTGGGCCGCGCGTTGAAAGCCCTTGGCGCAGAGGTGATTATCGGCACCAAGGTCCGCATCCGTGGGCCGCAACGCCGGGATATTGCAGGCACCATCGCGCAATCCATTGACGCCAGTCTTGCCCGGCTTGGCCGCAATAGCGTGGATATCTTCCACCTCCACGAACCCATCACCCAAGCAGGCGCGGCGCCAGATTTTACCGCCGAACAGGTCTTGCAGGAGGCCGTGCCAGCACTCCGCAAATTGCGCGACCAAGGCAAGATTCGTTTCTATGGCATTACTGGGCTGGGTGATGCGCCCATGCTGCGCCGCGTTTTGGATGAAGGCGGCTTTGCCACCGCGCAAATGCCCTACAACATCCTGAACCCCAGCGCTGTCACGCCCTTGCCAGCGGGGTCCCAAATGCCAGATCTGGGTGGGGTTATTCATCAATCCGGGATGGCAGGGATTGGCGTTATGGCCATCCGCATCCTTGCCGGTGGTGCGCTGAGTGGTTCGGAAGATCGCAGCCCCCTTGGCGTGCCAAAAGTGGAGCCCATTGCCTCCGGCACCAGTTATGCGGCGGATGTGCAAGCGGCGCGGCGCCTGTTGCCGCTGATCCAGGCTGGCTACGCCAAGGATTTGGTTGAATTGGCGCTGCGCTTTTCCGCCATGCCGCGCGAAATCAGTACGGTATTGGTCGGCACGGCCAGTATCGCGGAACTGGACCATGCTGTGGCGGCGATCAATCAAAGGCCGCTCCCGGCTGAGGCCCTTGCCATGATCAACCAGATACAGCACGGCTGACGTGCCAGAGGGGCTTATGTCCCTTTTGGTTGGGCGGCAGCGCGACATTCGGCGGCGCTGGGACGCTTCAACCCCATGATGTCGCGCAGCGTGCTGCCGGGATAATCCTTCTGGAACACGCCTCGGCGCTGCAATTCAGGCACAACAAGCCGCACGAAATCCTCATAAGCGCCGGGGATATGCGTGGCCGCCATGACAAAGCCATCGCAGGCGCCACCATGGAACCATTCTTCCATCTGATCCGCGACCTGCTTCGGCGTGCCGACAAAGGCGTGATGTTCATGTACCGTGCCGCGACCGGAAACCTCCACAAAATCGCGCACGCTTGGATTCTTCTTGCCGGACAGCATAATCACGCGATCACGAAAACCATGCCAGGAAAGCCCCGCGAGTTCCTCATCCGTCAGCGGCTCATCATAGGGCTTGCTACCAAGATCCCAGTTCAGCACTTCGGATAATAGCGTCAGCCCATCAATGGGCCTTGCGGTCGCTTCAATCACTGCCTTTTTTTCGGCAGCCATATCGGCGCTTTCGGCGGGAATGGCGTAGCAGGCGGGCAGGATTTTCACGCTATCCGGGTCGCGGCCTTCCGCTGCAACGGCGGCGCGGAATTCTCGGTACTGCTTCTTGCCATTTTCCAGATTGGGATAGATCACGAAAACAGCCTCACCCCAACGCGCGGCAAAGCTGCGGCCACGGCCGCTTTGCCCCGCCTGCAACAACACCGGATGGCCCTGCGGCGAACGCGGCACGGTGAAGGGCCCGCGCGATTTGAAATACTTGCCCTGATGATCAAGGCGTCGCACGCCATCTGGCTTGGCGAAGGCGCCAGATTCCTTATCCACAATCAGCGCATCATCATCCCAAGACCCCCAATGGCCCATGACCACTTCCATGAACTCATCCGCGCGATCGTAACGCAGATCATGTTCAAGATGTTCGCTATGGCCGAAATTCAGCGCTTCACTATTGTTCAATGACGTCACGATATTCCACGCCACGCGCCCATGCGTCATGAGGTCCGCAGTCGCGAAAAGCCGCGCCACGTGATAGGGTTCGTAATAGGTGGTGGAATAAGTGGCGCCGAGCCCGATGCGCTTGGTGGCCGCGGCCATCATCATCACGATGGTCAGCGGATCAAGCTTCACCGCGCGCACGCCATGCGCCACCGTATTGCGGAAATCATTGGCATAGATATCGGGCATCGCGAGCCGATCATCGAAAAAGGCCATGTGGAACTTGCCATCTTCCAGAATGCGCGCGATGCGCTGGTAGTAATCCGGCGTCAGAAAATCGCTCATAGAAGCGGGGTGACGCCAGGAACCAGGCAGGTTGGAGCAATTTTGCGCCTGCAGGAAGGCGACCATGGTCATTTGGCGATTGGCGCTTGTCATTGGAAAAACCCCTTTGGATCAGACAGGAATATCAACATCAAGCAGCGGCGCATGCTGCTGGCAGCCATATACATCTGTATCGCCAATGCCCCCCGCCGGCACCAGGCGCGGAAAGGTCGCCTTGATCGCCATGGCGGCATCATAAGGCGTCAGCAGCACATCCTTCGCCGCCACGCCATAAAGCCGCGCAAACAGCGCTTCGGTGATCACGCCGGAAGCGCGCACTTTCTGATACAGCGCAGCATCGTCGAAAACGATATCAATGGTCAGGTCGAAAGGCCCGGCATTCTTGCTTTTGCAGATTCGCGCCAAATCACGGATGCGAGCCATTTGCTGCCTCAAACCTCCTCATAGGAAATCGGGAAAATCTCGCGCGGGTCATCCAACTCCAGCACGTGATAAATGCTGAAGCGATAGACCGGGCCGACAGGAATATCCGAAGGCGAGAAGGGAAAGGCCATATTGCCCTCGCGGCAAAGCCGGCCTGGGAAATCCGTATGCAGCATATTGGTGCGCGCAATGCCAAGCACGGCGGCAGCGATTTCCTGCGTATCGGCAATCACCTCAATCACAAAGCCCACTTCATGGCCGGCGACATCACGCACCGGTTCACGCGCGCCCATCACCCCATCCAGCCCATAGGTGCGGATGGTGAGCGTATAGCTTTCCGGCGCGGCGCCGAAAGCCTGCGCCTTTTCCCGCACAATGCCGCGCACCTCTTCCAGGAATAGCGGCAGGCGCGCGATCAGCAGCGGGTCCCGCGTGCCGCAGATGGAAATGCTGCGATAGCCAGCCATTTCCACGCCTTCCAGCTTCACCGTGTATTGCGAAGCCGGCGTCCAACGCATGCCGCTGATGCGCACCGCGCGATCACTCAAAGCGTCAAAGCGGCAATCGGATGTATCCAGCATGCCGCCTGGTTCAATGTGATGAATGGGGCTGCTGTTTTCATGCAGCGAATGATTGGCGATGGAAAGCGGCGTGCAGCGGCGGATGGGGTTCATCGGTTCGCATTCCACGCCATCTTCGCGCACCGTCACCAGCAGGCAATCATGGCCCTTGGGGATGGAAGGTGTCGCGCCGCATTCCAGCATTTTGCCGGCGTACCAGGCTGGGGCGGGCGGCAATTGCGCACGGATCGCGGCAGCGGCCCAAGGCGCGGGATCACTCGCGCGGCCCGCCAGAATCACCTGCGCGCCATTATCCAAAGCCTCCATGAAGGGTTCTGGCCCCATCATGGCGACAACACGGCTGGCACGGCCCAAGGTTTCGCTGGTAAGCGCTGGCTGATTACTGAGCGGGTGAATACGCCCCGCCGCCAATCGGCGCTGTAACTCGGCGCGCGGTGGTTCGGCGCGGATCAGCGCCATGCGGAAATGCAGCCCTTCTTCCGCGGCGATGTCACGCACCAACTGCGCTGTCAGATCAAGATGCGGATCGCCCCCCGCGCCGCCAGAGGTGCCAATCATCAACGGGATGCCAGCGCCAATCGCGGCGCGCAGCATCAGGCGCGAATCACGCTTGATCGCCATGGTGGAACAAAAGGGCACGCCCGCGCCAAGATAATGCGGGCCGGGATCAACGCTGCCGCCATCAACGCCAATCACATGCGGCGCGCGGGCCATGCCGGCTTGAAGGCTCGCTTCCGGGAAGCCGTAACCCAGAATCGCACTGGTGGAGAGAAGGCGTATTTCCTTCATGTCGTTTCTTGCCCTTTATCGGCGAGGCTTACGCCGCGCTTGGGGCAAAGGCTGCCATGAAGTATGCGGCGCGTATAGCGCCCAAGGCGCCTGTTACAGCAGCACCATATCATCGCGGTGGATGATTTCATCCCGCCCGCGCCAGCCCAGGATTTCTTCCAGCGCTTCACTACGATGCCCGGCAATCAGCCGCGCCGCATCGGCATCATAGGCGGAAAGCCCGCGTGCCACTTCAACGCCCTCAGCATCGCGCACGCTGACGGGATCGCCGCGCGAAAAATCGCCTTCCACGGCGCGCACACCCGCCGGTAGCAGCGATGAACCACGCTTCAGCGCCCGTGCCGCGCCCGCATCCACGACCAGCGCGCCAAGCGGCGCCAGGCTGCCCGCAATCCAGCGCTTGCGCGCGCTGCGGCCTTCCGGCAGGGGCAGAAACCAGGTGCAACGCGCGCCTTCTTCAAGCGCACGCAGCGGATGGTCGCGTTGGCCGAGCGCAATCGCCATGGCCGTCCCAGCCCCGGTTGCGATGCGCGCGGCAATCAGTTTTGTCCGCATCCCGCCCGAGGAATAGCCAGGCGGCGGTTCGCCACCCATCGCCATGATTTCATCCGTCAGGCGTTCCACCACGGGCAAATGCTGCGCATTCGGGTCCTTGCGCGGATCAGCGGTGTAAAGACCATCAATGTCTGAGAGCAGCAGCAGCGCATCGGCCTGAATCATCTCGGCCACGCGCGCCGCCAGACGGTCATTATCGCCGAAGCGAATTTCAGCCGTGGCGACGGTATCGTTTTCATTGATTACCGGCACGCAGCCGAGATTAATCAGCGTGGCGAGGGTGGCGCGCGCATTCAAATAGCGCCGACGATCTTCCGAATCTTCCAGCGTCAGCAGCAATTGCGCTGCGTTAAGCCCATGCGCGGCCAGCGCTTCCTGCCAGGCGCCAGCTAGCCGAATTTGTCCCACCGCCGCGGCCGCCTGTTTTTCTTCCAGCCGAAGCCGCCGTCGTGTCAGGCCAAGCGCCTTCCGCGCCAATGCAATAGCGCCCGAAGACACCACCACCACTTCTGCCCCGCGCGCCCGCAAAGCCGCGATATCGGCAGCGACCGAGGCAAGCCAGGCGGCGCGCGGCGCGGCGGTGGCATTATCCACCACCAGCGCAGAGCCGATCTTCACCACGATGCGCTTGGCATCCTTGAAGCAAGGCTGGGCCGGATTAATCATGGAATGGCGCTTACCACGCGAAAGCCTGGCCTGTCAGCGCGCCGCCGCAATCATATCCGCCAGCGCGCGGAGCAATTCAGGCACGCCCTCACCACTCGCGCCGCTGATCAGCATGACAGGCTTGCCCGCCGCGCGGGACAGCGCCTTGACGCGTGCTGTGCGGGCTTGTGGCGTCATGGCATCGGCCTTGTTGAGCGCCACCAATTCCGGGCGATCTTCCAGCCCATGGCCATATTCAGCCAATTCGTGGCGAATGGTGCGATAGGCCCGCGCAGGATCAGCCGCCGAGCCATCCACCAAATGGAGCAGCACCTTGCAGCGTTCCACATGGCCCAGAAAGCGCGTGCCAAGCCCTGCCCCTTCCGCCGCGCCTTCAATCAGGCCGGGCAGATCGGCCAGCACAAATTCCTCGGTCGCGTTCAGACGCACCACGCCAAGCTGCGGGTGCAGCGTGGTGAAGGGATAATCCGCAATCTTCGGGCGAGCCGCAGAAACCGCAGCCAGGAAGGTGGATTTGCCGGCATTGGGCAGGCCCACCAGCCCGGCATCAGCAATCAGCTTCAGGCGCAGCCATAGCCAGCGTTCTTCCCCCGGCCAGCCCTTATCGGCGCGGCGCGGTGCGCGATTGGTCGAGGTTTTGTAATTCGCATTGCCAAAGCCGCCATCGCCGCCGCGGGCCAGCACCACGCGTTTGCCGAGCTTATCCAGATCAGCGATCATGGTTTCGCGGTCTTCGGCAAAAATTTGCGTACCTACCGGCAATTTCAGCACGACTTCGTCGCTGGCCGCGCCGGTGCGATCAGACCCCGCACCATTGCCGCCCTTACGCGCCTTGAAATGCTGGGCGTAGCGGAAATCAATCAGCGTATTCAGCCCGGCCACGGCTTCAGCGATAACATTGCCGCCCCTACCGCCATTGCCGCCATCCGGGCCGCCGAATTCGATGAATTTCTCGCGCCGAAAGGCAATGACGCCGTCACCGCCATCGCCGGCCTTCACCCAGATTTTCGCTTCATCAAGGAACTTCATGGGTCAATCCGCGGGGCATCATGTCCCCAAAAACAAAACGAGGGCCCCAAGGGACCCTCGCTTTCAGGGATAGGTTGAAAGTTAGGATTATTCTGCCGCCAGTGGCAGCGGTTGCACGTTAACATGCACGCGGTCTTCACCCTTGCGTTCAAATACCACGCGACCATCAACTGCTGCATGCAGGCTGTGCTGGCGGCCGGCATAGACATTGGCGCCTGGGATCATCTTCGTGCCGCGCTGGGTCACGATGATGGAGCCGGCATTCACGGTCTGCCCACCGAACAGCTTCACGCCGAGGCGCTTACCCGCGGAATCGCGACCATTGCGCGACGAACCGCCTGCTTTCTTATGTGCCATGGCTGGGTTCCTTTCCGATCAGGCTGCGTTGATGGAGGCGATACGCAGCACGGTCTGGTGCTGGCGATGGCCATTCTTGCGGCGGCTATTCTGCCGGCGGCGCTTCTTGAAGATCAGGATACGGTCGCCGCGATTCTGTTCCACCACGGTCGCCGTCACGCTGGCGCCAGGCACGGTGGGCGCGCCAATGGAAAGCCCCGCTTCGGTCGCGATGGCGAGCACATCATGCAGGGTAACACTGGCGCCCGGTTCGGCATCAAGCCGTTCGACGGTGAGCACGGCGTCTGGCGTGACGCGATATTGTTTCCCGCCGGTGCGGATTACTGCATAGGTCATGGGGATGCCCCGAAACTCTTTCAAAAGCGTGTCTGGCCGGCCTTTACCGATGGCAAAAGCCGCCCGCCCCGGGCGCAGAGCGCCGGGCCGGAAAGAGCGCGCGTATAGACGGGTGGGCCCCCGACGTCAACGCCAGAGATTGCGTCCGGGAGCGGAGGCAATTATAGGGGCGAAATCGTTCGGGGGGAGGCCCGCTTCCCCATCACGCTGGAGAGGTGCCGGAGCGGTCGAACGGGTCGGTCTCGAAAACCGAAGTACGGGCAACTGTACCGTGGGTTCGAATCCCACCCTCTCCGCCAATTTCAAATTTATACGCTCTCTCCGCCCGTCCGATCCCCCCGCTGGATGGCAGGATTCCTGGGGTTTTTGGGACGGACCTGTTGACCGGCTCCGCCCAGAATAGCCACAAATTCTCTCTCTCGGGGCCAATTCTCTCCAAAGCTGTTGACTTGGCCGATTTAGTACGGATTTCATAAGCTATTGAAATTGAGAGAATTTCGAGTGGCGGAAATGTGGCGTGGTTCGCATTTCATTTGCCTGAGATCCGTACTGAATTAGCGAAACGGAGGTACGGTACCGATGACCGCCGGCACTGCACCGGTCATCTATCCGATCGAGCCGCCGCCTCGGCCCCAAGGCAGATACCGAGAATCCTTAAATCAAAAACAGCACGCGCCGGGCCAGAAGTTCGTTAAGCGTAAAGGTGGCAGAATGGGCCTGCGGCTGCTATGTTCATCTCGCGAGAGAACCTAACCGGCGAGCCGCATGACACTGTCCACCATTTTTGACCTTTGCACGCCCCGTCCAGACGTCCTGGCTGGAACTTCGTCTGATTCGGACTTTGCAGCCGACCTGGCCCATGTCCTTCGCGGACACGGGGCGCCAGCGGAGTATGCCGACGCGGCGCGTTTCTTCTCAAACACGTACCCAACCCGCGGCCTGCAGAGCCTCCTCCGCAACGTCTGCGGAAGGATAAGCGGGCGCGGCGCCTCCGTAGCAGCCATTTTCCGCCTTGATACGAGCTTTGGTGGCGGCAAGACCCATGGCTTGATCGCCCTCGTTCACGCCGCTCGTGGGATGCCCGGCGTCAACGATCCATCCGAATTCATTGACCCCGCTCTCATTCCCCAGGAGCCTGTGCGGGTAGCGGCATTTGACGGTGAGAATGCCGACCCGGCCAATGGTCGGCGTATGGGTGAAGGCGTAATGGCGTTCACGCCCTGGGGAGAGATCGCCTACGCCCTGGCAGGCGCCGCTGGCTATGAGCGCGTCCGCCGCTCTGACGAAGAGGGCATCGCCCCCGGCGCGGAGACCATCGCAGAGCTGTTTGGTGGTCAACCCGCTCTCATCCTGCTTGATGAGCTCGCGATCTACCTGAACAAAGTCTGGAACCGCCCCGGCGCCCGAGATCAGCTAACCGCCTTCCTGACCGGCCTATTCAAGGCAGTCGAATCGTCACCTCGGGCCGCAGTCGTCTACACGCTTGCCATAGGCAAGGACGGGAAGACGGGAGACGCCTACTCAGCCCAGAACCAGTTCGTCGCGGAGAAGATGGCGGAGGCTGAGAGCGTCAGTGCCCGCAAGGCCACGCTGCTCAACCCCACTGAGGATGATGAAACGGTGCATGTCCTGCGCCGCCGCCTGTTCTCGCGCATCGACGATGCGGCAGCCACCGCTGTCATCTCTCAGTATCGGGATCTCTGGGGCCACAATAAATCGGTGCTCTGCGACGAGGCGTCTAAGCCTTCGACCGTTGCGGGCTTCGCCGACAGCTACCCGCTCCACCCCGACGTGCTGGACACCTTCACATCGAAGACTGCGACGCTGCAGAACTTTCAGCGGGTGCGCGGTATGCTCCGTATTCTTGGGCGCACCGTCGCTGATCTATGGCGAACCCGCCCAGCCGATGCCTTTGCCATCCACTTGCACCACGTAGACCCCGGGAATGAGGCGATCCGCCAGGAGATCGTCACACGGCTTCAGCAATCCATCTACGTGCCAGCAATTCGATCCGACATTGCGGGCGAAGCCGGTCGGGAGGCGCTGGCCCAGGAAATCGACACTCGAAATCATAAGGGCCTGCCGCCCTACACCGCCTATGTTGCCCGTTCCGTGCTGATGCATACCCTCGCGTTCAACGAGCAGCTGAAGGGAGCCACGCCGGAGCATATCCGATACTCAGTGCTCGGCCCCAGCACCGACATCTCCTTTATTGAGGAAGCTAGGAAGGCATTCATTGCTGGCTCTGCCTATCTGGACGACCGCCCAGGGGCGCCAATGCGGTTCTTGGCCGAAGCGAACCTTACGCAAATTATTCGCCGCGAGGAGCTTAGCGTCGACCCGGGCGAACTACGGGTGCAGCTGAACGATCGAATCAAGTCCATCTTCGCGGGCAGCGTCATGGAATCGGTTCCCTTCCCTGCGGGCCCATTCGACGTGCCGGACGAAGTTGGCAATGGCCGTCCCCTGCTGGTGGTGCTGTCACCGGATGCCTGCGCGGTCGGGCAGACGGTCGAAACCATTCCAGACCTCGTCACCCGTATCTATGAACGTAAGGGCGCAGATGGCGGAAGCCTACGGCTGTTCCGCAACAACCTGGTGTTCGTGGCAGCTGAAGAAGGCCGCATCGAGGAGGTCCGGCGGAAGACCGCGCGTCGTTTAGCATTGCGCGACCTGAAAGACGGGGCGCGTCTCAAGGACCTCGCGGAGCATCAGCAAGCCAAGGTGAAGGAACTGGAATCGCGTTCTGAGGCCGATGTCGCCATCGCCATCCAGCAAGCGTTCCGTCACCTATTCTATCCATCGCAGGCGCGGCTTTCCGGCGCCGTGGTGTCACTTGCCCATTCTGCGCTCGATACCCATTCGGTCAGCGAGAAGCCGGGCGCTGGCCAGCAGCAGGTTGTGCGCGCGCTGCGCGACTATCGAAAGCTGCGGATGCCCGAGGATGAGCCTGACGCCCCGGCCTATGTTCGCGATCGTACCCAACTCAAGAAGGGTCAGATCACCACCGCGGCGCTCCGCGAGGAATTCCGCCGCGATGCGGCCCTGCCGATTCTGATCGGCGATGACGTATTCACTAAGGGCATTCGGAAGGGGGTCGAGGCCGGAGAGTATGTGTATCGCCGCGGCGACCTGCTCTACGGCCCAGGTGACGCCTATGCCGCGATCCAGATCGACGAACAGGCCGCGGTCTTCACCATGGCCTTCGCCAAGGAGCAGGGCATATGGCCGCGCCCACAGCCGAAGACCGCAACGCAGACCGACAGCGGGAATGGTGGTAGCGACTTCGCCCCTGCTGGTGATGGCACGGCAAGCAGCGCGCAAGAGAAACAGGGTGCCTCCCCAACCTCAGGTGCTTCTACTGGTGGAACGTCAACGCCAGGTGGCGGAAGCCAGCCGCAGTCAGATGGGACCAGCCAGAAGGCCGCATCTATCAAGGCAGAGGGTGTGCTGCGTGAAGCACTGATCCGGCTTTGGGAACAGGCCCGCGGCCGAAAGGTGGCGCGGCTCGGCAACCTCGCCATCCGCGTGTTCGATGCCCAGGACGGCTTCCGGCTTTTGGGTGTTGTTGCCGCTGTTCGCGTTGCCGATGGCAAGAAGGCCACGATCACCGGCAGCTACGAAACCACCGGCGGCAGCACCCTGACTGTGGAATTCGAGGGCACGCCGCAGGACGCGGCACCGCTGAAGGACTTCCTCGATCCGCAGATCCGCGCGGCGGCTGAGAAGCAGGTCGAGGTCCGCTTCGACCTAACCTTTACCGAGGGCTTGGCCATGGATGGCGACGCCCCGGAAAAACTAACGGAGCAGTTGACGCGGCTGGCCACAGGTGCAGCCTATGTTGAGGCTCTGGCGGAGGCAAAATCATGAGTGGGCGAATCGCGCGACTTCCGAGCCCGCCCACCCCGGCGTCCGCCCCCTCCTTCGAGGTGCGCACGGTGCGCCATGGGCCGGCCGATACCGAGGTTGAGGTCTGGCAGCTTCCTTCCCCGGCTTCACCGCAACTCTCCGCGCCGATGCGGCTGGCTGGCTTAAGGGGCCGGAACCTCGGCTTGGTTGAGCACCGGGTGCTCAAGCTGCTTGCGGCCGCCGGACTGAAGTTCAACCCGCGCGCGGGGCGGAAAGAGGCGCTGATCCTGCCGGAGGATCAGGCACTCCGGCTGGGTTTGCTGTTCCGGGCACTGGCGCCAATGCGATCACGCGAAAATATCCGAGCCGTCGCCGAAGGGATTGAGGCTATGGGGCGCGAGGAAGCAGCCTATTGGCTCGGCATGGCGATGCACCGTAAAAATCCTCGGCGCGTGCTGACTGCGCTGCGTTTTCTGCTGACGGGTCCGAAGGCGCACAATCAATGACGCTGTGCCCAACACATTCAGGCGCGTAGGAGTCATGCATGCCCACGCTTGGTGATGTTGTAAGTAGTCTGTTGCCGAACGGTTCGCGTGGTAAGGCAGATGCACCTACTTGGGAGCATTGCCCGATATGGCCGCCCGATGTTTTTGCAGTGGCGGCAACTTTGGTTGATCGCTCCGGCTGTTATGCAGAGCCTAGCCTAGCTATCAGCCGAGACAAAGGCGAACGAGAAGAAAAAAGGGCGAGGGCGGTTGCAAACAGAAAGCTGGGTCAGCAGTGGTACAAACAGCTGGATAGTATCCTGCCAGACGCTGTATCATCCGAGTGGCGTGTTCTGTGGAACCATCGTTCTAATGAAATTTGCGTCAATGCTGGCGAGGGTACGGCATGGAAGCGCGCTGCTCTTAATCTTCTGGCCATCGCCGACGAGGCTTGCATGGGCGCTGGCTATTTTCCGGACGACGAAGAAGCCTTTTTGCCTATTTTGGTCGCGAGAGCCTATTTGCGTATCGAGAATGGCGGTTCTGCCTTTAACTTACCGGAAAGTCTTTGCCTGCGTGTACCGAGAGAAGTTGCTTGCGTTTTGCCGAAATCCTTGACGCCGGAGGTTGGCTGTAATCTCCGATCTCTTTCACATCATCTCGCGCTACTTCCAGGTTGCGGTAGCGTCCGCCCACAATGGAATCTGAGTGCACCTCCCGTGGTCTCAGGTGGGCAGGCCTCTCACCCAGAACATAGCCCCGACCATGGCCTTAACTTACTCCTCATCCCATTTCCCTATGTCGTGGAGGGCAAAGACTTCATCGTTACTCGACCTCCTGAAGAGCATGAAAATGGAGATCGTATAGACGGGTATTTTTCACTCACGCAAAAATGGCTTGAAAACATCGATGGCACAAAGATCAGAAATGAAGAATTCAACGAGTTTATCGCCAATCTAATACGCGAAGCCCAAAAGGAAGTAAGCGCGATTCACGGTATTGTTTTCCCCGAAACTTCGCTTACCCACGATTATCTGATTGATCTTGCGCGCTATCTAGAAACTCGTTTCCCGCAATTGGAGATGCTGGTCGGCGGAGTCTTACGCAAGACCGATGCCTCTACGCGGAATGAAGCCGTGATTATTCGCCTCGAGAAAGGATCAATCAAATCCTTCGTTCAGTCGAAGCACCACAGGTGGCGTTTGGAGGACAGTCAGCTTAGTAGATACAACATTGGTCATCGTCTTGATCCAAGGCATGCATGGTGGGAACAAATTGATGTTCATGACCGCACCATCATATTCAGCTTAAGTCGGCATCAAGCGGTGATGTCGGCTCTTGTCTGTGAAGATCTGGCCAGATTTGATCCGGTTATTCCTGTTCTAAATGCGGTTGGTCCCAACCTTATCTTCGCACTTCTGATGGACGGTCCGCAGACAAAGGACAGATGGTCTGGTCGTTACGCTACCGTTCTTGCCGAAGACCCTGGCTCGGCCGTGCTCACTTTAACGTGTTTGGGTATGGTCAGGCGGTCCTATCGGCCCGGGCAAACGGAGAAACATGTGGTTGGGCTCTGGAAAAGCCGGGGGGACGATGCTCTTGAACTGACGCTACCAACAGGAGCTCATGCATTGGTTCTGGCGTTGGGGGTGCAGGAATCCAATCAAAGAACTTTGGATTTGAGGCAGGGAAAAGCTTCAGGTGTAGCAGTGGAGTATCGTCTGGCAGGCTTAAAATCCGTGCGCATCGCCGATCCCCCAGGGTGGCTTGAAAGGGCGGAGCTTGATCCAAGATCTATCCAGAGAAGGAAGAGGAAAATCTGAATGAATGCCTCGAGAAAGGCTTTGCCGGATGAATTGATGGAGCGTCAGAAGGCGTTTCTGGAGAAGATTAGCGGCGATACTGTCAAAGGAATCGAGAAAATTCTAATGGCTGAGAAAATGACGGTGCCAACCAAAAGAAAACCTTCGGAGAAAACCGGCAAGCCGTAATGTGACGCTCTCACTCGATGCCCTGAACGCTGTTAGACAGGCTCCTTTTTTAAAATCGGACGAAGATGCTTGCTGAATCACTGAGGAAGGTGGCGAGAGCTCTTCCCACGCTTGGCAATAGATTTCTGTGAGAGATTGCCATGCCAAGAAGATCCATGCGGTCCAAGTCTTTGGTAAAGGGGTGTCAGTTTACAATTAATTGAAGCTAGGAAATCCTAACACGTGTCTGATAAAAATGATCCTCGCTTGATTGAACGCTGGCTGCCGATTGCGGCGATCGGGATCGAGAGCCTGCGCGAGCGAACCCCGATGACGCCGTTCCCCGCGCCCAATCGGCTCCATGTCTGGTGGGCGCGGCGCCCCTTGGTGGCAAGCCGGGCCGCGGTGCTGGCTTCGGTGCTCCCAGCGGATGCGGATCGGGGTAAGTTTCTGCATGCCCTTGGCATTCATGGCGATCCAGTGGCCATGCGTAGCCGGCTCGATAAAGCACGGAAAACTGGCGAGAATCTCGGTGCGAACCCGTATGGCTATGCACGGGCATTTCAGTACTCCGCTGACGAGTCAGACCGTCAGGTCGTCCAGACTGCAGCTGATGCCCTCAGTGTCTCGCCCATATCGGTCCTCGATCCGACGGCTGGTGGTGGTTCGATTCCGCTTGAAGCGGCAAGGCTAGGTTTCACATCGTTCTCGAACGACCTAAATCCCGTCGCTGCACTGCTTCAAAAGGCAACAATCGAATATCCGATAAAGCATGGAACGGCTTTGCTACCTATCTATACGAGCCTCGCGGCGGATTTCCTGAGCCGCGCGACTCCCAGGTTCAAGGGCGTGTTTCCTAAAGAGGCGCCCGGTATTCAAATTGTTGGCTACTTGTGGGCTCGCACCATCCGATGCCCCCATTGCGAGGGGCTCGTCCCGCTCTCCCCCAATTGGCGGCTGGCGCCAGACGGGACTGGAGTACGGCTCTTGCCGCGTCTAGGCAAAGGACCGGGCGATCCAGAACGGCGCTGCGATTTCGTGATGGTGACGAAAGCGACCGACCATTCGCCCGGAACCGAACTCGATGGGGACGGGACCTGCCCGTTTCCGGACTGCGGTAAGGTGATCGACGGCGACGACATAAAGCGCCAAGCCCAAGCCGGAGGCATGGGCGAGCAACTATTCGCAATCGTCTTCAAGCGCCGGATCGAAACTCGAACCAAGGCCGGTAAGAAGGGTCGCGACAAATGGGAACGTGGCTATCGCGCGCCCCGGCCCGAGGATGACAATAGCGTTGAGGTCGCCGCGCATCTGGCACAGAAAATTGAGGAGTGGCAGGCACTGGATTTTGTGCCGCACGAAGCCCTCCCGGATGGCCACAAGACGGGCGAACCGAAGCGCTACGGTATGGTGCATTGGCGTGATCTATTCAATCCGCGACAGCTGCTCGGCCATGGCACTGGAGTCGAGGTCTTCCGGGAACTTCTTTCCGAGCGCGAGGCGCGGGGCGCACTGGACGATGTGACGAAGGCGGCCTTCGTTTATCTCGCACTCGCCCTAGACAAGATGGCCGACTATAACAGCCGTATGTGCCGATGGCATGGCACCCGCGAAGTCATGGTCAATACTTTCGATCGTCACGACTTTTCGTTCAAGTGGTCCTATGCGGAGATGGCGCCCGTGATTGCCGGCCTCGGTTATGATTGGGTGATCGGTGCGGTCGGTAAATGCATTGAAGAACTTGTCGCACTCGCAAGGCCCGATACCAAGCACGATGGCCAGTTGCTGCGGCCTGAGGCGATCACGCCGCCGTCCGTTACCATCTCCTGCAAACCTGGTGAGACACTCGATCACATCAATGACGGTAGCGTCGATGTCGTCGTCATGGACCCACCCTACTATGATAACGTAATGTATGCCGAGTTGTCAGATTTTTTCTATGTTTGGCTGAAGCGCACCGCCGGTTATGTTGTGCCCGAATTGTTCACACGTCAGTTGACCGATAAGGACAATGAAGCCGTCGCCAACCCGGCCAAGTTTTTCGGGCAAAAGGGCGCCAAGGCGCTTGCCGGGCGTGACTATCAGGATCGGATGGCCCGCATCTTCGAAGAATGCCGCCGCGTCCTAAAGCCAAATGGTATCATGACGCTGATGTTCACCCACAAGGCGACCGGCGCCTGGGATGCGCTAACCAAGGGGCTGATGCAGGCCGGCTTCATCATCACGGCAAGTTGGCCCATCAACACAGAGGCCGAAGGCAGCCTCCACATCAAGGACAAGTCGGCCGCCAACAGCACCATCTTCCTTGTCTGTCGCCCGCGCCTCGCGGCATTGCCCAATGCCGAAGCTGAGTATTGGGAGGATGTGGAGCCGCTCGTGGCCGCCGCAGTGCGCCGGCGAGTTGAGGAATTTCAGAAGGCAGGGATTGGCGGCGTGGATCTTTACCTCGCCTGCTTCGGTCCAGCGCTGGAGGAGTTCTCCCGCCACTGGCCGCTCAAGCGCGGTACCCCACGCGCGACACCGGAAGCCAAGCGCCGGCAGCGCCAGACGGCGCTTTTTAAGGAAGAATGGGACCCCTACGAAGTCTCACCCGAGGACGCGCTGGATGCCGCCCGCCGTGAGGTGAAGCGCTGGCGCCTCGAAGCCCTGGGCCAGAAGCAGGGCCGTGCCGAGCTCGATCCGCTGACAAGCTTCTTCGTCCTGGCCTGGGACAGCTTCCGCGCGCCCGTCTTCCCTTACGACGAAGCCCTGCGTCTCGCCCGCGCTGTTGGCGTGGACCTGGAAAACCAAGTGGTCGGCGTGCTCGCCGAAAAGAAGAAAAGCGACCTGCTGCTGTGGGATAGCGGCAAGCGCGCGGCGAAAGCGTCACTAGGGGCACCGGATGGCAGCCGCGCGATGATAGACGCACTGCACCACGCGGCCCACGCCGCACGAACCAAGACACTCGCAGCGGCGAAGGACGCGCTGGAAAAGCGCGGCCTGCTGGGCGAGGCCAGCTTCCGCCTAGCGCTGCAATTGGTGCTGGAAGTGCTGCCTGTCAGCCGCGCCTGTCCGGCGTCAGCACCCATGGGACCAAATTGGCGATTTGAGTAACGGAGGATTTCTGGCTCATCATAACCCCAAGGAGAGTGAAGATGAGCCAGAAATCCTCCGCCCCACCCACGCGGGTACCAGCCGAAAAACTGGTC
>JADCFX010000060.1 GCA_020249285.1 Roseomonas sp. | reverse complement strand
GCTGGGACGCTGCTGTTCTTCATGCCGGCCATCGGGGCCTTCATGGCCGCCGCGCTGGGCTATGCGGCTACGAAAGAAGTGCCTGACTTTCTTCAGGACCGCACCTGGGCCAATGCGCGCGATTGCACACAGGATGCGCTTTTCGTGGCCGTAGGCGCTGCTTTGGCGGTGGCCATTCGTGGCGACCACGACCGGCTGTTCCTGGTGGCGGTATTGGCGGCGGTGATTGGGTTGGCTTTGGGGGTTTGGGCGCGCTTGGCGCGGGGGGCAAAGCAATGACGGTTCGGGTTCGCATTTCCACAAAGGACGCGCAGGAAATCCTGCTGAGTTCCGGGGAATGGGCGGCGATTGTGATGGCCGCGGAAGATACCGCGCTGCCGCCTGAATTGCGCGGGTTGTGCATCACGGTGCGCGATACGGTGCGGCAGAGCTTAGTGATCCGCATGGATGATCCAAGTATCGCAGCCCGCACGGAAGCAGCGCTGGTCGCCTTGGTGGGGGCGGGGTTGCTTTCTGTCGCAACGCGCGATGCGTTGCTGGCCTTGGCCGATGCGCCGGCAGGTGGTGATGCGCCGACCGTCCGTTTTGAAAAGGGCTATCCCGTGCCGCGTTCCGGCTTGGTGGTGCTCAATACCGGCGATTATCGGCTGGATGAGCTGGTGGAATGCGCGCACAAGGACGCGCCTAACGTGAGTTACGGCGCGTTCCTGGCGTCTGTGATTGTGGAGGCGAGCGCATGACAGCGGCAGTTCAGCAAATTTTCAACGGTAGCTTGATGCAGCAGCCGATTGGTGCTGCGTATGATGCCACGAAGATCAATCGCGGGAAGCATACCGGCCAATTCAATCTTGGTCCGGGGCAGGTGGATAAATTCGTGGGCCCGGCGCCGCTGGGCGTGGCCAATTTCGGCGAAAGCAGTCTGGCCATTGTTTCGTCTTTCGTGCATCCAATCAAGATTACCGATGATCTTTTTTGGGTCTTCGGCGCGGATGGTTCAAACCCCGCTGCCACGCGGCGCGTCCAGCTTTGGACCTGGGTGCCTTCGACCAATACCTACACATTTGTCGGCGCAATCACTCTGACCTTTCCAACCGCGACAAATCACACCGTCAGAGGTTTCCGCGCGATTTTGGAAAACTACACGACTGGTACTGTAGGCGTTTCTGGTACTGCCGTCACCGGCACGGGCACGGGATGGAATACCGGCCTTTCGGTGGGGTCGCGCATTGGTTTCGGTTCGACTGATCCAAACGCAATCACGACATGGTATCAGATTAGCGCCATCGGTTCTGACACGTCCATTACGCTGGCGGCCAGCGCGGGCACGATAGCTGCCGGTACGCCTTACGTTATTCAAGACCTGATGCTGGTTCATGCGAACACTAACGCCACCGTGACAAATGGCGGGTTGTTCATCACGAAGGGCCTTCAATACGCAGATTTCCAGAATCCTGCCTTCCCTGTTCCCGTCGCCACCACGGTTGACAAGATCAAGGCAACCTATTGGCTCCGCGATGCAGCCACAATCACCAATGACGTGATCGGCGGCTGCGCGCTAGGTGACCGGGATAGCTGGACACAGCAGTATGTCTATGCCACGGAAGGCGCGGCTTCATCGCTTCAGCTATACCGATACAATATCCGCGCGCCCTTAACACCAACGGCAGGCGCCTTCACCCTGACCGGCACTGATATTGTGATTACCGGCGCGCAGACGGTCAGCGGCACGATTTCCCAATTGAACAATGGGCGCGTGGGGACGTTGCAGCACGGCCCCGGCGCGGGTGTGCCGTGCATTTATCTGTTCACGTCCACCCGCATCCTGCGGGTGCCGCTGGCCAATGTGGTTGCTGGCAGCACCACCTTCGTCGCGGACAGCATGGCGGAAGTGGTGCCGGGGGGCACGAATACGCAAATTGCAGGCGGTACTTTTGTCGGGCTAGATATCGCGGGGTCGCTCGATAAGCTGGTCATAGTTGGCCCTGCCAGTAGCGGCGTCATCTATGTTACAGATTATTATACAGGTGGTCAGCAGATCGACCGGCGCGCTGGTGCGCTAACAATGCACCTGCCATCGGCGCTGCGCGATACGGATTTGCCGATTTATGTTCATAGCGTCGGCACCAATGTGCCCGTCGTTTGGGTGGAAGACGGATGGCTTTTCTACATCTACTCCGTGGGCACCACATCCAACATCAACGCCCTGACGGTCTATCCCCTGGCCGCCGATGCTGATTTTCAGGCCGATGTGTCCAACCGCGTGATCCTTCCGCAGATTACCTTGGGCGCGGCGGCGGCGCGGTTTTATCGCGTGATGGTCAATGCCGCGCAGAATATCGGGGATTGGGCCATGGGCGTGGCACCCGATGCGTATCGCGTGCAGGTGCGGACCAGCGGAATCGCGGATAATTCCGGCGCTTGGGTTGATGTGCCTGCCGATGGTGATCTCTCGGGTGTGTCCAGCGCGGCCAGCATCCAATTCGGCCTGTTGTTCCGGACGGCGGGGGTGATTATGCTGCCTGCGCGCATCCTTTCGCTTGCCGTTCTTTATGAAACGGATGATGCGCTGCCTTCTCAGTATCAGTGGAATGGTTCGGATTGGAATCAGGCGAATGGGACTTTTGCTTGGGTTCAAGCGGTTTTATTCGGCGCTACGCCGGGCGTGCATACGATTGAGATTTACCGCGCCGACACAAATGCGCTGGTGCTAACACAGACCAGCAGCGGCACCACAAACGGCACGTTTGAAAACTGGAACGGTTCCGCATGGGTGGCGGGCATCGGCGCGGATACGGTCGGCAGGCGTCGCCGGTTTGTGCCAACTGGTTCGTTGCCCTCGGGTGTTGATCTATATGCGAAGGTAATGGTGGCCTAGCATGGCGCTCCGCGCGGGGGGCGGCCCGCTCGTCCTCCAGCGTGATTTGGGGGTGCCTGGCCCCGTGCAGGGGCAGCGCGCTTTCGGCGCGCCGCTTTATGGCGCCCGGCTGGCATCGCCCGTAGCTGGTACGGTTCTTCTGCGCGCTGGCGATGGTGCGCTTTCGCTGCGGTTGGCGACCGCGGGCTCACAATCGCTTGCGCTTCCCTTTCTGGCTTCTGGCGCCGTGCTTTACGCGCCAACGGTCAGCCTTGCGGGTGGGGCAGCGCAGTCGCTTGGGGTGCCCTTCCTGCCTGGTGGCAATGCGCTGTTCGCGCCAGTGGTCGCACCGGGGGCGGTTGTGCTTGGCCTGCCGTTCCTGGCTTCTGGCGCCGTGCTTTACGCGCCAACGGTCAGCCTTGCGGGTGGGGCAGCGCAGTCGCTTGGAGTGCCGTTCCTGTCCGCTGGCAATGTGCTGTTCGCGCCAGTGGTCGCACCGGGTGCGGTTGTGCTCGGCCTGCCCTTCCTCGCCACTGGCGCCGTGCTTTACGTGCCGTTGGTCGCGCCGGGCGCAGTTGCGCTTGCCTTACCGTTTATTGCGTCTGGCAATCTTCTATTCAGCCCCTTTGTCACGCTTCCAGCGGTGCCGCCGGCGGAGCGTGTTGCTTTGGTGGCGGCGCTGGCCCGTGCCGCGCGCGTTGAAGGCGTGCCGCGCATTGGGGCGCCTGGTGCTTCCGCGCGCATCATCCTGATCAAATAAGGAAAACCACATGCCGATTGCCGCCTTGCGTTGGCCGGATAAGGACCCGGCCGATGTGTTGGATTATGCCCTGGACTGGTCGGATCAGCTTGCCCTGGTAAGCCCTGCCGACACCATCAGCAGCGCAACCTGGACCGTGCCGGCAGGGTTGACCGCGGGTGCGCAATCCGTGCTGGGCGGCGTGGCAACCATTTGGCTTTCCGCCGGTGTCGCGGGCACGGATTACACCATTACCTGCCGGATTGTGACAGCGGGCGCCCGCACCTTGGAACGCAGCGTAATGCTGTTTGTGAAGGAGCTGTAGAATGCCGCCAACCCCGCTGAGCCGTGCCGAATTGGTCAAGACCGTGAGGGCCTATGACAAGGCCGGGCACAACAAGGCGCGTGCTGCGCTGGCGCTGGGCATTGGGCACAACGCCATGCATAATCGCCTTCGGCGTGCGCGTGAAGCCGGGCTGCAGGTGAGGCCCGGCTCAGGGCATAAGGATGGCGGCGCCAAGCGCCTGCCGGAAATGAGCCTGGAAGATCGGGTGCGCTACAAAACCCTGGAAAGCAAAAACCGGGAATTGGCGCGGCTGCTTGCTGAAGCGGATGCCAAGGCAGCCCAGGCGGATAAGTTCCGCGCGCTATCGGCTGAATTGCATGACAGCCCTCAGCCCCCGCCTAAATGGACCGTTCGCGTGCCCGCGGGCAAGGATGCGCCGGGCGTGCCTGTGTTGATGCTTTCCGATTGGCACATTGGGGAGACGGTTGATTCGGCGCAGGTTCATGGCTGCAATGAATTTAACGCGGCGGTTGCGGATAGGCGCGTGAAATCCGTGATAGACCGCGTATTGCACCTGTCCTTTCATCATGCGCCGAACCCGCAATATCCCGGCATTGTGGTGGTGTTGGGTGGGGATTTTGTTTCTGGCTGGTTGCATGAAGAATTGTTCCGCACGGATTGGTGCGCGCCGACGCAAGCGACGAATTGGTGTGTCAGCCGCTTACATGCCGCGCTGCTGCGCCTGGCTGAAGCCTTCGGCAAGGTTCATGCCGTGTGTGTGCCGGGCAATCACGGGCGCTTGACAAAGAAGCCCATGGCGAAGGGCGGCGCCACAAGCTGCTTTGATCACGCGATTTATGAGGCGCTTTCGGATCGGCTGCGCGATGATGCGCGCATTACCTGGCAGATACCGGCAAGCGGCGATGCGCTTTTCCAGGTGGCGGGCACGCGGTTTCTGGCCATGCACGGGCATGAATTAGGGGTCAAGGGCGGCGATGGGCTTATTGGCGCGCTGGGGCCCATCATGCGCGGTGCGATCAAGACTGGCCGGGCGGAACGTTCCCTCGGGCGCGACTTTGATGTGCTGCTGTTGGGCCATTTCCACCAATCCATCTGGCAGCCGCATAGCGGGCTTGTGGTGAATGGCACGTTAAAGGGGTTTGACGAATACAGCCGAATGCAGCGCTACAGCTTCGCGCCGCCGACGCAAAGCCTGTTCTTCGTGCATCCGCGCTTTGGGCCGAATTTGCCCTTCAATGTGTTCTGCGATGAACCCAAGCAGCGTGAGCAAGTAAGATTTGTGGCGGTGGCGTGATGCGCGTGGAAAAGATTGGGTTGGCGACGCTGTACCTGGGCGACTGCCGGGAGATTGCGCCGGGGCTGGAACGGCCGGCGGCGGTGATTAGTGATCCGCCTTATGGGATGGCGTGGAATACTGACACGACCCGCTTTTCTGGTGGCGCGCAATCGGTAAAGCGCGGCAAGAATTGGGGGGGGGCAGGCGGGAGAAACATTCCGAAGCATGGGGGGGGGCATATCGTGGGTGACCGCGAGCCATTCGACCCTGCGCCATGGCTGAAAATGGCTGATGTGGTCACGCTTTGGGGCTGGAACCATTACGCCGCAAGGCTTCCGGTCGGCACAACCTTGATTTGGTTGAAGCGCAACGATGCGGCATTTGGCTCTTTTTTGTCGGACGCTGAATTAGCCTGGGTGTCAGGCGGGTATGGCATTTATGCTTTTCGAGATGCGCGTGGGCCAACAGGGCGCGCTATGGAAGCGTTTGGGGAGGCTGCACACCCCACGCAAAAGCCGGTGCCGCTGATGCGCTGGTGTATCGAAATAGCCAAGGTTCCGCCCGGCGGCACCATTCTTGATCCCTACATGGGAAGCGGTTCAGCCGGCGTGGCAGCAATGCAGATGCGCCATCCCTTCATCGGGATTGAGATCGAGGCGCGCTACTTCGACATAGCCTGCCGCCGCATAGAAGAAGCGCAGCGGCAGGGCGATATGTTCCGGGATGCGGTGGCGTGAGGGCGCCGCTGATCGGGCTTTACAGCCCCGCGCCTGGGTCCGGGAAATCCACTCTGGCGGCGGCCATGTTCGGCCATGGCTGGCGGGTGGTGAAATTCGCCGCGCCGCTGAAGGCAATGGTGGCTGCGCTGCTGCGTGAAGCGGGCGAATCGGCGGATGTGATTGAGCGCGCGCTTGAAGGCGACCTTAAAGCGCAGCCGATGGAAGCGCTGGCGGGGCGGACCCCGCGCTACACCATGCAAACGCTCGGCACTGAATGGGGCCGGGGCGCCATGGCGTCCGATATTTGGGTGCGGCTTGCCATCATGCGCGCGAATCGGCTGCGCGCCGAAGGTGTGGCGGTGATTGTGGATGACATGCGGTTCGAGAATGAAGCGCGGGCCATTCAGGAGGCGGGTGGCAAGCTGGTGCGGATCACGCGGCCCGATGCTGCGAGCCTTGCCGGGCATGCCAGCGAAGGCGCGCTGGATGGCTTTCGCTTTGATATGGAAGTGAGCAACACGCAGGCTTCTGGCTTGGCCTTTGGGCTGAATTGGGCCAGCCCGGTTTCCGCCTTTGGGTGGCTCTGAACCTTTAAGCATTCCTTACAAGTTGGGGGGTCGCATGACGGCAAGCGTGAAACGCAAGGCTGCGCCTGTGGATTTGTCCGCGCCGGCCCTCACCGCGCTGGAAGCGGCCCTGGCCGATAAGCCGCTCAGCCTGATGATTGTGGCGGAATATCGCGATGGTGTCCGGGTGTTTTCCGTACCCGAAAGCCCTGCGCTGCAACGCGGCCTGCACATCATGGCCGAAAGGCTGATCTGGCCCGAAGTGAAAGATGATGAAGGGGAAGATGAATGAGGGCGATTGAATATCTGCGGGATCGGCTGGCCGAACCCGGCACCATGCGCAGCCTGATTTGGGTGTGCCTTTCCGTGGCCGGGCTTGATACCGGCGATACGGCGGTGACGCATATCGCGCTTTCGTGCGGGGTGCTGCTTGGCCTTGTTTCTGCGTTTCTGCCGGAACGTAAGGCATGATCTGGTTCGCGGCGTTCATCCGCTCGCCCTTTGGCCGATTCGCGGTGCTGGCGGGTGTGGTCGCGGCCCTGATCGGCTGGGCAAGCCTGGAACGCATGGGGCGGCAGGCCGCCAATGCGCGGGCTGAGGCGGCACAGGCTGAGGTGGCGGCGCGCGACCAAGCGATTGCCGCGCTGGAACAGGCGGCGGCGGAAAGTGCCGCGCGCCGGGCCAAAATGGAACCCATTAGAAAGGCGGTCGCAAATGCACCAGTTACGAATTCCTGCGCTGATAGCCCTGCTATCCGCGCTGCTCTTGACGGGTTGCGCGCAGCCCAAGGTGGCAGTGCCCGCCAGCCTGCTGGAATGCCAGGCGCAGCCCGCCCTTGAACTGACCATGGATGATCACGCCGTCGCGCGCTGGATGTTGGACACGGTTGATGCCGGGGAAGACTGCCGCGGCAAGCTGCGCCTGGTGCGCGGGCTGGTCGCGCCATGAATTGGTTCAAGCGCATCTTTGCGCCGGCGGCGGAGGCAAAAATGAGTGTTCCTGATCCTGCCATTACCGCCAAGCAGCTTGATGCGATTTTCCCGGGCCGGGGCGATTGGGCGGTGTGGCTGGATGCGGCGATGCAGCGCTACGCCATCACCACGCCGCGCCGCGTGGCGCATTTTCTGGCGCAGCTGGGGCATGAGAGTAGCGGCCTGACCCGCACGGAAGAAGACCTGTTCTATCGCACCGCCGGCCGCATCCAGGCGGTATGGCCGCGCCGATTCGCGACGGAGGCTGAGGCTGCGCGCTATGTGCGGGATCCGGAGGCGCTGGCGAATTTGGTCTATGGCGCGCGTCGAGACCTGGGCAATGTGAAGCCGGGGGATGGCTGGACCTTCCGCGCGCGGGGCCTGATCCAAACCACGGGCAGGCGCAATTTCACGCGGCTGGCTGAGGTGTTTGGCTTTGATTCGCCAGAAGCCGCCGCCGCCTGGGCCGCCACGCGCGAAGGGGCGGCGATGTCTGCCGGGTTGTTTTGGGCGGATAACCGGCTGAATGATCTGGCGGATCAGGGTGCTGGGGAAATGGTGGAAAGCATTACGCTGCGCGTGAATGGTGGGCTGAATGGGTTGGCGGATCGCCGCGCGATCTACGCCCGCGCGGCGGCGGTGCTGGAAGCCTGGCCGGGGGCGTGACCATTTTCCCGGTGTCAGGGAAATGGTTGGGCGATGGCACAAAATTGACAGCCCGCATGGAAAGGTGGTGCCTAACGTATTGATTGCGTGAGGCAATTCAGGGTTGGCCGCGCCCTTGGTAAGGGAGAGGTCGAGAGTTCAATCCTCTCCAACAGCACCATCCGTACCGC
>JADCFX010000006.1 GCA_020249285.1 Roseomonas sp. | reverse complement strand
TCCCGAGCGTGATGCTGAGCGCATGGTCGGTCTTGGCCGAAACCGGTAAACCGACCTGGGCGGACTGAGCGTGGCCAATCAAATCGCTGACGCTCACCTCGGCGCTGCCGAAGCGGTCCCACCAAAGCTGGATAAAGGCGCGCCAGCTGCCGCCCTCGCTATCCGAGGCCTCCATCACCTCATCCAGGTTGCCCATAAAGCCAGGCACGCCCGCCACGTGAAGAATGCCGCCCAGGGTCGGGATCCATGTCTCGAAGCTGCCCAGGCTGCGTGCGGCGGGCGGCCTGCCGGCGCTGGCCCAGGCTTGGCAGAGGGTCAGGCCAGCCGCCACAAGCCGTGCGCGATTGGCGCGCACCCAGATCATCAGGTCAGGGTGGCGAAAGCCCTCACGCCGCCAGGGTTGGTCGCTGCGGGCATCCAGCCGAATGCGCACCAGGCGGCGGGCGATTTCATGCGAGACAGCGGGGTTATTGCCGGTAGCGACCCAGGTGCAGCGCACGGGCAGCCGGATGATGTCCGAGACACCGAGGATACGGTCCTCCCAGGCTGGTGCGGTCAATGCGGCGGCCAGGGCTGCGCTATCGAGTTCCTGGCGCAGGTTATCGATCAGCAGCAATACCGGCAGTTGCCGGAGTTTCGCCGTGAGCCGCTTCCGCCATTCATCATCGTCGCGCCCCTCGGTCATGACGGAGGCGCTGGAACCCGTCAGCACCGTCGCAATGGCATCAACCATCAGCGTGGCACCGGTGCCGGGCGTCGGTTTTTCGATCATATGCAGTGGCGTCGGCCCTTCGATCATGGGGCGCACAAAGCCAAGCAGCAGCAGGCAGAGCGCATGCGCGCGTTCCGCTTCACCGGTGAATGGAAAATCGCCAAGCAACTCATCCAGCTATAGGCTGCGCGCTGCGGCGATTTCTTCGGCAGATGGTTTGGCCGCGATGGGTGGCAGCGAAAACCCTGGCGGCGGGTGGTAGAGCAGCCGCGCATCCGGATGATAGCCGGGCTCTGTCAGCAAGGAGCCGTTGCGGCCGAATACCGGTGCGGTGACGATGCCAGCAAGAACAGGCAAGGCGGGATCGGGCGTTGCCAGCAGCGATTTGATCACGTTGGACGGCGGCGGTGTCGCGGTTGTTTGTTCCTTGCCAGTAGGTCTCCGCCAGTCAGCAAGATTGGCCAGCATGTGGCGCATGCGTTCAATGTCGATTGTCGCGGCAGCAGGGCGTCCTTCATCATCGGGCACAACCCAAGTCGGTTGACCGCCAAGGCGGAAAATCCAAGGTGACCGGTTGGAGGCAATGAGCAGCGACCAGGCGCGACGCGTTGAATGGCGCAGATTGCCTTCAATGGAACTCAAGCTCGGCAGAGGGTGTGAAGGCTCAACAAAGCCGATTGGCAAATGCCGACCTGTCTCTGCTGCTTGGGTGGTGGCCTCAGCGTTGGCGTTGTCCTGACCGCTGATTGCATTCTCGATCAGCTTGACGATGGTTGGGCCACCTTCACGCTGCAGCATGTCGTTGAAATCCGTGCCGGGTGTTATCGGCATGGCAATGCGCACCTCGCGCCCTTCAAGCCGCAGCTTGGCTGCGGTGGCTTCCGCGGCACGCAGCCCAGCGCCGGAGGGATCGTGATCGGCGAGGATGACAATGCGCCTTGCCTCGGGCGGCAGCTGCGCCTGTTCCATGCCGCTGGTGGAAAGTGCTGCCCAGACTGGCAAGGTAGGGCAGGCGCGCATGACGGCAAGGCCGGTTTCGATACCTTCGCATAGGCCAAGCAAGCCTTGTGCAGTGATCGCGCCAAGCCGCACTGTGCCGCCGGCAGTTTTGCCGATCATCATGCGCGGCTTTGCGATGGCCGCCTTGCTGACCTTGTCCTGAGCCTCCGCAAGATAGGTCCGGTGCAGTGCCACCACTTCACCGGCCATGTTGCGAATGAGCCCGACCATCGCGGGATAGCCGGTGCGGGTTTCGTAATGCGTCAGGTCAGGGTGAAACAGCAGATCCGCATCGGGCGGGATGATCAGGCCGCGCCCTTCAAGGTAGCGTTGCGCTGCCGTGCCCTGGATGGCTGCGGCATTGTCGCGAATAAAGGCGATATCCAGCGATGCATCGCGCTCCGGCTTTGGCGCTGCTGGCGGTTCCTGCCGCTTGGGGCCTTCGCCCTGCCAGCCGGTGATGCCAGCCGCATGGGCGAATAGCGCACGATCGGCAAGGCCGGTCCCTTGCGCCAAGGTGGCAAGCGGCCCACCGCCCTGACCACCGTCGAAATCATGCCAATCGCCGGCATGATCACCGCGCAGCATGATGACGCAGGAGCCTGATTTGCGTGGCGGCTCACCTTGGATATTGGCCAGCCGCCATTCATCACCCTGGCGGCGGCCCTTTGGAAACAGCGCCGGCACCCAGCGCTCAGCGCTGCCGCGCAAGCGGCGCACGATCTCATCGAGATCGTAGCGGATGGGCGCCGGATCGATCTGGTTCAGGTCAATCAAGGATCACCAGCCCACGCTCTGCGCGTGTGATCGCGGTGTAGAGCCAGCGCTTGCGGTCCTCCTCGGTGCGCGACAGTTGATCGTCATAGACAATCACATTGGGCCATGAGCTTCCCTGAGCCTTATGACAGGTGATCGCGTAACCCCAGGAGGTTTCGATCATGCCGCGCATATCGCGCCAGTCACGCCTTTCGCGTTCCGGGTCGCGCTGCACATGCTCGTCGTAATGGCCCTTGTAAAAGCGGTGGCGGCCGGAGATTTCGTCGCCATCCTCAGTGGTAACGCTGGCGCGAAAGCTGAGCGGCCCGTCATCCTCGATGTCGGTCAGGTTCACGAACATGCCATTGATCAGGCCAAGATCGTGGCGGTTCCTGAGACAGATGATTTTCTCGTCACACCCTTGCGGATAAGCGAAAGGAAAGCCTGCGGCTTCCTTCATTTGGCTATTGAGCCAGAGCCTTGTGTTATTGCGCCCGCAAATCACCTGCCCACCGCGCAGCATTTGCTCGGGGCCAACCGCACGGCGCGGCATTTTCCAGACATGCGCATCATGCGCGCCGGGGGGAATCTCAATGCCCTGCCGCGCCATGGTGGCAAGGCGGATGATGGCGCTTTCCTCGGCCTGGCGGTGGATTTCCGTCAGCATGATATCGGGCGTTGCCATGGTGAAAGCGCCAGTGCCCTTGATCGGCGGCAATTGGCCGGGATCACCCAGCACCAGGATCGGCTTGCCAAAGGCCAGCAGATCGGCAGCCATTTCCTCACCGACCATGGACACCTCGTCCAGCACGAGCAGTGACGCATCACGCAGCCGCGATTGCTCATTCAGCAAAAAGGTCGGGCGATGGATATCAGCCAGGCGCAATTCCAGCCGGCGCATTTGGATTTCGGCAAAGGCACGCTCGGCATATCCCATGCGGCCCAGGCTGCGTTGCAGATCAAACAGCTCCTTTTCGACGCGGGCGATTTCCTCCGGTGTCGCGTCCGAGACGCGATAGATCAGGGAATGAATGGTCGAGGCCGGTGTGCCCTTGCGGGTCATGACCAGCGCAGCCTTGCCGGTGAAGGCGGCATAGAGCACGGCGCTGCACAGGCTTTGGTTCGGCTGGTCCTCAAGGCCAAGCGCATCAATGGCGGAACGGGTGGTGGTGGTCTTGCCGGATCCGGCATAGCCGAACAGGCGAAACACCTGCTGGTGCGCGCTGCGATTGTGATACCAATCCACAATCGCCCTGATGGCGGCTTCTTGTTGCGGTGAGGG
>JADCFX010000059.1 GCA_020249285.1 Roseomonas sp. | reverse complement strand
GGCTATCCGTGCCATAGCAGGAATCGGGGAAGGCAACGACATCGCCGGTATCCGTCGCGGTCCACACCACCTGCGCCAGATATTCGAGGTTCACCTGATGGCAGATGCCGGTGCCGGGCGGCACAACGCGGAAATTGTTGAAGGCTTCCTGACCCCAGCGGAGGAATTCGTAACGCTCTCCATTCCGCTCAAATTCGATATCCACATTCTGCTGGAGCGAGGATGCGGTGCCGGAGACATCAACCATCACCGAATGGTCAATCACCAAATCCACAGGCACCAGCGGGTTCACCTTGCGCGGGTCACCGCCCAGGCCAAGCAAGGCATCGCGCATGGCGGCCAGATCCACCACGGCGGGAACGCCGGTGAAATCCTGTAGAAGGATGCGCGCGGGGCGGAAGGGCACTTCCTTATCGGAACGGCCATCCTTCACCCATTCAGCGATTTTCTTCGCATCATCCACCGTGTAGGAGCGGCCATCTTCGAAACGCAGCACATTCTCCAGCAGCACCTTGAGGCTATAGGGCAGGCGGGTGATGTCGCCGATGCTCTTCGCTGCCTCGGGCAGGCTGAAATAATGATAGGTCTTGCCGTCCACACTGAGCGTACGACGAGTCTTCAGGCTGTCTTGCCCGATCATCCGCATGGCTGATTACCCTTCCTCAAGCGCGCTGGCCTTGCGTGACCGCGCCAATGACCGCTTTAAAGCATGGAGATAGTGTATGGTCCATTGGCGGGGGGTCAGATTTTGGCTTCGGGGCAACCCATTCTGGAAGTAAGGGAACTGGCCTGCATCCGCGGTGATCGGGCGGTGTTTGCGGGGCTGAGCTTCTCTGTCCCCGCAGGCGGCGCCATGCTGCTGACAGGCGCCAATGGCGCCGGCAAATCAAGCTTGCTGCGCGTGCTGGCCGGGCTGCTACCAGCCGCCGAGGGGGAGGTACTGTTGGAAGGCACGTCCGCCCGCACGGACCCTGCCGGCCATGCGCTGAGGCTGCGTTATATCTCGAGCCAAGATGCGCTGAAGCCGGCGCTGACGGTCGCTGAAAACTTGGCGTTCTACGCAGCGCTTTGGGGGGGCGAAGTGACCCCGGCGCTGGAACCGCTTGGCCTTGGCGCGCTGGCTTCGCTGCCAGGTCGGGTGCTGTCCACCGGGCAAAGGCGGCGCCTCGCTTTGGCGCGGCTCGCTTTGGCGCCCACGCGGCTTTGGTTGCTGGATGAACCTAGCCTTGGGTTGGACGCGGCCTCTGTCGCGCGGCTTGGCACCCTGATGGCGCGGCACCGCGCGGCGGGCGGCGCCATTCTGGCAGCCACCCATCTGCCCTTGCCGCTGCCGGATGCATTGGAGCTTAAGCTATGAGCGGCGGGGTATTTGGCGCCTTCCTCGCGGTGCTGGGGCGGGAATGGAAGCTCGCTTTGCGCCACCCGGCGGATACGCTGGCGGCGGTGCTGTTTTTTGTGCTGGTGGCGGCCCTTTTTCCCTTTGGCGTCGGGCCAGCACCGGAAACCCTTTCCCGCCTTGCCCCAGGCGCCTTGCTGGCCGCCGCGCTGCTCGCCGCGCTTTTGCCTTTGGATCGGCTATTCGGGGCGGAGGCGGAGGATGGCTCGCTCGATCAATTGCTGCTGTCTGGCCTGCCGCGCAGTGCTTTGGCGGCGGCCAAGGCGCTGGGCCATTGGCTGACCACGGGCGTGCCGCTCATTGCGGCGACACCCATCGCGGCGGCGATGCTGAACCTGCCCGTGGAAGCCTGGGGGGTGGCGATGGTGGCCCTTGCCCTGGCAACTGCGCTGCTGTCGCTGCTTGGCACTTTGGGGGCGGCGCTGACACTCGGCGCGCGGCGCGGTGGCGTGCTGTTGCCGCTGCTGGTGCTGCCACTCGCCATTCCGGCAGTAATCTTCGGCGCGGCGGCGATTGAAGCCGCCAGCGCCGGGCTTTCCGCCGCCCCCTTTCTGCTGCTGCTGGGGGCGGGGGTGTCGCTGGCCGCCCCCCTCGCGCCACTCGCGGCGGGGGCGGCGCTTGGTGGGGATTGAGCATTTTCAAGCCAAGCGGAGACGCTTGGCGACTCGGAAAATGCAATCAAACAAGCTTATGCCGGCGGCATGGCAGCGACTGCTGCTTCATTGCCGGGGGAATAGTAGTTATTGCTGATCGCCGCGTTGCGATTGACCAGCGGGCGCATGAATAGCGGATGCGTCATGCTGCGGATTTCATGTTCCACTTCAAACAGCACGCGCCCATCATTCGGGTCCACCACCTTGATGAAGCGGTATTGATGCGCACTGTCTTCACGTGAAATCAGCCCGCGTTCATTCAGACGATTGTAGATGCCGCCGAAATCCACAAAGGCCAATTGGACATGGTGGCCATCAAAAGCGGGTTGCGGCTTGTCGGTTTCGCGGAAGATCAGGAATTGCTCCCGCGCCACGCGCACATAAAGCAGGCCATCGCGCATTGCCGTGCTGGTGCCGATGATCTGCTCATAGAAGCGCGCAATGCCAGGCAGTGTGCCGGGCGCAACATCGAATTCGACATAGGGCATGCCGAGCGTGATGCGACCGAGCTTTTCGGCATCTGGGCTATGGCAGCGCATACGATTGCCCCAGGGGCAGGTCACGTCAACATGATCCTCAGCCTCGGTGAAGCTATACTGTGTGCCTTCCAGCCAGCGCCGCGCGCGATCCAGCCGATGCAGCAATTGCGCGCGATCCGGCAACACAAGGCCCGTTGTGCCGCGCAATACCTGCGCCGGGCCGCTTGGCAAATGGAATTGGCTGATGCCGACATTGGCCCACATATTATCAATGCCCGTCATCAGATACGGGTCACGCGTCAGGCCAAGCGCGCTGATGTAAAACGCCGTTGCCTTCAACTGATCCGGCACTTGCAGATTGACATGCTGCAATTCAACGACATTGCCGAGGGATTCCTCAGTCCGATCCCAGGGGCAGGCGAGTTTCGGGGTGCCATCCATTGTTTCGCTCCGTTTCCTTGTTGCTGCTGGCTGTCTTTGCCTACGCAGCCGCTGGCCGAGGATGCCGGACCTGCCCTGGTCGCGCAACATCGCGAAGCATCTGCACGGCGTACTGCCGCTGCCAAAGCCAGGCTGGCTACCTCGCCCGCGCCGCGATGAAGCCGCCGCCGGCGACCATCAACGTCGCCAGCGCGGCGCGCCAGGAAGGCTCGCCCTCTCCGGCGGCGATCAGCAGCAGGGTTGAGGCGACCGGCACAGCATAGGCCAGCGTGCCAAGCAGCCGCGGGTCGCCGCGCTTCATCCCGACATCCCACAGGAAGAAGGCCGCGCCGACCGGCCCCAGGCCGAGCAGCAGCACCGCCAGCCATTGCCGGGCATCCGGCGCCACGGTGGTCTCAAGGCCTAGGTGCAGCACAGCGGCCAGTGCCGCCGTCGCTAGGCAAAAGCCCGCCACCGCCTCGGTCGGGACGCGGGCGAGGCGCGGCGTGCCGGCGGTGACCGAATAGACCGCCCAGACCACCGCGCAGCCCGCCGCAGCGATGAAGCCGTGCAGCGCTTCTGGTGGGAAGGACGCGCCGGGGCCGACAAGCAGGGCGCAGCCAGCAAAGCCGAGCGCCACCCCGGCGAGCCGAACCGGGCCGAGTGGCAGCCCGCGGATCGGCGCGGCAAGCAGCACAATCAGCAGTGGCCAGAGATAGTTAATCAGGTTCACTTCCAGCGGCGGCGCCAGGGCGAAGGCGAGGAAGTAGAGCGCGTGATAGCCAAACAGCCCGCCCACGCCATGCGCCCAGGCGAGCGGCCCCTGGCGCAGCGCCGCGGCCTGCCCGCGCGCCAACACCACGGCCAGCCAAACCCCTCCGCCGATGGCGAAACCCATGGCGGTGAGCTGCAGCGGCGGGATCCCGGCGGCGAGCCGCGACAGCAGGGCGAGAAACGCCCAAAGGATCAGGGCGCCGCAGCCGGCAAGCGTGGCGGGGGACATTGCGCTGCCCTAGCCCCTGGCAGCACCTTTAACTTATTCGGCTGCCTTGGGCGCGTAGCCAAGGCCGCCTTGGTATTTCTCGGCCGCTTCCGCGGGCAGGAATTCGGCTTCCATTTCGCGGATGCGGTCAAACCCCGCGAAGCCATGCAGATTGCCCATAGGGTGCTGCTTGAAGCGCGCATCATAAGCAGCTTCGGCCATGGGGCCTTCGGCCTTCAGCGTGGTGGCGAAATCATGGATCGCCATGATGGTGGCGCGCATCGCCGCCCCTGGCAGGATGCAGGCGCGAATGCCAATCGCGGCCATTTCTTCCGCCGTGAAGCGGGGTGAAATGCCGGTCATGTTGTAGAACACCGGGCCTTTCACCGCCTGGCAGATATGGGCAACCTCTTCCTTGTCCTTTGGGCCTTCCACGAAGGCGAGGTCCGCGCCCGCATCCAGAAAGGCATTGGCGCGGGTGATGGCTTCTTCCATGGAACCACCATGGGCGCCGCGCGCATCGGTGCGCGCGATGATCACGAAATCAGGGTCCAGCGCATCGCGGGTTTGGCAAGCGGCGCGGATTTTCAGCACGGCTTCATCGCGCGTAATCACTTCCCGCCCAGCCACATGGCCACAGCGCTTGGGCGCCACCTGGTCTTCCAAATGCATCCCAGCCACACCGGCACGGATATATTCTTCCACCGTGCGCACCACATTGATGGCATTGCCAAAGCCGGTATCGGCATCGGCAATCAATGGCGCCCGCACGGCAGAGGCGATCAGCTTCGCATTCAGCGCCATCTCGGTCAGCGTAATCAGCCCCGCATCCGGAAGGCCGAGCAAGTTCAGCGAGGTGCCATAGCCCGACATGTAAAGCGCCGGGAAACCCGCATGTTCCAGAATGCGGGCCGACATGGCGTTGAAGCATCCCGGCAGGATCAGCGGTGCGGGTTCCCTCAACAAAGCGCGCAACCTTGTCGTGGCGCGGGCTGGGCTGGCTTGACCAAGGCGCATCGGTGTTTTCCTTACTTCAGCGGGAAGCCGAGGGAGCGCAGCGCCGCCTTCAGCCCATCGCGCCCACGCAGCGCACTGATGGAACCGATGCGCGAAATGACGCGCTGCGACCAATTATCGGCCGCCATTTCATAACGCTTGGAATATTCTGAGAGCTTTTCATCATAGGCAGCACGCAGCGCTTTTTCCTTGGCGGTGGAATAGGTTTCGTGATGCAGCACTGCTTCCTGAGACAAGCGCGGCTTCACGGCACTTTCCTTGCCTGGCGCGGCGTAACCTACGCAAAGGCCAAAGACCGGCGCGGCACCAGGCGGCAGGCCGAGCATGGCAGCGACACGCGGCACATCATTGCGGAGCGCGCCGATATAAAGGGTGGCGAGGCCCATGCTTTCCGCCGCTACCACGGCGTTTTGCGCGGCAAGCCCCGCATCAATCGCCGCCACAAGAAAGGTTTCAAGAAAGGGCATGCCGGCGAGTGCGGCACCTTCCTGTTCCCCCAAGCGTTCATTGCGCGACACATCGGCGATGAAGACCAGGAAGATCGGGCATTGTTCGATATGGCGCTGCCCACCGGCAATTTCCGCGAGCGCCTTGCGCTTTTCGGGGTCATTGACCGCAACCACTGACCAGGTTTGCAGGTTGGAAGAAGTCGCCGCTGATTGCGCCGCCGCAATCAGACTTTCCAGCGTGCCCGCAGGCAGCGCATCGGGCCGATAGCCGCGCACGGAACGGTGGGAGAGCAAAAGCGAAATCGTATCATTCCACGGGCCAGCCTTGGGTTCAGCGCCAGCGCCGTAACGGGCCGTCAGGGCAGCGGCGGCGGGCAATTGCATGCCATCCATTTGGGTATTCCTTCTCAACGATGGAAATAGGTTAGGCCAGAAAGGCGCGGCGGGAAATCACCCGGCCTGACGCCACCCCGCCGCCGGGTGGGGCGCCGCCAGCAAAGGCCCGGCGCCAAAGAGTTTTTCGCGGTAAGTGCCCGCCGCATAGCCCCGCTTATAGCGCCCGCGTTCCTGAAGTGCGGGCACCAAAAGCCGCACCACATCTTCCAGGCATTCGGGGGTGACGGTGCGCGACAGGTTGAAGCCATCCACATCCGCCTGATCCATCCAAGCGACCAGTTCCTCGGCCACTTCCGCGACCGAACCAACAATCGGCGGCTGGCGGCTGCCGAGCACCATGCGGTCAATCAGGGCGCGCTTGGTGGCGCGGGGGGCGGCGGCGCGGAGCGCTTCCACATTGGAACGGATGGCCTGGCTTTGCCCGGCTTCCGGCAATTCATCGTCTGGGGCAAAACGCGCCAAGTCTATTCCTAGCGAGGCAGAAGCATGCGCCAAAGCGCCTTCAATGCTGGCGTGCTGGCGATACTCGGCAAGCTTCGCCTCGGCCTCTGCCCGCGTGCGGCCAATGATCAGCGTGGCGCCGACGAATACACGGATCGGGCGCGGCGCGGCGCGGGCGCGCAAATCCGCGACCAGCTTCGCCACATGCGGCTTTGGCCCGCCATTCAGAAATACGCATTCCGCATGCTGCGCGGCAAAGCCCCGCCCACGATCCGAAGCGCCGGCCTGATACAGCACCGGCGTGCGTTGCGGTGATGGTTCCACCAAATGCGGCGCATCCAGCCGATATTGCCGGCCCTGATGCGTGATGCGCTTCACGCGCGCCGGATCGGCGTAAATCCCCGCAGCGCGATCACGCTTTACGGCATCAGCGGCCCAGGATTCCTCCCATAGCCGATAGAGGATTTCCATATATTCATCGGCCAGATCATAGCGATCATCATGCGCCATTTGCCGGTCCAGCCCCATGGCGCGGGCTGCGCTATCCAGATAGCCGGTGACGATATTCCAGCCGATGCGCCCTTTGGTCAGATGATCCAGCGTCGAAAAGCGCCGCGCCATCAGCGCTGGGCTTTCCCAGGCGAGGTTGCAGGTCACGCCAAAGCCAAGGTTGCGCGTGGCCGCTGCCATGGCCGGCACGATCAGCATGGGGTCCAGCAGCGGCACCTGCACGGCATTCCTGATGGCCGCATCGCCATTGCCGCCATGCACATCATAAATCCCCAGCACATCCGCCAGAAATAGCCCGTCAAACAGCCCTTCTTCCAACAACCACGCCAGGCCCATCCAATACTCAAGCGAGAGATATTCCGCCGACCGATCCCGAGGATGGGTCCACATGCCCTGCTGGATATGGCCGACACAGGCCATATCGAAGGCATTGAAGCGGATTTCTCGCTTCATAGGGAAAGCCCAGGGATCAGCAGCGCTTCCAGAACGCGGCGCCGATCGCCATCAATCACCACGGCCTTGCGCGCCTTCAAATCAAAGCCAATGCCAATGGCTTCCGCCGCCGCCACCGGGGCGCCCGTGACGCCATCATGCAGCAAATGCGTCCAGGTGGTGGTTTTGTCCCCCAAGGCACGCAGGCCGCTACTGATGCGCAGCAAATCGCCCAGGCGCATCGGCTTCAGATAAACCAGCCGATATTCCAAAGCAGCGCTGCCAATGCCTTCTTCGCGCGCGCCCAATTCCTCAGAGCCACGAAAGCGCAGATTGGGTATGCCATCCCAAATACGCGCAATCACCACATCCGGGCGCATCAGCCCGGCGCGATCACAATCCTCGGCCCGGATGGCGCCAAGATGCGCTTCCGTCAGGCCCATGGCGGCGGCGGCGGCAGCATCGGGCGGGGTGCGGATAGGATCAAAAGGCAGGCCACGCGGCCCAGCATGGGGCGGCAGGGTGGTCATGAGGCTTGCGATCTTATCCTCCACCCCCTCTGGCAGCGGCAGAACCTCCCCGCTCAAGGGATGGCGTAATTCCACATCCGTCACGAAAGCAGCCGAGGCCACGCCCATGCCGCTATGCTGGATTTCCGCATAAACCCGCAGCCGTTCCCCGCGCCGCGCCAGGACGCCGCCATGAATGGTGAAGGCCGCCCCCGCCGCCATTTCGCGCAAAAAGCGGATATGCTGATCAACCGGCGTGAAAAAGCCGCGATCCGGCGTGATGCCCATCGCCAGCGCCAGCCAGCCCAGCCCATCACCAACCCGCGCGACGTAATGGCGCACATTCATATGCCCCATCACATCACATTCGCCGCTTTGCACACTGCCCTTGCCGATTACGATCATGGAATCACCCCTGGTAAGCCCCGGCACAACACCCCGCCCCGGCCTTGCGCGCAAGTTGGCGGGACTTGAGCCCGCCAAAACTTCGGCGCAGCATCCCCCCAAGCAAAGGGAAGGAAGCACACCATGGATGTCGGCATTTTCAACCTCATGGGCTATCGCAATCGCGGCGTGCCCACCGCGGCGATCTATGACCGCACCATCGCCCAGGTAAAAGCCGCCGAGGCCGCCGGCTTCAACATTGCCTGGTTCGCCGAGCACCATTTTTCCAATTACTGCGTCTGCCCATCGCCCTTGATGATGCTGGCACGCCTGGCGGGCGAGACATCGCGCATCAAGCTTGCCTCTGGCGTCGTGATTGTGCCGCTTTACCACCCTTCCCGCCTGATTGCCGAAATCGGCATGGTCGATTCCATGACGCATGGGCGCCTGGTGCTTGGCGTTGGCAGCGGCTACCAGCCTTATGAGTTTGAACGCTTCGATTCTGCCCTGCCCGAAGCGCCGCATCGGCTTTTGGAAGTGATGGGCATGATGGAAAAGGCCTTTGCGGGCGAGACTTTTTCGCACGAAGGCGAATATTATTCCCTGCCGCAAACCCATATCGCCCCGCGCCCCGTGGGCAAACTGCCGGAGATTTGGGTGGCCGGCGACAACCCCGATTTGCACCGCTACGCAGCGCAACGTGACTGCGTGGTGATGGTGACCCCCCGCCACTTCACCCCTGCCCTGCTGGCCGCCGCGCGCCGGCGCTTTGAAGATATTTGGCGCGCCGCCGGCAAGCCGCCCGAGGCGTTGCGCTTCGGCGCCATGCGCCCCTTCTGCGTGACGGATGACAAGGCCGAAGCCATGCAGTTCTTGGAAAATGCCCGCTGGCAAATCCGGCTTTCGCAAAGCCTGCGCCGCAAGGAACAGGAAATGGATGGCGGCCTGCTGGTGGAAAAAACCTGGGAAGGCGAGCCAAGCCTGGAAGAAATGGGGTCCTTCATGCTGGTGGGGGATGCCGATACGGTGGCTGCCCGCATGGCCGCCGAAATCCGCGCCGCCAGCCCCTGCCATTATTTGCTGCAAATGCAGATTGGCGATTTGCCGGAAAGCATCGCCATGAACACCATCGCGGCCTGGGACAAAGCCATCCGCCCGCGGCTTGAACGCGAATTCGGCCCGCTGGACCGGATTGGGGTTCCCGTACCGGTTGCTGCGTGAAGGTTTGACTTGACCCAGAGCCCCGCGATTTGGCACTGATTCAAGCGTGGTGACGCTTGTTCCAGTCAGTCGCGGGGATGAGGATACGCTCTGGGCCGTGGTGGCGACCGTGGGGCGCAAAAGCCGCGTGGCCGAGGTTTTCCGTTCCCGCGCCGCCGCCTTGAATGACCGCGATTGGCGCGACCAACAAGTGCGCGCCTATGCCGATTGGCTGGTGCGCGCCAAACAACCCGTGCCGCATTATTCCGTGGCGCCAATCAAACGATCCGACCTGCCGAGGAAATGGGTGCCACTGCCGGCGCTGGGGTTTTTGCGGGGGGAGATGGTTTGATTGGTGAGGGCTTCATGGAGGGGCTCTGCCCCTCCAAACCACCCCGCCAAAGGCCGGGGGGCCTTTGGAAACCGGGATTTGGGTCGTTCTGACAATGGCTTGAAATTGGGCCTGGGGCGTAGCAACATAGTCCGGGGTGGTGGGGGAAGCCGGGATGGCGAAATCCTTCTTCGAATCAATCCTGGGTGGCTTATTCGGCGGGCTGGGTTCCGAAGCGGTTGAAGGTGTCGCTGGCACACTGGCCGACGCTGCCTTGAATTCCATGCTGGGCCAGACCTTGGCGGAGGCCAAGGGATACGCCAACGCCTATCTCGCCACACCACTCAATCACGACCTGGAACGCAGCCTGCGCTTCGCCGCGCTTTTGGCCTGCCTGCATTTGATACGCAAGCAAGCGGAGATAGAGGAAGCCGAACAAGCAGGCCATCGCGCCGCAATCCCTGATCAGTTCTGCCCCGCCGCGCGTCGCTGGCTGAACGGGCAATTCCGGGCGCTTGGGCAGGTGCAGGAAGGCGCCCATGACACAATAATCAGTCAATATCAGCAGGCGCTTAATACCGCTTTGGCATCGCGGCCCGATGCGCGCGATGCGACACGGGCGCAGGAAGCCCGCGCCATAGCGGAACAGGCAATGTGGGACGAATTGACCGCGGCCCTTGCCGACCATGCCATGCCCAACGATTTCACGACCCGCTTCATGGGGGATGGGCAGCCTGGCTGGTTCAGCCTTTTTATCATTTTCATCCGCGAATGCCTGAAGAACCAGGATAATGCCCGCCATGCCTTTTTCATTGGCGGGCTTTCGGATTTAAAGAATGCGCTGGCACGGATTGAAGAAGCGCAAGCGCAGCTTGCGTCAAAGGTGAATAAGCTGCCAAGCGCGCAGGACAATGTGCAAGCACTCATGATTGCACTTGGCCAAAGCGGCGTTCTTGCGCGTGTCGAGGCGCAAGGCTTGGCCGAACGCACAGTTCTTGCCCTGGCCCAAAGGCTTCGGCCGGAGGAAGCGCAAAACTTGGATCAGGCACTGATCGAAGTGGAGCGCGCGGTTGAGGTAGCGCTCGATATTCGCAGACGCGGGACACAACCGGGCGCGAATGAGGATGCCTTCATCATTCAGGTCCTGGCGGAGGTCGCGCAACGGAATACAGAAGGCCGGCTTGATGCCGGGGCGCAGGCGGTAGATGCGGCCCTGGCGGAACTTGAACGGCAGGAGGAAGACCGAAAACAAGCGCTGCGCCACAACCGCATCACGCTGCTGGAAACCGGGATCGAACAGGATTTGCTGCGCCGCGACGCGGCAGCAGTGGCACGGCGGGCTGAGGCCCTGGTGGCGCTGGATACGCCAGATCGCCCAAATTGGGCAACAGCGTTCCGGGAGCGTTGGGACGCGTTTTACGAGGAAGGCCGCGACAAGGGTTTGAACCTCTCTCTGGAAGTGGCCATCGCCATGGCTCGGCGCATGTTAGCGACAGCCGAAACAAGCGATGAGCGCGGCACAGCGCTGAACCTGCTTGGCAAGGCTTTGAGCGAGCTCGGCGAACGCAAGGGCGACACATCGCTGCTGGAGGAAGCCGTCACCGCCTATCGCGCAGCCCTGGAAGAACGGACGCGCGAGCGCGTGCCGCTCGATTGGGCCATGACGCAAAACAACCTCGGCAATGCGTTAAGCAGACTCGGCAAACGCAAGGGCGACACAGTGCTGCTGGAGGAAGGCGTCACCGCCTATCGCGCAGCCCTGGAAGAATACACGCGTGACCGCGTGCCGCTTGATTGGGCCATGACCCAAAACAACCTCGGCATTGCGTTGAGCTATCTCGGCGAACGCAAGGGCGACACATCGCTGCTGGAAGACGCCGTCACCGCCTATCGCGCAGCCCTGGAAGAACGGACGCGCGAGCGCGTGCCGCTCGATTGGGCCGCAACGCAAAACAACCTTGGCGTCACATTGAGCAACCTCGGCGAACGCAAGGGCGACACATCGCTGCTGGAACAAGCCGTCACCGCCTATCGCGCAGCCCTGGAAGAACGCACGCGTGACCGCGTGCCGCTCGATTGGGCCATGACGCAAAACAACCTCGGCAATGCGTTAAGCGACCTCGGCGAACGCGAGGGCGACACATCGCTGCTGGAAAGCGCCGTCACCGCCTATCGCGCAGCCCTGGAAGAATACACGCGCGACCGCGTACCGCTTGATTGGGCCGGGACGCAAAACAACCTCGGCAATGCGTTAAGCGACCTCGGCGAACGCGCGGGCGACACATCGCTGCTGGAGGAAGCCGTCACCGCCTATCGCGCAGCCCTGGAAGAATACACGCGTGACCGCGTGCCGCTCGATTGGGCCATGACGCAAAACAACCTCGGCAATGCGTTAAGCGACCTCGGCGAACGCGAGGGCGGCACGGCGCGGCTGGAGGAAGCCGTCACCGCGTATCGCGCAGCCCTGGAAGAACGCACGCGTGACCGCGTGCCGCTCGATTGGGCCAAGACGCAACACAACCTCGGCAATGCGTTGAGCGACCTCGGGAAACGCGAGCGCGGCACATTGCGGCTGGAAGACGCCGTCACCGCCTATCGCGCAGCCCTGGAAGAATACACGCGTGACCGCGTGCCGCTCGCTTGGGCCATGACGCAAAACAACCTCGGCACTGCGTTGAACGACCTCGGGGACCGCCAGGGCGACACATCGCTGCTGGAGGAAGCCGTAACCGCCTTTCGCGCAGCCCCGGAAGAATACACGCGTGACCGCGTGCCGCTCGCTTGGGCCATAACGCAAAACAACCTCGGGGGTGCGTTGAGCAACCTCGCGGAACGGAAACGCGACACATCGCTGCTGGAAGAAGCCGCCATTGCCCATCGCGCAGCCCTGGAAGAACGACCGCGCGAGCGCGTGCCGCGCGAATGGGCCGGTTCCCAATATAACCTCGGCAATTGCCTCGCCGAATTGGCTAGCCGCAGCGCGACGCCCGAAGCCCATTTGGCGGCAGCAAGCTGATCATGCCGGGCTTGGTAGATGGGCATATGCATACCTCATCCTC
>JADCFX010000058.1 GCA_020249285.1 Roseomonas sp. | reverse complement strand
TCCTGCGAAAGGCCGCAGAACGATCCGTCGAAACAACATGGCGCCGCATCGGTACATTGCTCAATGCATTCCCACCACATGAATGCGCCAACTACCTCAGAAATTCAGGCTATGGTGCAACGTAATGTCATCAAACTCTAAATGATGCATGCCGCGTGATCCAAGAGGAAGGGTCACGCTAAATTCTCATGTTTCAGTATGCCGCTACCCGAACGCCAGTTCGTCTTCGCGGATCAGCGCCGAGCATTCGAAACGTGTGACGCGTGATCCGCATTTGACGGATCACGCTACACTATTCTGAGGCGAAGCCTCAGGCGGCTTGCATGCCGGTCGTGCCCACGGCGGGCTTCGCGCCGTCAGACCAGAATTCCGAACGACCATTCTGCTCACGCAGAACATAGCCGCGGCCCCAGACGGTCCCGATCAGGTCGGCGCCGCCGGCGGTGGCCAGCTTCTTGCGGAGCTTGCAGATGAAGACGTCAATGATCTTCACTTCAGGCTCATCAATGCCGCCATAAAGATGGTTCAGGAAAACTTCCTTGGTCAGCACCACACCCTTGCGGAGCGCGAGCAGTTCCAGGATGGCGTATTCCTTGCCCGTGAGGTGGACAGCATTGCCACCAACGGCCACTTCACGTGAACCGATATTCAGTTGCAGCGCGCCGACCGTCAGGGTCGGTTGGCTGAAGCCCTTCGCGCGGCGCACAATGGCCTGGATGCGCGCGACCAGTTCTTGCTGGTCGAAGGGCTTGGTGATGAAATCATCGGCGCCCATGCCGAAGACCTTCACCTTTGTTTGCGGGCGGCTAACGCCCGACAGGATCAACACCGGCGTTTCGATGCGGCCAGCGCGCATACGGCGCACGACTTCGCCGCCATCCAAATCCGGCAACATCAGATCCAACACGATGATGTCATAATCATAGAGTTTGGCGAGTTCGAGGGCTTCTTCCCCCGTATCCGCTACTTCCACAATCATGGAGGCATGACGAAGCATTAACGAAATGCCACGCGCCGTTGTGGGATCATCCTCAACTAGAAGTACACGCATTTGATCGCTCCTTTTGACCGATTAGAAGTTTTCTACCGAGTTTCGAAGGGAATTGAAACAGGAAATTTCTTCCCCCTGCATCCCTGGACAGATAATCGTCCAAAAAAGTAAATTTCTTGATAAAGAAATATACTTAAACTGAGTTTTTCGACAGATTTTTACGACCATTGGTCATTTCTCTCCTAATTTGTACTTACCAAAAGATGAATCGCGGCTAAAAATTCAGCCGGAGATTCGCGTGGAAGGAAGTGTCCGGAAACAGAAACAACCTTGCGCGCCAGAAGCTGCGTGAAATGCCGGGCGCAGCCGGCGCTATTGCCCGGCGGGTCCACGCCATCCTCGGCCCCGTGCAAAACTAGGCTTGGCACGGTGATGATCGGGCGGGCGGCAAGGCGCGCTTCAATCGCCGCATAGGCCGGGTCGCCGGCCACCGCCCGGTGGCGATGGCGATAGGAATGCACGGCAACCGCTACAAAATCGGGGTTGTCGAAGCTGGCCGCCGTTTTGGCGTAGCTTTCGGCAGTAAAGCCCATATTGGGCGACCAGAGACGCCACAGCAGCTCACAAAGCTCCCGCCGATTCTCGGCCAGGCCCGCCGCGCCCCTATCTGTTTGGAGGTACCATTGATACCAATGGCGCGCTTCCTGCGCTGGCGCGGCGGGGCGGATACTCGCTGCAATGTCTTGAATATTATAGCCATTTGCGGAAACCAGGCCGATCACCCGCTCTGGCCAAAGGGCCGAGACAACGCAGGCTGCGCGCCCGCCCCAATCATACCCCGCAAGGATGGCCTTCGGGATCGCCAGCGCATCCATCAGCGCCAGCAAATCTGCCCCAAGCGCGGCCTGTTCGCCGGAACGAGGCGTCGCCGCATCCAGAAACCGGGTCGGGCCATAGCCACGCAGATACGGCACCAGAACGCGAAACCCCTGGGCAGCAAGCTCGGGCGCCACGCCATCCCAGACGCGCACATCATCGGGAAAGCCATGGAGCAGGATGGCGACCGGCCCGGATTCAGGGCCGCTCATCTCCACCGCCATCTCCAGCACCCCGGCCTGTACCGTCTTGAGTTCCATCGCCACCCGTTCTCCCTCGGATGACCCATTCTCCAATGGGAGCATTAACCAAAAGGTTAACGCGCGGTCTGAAGCACCCCTTAACTCGAAAATTATTTGCAACCCTGGGGTGTGGGGCCAGGTAATCCCTTCGCCGCAAAGCTGCGTCAGCCGGGGCGTTTCCTAACCCCAGCCGGTAAATTTAACCTATTTGAATCAGCATTTTACTAGAAAATCACCTTACGCCGGCAGGGGATATTGGTCCAGATAGGGCTGGTATTCCGGCTCAACCTCGATCGCCAAGGATGAAAGTGCCCGCACCACCGCGCAGTAAAAAGAAATGGTCACCACCAAATCCACCATCAGCTCATGGTCGAAATACGCCGCCAGCGCCTTATAGGTGGCCTCACTCACCCCCGGCCCCGCCGCGGCTTCACGGGCGGCCAGCAGCACCAGCTTGGCGAGTGGTTCAAGCGCCGAATCCTGCCCCGCGCTTTCCGCGATCAGGGCATGGATATCGGCATCGCTCACGCCGAAATCCTTGCCGATTTTCACGTGATGCGACCATTCATAAGGCGAACGCGCCTGCCAGCCCACTTGCAGAATGGCCAATTCGCGCAGCCGCGGGTCGAGTCGGGACCCGTAGCGGATGAATTGCCCAAGGCCGGAAAAGGCCCGCGCCGCCTTGGGGCTATTGGTCAATGCCTTATGCAGCGCGATGGGGCGCTTCAGCAGGTCTCGGTCGGCTTCCGCCAGGTCATCCACTGTCAAATCAGGTACGCGGGCCATGGGCTATCCTCCGTTATGGGGGCAGCCTAACCGCATAAACTAATGGCCGGAAGCCCGTGCCCCCTGGCTGAGTGCCTCGGCATCCGGCACATCCACGCGCCGGCCCTGCAACCGCACCAGACCGGCCGCTTCCAGCCCATGCATGACGCGTGAAAGGCTTTCCGGCGTCATGCCGAGTCGCGCCGCAATGGCCGCGCGCGGTTCCGGCATGGCCACCCGCCCGCCCGGCATCAGGCGCCCTGTCAGGAAATGCGCCACGCGTTCGCTGGCCTTGGTGAGTTTCATTTCAATAAGCTGATCCGCCAGGCCCCGCCATTGCTGCGCCATTTGGGAGAGGCTTGCTTCGGCCAGCCGCGCATCCCGCGCCATAATGGCGTGGAAGGCTTCGGCTGGAATGCGGAGCAAGCGGCTTGGCGCCAAAGCCTCGGCGCCGAAGGGCCAGGTGCCGCCCAGGATCACTGCCGGCATCAGGAAGCAATCATTCGGGCCGATGATCTCCAACAGGCCGCGCGTGCCATCCGCCCCCTGCATGGAAAGCCCGACCGAGCCTTCCAGCACCAAATAAAGCGCCTCGGGCGCGGCTTCGGGGGCGAAAATCACGTCGCGGCGCGGCGCAGAGAGAGGCTGCGCCGCCGCAAGCAAGGCGCTGGCCGCCGCAAGTCCCGCGGCGGCGAGGAAGGGGTGCGCGGCGGCAAGGACGGGCGCGGCGATCATTTCCAGCATCGGCGGAGACAAGCCGATTTCTCGGCCTGGCTCCTTGATGCAGCGCAAGCACCCTGGCGATGCGGCGCCACTTCACGCAAAATGGGCGGGCAAGAAAACAGCGGGGCGCCATGCAGATTTCATCCAGCCATTTGCCGGTGGATTTCACTGAGGGGCATTTCTGCGCCCGCATCATGACCAGCGACGGGCCTTGCGTGATCGGCTTCGCGCGTGGTGCCGCTTATGATCTGACGCCCGCCTTCGGCACCGCTTCGCGCTTTCTGGAAGAAGATGACGCGATTGGCGCCATCACCCGGCGCGGTCTGCCCATCACGCTTGATCTGGCAGTGCTGTTCACCAATGCAGCTTGGGATGCGCGCGACCCTGGCTTGCCCTTCCTGCTGTCACCGATTGATCTGCAAACTGTGAAGGCCGCCGGCGTGACCTATGTGCGCAGCATGCTGGAACGCGTGGTGGAAGAACGCTGCCGCGGTGATGCCACCCAGGCGGAAGCGGTGCGCGCTGAATTTCGCGCCATCATTGGTGATGACCTGACAGCGATCTTGCCCGGCAGCGCGGAAGCCATGCGCGTGAAGGCCGCGCTTTTGGCCAAGGGCTGGTGGAGCCAGTATCTGGAAGTGGGCATTGGCCCGGATGCGGAGATTTTCACCAAATGCCCCGCCATGGCGTCCGTTGGAACGGGCAGCAAGATTGGCGTGCATCCTGTCTCCGCCTGGTCCAACCCTGAACCGGAAGCGGTGATGGTAGTGAATGGCAAGGGGCGCATTCAGGGCGCGACACTCGGCAATGATGTCAATCTGCGTGATGTGGAAGGGCGCAGCGCGTTGTTGCTGGGGCGCGCGAAGGATAACAACGCCTCCGCCGCGCTGGGGCCGATGATCCGGCTGTTTGATGCGGGCTTTACTCTGGAAGATGTGCGGCACGCGGAACTCAGCCTGAACATCACCGGGCGTGATGGGTTTGAATTGGCGGAAAGCGGCACGGTGGGCGCGATCAGCCGCGATCCCGCTGATGTGGTGGCGCAAATGATTGGTGCGCATCATCAATATCCGGATGGCGCGGTGTTGTATCTGGGCACGCCGTTCTCGCCCGCCAAGGATCGTGGCGCGCCCGGCATGGGCTTCACGCATCATGAAGGCGATGTGGTGCGGATTGCGTCGCCGCGGCTTGGTGTGCTGGTGAATGAGGTGGATCGCACCGATGAATGCCCGCCATGGCGCTATGGCATTGGTGCGCTATTCGCATCCCTCGCTGCGCGTGGATTGCCGCGCGCATGAAGGAAGAAGCGGGGCGGCTTGATCGCGGTGATGGTGTGCATCTGGCCTGGCGGCGCGTGGCCGGCCGCGGGCCTGGCGTGGTGTTTCTGGGTGGCTTCAATAGCGACATGACGGGGAGCAAGGCGGAATTCCTCGCTGGATGGTGTGCCGCGCGCGGGCAGGCGTTTTTGCGCTTTGATTATTCCGGCCATGGCACATCCGAAGGACGGTTTGAGGATGGCACGATTGGGCGTTGGGCCGAGGATGCGGCCAGCGTGATTGCGGCGCTGACGGAAGGCCCGCAAATCCTGATTGGGTCTTCCATGGGTGGCTGGATTGCGCTGCTGCTGGCCGCACGCCGCAAAGTTGCGGTGCGGGCGCTGATCGGCATAGCGCCGGCGCCTGATTTCACCGAGGATCTGATGTGGGCGGAATTTCCGCCTGCCGTGCGTGAGGCGATTTTGCGCGATGGTGTCTGGCATAGGCCCAGTGAATATTGCGCGCCTTATCCCATCACGCGTGCGCTGATTGAAGATGGCCGTAACCAGCTTTTGCTGCGCGCAGCGATTGCGCTGGATTGCCCCTTGCGCATTTTACAAGGTCAGCAGGACCCGGATGTGCCCTGGCGCCATGCGCTGCGGATTGCGGAAGCGGTGACGGGCGGCGATGTGCGGGTGACGCTGATCAAGGATGGGGATCATCGGCTGTCGCGGGAGGGGGATTTGGCGGTGTTGGGGGAGATTCTGGCGGGGTTGATTGGATAGGCTTGTCGGCGATGCCCCCCCCTTTTACGTAATTTAGTCTCGGGATGATTTGCGGAAATAGACGGATTTTGGTATGCAAACAGAAGGTCTCAAATGCGTGATTCCCCGACCCTGCCTCTAAGCTAGTGCTGCGCGCTACATTTACGAGCTGTCGGAGCGATGCGCTCGCTCAATTTCCCTCTGAGATCATCCAACTAGGGAGAATATTTGATGTCTTTTTATGTCGAATTGCGCGATAGCACATCTCAGTTACGGGGAATGATTCGTGACGTAAAGCATACAATAGACCAGAATATAGGTCGATACGAAAGCGCCCCAGGGTTTCACGAATCTCAGACTAGGATAAGTTTAATTTTAGAGGAGGCGAGGCTTCTTCTGACAAGTTCACCAACATCCAGAGCACTCGACAGAGAGGCGCGGCTTAATGTCACATCGGACATGCTACATCCCAGATCGGACGTGATTGGCTTTACTGTTGCTGTGACTGAAGAGACACTTCGGAAGATCGAAAAATTATTGAGCGAAGCAACTCGTGAACCAATGTATCAAAAAATTAGTGAAATACCACTCACCCGATACCGTTTTACTTCAACTCGCAAACCGATTTGGCCACAGGGCTACTTCAACACCACCGAGTTTCCAAATCCTGGACAGCCGTCTAAACGAGATGGAGAATTTTTGTTAATTGGGGGTGCAATGACGCTTATAGCAAAAAACATCGAAGAAACGCGCAGGATCATGCGTACTATGCGGCTCGCTCAAGAGCTTATGGATCCCTCACCGCAAGTGGTCGAGGGAAGCTCTGACCTAATTGATATAGCGCGCCTGAAGTCCATCCTGCCGACGCAGAAAATCGCTCCCCTTCAGTTCGAGATCGTCCAAGACCAACTCAAAATACTATCTCGCTCCAGTAAATCCGAAGAGGTTGCGACTTCCCTTGTTTTAGCAGCCAAGGTAGACATCCTCGAGCGAGGCGACCAGATTGTTTTGGAGTTATCGAGATCAAATTGTGATCGGCGCTTGCTCGACGCAATAAGTAAGACTCAGGCGCAGATTCTTTCAGAGGAGAATATCGTTAGAATCGCTATCTCAGGAATGTATTGCGGTAACTTGGCAAAGGAATTCCAGGCCGAACTTTCTGGCGCGATCGACGTCATGTTGTCCACCTACTCGATAACTATTGGAATGTATGCTGCGCAATTTCCCGAGTGGCGAACCTTTCTTGAGAATTCTGCGAGCGCACAGATTGATGAAAGTGATTTATCGGGCATTCAATCAACGATGCTCTCCCTTGCCGATAATCTTGAGAGTAATTCAAACCATGTAGACCAAGAAGTTCCGAGAACGCTCCGGGAGATTAGTCAATTCATTCAACATCCAAGGCAAAGCGCAAAGCGCATGGCTTTCGCGGCGGTACGCACCGCAGAGAATCTTTTAATTAGTATTTGGAAGCACAGTGCTGATTTTCTGATGAAAACATTAGATAAAACTAAGGAAACTGGATCATCAATAGCGTCGAAAGCAGTCGTATACTCTCTGATAACAATAGCGCTCGGTGCTGCTGCTGGCATCAGCCCACTAACCTCAAAAATACCTGAGATGGGCTGGATGCGTAATGCTATCGAATTAGTGGAACGTCAGCGGACGCGCCTTATGCAAGATTAGGCGGCGCAATGTGCGTTTAACACCATTTCGGTTCCCGGTTACCAAGCGTAGTCTGTCATGCTCCGAATGATTTTCCTGGTCAACGACGCACAAATGCCAGATTGAGAATACTCCCATCTAGTATCATCCCCGAAGCCTATCACGCCCCCTTCCCACGCCCACCCGAAAACGCCACCAGCACAATCGCCACCGCTGATGCCGCGGTAAACAGCCCAAACCCATTCACATAACCAATCATCGCCGCCTGACGCGCGATCTCGCTGCTCATCTTCGCCAGTTCCGGCACGGTTTCCATGCCAAACCCACCCATGGACCCCGGCAATTGCAACGTGCGATTATAGGGCGAGATCATTTCCGTCATGCGGCTGTAATTCGCCGCGCCCGAGCGAATAATCTCCGCCACACTCAGCGAAATGAACAGGCTTGACCCGATATTGCGCAGCAAATGGAACATCGCCATGGCTTCGGGCAGATGCTCCCGATCCAGCGTCTTGAAGGTCAACACCGTCAGTGGCACCCAAATGATGCCAACCGAAATGCCTTGCAGCACGGCGTTCCACAGAAGCGCTTCTTCGCTGACATTCAAATCAAAACTCATCAACCATAGCCCGGCGGCCACCATGGCGGCGAAGCCTATCGCCATGCCAATCCGCGGGTCCCAGCGGCCAATCAGAAAGGTCAGCGCAAAGCCAATAGTGCCGCCAATGCCGCGAAATCCAACGATTTCCCCAATCACGCTATCCGGATAGCCGGCATATTGCTGCAACAGCGATGGCAGCAGCACAATCGGCGTGAAATTCACCATGCCATAGATGAACACCAGCAAAAGCCCTATGGCGTAATTCCTATCCAGCAACAGGCGCAAATTCAAAAAGGGCTGCTTCGCCGTCAGGCTATGGGCGACGAAAACATAAAACGCCAAGGCGGCAATGAGGGTTTCGATAATGATCTCATTCGATTCATACCAATCCAAGCGCTGCCCGCGTGAGAGGATCAATTGCACGCAGGAAATCGCGACGGTCAGCGCCAGAAACCCAGTCCAATCCAGCGGTACGGGCTTGCTGGACTCATCTTCCGGCAGCGTCGCCCACAGCGCGAAGGTGGCCAGCACACCCGCTGGCACAATCATGTAAAAAGCCCAGCGCCAGCCATAAGCTTCAGCCAATTGCCCGCCGAATACCGGGCCGATCACCGGCCCCAGCACCACGGTCATGCCGAAGATGGAGCTCACCAACCCCGCCTGCTTGCGCGGGAAACTATCCAGCACAATCGCATTCGCCAAAGGAATGACGGGCGCGCCGATGCCGCCCTGCACAATGCGCCACAGCACCACGGTTTCCAGCGATTCCGCCTGCCCCACCAGATAGGTCGCGACGGTGAAGCCAGCCACGCAGAACAGCATCACCTTGCGGCGGCCCGAACGCGCCACCAACCAGCCTGTCATGGGCGTTACAATCGCGGTCGCCAGGATATTGAAGGTGGTGGTCCAGGCGATTTCATCCGCCGTCGCGGCCAGGCTGCCCTGCATTTGCGGCAGCAGCGTTGAAGCCACCAACAGCGTGGTTGCGTAAAGCGTCGCCCCCATCACCACCGCCGCCAGGATCAGGCAGCGGCGCGTGACCGACAATTCCAATATCGGGTTGGTTTCCGACATCAGAGCGGTTTTCGCCGATAAATGTCCCGCAAGCCTATGGCGGACATGGCATTTTCCTGCCAAGCTGAGGATGATGAGGGAACGAATACTGCCAAGTCTTGGCGCCGGTGGCGAGCCTATCTTAAGCCCCTCCGACACGCCCAGGGGCGCCTGACCATGCAGGGCCGGCTCTTGCGCCTTGTGCTGCTGGTGGGCGTGCCTACCCTGGCGCTGCTGGTGGCGATTGGCTTTTGGCTGACCGGCGGGCGCTACATCACCACCGAAAACGCCTATGTCCGCGCTGATATCGTGCAGATTGCGCCGGAAGTTGCCGGCCGCATCACGGAAGTGCTGGTGCGCGACCATGCGCGCGTGGCCGCCGGCGCCGTGCTGCTGCGCCTTGACCCTGCCCCCTTCCGCCTGGCGCTGGAAAAGGCCGAAGCTGAGTTGGATTCCGCGCGCACACTGGTTGAACTCTCCCGCGCGACCTTCCAGGAAACCCAGGGCGAAATGGCGGAGCTGGAAAAGCGCGTGGCCTTCCTGGCGCGTCAGGCGCGCCGGCAGGAAGAATTGGCCAGCCGCGGCATCGCCCCCACCGCGCGCATGGAAGAAACCCAATATGACGCTCAGGTAGCGCAGGACAGGATAAATGTGCTGCGCCAGCGCCTGGTGCGCCTTTTGACCACGCTGAAGGGCGATGCGGATTTGCCGGTGGATGACCACCCCCAAGTGCGGGAGAAAATGGCCGAACGCGACCGCGCCGCGCTGGATTTGGCGCGCACGGAGATCAAGGCGCCGACCGGCGGCACGGTGGTGAATTTGCGCCTGCAAGTGGGCGAGCAATTGCGTGCGGCGACCCCGATTTTCGCGCTGGTTTCAGATAGCCGCCCCTGGGTGGATGCGAATTTGAAGGAAACCACGCTGACCCATGTGGCGGTGGGCCAGCGCGTGGATGTGGTGCTGGATATCTACCCGAATGTGACCTGGAAGGGCGTGGTGGAAAGCATCAGCCCGGCCACGGGGGCGGAGTTTGCGATTCTGCCGCCGCAAAATGCCTCCGGCAATTGGGTGAAGGTGGTGCAGCGCCTGCCGGTGCGCATCCGCCTTGAACCCCATGCGGGGGAACCGCCGCTGCGCGCCGGCGTGACCGCGACGGTTTCGATTGATACCGGGCGCGGGCGGAGTATTGCGGATGTGGTGACGGGGTTTTTGGATTTGTTCAGGGGGAAGGCGGAGGCGGCGGGGGGGTAGCGTCCTTCAACTCGTTATCGCTTCGAGCCCTTTCATTATTCTCTCGATTCCTTTTTTAGAGTAAGTGTTTTTAGAGAAAAGTTGCAAAAACTGCGCAGTCAACGTCGCTAAATCCGCCTTGGTTACGCCGGTTAAGGCCACTAATTTCTTATGAGTCGACAAAAGCAATGCCACCTCCAAATTTTTTTTCTCCACCGTTGCTTTCGAGTTCATTAATTCAATTATCGGGTTCCAACTTTCGTTTTTTTTCGCTTCGTATGTATCGTTGAGGCTTGATACGTCTTTATCTGAGTAAAATAAATTTACAGGAGATTGAGAAATTTTTTTTTCATCATGTCTCGATACAAAAATGAAAATATAGATTTCGTTTTGCCTGAGTCGATATCAGTCATCGTTGGTGGAAACATACTATGTCCTATAAACATCCAATTAGACTCGTCGAATACCAGCCTTCCGCCTATCCCCAATTTAGACCACTTATCTGTTAAATTTTCAGAAAGAAATTTTTCTAAATTTCCAACTTTGACCTCTAAACTCCTAATGATTTCATCGACAATATCGCCAAGATGATCTCGGCCTGCAACCTCATGAAGTTTCACCAAAACGCCGTCGGGAGAAAATGATAGATATGGGATGATTATGGTCGTTCTTTGCAAACCCACGACACTGATGTAAGCATCATCTACCTTAGTGTTTCGGTCCAACCTAGCATTCTCAAAAGTAGCAGCAGTTAGATTGTAACCACGAAGATCAACGCCACGCAGGTCAGTGTTATCAAAATTTGCGCCTCGATAAAAGCTACGCGGATCCCCACCGGCCAACTCAGCTAAAATCCGTGGATCCTTCGATCTACTCTTAACTATTGCCTCGAGCTTACTGGATTCGAACATGCTGCACCGATGGGACAACGTCTGCTAAAATCAGGCGCGTGAATGGGTCGCTGAGGTCGCCACATGGAAAGCCTACTCGCGCCAATTCGTCCTTAATATACTGCTCAACCGCCACCTGTTTTGTTCTGGGCAGCTTGAGGAAGGCCTTGAGTTTTCCAGAAGCGAATTGGATATCCTCGATGATAAGATTTTCACGAAGGCAATGAATCTCGATTCGAAGTTCAGGCGGCTCGCCTCGCTTTCTTTGACTATTTTTATCGATGATTTCCATGGCTCGAATACCCGCTCCCCAAGGTTGGCCCTTGAGGCTGTTTCCAGACTCAGAAGAAATTATGAAAGCGTAACCTTCTTCCGTCTTCCAGTGCGTCACTTGCATAGCAGAAATCTGATCTATTTGTTGCATCGTCTCAGTGATAGCCACATTGCCTTCTGCCTTAGCCGAAACCGATGCATCCAAGGAAACCGTACTGGCATTTCCCTCTATTGCTCCCTCAAGCTTTACATTTTTTGTACTTTGCTTACTGCGTTCTACCGGGGCTGGTAACTCTGCACGTCGCACTGAAGTCTTGTTTATATCAATAATATTTTCCTTATCGCGGATGATATGAATTTCGGCACGCCTCAGGGAGAGCCTAAAGCGGACTGGACTACCGTTGCCCCCTATCCTGCCTTTTTCCTGGAAAACAACATCAATATGCAAATCTGCAACTCCAGTTTCACCATTAAATTCAGTCCGCCAAGCATCAAGCGATATTGTTTCGGCAAAGACTCTGGGGTTGTTATCGCCGGTGGCCATGATGGAAAGTTCCTGGACGAGGCTTTCTGTGGAATCATTAGGTAGTTTGGCCAGAGCAATTTTTCAATCCAAAAGTAGGCACTATCTTCGGGTGGTAGCTTCGTTCTTTCCTGTTGGCGCATTGAAACGCATCACGTCGATCTCATTCGAGCGTTGGCGGGGGGCGCGCGATATCAAAACTGATTTGCATGCGCAGCAGCGCACCCATGGAAACGCCGAAGGTTTTTTCGACCCTGATCGCCATTTCTGGCGAGAGCGCGGCCCTTTTATTCAGCAGGGCGGAAAGCGCCGGCCGTGTCACGCCCAACGCCTTGGCTGCTTCCGTCACCGAAAGCCCATGGGCGGCGATAATCTCATGCTTGATAAATGCGCCGGGATGGGCGGGGCTTTTCAGGCGAATGCCTTGTATTCCGGTTACTGGGGCCTCCTTCATTAGAACTACTGATACCATGAAATTGGCCTTCATCTGAAACGGCAAACGGTCGCTCTCCCACGCACCCCTACCCCCACCCCACCACTTCCGCATACCTAACCCCCGTCAGCACCAACCCCTCCGGCGGCGCGGTCTGCCCTGCCTTGGCGCGGTCTGCGCCCAGCAGCACGGAACGCGGCCAGGAAGCCGGGCGGCGGCCATAGCCAACCTCTACCAGTGTGCCCACCATGTTGCGGACCTGGTGGTGCAGGAAGCTGCGGGCCTCGGCGATGATTTCAATCTCATCGCCAAGGCGCGTCACGTCCAGGCGGTCCAGTGTGCGGAGCGGTGATTTCGCCTGGCAGGAAGCAGCGCGATAGGCGGAGAAATCATGCCGGCCCAAAAGCCCTTGAGCAGCCTCATGCATCGCCGCGGCATCCAGGCGTTTTTTCACATGCCACACGCGGCCCCATTCCAAGGCCGGGCGCGCGGTGCGGTTCAGGATGCGGTAGCGATAGGCCCGGCCGATGGCGGAAAACCTGGCGGACCAATCAGGCGCCACAATCGCCGCGCCTGTGATGGCCAGCGGGTGGGGGCGGGTGTGGAAATTCAGCGCCTCTCGCACCCGCTCGGGCGGCAGGTCTGTTGCCAAATCCAGATGCGCCACTTGGGCTTCGGCATGCACGCCGGCATCGGTGCGCCCGGCGGCGGTGACCAGCGGGACCTCTCCGCCACTCAAATGCGCGGCGGCTTCTTCCAGCACGCTTTGGATGGAAAGCTGTCCATGCTGGCGCTGCCAGCCGCAAAAGGGCGCGCCATCATATTCCAGCCTCAGCGCATAGCGGGGCATGGGGTCATTCCAGGCGCGTGCCGGCGGGGATTGGCAGGCCGCGCAAAAACGCCTCGGCGGCCATGGCGGCGCGGCCGGGGCGTTGCAGGCGGGTCAGCCTGATCGCGCCTTCGCCACAGGCAATCAGCCCGGCATCATCCAGGGCTTCGCCGGGCGTGCCTTGGCCGGCTTCAATGCTGGCGGCTGAGATGCGGATGGCTTCCCCCTTCAGCATGAAGAAGGTGCCGGGCCAGGGATTGAGCGCGCGGATGTGCCGTTCCAGAACCTCGGCGGGTTCGGCCCAGCCAAGGCGCCCATCTTCCTTGGTGAGTTTGGGCGCGTAAGAGACACCTTCCGCCGGCTGAGGTGTGGCGGGCGGGTCTTGGTCCAGCGCGCGCAGGATCAGCCGCGCGCCCATGGCGGCCAAAGCGTCATGCAAATCGGGCGTCGTGGTAGTGGGTGAGATCGGCACCGCTTCCTTCAGCAGCATCGGCCCCGTATCCAGCCCTTCTTCCATGCGCATGATGGTGATGCCGGTTGCGGTATCGCCGGCCAAAATCGCGGCCTGAATGGGGCCTGCCCCGCGCCAGCGCGGCAGCAGCGATGCGTGGATATTCAGGCAGCCGCGCCGCGGAGCCTCCAGCATCGCCTTGGGCAAAATCAGGCCATAGGCCGCGACCACCGCCACATCCAAATCCAGCGCGGCGAAGGCTGCGTGTTCCGTTTCATCGCGCTTCAACCGGGCGGGGTGGCGCACGGGCAGGCCCAATTCCAGGGCAGCGCGATGCACGGGGCAGGGGGTTTCCTTCTGCCCGCGCCCGGCAGGTTTCGGCGGCTGGCAATACACCGCCGCGATTTCATGCCCCGCTGCGTGCAGCGCGCGCAGCGCCGGCACAGAAAAATCCGGGCTGCCCATGAAAGCCAGGCGCAAAGGGCGCTTTTGGCTGTTCACTCGCGCTGCTGGGATTTCAGATCCTTGGCCAATTTGCGTAGGATCATGTTGCGCTTGAGCGTAGAAAGATGGTCCACGAACAAAACGCCGTTCAGATGGTCAATCTCATGCTGAAGGCAGGCGGAAAGCAGGCCCTCACCTTCGATTTCACGCTTCGCACCCGTCAGGTCCAAATACCGCACCTTCACGCGGGCAGGGCGCGTCACATCGGCGTATTGGCCGGGAAGGGATAGGCAGCCTTCTTCGCGCGTGGCGCGCTCATCACTTTCGGCGATGATTTCCGGGTTCACCAGCACCAGGGGCTCCGGCTTTTCCTTGGGCTGGATATCAAGCACGATCAAGCGAAGCCCTTCGCCAATCTGCGGCGCGGCCAGGCCAATGCCAGGCGCGGCATACATGGTGGCAAGCATCTTTGGGGCCAGCGCACGGATGGCATCGCCATCGGCAGCGCCAAGCGGGCGCGCCTTAAGGCGGAGCCGTTTGTCGGGCACCAGCAGGATCGGCAGGGTTTCGGTTTCGGTCATGGCTGGCCGGGGGATGTAGCCCTGCGCGCCCCCCCTTGCAACGCCAAGGCCGAAATCCAAAATAGGGTGTACCGGGACGCTTCGGGTCCCGGCCAACGCTTCGCTCTCGGATGAGGAGGCCATATCACATGACCAGACCTTCGCTTTTCGGCTCGCCTTTGTTCCTTGGCTTCGATCATCTGGAACAGATGCTCGATCGTGTGGGCAAGAATACTGATGGCTACCCGCCCTATAACATCGAACAAATCGGTGATAACCGGCTGCGTATTACGCTGGCGGTGGCAGGGTTTTCCATGGATGATCTGCAAATCACGCAGGAAGACAATCAGCTTGTGATTCGCGGGCGGCAGAAGGATGATTCGGAAGGCCGGATTTTCCTGCATCGCGGCATCGCAGCCCGCCAATTCCAGCGCGCCTTTGTGCTGGCCGAGGGCATAGATGTCGAAAGTGCCTGGCTGGATAACGGCTTGCTGCATGTGGAATTGAAACGGCCCTTGCCGGAGGTTCGCGTGAAGACCATCCGGATTGATACCAAAACCAATGGCGCCGCCACCATCGTGGAAGGGCGCCCCGAACAGGGCTGAATGCCCCATCCCCGCCGGGCCTATGGAGCATTTTCAAGCCAAGTGGCCTCACTTGGCGACTCGGAAAATGCGACCAAAGATTCCAGGACGGCACAGCAGTGCGAGCCATCACGGGCGTGCAAAGGACAAGATCATGAGTGACCAGGAAGAATTCGACACCGAAACCGAAGCCGAACAGGACATCATCCTGACGGAGCCGGATTTGCGCCAGCTTTCACCGCTGGATTGGGCGCGCTACGGCACGAACCGCATCGCCTATCTGCGCCCGGTGATGGTGAATAATCAGCGCTCAGTCGCGATCCACGCCGCCGATGGTACGCAGATTGGCGCGGCGCCGGATTACGCGCTGGCGGCGGCGGCGATTTTCCAGCATGGGATGGGTGTGGCGTTGGTGCATTAACAGTGTGTCTGGTCGCATTTTCCGAGCCGCCAAGTGGTTCCCACTTGGCTTGAAAATGCTCCTTGTCTGGTCGCATTTTCCGAGTCACCAAGTGGTTCCCACTTGGCTTGAAAATGCTCCGTGCCTCACTTCACGCGCGGCAGCTTCTGTTCCACAAGTGCGGCCATCACGCCGCCGCCATAGGGGATGGCGGCGTCGTTGAAATCATAATGCGGGTTATGCACATCGCAGCCGCCCGCATCACCGGTGCCATTGCCTACATGGATGTAGGCGCCCGGGCGTTGCAGCAGCATATAGGCGAAATCCTCACTCCCCATCACGGGCGTGCGATTGCGCTCCACCGCCGCTTCACCAACCAATGAAGCGGCGGCATCGGCCAGCGCGGTGGCTTCTTCCGGCGCATTGATGGTGGGGGCAGCGATTTCCTTAAAGGTGATTTCGGCACTCGCACCAAAGGCCGCAGCGGTGCCCTGCACCACGGCGCGCATGCGGTCTTCGACCAGCCGCATCATCTCCATCTTGAAGGCGCGCACTGTGCCCTTCAGCGTCACCTGATCCGGGATCACATTATAGGCCTGCCCAGCATTGAAGCCCGTCACGCTCAGCACGGCACTATCCAAAGCGGGCACATTGCGCGCGACCACGGTCTGCAAGGCGGTCACGATCTGCGCGCCCACCACCACGGGGTCAATCGTCTGTTCCGGCCGCGCGCCATGGCCGCCTTTGCCTTGGATCAGGATATCGAAAAACATCGCACCGGCCATGATAGGCCCTGGGCGAATGGCGAATTGCCCGACCGGCAACCCTGGGCGGTTATGCAGCCCATAGACCGTGTCGCAGGGGAAACGTTCAAACAGCCCATCTTCCAGCATGGCTTGCGCGCCGCCAAGCCCTTCTTCCGCTGGCTGGAAAATGAAATGCACCGTGCCGTCAAAATTGCGCGTCTCCGCCAGATAACGCGCGGTCGCGAGCAGCATGGTGGTATGCCCATCATGCCCGCAGCCATGCATCTTGCCTTCGACGCCGGATTTATGCGCGAAGCCATTGGCTTCGGGCATGGGCAGCGCATCCATATCAGCGCGCAGCCCAAGCCGGCCCTGCCCATTGCCGTTCCGCAGCACACCCACAACGCCGGTCTTGCCAATGCCGCGATGCACCTCAATCCCCCAGGAACCGAGGCGCTCGGCCACCAGCGCGCTGGTCCGCACTTCCTCAAACCCGAGTTCAGGATGAGCGTGGAAATCGCGCCGCCAGGCGGTGAGTTCTTCGTGCCATTCGCGGATTTTCTCAACAGGTGTCACGCGGCGTATCCTCAAGGTCGTGCTTGCAATGAGAAAACTATAGGGCAGCGCCGCGCCCTGGGCTACGCTTGGCGACAAGAATCCCAACGCCAAGGAGGACCCGATGCGCCCAACCCGTCGCCTGCTGCTATCCGCACTGCCCACCGCCGCGCTGATTGGCCGCGCACAAGCCCAAGCAAGCTTCCCGGATCGCGCCGTGCGCTACATCGTCCCCTTCCCGCCGGGTGGCCTGACCGACATCATGGCGCGGCTGGTGGGCCAGAAGCTGTCAGACATTTGGGGCAGGCCGGTGGTCATCGAAAACCGCGCCGGCGGCAATGCGCTGATCGGTGCCGATGCCGCGGCGAAAAGCCCAGCGGATGGCTATACGCTGCTCGCCATCACCATGACGCATACGGTGAATGCCTCACTTTTTCCCGCCGCACCCTTCAATTTCCGCCAGGATTTCACGGCGATTTCCGTCCTTGGCTCCCTGCCCTTGGTGGTGGTGGTGAATGCCGAACGCAACCCAGCCCGCAGCCTGGCCGATCTGCTGACGCAAGCGCGGGAACGTAATTTGAACGCCGGCTCCTCAGGCACTGGATCGCCGCCGCATCTGGGGCTGGAATTGGTGCGGCGCGTTTCTGGCGCGGGGGACCGGATTACCCATGTGCCCTATCGCGGCGGCGCGCCATCCGTCACGGACCTCGCGGCGGGGAATTTGGATTTCATGGTCTCCAACCTCCCGGAATGCATTGCGCAGATCCAAGGCGGGCGGCTCAGGCCCCTTGCCATAACCTCCGCCGCCCGCCATCCCCTGGTGCCGGATGTGCCCACCGTGCGCGAAGCGGGATCGCCCGAGCTTGAAATGACCAATTGGACCGCGATGATGACGAATGCGGCGGTGCCGGCGCCCATCCTGGCCAAGCTTGAAACCGATACCCTGGCCGCGATCCGCGACCCCGAAGTCTCCCGCCGCGCGCGCGACGGCGGATTTACGGTGGAAGCCTGGGACAGGGCGCGGAGTGCGGCCTATATCAGCGCCGAGACTGACCGCTGGGCCAGGCTGGTGCGGGAAGCAAACCTGAAAGCGGATTGATGCGGATTTCCCTTATTGAGGCTGAAAAACTTGTCACCGCAGCACTGGCGGCTTGCGGCGCCGGGCCCGAGATGGCCAAGCACACCGCTGCCGCGCTGATTGCTGCCGAAGCGGCGGGGCAGGCGGGGCACGGGCTATCGCGCGTCGCGCAATATGCGGCGTTTCTGCGCAATGGTCGCGCGGATGGGAAGGCAACACCGCGCATCATCAATGAACGCGGCGGTGCTGCGCTGATTGATGCCGGGCACGGGCTGGCCTACTCCGCACTTGCCTTGGCAGAACAGGAAGCCGCCTGGCGCGCGCGCGGGCATGGCATTGCCTTTGTCGGCATCACCAATAGCCACCATTCCGGTGCCATGGGCCTGCCGGTGAGGCGCCTCGCGGAACAGGGGCTGGTGGCGCTGGCCTTCACCAATTCGCCGGCTGCCATGCCCGTGCCGGGCGGGCGCCGGCCCCTGATGGGCACCAACCCCATCGCCGCCGCCTTTCCGCGCCGCGCCGCGCCGCCCTTGGTGATTGATATGGCGCTTTCTGAAGTCGCACGCGGCAAGATCATGGTCGCCGCCAAGGAAGGCCGCCCCATTCCGGAAGGCTGGGCCGTGGATGCCGAAGGTCGCCCCACTACCGATGCCAAGGCCGCGCTATCGGGCGCCATGCTCGCCATGGGCGGCACCAAGGGCGCCTTGCTTGCGCTGATTGTCGAATTGCTCTGCGTGGCGCTGACGGGCGCTGCTTTCGGCTTTGAAGCCGATAGCTTCTTCCAGGATGAGGGTAATCGCCCGCGCTTGGGCCAGGCGCTGCTGGTGATAGACCCTGGCGCGCTTGCCGGCGCGGATGGGTTTGGCGCACGCATTGAAACCCTGATCGCCGCCATGCTGGCCGATGAAGGGGTGCGCCTGCCCGGCGCCAAGCGCGATGCGCAAAGCGCGCGGGCTGGCGCCGATGGGCTGGAAGTCGCGGACGCCGTGCTGGAAAAGATCAAGGCGTTAGCCGCGCCATGAGCAAAGCCCAGGAACCGGACCTGCATTGCGGCCCCGCTGCCGTGGCCGCGCTTTTCGCGCATCGGCCCACCGATGTGATGCGGTTTTTCTACACACCCATGCGCCGGCAGGAAGCGGGCCCATTATGCGCGGCGCTGGCGAAGCGGCGCCTGCCTTATCGTGAAGTCCCGCCCGAGGAATTGCAGCGCATCGCCGGCACCGTGCATCACGGCGGCATGGTGGCGGTGGCGCGCCCGCGCGGTGTGACCTTGTTGGACGCAAGCAATCTGCCGCCGATCCTTTGGGCCGCACCCGTGCTGCCCATACTCGATGGCATCGGCAATCCGCATAATCTTGGCGCCATTGCGCGATCCGCGGCGTTTTTCGGTTGCAAGGCGCTGGTGATATCGGGCGACCAACGCCAGGCACGACTTTCCGATGCTGCCTTGCGTACCGCTGAGGGCGGGCTGGAAGCGCTCGCGGTTTTTCAAGCGCCCGATCTGCCCGCTTTGCTCAGCGCGCTTGCGCCACACATGCTGAGCCTAGCCGCCGTGGCGCGGGATGGTGAGGCGCCGGAAGCCGCGCCACGCGGCCGCCCCTTCGCTTTGGTGCTGGGCAATGAGGAAAAGGGGTTATCGCGCGAAAGCATCGCCGCCTGCGCGGCGCGCGTGACGCTGCCCGGTTCCGGCGCGGTCGAAAGCCTGAATGTCTCGGTCGCTGCCGCGGTGTTGATCCATGCGCTCTGGCACTGAAGGTCACGCCTTGAAACGCTTGCGAAAACCTCGCAAAGCTGCGCTTGTTAGCAGGTGACATGACCAAGGCCGCCCTCTCATCCCAGGCCGCGCCGCAAGGCAAGGTGCTGATTTTTTCCGGCACGCTGGATGCCGAAGCTGCGGCGGCGCTTTGGCCAGAGGTGACGCGCGCCGTAGCCGAAAAACCCAACGCGATTGATCTTTCGGCAGTGGACGTCATGGATAGCGCCGGCGCCATTCTGGTGTTGCGCGCGGGCGATGCGGTGGCCGTGCAGGGTGGCTCACCCGATGTGCTCGCGGTTCTGGAGCGCAACCGCGCCGCGCTGAAAGCGGCCCCGCTACCCGCTGAAGCACCACGCGATTTCGCGCCCATCACAGCCATCGGCGGCACGGTTTATGGGAGCATCCAGGCGGCACTTGCCGGCATTGCCTTTGCCGGGGAAGCTTTGGTCGCGGCCCTTCGCGTGATGTTCCGCCCGCGCATGTTTCGCGGTGCTGAATTCCTGCGCCATTTGGATGAGATTGGGCTACGCGCCTTTCCGCTCACATTGTTGCTGGGTTTTCTGATTGGGATGATCCTAGCTTATCAATCCTCCATCCCGCTCAAGCGTTTCGGTGCGGAGATTTTCGTGCCCAACCTTGTCGGCATTTCGCTGCTGCGGGAATTGGGGCCGCTGCTGGCCGGCGTGGTGCTGGCGGGGCGCACGGGCTCAGCCTTTGCCGCCGAACTCGGCACCATGACGGTGAATGAGGAAGTAAATGCTTTGCGCATCATGGGCATTGACCCGATGGTGATGCTGGTACTGCCGCGCATCCTAGCCGGGATATTGGTGATGCCAGCGCTGACGCTTTTGATGAACCTGGCCGGGCTTGCCGGCATGACCGTAGTGATGGAAACGCTGGGCTTTCCCTGGAGCGCTGTTTCCAACCAATTGCAGCAATGGCTAAAACTGGGCGATTTGCTGGGCGGTCTGTTCAAATCCGCCTGCTTCGGCCTGGTGATTGCTGCCATTGGCTGCCGCGCCGGGCTTTCCGCCGGCTTCGGCCCGCGCGCGGTGGGTGATGCCGCAACCGCTGCCGTGGTGGGCGGCATTGTCGCCATTGTCGCCATGGATGGCGTTTTCGCCATTCTATTCTTCAGGCTTGGCATATGAACGACGATACCGTGATCAGCGTCGAGAATTTGGCCGTCAGCTTTGGCCCGCGCACTATCTTCAAGGATGTGAGCTTTGAGGTGAAGCGTGGTGAGGTCTTCATCATTCTGGGCGGTTCGGGCTGCGGTAAATCCACCTTGCTCAAGGCGCTGATCGGCATTGTGCCCATCGCTGCGGGGCGCGCTGAAATCCTGGGCGTTGATCTGGCGGAAGCGGATGCGGAAGGCCGGCTTGGGTTGCTGCAAAGGATTGGCGTGATGTGGCAATCCGGCGCGCTGTTCGGCAATATGACGCTGTCCGAAAATGTGGAATTGCCCTTGGAAGAACACACGGATCTGCCGCGCCCCGCGCGGGAGGCTTTGGCGCGCGCCAAGCTTGGCCTGGTTGGGCTTGGCGATGCGGCGGGCTTGCTCCCGGCCGAGATTTCCGGCGGCATGGCCAAGCGCGCGGGGATTGCGCGCGCCATGGCGCTTGACCCGCCTTTGCTGATTTTGGATGAGCCTTCGGCCGGGCTTGACCCCATCACCTCAGCGGGTTTGGACAAGCTGATCCTGGATATTGCGCGCAGCACCGGCACCACCTTTGTGGTAGTAACCCATGAACTGCAATCCATTCTGGCCATTGGGGATCGCTGCATCATGCTGGATAAGGAAGCGCAAGGCATGATCGCAACGGGCAAGCCGCGCGAATTGCGCGATACCGCGACCCACCCCACCGTCCGCTCCTTCTTCCGCCGAGAGGCTGCCTGACATGGCAAAACCGCCCAATACGCTATTCTTGCGCGTCGGCATGCTGGCGCTTTCCGCCATTGCGCTGGCGATTGGCTTCATCCTGTATCTGACGGCCGGGCAATTCGGTACCAAATCGGATTACTTCGAAACCTATGTTGGTGAATCGATTGTTGGGCTGGATGTTGGGGCATCGGTGCGCTTTCGCGGCGTGCAAATTGGGCGCGTGACGGAGATATCTCTCGCCGCGGCTGTCTATGATGTTCCGGAAGCGCGCGCCAACCGCTACGCGATGCAATTGGTTGTCATACGCTTTGCGGTGGAACGCACGCGCGTGGCGCGCATTGCTTCCCTTGAAGACATGATTGCGGGGGGGCTCCGCACACGCATCGCTTCCCAGGGGATCACGGGCGTCACCTATCTGGAAATTGATATTCTGGACCCAGCGCGCTACCCACCCATCCAGGTACCCTGGACGCCGCGCTATAGTCATGTACCGGCCGTACCCTCCACCATCACGCAGGTGACGAGTGCTGCTGAGCAAATTATGCGCCGCCTGGAAGCGCTTGATATTGAGCGGCTGATCAATAACGCCGCTGGGCTGATGGGGGATCTTCGCCGGCAGGTGACCGATGGGGAAGTGGCGACTACGTTGCGCGAAGCCGGCGAAACCCTGGCGGAAATCCGCACTGAACTCCGCAAGGTAAGGCTTGAGGATACGGCGGCGGAACTGCGCGGCGCCATTGCCAGCATGGGTGATGCCGGGCGCAGCGCGCAGGAATTGCTGGCCAGTCGCGAAGTGCGCGATGCCTTGGTGCGTATCCCTGCCGCTGTCACCGCACTTGAAAACACCTTGCGGACCGCGCGTGGCACCACCACCGATCTGCAAGCCGATTTGTCGCCGCTGATGCGTGATTTGCGATCATCAGTCGCCAATTTGCGCGACACGACGGAAGCGCTGCGGCGCAACCCTTCGCAAACCCTGCTCGGCGCGCCACCGCCGCCGCCCAATCGGGAACGCCGCTGACATGAAGAACCTGCATCGCCGCGCCTTGCTGGCAGCACCTTTCCTGGCTTCTGCCTGCTCTGTCCTGCCGGATCGGCCTTATCAGGAAGTGCTGCGCTATGCGCTGGAACCGCGCCGGCAGGGCGACGGCTGGCGTGGCAGGGGGCGGCGGCTTTTGCTGCTGCGCACGCTACGCGCCCCGCCGGCGCTGGATGTGCGTGGCCTGCGCAGTGTGCGCCCAGATGGCACGGAGGAGATTGATTTCTACGCCGAATGGATCGCGCCGCCTGCGGAAGCCGCGGAACAGGCTTTGCGTCGCTGGCTGATGGATGCGCGGCTTTTTGCTGCTGTGCTGGCGCCCGGTTCGCGCGCCAATCCTGATCTGGTGCTGGAAGGCGAATTGACACGGCTTGTCGCCAATCGCGCCCGCGGTCAGGCGGAAGCGGAATTGAATTTCGTGCTGATTTCAGAACGTGAAGGTTCGCCCCGCGTGCTGGGGCAGATGCTCAGCACTGGGACGGCGGCGCTGCCCAGCGGTGCCTTGCGCCCAGATCAGGCGGCGGCGGCGATGAATGCCGCACTTGGCAATGCTTTCGCTTCCCTGGAACAGGCGCTGGCGCGCTACGCCTGACCCTTCCGGCGCCGCGCGCGGCGGAAGGCGTAAATCAAATGCAGCCCATAGGCCGCGATGGAACCGCCCACCACCACCCAGGCGAGTGGTTCGACCCAATGCTGCACCCTGTCGTAATGTTCTTCCAGCATATAGCCCGCGATGGCGAGGAAGCTCAGCCAAATCGCTGAACCAATCGCGGTCCAGATATAAAACACGCCGCGCGGAATCAGCACCATGCCGGCAGGGATGGAAATGATGGTGCGAATGCCAGGCAACATGCGCCCGAAGCAAAGCGCGAAAGGCCCCCAGCGTTTCAGCGTGCGTTCCGCCCTATCCATGTCTTCGGTTTCAAACGCGAACCATTTGCCGTGGCGTGCAACAAAGGGGCGGATGCGTTCCAGCCCAAACCAGCGGCCGATTTCATACCAGAAGGCATTGCCCACCAGCGTGCCCAATACGGCGACGATAATGGTGCCGATCAGTGAAATCTCGCCCCGTGCGGCGGCGAAGCCTGATGCGGCCATGATGATTTCAGATGGGATAGGCGGGAAGATATTTTCCGCCACCATCAGCACAAATACGCCCATCAGCCCGGTTTCCGCGACCTGGCGCGCCACCCATTCAAACATTCAATCCACCTTGAAAATCAGCAGCGTGAGCCAGCGCCCGCGCACGTAATTGAGCCCCGTGACAGAACCAAGATCCCGCGGCGTGATGCCACGTTCTGCCGCCGTTGCGCGAAAGGCGGCTTCTTGCCGATGCGAGACCGCGACCACGCGCCCGGGTTTTTCCGCCAAGAATTGCGCCGCCGCTGCACCATCGCGCAAAAGCGCAATGCCACCTCCAAGCGCGAATTGCAGCGAAGGTTCGTGATAACCAACCACGCCAAAATCGCGGTCGCGCAAGCCGGGGGCAATGGCGCGCACCTCCGTCGCCAAGCGCGGCGACAGCCAGACAGATTGCAGGCGCGGAATGACGCCTTCCAGCACGGCGGCATAAACCGGGATGCTGAGCAGGGCGCCAAGCAGCGCGGCGCGCGCCCATTGCCCAGCGCTTGCCGCGCGCCACAACACAAGGATCAGCGCGGCGCCAAAGCCAAGCCCGATCAGGCCGAAAACATCCACGCGCCTTTCGGCATAGAAGGCCGCGGCCATGGCGGCGATGGGCAGACCGAGCGCGACCCCGCCCAGCGCCAACCAGCCAATCGCCGCAATCCAGCGCGGTGTTGGGCGCCGCAGCGGGTCAAGCGCCCAGGCCGCCGCCAGCAGCATCAGCGCGGGATAGGCGGGCAGCGCGTAATGGGGCAGTTTCGTTGCCACCGCTTCAAACAGCAGCCAGACCGGCACGGCCCAGCCCAACAGGAAACGTGTTTGCGGCTTCAACCGATCCGCCCAGGCGCCAGGCAGCGCGCGCAGCACAATCCAGGCAGAGGGAAAGGCGGTGATACCAAACAGGAAAGTATAGAAACCAGGCGGGCCCCAATGGCTTTCCTCGCCCGATCCCACCTTGCTCAGCATGTCATCGCCGATGGCCTCAGAGAAAAATCGGCCCTCGGTCGCGATGCCAATGGCGATGAACCAGGGCGCGGCGCAGGCGATCATCAGCGGCACGCCCCAAAGCGGGCGGAGAGCGCCAAACCAGGGCGCGCGGCGATCCATCACCAATAAAGTCACGCCAGCCAGTAGCGGCACCATGGGCGCAATCGGCCCCTTCAGCAGCACGCCAGCGCCCAGCGCCAGCCAAAAGCCCAAGGCCTGCTTCGTGGTGAATTGCGCTGGCGCCAGATAGGCGCGCCCCATCAGCAGCATCGCCGCCGTGATGCTGGCGAGCAACGCCGCATCTGTCTTGGCGATATGGGTTTCCACCACCAATACCATGCAGGGCGCCAGCATCGCCGCTGCAAGAAATGCCGCGCGTCGCCCCACCAAAGCGCGCCCCAGATAGCAGGTGGCCAATACAGCCAGCAGCGCACTGATCAGCGATGGCAGCCGATAAGCCCAAATGGCGCCGCGTGCCGGGATGCCCACCGCTTCCAGCGCATGCACCGCGCCGGCTTGCGCCCAATGAATCCCAACGGGTTTCTTGTTGCGTTCAACCTCACCCAGCTTGATCCGCACATAATCGCCGGTTTCGACCATCTGACGGCTGGCCTGGGCGAAGCGGCTTTCATCGCGATCCCCGGGCGGGATGGAAAAGAAGCCCGGCAGCCAGAGCAGTAGGCAGAGCAGCGCCAGCCACCAGCCCGGGCGGCGCGTTTCCGGCAATCGATCGAGAAAGCTGCCCAGGGTCATCGCGCGGCGGCTCTAGCACGGTCGCGGCGCGGGTGCCATGAAGGCGGCATGAATGAAGCCTCATCCCGGCCAAGGCGCCCGCCCGGCCTGCCCACCAGGCGCGCCGCACGCGATGTGCTGGATGCCGTGCTGGAAACGCATCGGCCCTTGGAAGAGGCGCTGGAGGCTTTGCCCGCGCGGCTTGAAGCGCGGGACAGGGCGGCGGCGCATCGCATTGCGGCGACGGTACTGCGGCGGCTTGGCAGCATTGATGCCGTGCTGGAACCCTTCCTGCGCCGGGAACCGCCACCACCGGCGCGCCATGCGCTCCGCATCGGCGTGGCGGAATTGCTGCTGCTGGCGACACCTTCTCATGCGGCGGTGGCCTCCGCCGTGGATCTCGCGCCGCGCGCCTTTGCCGGGCTGGTGAATGCCGTTTTGCGCAAGGTGGCGGCGGAAGGGGAGGCGCTGCTGGAAGGGCTGGATGCGGCGCGGCTGGATACGCCGCCATGGCTCTGGTCCGCCTGGCATGCTGCCTATGGCCCGGCGGTGCGGACCATCGCTGAGGCGCATTGCGGCCCGGCACCTTTGGATATCTCGGTCAAACACAGTGCCACGGCGCCAGAAGGCGCGGAAGCCCTGCCCGGCGGGTCCCTTCGCCTGCCCGCTGGCACCCGCGTGACGGAAATCCCAGGCTTTGCCGAGGGGGCGTTCTGGGTTCAGGACGCTGCCGCTGCCCTGCCCGCCCGGCTGCTGGCGCCGCGCGCGGGCGAACGCATCGCTGATCTTTGCGCGGCCCCCGGCGGCAAGACGGCGCAGCTTGCGGCGGCGGGTGCCAAAGTCACGGCGGTGGAGCGTGATGCCAAGCGCGCGGAACGGTTGCGCGAAAACCTCGTGCGGTTGCAGCTGCAAGCAGAGATCATCACCGCCGATGCCGCGCAGTTCCGCCCAGCCGCCCCCTTTGACGCCATTCTGCTGGATGCGCCCTGCACCGCAACCGGCACCATCCGTCGCCATCCGGATGTGGCCTGGCTGAAGCGCGCGCGTGATGTCGCGACCGCCGCCGCGCTGCAATCGCGCCTGTTGCAGGCCGCTGCGGGAATGCTGGCGCCGGGTGGGCGGTTGGTCCTCGCCACCTGTTCCTTGCAAGCCGAGGAAGGAGAGGGGCATTTGCGCGAAGCCGCTGCGCTCGGCCTTCGGCTTGATCCGATCCGCGCTGAGGAAGTACCGGGACTTCCCGAGGCGATCCTCCCATCAGGCGCCGTGCGCACCCGCCCGGATTATTGGGCCGCGCGCGGCGGCATGGATGGGTTTTTCATCGCTCGTTTTCTGAAGGGCTGATGCGTTGAAAACCATTGCGCTTCGCCGCGCGCTTCGGCACATCTGACCCCATGCCACGCGGAGACCTTTTCCCCGACATCGCCCCCTATGAAACCGGCTTCCTGCCGCTTTCGGCTGGGCATGTCATGTATTGGGAACAGGTGGGCAATCCGCGCGGGCAGCCGGTGCTGTTCCTGCATGGTGGCCCTGGCGCCGGTGCCGGGGCGGTGCATCGGCGCTTCTTTGACCCGCACCATTGGCGCGTGATTATTTTCGATCAGCGCGGCGCGGGGCGGTCCCGCCCACTTGGGGAATTGCGCGAAAATACCACGCCGCATCTGGTGCGCGATATTGAAGTGCTGCGGCAATTCCTTGGCATTGAAAATTGGTTATTGTTTGGCGGTTCCTGGGGATCAACCCTCGCCTTGGCTTACGCGCAGGAACATCCGGCACGCGTGCTGGGCTGCGTATTGCGCGGCGTTTTTTTGGGCCGGCGCGACGAAGTGAGCTGGTTCCTGGATGGGCTGCGGCGCGTCTTCCCCGATGCCTGGGCTGCCCTCAGCGAACATTTGCCGGCAGAAGAACGCGGCGACCTGCTGGGCGCCTATCTGCGCCGGCTATGTGACCCAGACCCTGCCGTACATCTGCCCGCCGCACGCGCCTGGAGCCAATATGAGGGGTCTTGTTCCACCCTTTTGCCATCACCTGAAACGGTCGCGAGCTTCGCGCAGGACCGCACTGCGCTGGGGCTGGCGCGGATTGAGGCGCATTACTTCGCCCATGATCTTTTCCTGCCGCCGGAAGGATTGCTCGGCCGCATGGACCGCCTGGCCGGGATTGAGGCGGAGATTGTGCAAGGCCGCTACGACATGGTCTGCCCCGCGACCAGCGCCTTTGAATTGGCCGCTGCCTGGCCCACTGCAAAGCTTACCGTGATCCCCGATGCCGGCCATTCCGCGCTGGAACCCGGGCTGCGGACAGCCTTGGTGAGTGCGGTTGAGCGTTTCCGCCGGCGGTGAGGCGGTTTGGCGTTTCCTGGGGCTGTGATTTGCGGTATTGATGCAAAGGATGTCCCCGTAGCTCAGCAGGATAGAGCACCAGATTCCTAATCTGGGGGCCGTGAGTTCGAATCTCGCCGGGGACAAATCCTCGCTAAACCATTGAAATAGCCTAGAAAATTAACGCCGTCTCAGCTCCAGATCGCAGTCTGGCATCACAAGGGACGATACAATGGGCAAGCCATATCTCTTTAAACGCGGCTCTCGATGGTATTCTCGCATCCGGGTGCCGCAAGACCTCAGACCTTTTCTGGGTGAGCAGATCGTCCAAACATTGAGAACAGAAAATTTTCATCTGGCACGCAAAAAAATCACTCAAAAGCTTGAAAAAGTTGCTATTCTTTGGGACGAACTTCGAATTGTCCGGCGTCAGCACCCATGGGACCAAATTGGCGATTTGAGTAACGGAGGATTTCTGGCTCATCATAACCCCAAGGAGAGTGAAGATGAGCCAGAAATCCTCCGCCCCACCCACG
>JADCFX010000057.1 GCA_020249285.1 Roseomonas sp. | reverse complement strand
GCGGGGGAAATCCCCTGCGCGTGACAGACCATTCGCGCTGTGATGGGGGCTGAGCCAAGCGAAATAGAGCGTCATTTCATTGCTATGATTCAGGCGTTTTGATCATGATGTGAGGGCCAAATGGCAGCACCATTCGGCCCTCGCTTTCCTCTATCGGTTGCGCTTTCTGCTGCGCTTCGCGGCCGTCATCCCTGCGGCGTAGGCTTCCGCGAGAGAGTTTCGGATGGACCAGACGGCGACATCGTGAAAATCGAGCGCGTCGCGGTTTCTGGTTTCCAGCGTTTCAACCGAGGGCATGTGCTGCTTGGCGATTTCGAGGAAAAGCCGCGCGGTGTCGGTGGTGTCGTTCATCTTGGTCTCCTTGCTGTGGCGCCGGGGCAATTCCCTGCGCCTGAGGGACCATTCGCGCTGTAGCGGGGGGCGAGCCAAGCGAGATTGAGCGTAATTTCGTTGCTATGAATGGGGAGTTTCAATCACGATCTATTGGTTACGCGCGCTGCAGTGACATCAGCGAAGGTGCGGTCCTCGCCATCCAGTATCGCGGGCTGGTCCATCATGGCCTCAAACTGCGCAAGGGCCACATCGCAATAGCCGGGATCAATCTCCAGCAGCGCGGCCAAACAATACGTCGTCCAGATGCAGGAAAGATTCGCCGTCCCTTTTTTCTCTACGGTGACGCCTCACGCTGCGCTGCACGACGAACAAGCGCCAGGAAATTCCTCACTATGCCTGAAGAATCATCGCGGCGCGCTGCGATGCTGAGGTAGGCCTTCGCCTGGGCTGCGCCTGCAAGGTCCCGGTAGGTCACGCCTTCCAGCGCCATGCGCCGCATGGAAGCGGGAACAAGGGTGACACCAAAGCCAGTCGCCACCAGGCTCAGCGCGGTACTGATGCGCGGCGCTTCCTGGCCCAGTTGCGGGCTGAAGCCGGCCCGAAGACATGCCGCCGCCATCGCCTCGTAGAGCGCCGGTCCCTGTTGGCGCGCATAGGCGATGAAGGTCTCACCAGCCAGCGCACGCAACGGCAGCGCAGCATCCTGGCTGGACGCGCTGCGCGCCAAAGGATGCCCGCTCGGCAGCGCGGCCACCATTGGTTCCTCAAGCAAGGGATACACAACAAGCCCCTCGGGTGCCGCGATGGACGCGCGCAGGAAGGCGACGTCCATCTGCCCGCCGCGAAGCTGGTCCAAGGTCTCCATGCGCAGGTTTTCCTCCATCGTCAGTGAAACCAGCGGGTAGGCCTCGCGGAAGGCAAGAATGGCCTGTGGCACGAAGGGGTGGAATGGCGCCGTTGGCGGAACGGCAAGCCGCAGATTGCCCTGCTCACCACGGGCGGCGCGCTTCGCAGCCTCCACCCCTTGGCCCACGCGGGCGAGGGCGGCGCGCGCGTCTTCGATGAAGCTGCGGCCTGCTTCGGTCAGCTCAACGCCGCGCGGCAGTCTGCGGAACAACTGCACCCCAAGTTCGCGCTCAAGTGCCCTGATCTGATGGCTGAGCGGTGGCTGCTGAATGCCGAGCCGCTCGGCGGCACGGGTGATGTGCCCTTCCTCAGCGACGGCGACGAAATAGCGAAGATGACGAAGCTCCATGCCATATCTCTTGTGTATGGATTTTGACTTTCACCCATTATGGCCGGTCTGTCCGCCGAATGCTACCCAATGCGTCAGCAAGCTTCGCCAGTGCTGCGGCCTTCCCGCCGGCAGGCGCCTGACATGCAAGGAGCCATACCATGGACCTGCTTCGCCGAACCCTGTTGCAGAGCGCGGTCGCCATCGGCACGCCGCCACTCATCCTCACGCGCCGCGCGCAGGCTGAAACCTTCCCAGCGCGCCCGGTTCGCCTGATCACCGGCTTTGCCCCCGGCGGCCCGATGGACATCGTCGCCCGCATCCTGAGCGGGTGGCTTGCGCCGCGGCTAGGCCAGCCTGTCATTGTCGAGAACCGGCCAGGTGCGGGCGGCAATCTCGGTACGGAGGCCGTGGTGCGGGCGGCCCCAGATGGCCACACGCTGCTGATCTGCGGCCCCGTGAACACCATCAACGGGGCGCTATATGGCCGCCTGCCCTTCGATTTCGCCCGCGACATTGCGCCCGTTGCCGGCCTGGTTCGCGTTCCCCTTGTGATGGTGGTGCATCCCTCGGTGCCGGTCACGACGGTGCCGGACTTCATCGCCTACGCAAGGGGCAGGTCTCAACCGCTTGCGATGGCCTCTGCTGGCAATGGCACGCCACAGCACGTCTCCGGCGAATTGTTCAAGATGATGGCCGGCATTGACCTGCTTCACGTACCCTATCGCGGATCAGCGCCAGCCCTGACCGATTTGCTTGCGGGCCAGGCCGTTCAGGTGATGTTGGACGCTGTGCCTTCGGCCATCGGGCATATTCGTGGCGGCGCCCTGCGCGCCTTGGCGGTCACAACCGCCACCGGCGCAGAAGCGCTGGCTGGCACCCCGGTGCTGGCCGAATTCTTGCCCGGCTACGAGGCAAGTACCTGGTATGGCGTCGGCGCACCGCAGGGAACACCGATCACCGTCGTCGAACGGCTGAACCGCGAGATCAACCTTGGCCTCGCCGATCCTGGGATCGCCGCGCAGTTCGCGACGCTGGGGGCGACACCCATGCCCGGCACACCTGCCGACCTTGGCAAGTTCATCGCTACAGAGACCGAAAAATGGGGCCGAGTGGTGCGCGCTGCCGGCGTTCGCGTGGATTGAGAATGGGGGGCGCGGGATCATGATGGCAAAGACCGCAGGAATGAAGCCGAATGGCTCAACACCACGCATCGGCGTTCTACTCACTGACAATGCCGCACACCCCAATTATGCGGCGCTGCGTGAGGGGCTGGCGGCACAAGGCCGTATTGACGGCCAGAATATCGTGATCGAGCCGCGCTTCGCCGAAGGCCGGCTTGATCGGCTGCCCCGGCTTGCGGCCGAGCTTGCCGCCTTGCCGGTAGATATCATTGCCGCGATTGGTGCCGTGCATTGCCGCGCGGCCCAGCAGGCGGCACCCAACATTCCCATTGTCTTTGCTGTTGTCCTGGACCCGGTCGCTGTCGGTTTGGTTGCGAATGCTGACCGCCCCGGTGGTAATGCGACGGGCGTCACCAATTTCGATCCAGCCCAGGCGCGGGAGGAGCTTCGCCTGCTTGGAGCGCTGATACCGAAGATGCGGCGCGTCGCGATCATCGGCGATGCAGGGGTGCCCGACGCATTGCCCCGCGCGGCCTGCGCCGCCGCCAAAGCCCAGGGCCTGCAGGCCCAGCTGCTTTTGGTCAGCGGTCCAGAGGAGCTTGAGGGTGCCTTTGCGGCAATGCGGAACGCCCGCGCCGACGCGCTGGTCGCGCTTGGGGTGCCGATCGTCAGCACACACGGGGCACATATCGCTGCCTTGGCGCGGGCAGCTCGGCTACCTGCACTATTCGCCCGGGATGGGGCAAAATTCGCACCGCTTCTTGCCTATGGCACGAGTTTCGCTACGGCAGTGCGGCACATGTCGGGGATGATCGACCGTGTGCTGCGCGGTGAACATCCGGGCGAGATACCTGTTGCGCGGGTCTTCCAACCTGAACTGGTAGTGAACGTTGCTGTGGCACGCGACATCGGGATCAGCATCCCGTCTGGGTTTGCGCGAAATGCCGCCTGAACTTGGCGCCTTTCTGCTGGGCTATCTGCTCATCATGGTCTCGCCGGGGCCGAATAAAGTCTCCATTGGCACCGAGGAGCTCCGTCTGCTTGTACGCACCTCGCAAATTTGTTGCCATAGGCGCTGCCTCAGGACATGCGGGTGTGTCACCTGGGATTAACGCGCCCATACTTGGCGTAGCTGACGGCATCCTCTAGGCGGTCATCGCCCCAGAATAATTGATCTCCAACAACAAAAGTCGGCGCGCCGAAGATGCCAAGCGCCCTTGCTGTGTCGGTTTCCTCCGTCAATGCTTGGTCGATCGCAGCGCCATTGGCTAATTCCATAACCCTATCGGGAAGCTGGCCGATAGCGCGTAGCCCTTCGATGAGGTTGGCATTGCTCCCAGGTTCCTGCCCGCCTTGAAACCACTGCCGGTAGGACTCGTGGATGAATGCGTCACCCCACCCTTCGCGCAGCCCCATGAATGCAACACGATTCGCAAGAATCGATTGTTTTGCCGGATAGGGTGCCGGGAGATTGCACGGGATGGCGTACATATCCGCCCGTCGCTTCAAATCCTGCCACATGTATTTGGTCTTGGGCGAGTTCTCCGGAAAGGGGAAATAGCCGAGCTCCCCAAATAGCTTAAGAAGAAGAAATGGACGGAAGCGAATTGAAACGCCCGTTCGTTTTTCAACTTCGCGTCGACGCATCACGGTCAAATAGCTATATGTACTTCCCAGCGTGATCCAGCAATCAATTTGCGGTTGCCCCATGCGGAACTCCTTTTTCTATCCGGATTATGTTTGGTGCGTTGACGTCGAATTCCTTGGTACAGTAGCGTTGCCATGGGGCACTTGGCGGGCATACTGGCTCGGCCAGCGGCATCCGCCGCAAAGGTGGACAACACCCAACCATCGACGTGATGTGGGCAGATGTGGGGCGAAAACAGGTTGTCCATATCCCAAGCTGTCGGAGGCTGTAACTTTTTTTGACTACGCATGACCGATTTTCGAAGGCAGAACGCCTGTCTCGCTAAATTGCTAGACATTAGTCGATAATCATTCTTGTAGGCAAAATTCTTTGGAATATAATTCCACAATGAAAGATTTTTCGGCTACAAAAATCGTCGTAACCGTTCTGGAAACGGGCAGCTTCACGGCAGCCGCCAGTCGCCACGACATCACCGTTTCAGCTGCTGCCAAGCTGGTCACCAGGGTTGAACAGCAACTCGGCGTGAAACTAATTAGTCGCAGTACGCGGCGATTGAAGCCGACTACAGAGGGCGAAATTTACCTTTCCGGCATGCGCAAGATCCTGACCGATATTGGCCAAGTTGAGGAAGAAATTGCGCTCCATCGCGGGGTTCCTCGCGGACCACTTAGGGTCTCATGTCCTAATTTCATTTTCGTCTATCAAGTGGCGCCACGTTTGCCCAGTTTCCTTGAGCGCTTCCCCCAGATTCAGCTTGAAATGAATATCTCCGACCGGCGAGTTGATCTGATCAGTGGTAGTGTCGATATCGGGGTCCGGCTGGGCGAATTGGAAGACAGCAGCCTGGTTGTTCGTAAGGTCTGTGACATCTTTCGGGGCCTTTACGCTTCGCCCAGATATCTGGAGCGCTGCGGGGTTCCTCGTACGCCTCAGGATTTGCTGAGACACGAATGCCTTTTCTCGAATCAGGCAGCCGGGCTTGATCGTTGGCTTTTCAGGACGGAAACCGGTACTGAGCATTTGAAAGTCTCAACTCGTCTTAGTCTGGATGACTCGGTGGCTGTGTTACTGTCTGGCCTTGCGGGTCTTGGCATCATTCAGATTTCTGACATTGTCTCTGGAGGACCAGTTTCGCGCGGCGAACTTGTTCCTGTATTGGCGGACTACTATGCCGCAAGGCCAATCGCGCTATCGCTTGTGATGCCACCGGGAAAGAAACGCTCAGCACGCGTTTCCGCATTTGTTGACTTCTTCATAAGCGAATTTGGTCATGCCCCTTGGCGCTCTCCAGCTACGGAAGGCAAAGTGAAGGGCGCAGCGCGAAAATCATCTGGCAGATAGGCGGCCTTGCAAAGGCCGTCTCCGTCGGCGTGACCAGGGTGCGCCATTAGTTGCGTTTCTTCATTCTGGAAATTTTTTCCAAAGATTTTGATTGAAAGTACATATATACGCTCAAATGCAACGACGTTAGCGTCTTTCCATCGTTTCTGGAGTAACTTAGCGATGGTTGCACGATTTAATTCCAGGTTTCGGCTGGTAGCGTATCGGATGCGGCGTCTGGGCCTGACACATGCCAATCGACACGGGCAAAACGAAATTCGGCGCAGCGCAACCTCCGGCCCGATTTGAGAAAAGCTTTAGCTTTTCTTGAGACCTATTTGAGGACTGCAAAGCGGCCTTGGCGGCAGTTTGGCCGCGTCGGGACTACCCCGGCGCGGGACGGACCATCACGCATGTCGGCAGCCAAATTCAGCCCATCAAGCCCTCCACGCCCGGCGGGTGCGAGAGGGGATCAGGTCCAAATTCTGCCAGCCAGGAATGCCCCCCATGCCCCCTGAACTTGGCGCCTTCATGCTGGGCTACCTGCTCATCATGGCCTCACCCGGGCCAAACATGGTGGCCATCGGCACCGTCGCGGCGCTGGAGGGGCTCACCATTGCGCTCCCGATGATCATTGGCATCGCCTTCGGCGTCGGCGGCCTCGCGAGCTTTGTACTCGCCGTCAGCGAATTGATGCAGGTGGAAACACTCTCCCCCGCGCTGCAATTCTCGGCGGGCGGCATGCTGCTGACGGTGGCCTGGGTAATCTCCCGCACACGCAATTTCGCGGGCAATCAGGCCGTCAGCCCTCCACTGCGGCCAAGCCAGGGTTTGGCGCTCTTTCTGGCCGGGTTTTCCACCGCCGCCAGCAATCCCGTCACCATCGCCTATTTTGCCGCCGCCCTGGTCCCAATCGGGCGCATCACGGCCCTCGAAGGGAAATCTAACCTCGCCATCATCCTGATCATCACCGGGGCTGCGGCCCTGTTCTGGACCCTATGCGCGGCACTGATGGCACGGCCCACCATGCGTCGCTTCGTGCAACGCCGGGAAGGGCTCATTCGCGGCGTCGCCGCGCTGCTCATCGCCGCCATCGCCCTTCCCATGCTGCTCGGCGCCTTTGGCCTGATCCCGGCCACGGCCTTGTCGAGCTTCAGCATAGCCGGGGGGCCTAAGTGATGCGCATCTTTTTGCACACCATCATCACCGCCCGCCGCAGGAGATCCTGATGAACGGCGCGCTGCCTACTCTGCTCTTCACGGGGTGCGCCCCCGGCCTCCTTTGTGGGAGACGATCAGCCCGCCAAGCCGGTCGGTCGGCTCCGCCAAACTCCGCCTCTCGGTCAGCTCGGCAATCGATGAGCCGATGCGCTTGCAGTCAAGGCGGACCACCAAGGCGGGGCTGGTCGCTGCCAGGATTCCGTCTGAAGTCAGGCCGCTACAGCCCATGCGTTCCCGCCCTCCATCCCTTGCGAAACTCAGGCGGAGCGGCCGTGTCGAGGAACTCTCAGAACATCTTCGGAGGACCCCAGCCTTGTCGCAGGGCGCGCGGGGGATTTTTCGGCATCCCAGCGGAGACAGACCATGGCGACACATACTCCCCTGACCATCCTGGCGGCGGCAGGCCGGCACGGACCCGCGCTGCTCTGTGGCGGCGTCGTCATCGGGCTTGCGATGCCTCCTCTCGCCGAGCTCGCAAAGCCGCTGATGGGTCTGGCGGTGTTTGTCTTCACCCTGGGTGCCTTCCTCAAGGTGGACGCCGCGGCATTCCGCGCCGAGGCCGCCGATCGCAGCGCGTTGATCACGATGCTCGCCTGGTCCATGTTCGGTGTGCCGCTTGTAGCCTATGGCTTGGTTTCGCTGCTGGAACCCAGACCCGATCTTGCCATCGGGATCATACTCGTCGCACTGGCGCCCCCGGTCGGCAGCGCGGCGGCGATCGCCGCCATGCTCGGCCTTAGCGCCCCGCTGGCGCTGCTCGCAACCGTCGCGGCCTCGCTCGCTGCGCCCTTCTACCTGCCGCCACTGGCCGCGGCGCTGGCCGGCGCCGAACTCGCGATTGACCAGGTCGCGCTTGCAGCCCGGCTGGCGCTTATTGTGGGCGGGGCGGCGGTGGCGGCCTGGGCACTGCGGCGCTTCGCCGGCGGCTGGGTGGCGGCGAACCCGCAAGCCATGACCGGCATCTCCGTGATCGGCCTGATCACGGTCGCCATCGGCGCAATGCATGGGATGGGCGGGCACATCTTCGCCGCGCCGGGACATGCAGCCGCGCTCCTGGCGCTGGGCTTCGTGGCCAATGCGGGGCTGCAGGTGCTTGGCGCGCTGCTTTTCGGCGCGCTCGACCGCCGGCGGGCGCTCACCATCGGCCTGGTCAGCGGCAACCGCAACATCACCCTCGTCTGGGCGGCCGCCGCGCCCTTACTTGCGGCGCATCCGGGCGTCGAGCTGTTCCTCGCCATGAGCGTCTTCCCAATCTTCATGCTGCCTCTGGCCATGCGCCGTCTCTTCGCAACGATGAAACTCGCATGACCGGCGCGGTTTTCATCATGTTTTTTCTGCTCTGCGGCCCATTCGAAATGTTCTGTGAGCAGGGCCGCATGATCCACCCAACCTGCGCCGCTGCCGAAGCCTGGCTGCGCGCGGGGCTACGCAGCGACCAATCCCTGCTGATCGTGGATTGCCGCGTGCACGACCCGGCGAAGGCGGATGATGACTAACCGCCAAGGCCACGGCACCGACAGCCCCATACCGCGCCCATGGCAAGAAAGCCTGCGCAATGCGGCTGAGCGTGCCGCGCTTTGGTGGATTGCGCATGTTGTGGAAGCTATCTTTGTCTTCGCCATCCTGATCGCCGTGCTGGCGGCGATATTTGGCGCGCTGCCGGATGCCGACCTGTCCGGGCTTTTTCCCGAAAAATCCTGCTGCCGCGGGGCTGAGTAATGGCCACGCCGCTTTCCCCATGGCAGCGCCATCGCGGCTGGCTTGTAGTGTTGGGTGCCTTTCTGGTCATGCTGGTCGGCTTTGGCGCGATCTACTCAAGCTCGGCCTTTGCGCCTGAAATCGCCGTCAGTCTCGGGCTTGAACGTGGCGATGCCGCCATGGTGCTCGCGCTCAGCAGTAGTGTTACCTTCTTTGTCAGCGCCATCAGTGGCCCTCTTTCGGATCGCGTCGGGCCAAGGCCGCTGGCCGTTTTCGGCACGCTCCTGATTGCGCTTGGCTTGGCCATTGCCGCCACCGCGAAGGATGCCGCCACCTTCTTCGCGAGCTACGGGCTTTTGGTCGGCATCGGCGTTGGCCTGGCTTATGTGCCGGCAGTGGCGGCGGTGCAGCGCTGGTTCCTGGCCAATCGTGGCCTTGCTTCCGGCATAGCGCTGAGTGGCATTGGCGTCGGCACCGCGCTGATTCCGCTGCTGAAATTCATCCTGGCGGATTTCGGCGACTGGCGCTTCGCTTTTCTCTGCTGTGCTGTCCTGGCAGCGATTGTGGGCCTGGCCGGGTCCCTGCTGCTGGAAGCGGGGCCGGAAAGCCACGGCATGGGGCCGGATGGCAGCAAGCTGCGCACCAAACAGGCCGCACCCAAGGATGATGGGCCTGCGCTTGATGAAGTGCTTTGCAGCCGGGCCTTCCTGATGGCCTATGCCGGCACCCTGCTGGTCGCAATCCCCGCCGCCGCGCCGCTCATGCTGCTGGTCGGCACGGCCGAAGCGCGCGGCCTGTCCCATCAACAGGCGGTGGCGCTGCTTGGGCTGATGGGGGTTGGCACCATTGTCGGGCGCTTCTGCCTGGCGGCGCTGGCGGATTTGCTGGGGCGCCGGCTTGGCTTTCTGCTTTCCTGCCTTGGCGTTTCCATCGCCATGATGCTCTGGGCGCTGGCTGATGACGCTGCTTCCCTGCAGGGCTTCGCGCTGATTTACGGCGCCTTGCAGGGTGGCTTTGTGGCGCTGCTGCCCGCCTTTGTGGCCGATAGCTTCGGCAGCCGTTCTGTCGGCGGCATTGTCGGCCTGCTTTACACAAGCCGCGGCATTGCCCTGCTCGCTGGCGTCCCCTTGGTCAGTCTGGGTGTCTCAATGATCGGCGCGCATGATCTGCCGGTCGCGGCCTGCGGCTTGATCGGCCTGCTGGGCACGCTGCTGCTGGCCCTGGCCCGGCCCAAGCCGCGCAAGGCCAACCCTCGCCCCAAGGCAGGCGAGGCGCCTGAGCAGGCATCCGGCCCCGCGACGCCCGAGCCCATCCACATGCTGCGCCGGAAATCCGCGGTGATCGCCATGCATCGGGGAGGCCGCCATGAGCCATAAGCTCTGCCGCGTTTTGACGCTTTGTCTGGCCTTGGCCGCGCCTTCCTTTACCGCCGCGCAAGCACCCTTTGCTTCAGCACCCGAAACCTTGGCGAGCTTCCCCCTGCCGTCGCTACCGGATCGGCCCTTCGCGCTGCAATTCGCGGGCGCGGTAGCGCTATTCAGACTGCCCGATGGGCCCACCAGCAAAGCCATTCCCGCTGTGCTGATCCTGCCGGATGCTTTGGGCGCCGATGGTCGCGCCGTGCCCTATGTGGAAAGCCTGCTGGGTGCCGGCATTGCCGTGCTGGAATTGCGCGACGCGAGCGCCGAGGCCGCCCGCGCTGCCTTGGCCCTGCTGGCCAGCGACCCGCGCATTGAGGCACCCAGGCTTGGCGTGCTCGGCTTCGGGCAAGGGGCGCGGCTGGCACTGGGCCTTCCGGGGGCCGATGTGCGCGCCTTGCTTTACCCCGGCTGCGCTTCTTTGCCTGTGCCGCAGACTGCGCCGGGGGCAGTGTTGCTGCTGCATGGCGCGGAGGACCCCGCCAACCCCGCAACGGCTTGCGCCAGCCTGGCCGCAAGGCTGCGCGCCCGCGGTGCCGAGGCGGCGCTGCGCGAGATCCCCGGCGCCGGCTATGCCTGGGATTACCCAGCCCTTGGCCAGGCGCCGGCGGCGCTGCTGCCCGCCGTTGGCCGTGCGGAGCGCCTTGCCGTGCACCCGTGGCCCGCCATGGCAGCGCAAAGTGCTACCGAGGTCGCGGGCTTCTTCGCCCAGCATTTCAGCCGGGTCGCGCCATGATGCTGGAAACCGCCGATGCCCGGCGCCCCGCGCGCTGGCGCGTATTGGCGGCAAGCCTGGCGGGGCTGGCCTGCATCCCCGCCTATGCGGCGCTGATTGGGGATATGCCGGGCATGGCGCAGCCCTTGCCCGCGCTGATCGGTGTTTTCCTGGCGGCCTATGCCTCGGCTGTGGTGGGCTTTGCCTTCTCAACCCTTTGCGTGCCGATCCTGGCGCTGGCGGGGCTTGATGCGCTGACCATGGTGCAGACGCTGATGCTGTGCAGCATTGCGATTTATGGCTGGAGCACATTTGTGTTGCGCCGCGATTTGGATTTCCATTCCCTGGCACCGCTGCTGTTGAGCGGGCTTTGCATCCTGCCATTCGGCGTATGGCTTTTGCTGAGGCTGCCCGAATGGTCGGCTCCACCCGCTTGCGACGCTGCATTCGGAGCGCCTTCCAAGCCACCCCGAACTGCCGATAGTCGCGGAGCCATCGGGGCTGAAGGGGGTGGAGGCAGGTTGCATCGGAACCTGCCCCTTCGCGTGCGGCCGCTACTGCGTCGTAATCGCGCCCATCGCTCTCCAGCGTGACCGGATGATCGGGGTAGAGCATCCGCCAACGGAGAATCGCCAATTCCACATAGGCCGGTGCCAATTTAATGCCGCGCGTAATGCGGCCCTTATCCGGGAAGGGTTGGCCGAAGGTTTGCGGCGCGATGCGCCACGATTTGCACTTAAGGAACCTCTGATCAACCGTGCAACCCCGTCAGTTTTTTGGTGGTCAGGGCGACCACGGTCAGATTCCTGCCACTGTTGATCGCTTCCCCTGCTATTTTCGTGGTAGAAACGGCTACCTTGTCCCCTTTGAGACGCAATTCACCTGTCAGGCGCGACAGTATCGCATCAGAACACGCCGCTTCATGTAAAGATTGGCAAGCGCACAGAGAACCTCAAAGCGCGTCCCATTCTTTGCGAGGCCCCGATAGCGGACATGGGTGAAACCAAAAATCCGCTTGATCACCAGCAGCGGATGCTCGCCCTTCGCACGCACACGTGATTTGGTGGCGTTCTTCGCGCGCTCCTCTTCTGACAAGGGGTGGCCGCGCGATCCTCTGCGGTGGGTCATGTCCTGCGCGGCCGGGGCAGCAGCCCGGATCGCTTCTGTCTGGCCCTGATAGGCAGTATCGCCCCAAACCTTCGTCTCCGCACCATGCAGCAGGCTAGAGACCATCTGACTGTCATGCACATTGGCCGCGGTCACCTCATTGGAATGGATGACCTTCTCCTTACTGTGGACGCCAATATGACCCTTCATCCCGAAATACCATTGATTGCCCTTCCGGGTCTGGTGCATCTCGGGATCGCGCTCGCCCTTCTGGTTCTTGGTGGATGATGGCGCTGAGATCAGCGTCGCATCCATGATCGTCCCCGTTCCAATCTTGATGCCCTTGGATTTCAGATGATCATTGACGGCTGTCAGCATCATCTTGCTGAGCCCCTTAGCCTCAATCAGATGGCGGAACTTGCAGATCGTCGTCTCGTCTGGCGCAGCTTCATTGCCAAGATCAATGCCCACGAAGTTACGCATCGCGGCGCTATCATAAAGGCTGTCTTCGGTCTGAGGATCAGACATGTTGAACCATTGCTGCAGGAAGTAGATGCGCAGCATCTTTTCAATCCCGATCGGCGGGCGGCCTCGCTCACCCGAGGGATAATGGGGCTCAATCAGAGCTGAGAGCGCGGCCCAGGGAACCACAATCTCCATCTCGGCCAGAAAGCGCTCTCGCCGTGTTCGCTTGTGGTGGCGGTCAAAGCCAAGGCTGGAGAAGCTTTTTTGCCGCATGGGGAGCACCCTCAAGGGTTGATTGGCCGATGAGGAAGAGAATCAGAAAATCAACGACAGGCCAAGGGAGTAGAGATTAAATCAGAGTGTCCGGCGTCAGCACCCATGGGACCAAATTGGCGATTTGAGTAACGGAGGATTTCTGGCTCATCATAACCCCAAGGAGAGTGAAGATGAGCCAGAAATCCTCCGCCCCACCCACGCGGGTACCAGCCGAAAAACTGGT
>JADCFX010000056.1 GCA_020249285.1 Roseomonas sp. | reverse complement strand
TCGCCGACTACTCGAAGGAGTGCTCTCTCGAGCGCTCTCAGTCACACCACCATCCACCACAGCCGCCTCCTGCTCACCGCAAAGGCGCAAAGGGCACGATCAATGAGCGTAGACGCAAGGTGGGGTCCAGACAGCGGTTACAATGTCGGCGCTAAGTTTGCATGATGGCCGGATGTTTTCGGCCCCATGGCCCGGCCTCAAAGGCCTCCAGGGCGGCCAGGCCAGCTTCGGCATTTTCGGCGCGGTAGGCGCTGCGCAGCGCCCCTGCGATTGCCTTTCTGTCTTTCCAGGACGCAAAGCCCATGGAGTTGCAGATCAGGCGCACAATGTAGGTCTGCACCACTGTCCACGGAAACACCGCGTTGATCGCCTCCGGAAATCCACGCAGCCCATCAACAACCGCAATCAGAATATCGGCGACACCCCGGTTCCTGAGCTCGTTCATCACGCGCATCCAGAACTTGGCCCCTTCGGTCTGTTCGATCCAGATGCCGAGGATTTCCTCGGTTCCATCTGGCAGAATGCCAAGTGCAATGTAAACCGCCTTGTTGCCGACGAAGCCTTCATCACGGATCTTCACCATGATCGCATCGAAAAATACCAGCGGGTAGCAGGCATCAAGCGGGCGGCCCTGCCATTCAGTAACCGCCTCAAGGACGGCGTCGGTGACTGTCGAGATCAGGTCCGGCGAGACATCAATGCCGTAAATCTCCTCCAGATGCCCGTGGATCTCGTGCACTGTTATGCCGCGTGCGTACATCGAAATGATTCTATCATCGAAATCCGGGAAGCGCCGCTGTTACTTGGCAATCAGCTTGGGATCAAAGGTGCCCAACCGATCGCGCGGAATATCCAGTGTTAGCTTCGATGAGCCGGTCAGCATCGTCTTCTTCGAACTGCCGTTGCGGCGATTGCCGAGCCCCGCCTCGGCCTCTGATTCAAGGTGATCTTCCAGCTCGGCAGCCAGCATCCGCTCCGAAAGAGCCTTCTTCAAATCGTCAATCAGGCCGCCTTTGGTGAATAAGTCCTGGGGGTGACGCCCAGCCAGAAGCTGGTTCAGTAGCGCTTTGTCGATTGCCACATCGATGGGTCCTTCCATTCCATCTACATGAACTCGCGCAGAAAATTACTGATAGGCCCAAAAAGGTGAGGGCTCCCTTGATGGCACAAATCGGTACATACTCCGCCACGCAAAATCGCGAGACACGCCCATGACAACCCCCATCACCTTCGCCGCGCCGCATTCATTTCTGGGCGCTCGCGCCCATGATCGAAGCGCTGGCTTTTGCGTGGCCGGCGTTCCGCTGGATATCGGCACCACCAACCGCGCCGGCGCGCGTGATGGGCCGCGCGCGATCCGCAACGCAGCGCGCATGCTGACCGATGGCCGGCATCCGGTCAGCGGCGCTGATCCATCATCCCTTGATCTTTCCGATCTTGGCGAATTCGACATTGCACTTGGCGACATCCAGAAAAGCCTCGCCATGATAGAGGAACAGGCTGCAGGCCTTGCCCATTTGCTCGCCTTTGGCGGTGAACATGGCATTACGCTTGCCCTACTTCGTGCGCTGACGAAGCGGCTTGGTGATTCTGTCGGGCTGCTTCATATAGATGCGCATCTTGATACATCAGAAGATAATTTCGGCCAGCGCTTTGCCCATGGGGCGGTCTTCTGGCACGCCATTACGGAAGGGCTGGTGGACCCGCGGCGCATGGTGCAGATCGGCATCCGCTCGCCCGCCTGGCCCGAAATGTTCGAATGGACGCGTGGGCAGGGGGTGACCATTCTCTCGGCGCAGGATGTCCATCAATCCCCAATCGCGGCCGTGATAGCCCAAGCACGCGGCGTGCTGGGCGCCGGCCCCTGCTATCTTTCCTTCGACATTGATGGGCTCGATCCCGCCTTTGCCCCCGGCACCGGCACGCCCGAGATTGGCGGGCTGGCAAGCTGGCAGGCCCAGGCCATTCTGCGCGGCATGGCAGGTATTGATTTTCGCGGTGCCGATATTGTGGAAGTGGCCCCGGCCTATGATGTCGCGGAAATCACCGCACTGGCTGCCGCCACCATGGGCTGGGAATATCTGTGCCTTTTGGCTGGCAAGAAGTAATGGCCGGATAATTTCCCGCCTCAATCGCAGCCATCAGGCAGATCGCCGAGACATTTTACGATAAGGGGCGAAATTTCTCTTGCATTCGGCATAAACCCCGCATATAAACCCGTCAGCGCCATCCGGGATGGAGGTGCTGACGCCATCGCACGTGCCGCGAGGCCCTTTGGAGCGTTTCCCGTTCTCGTTAGTTCACGGGAACCGCTCTAAGCCTCTGTCTGGTCGCATTTTCCGAGCCGCCAAGTGAAACCACTTGGCTTGAAAATGCTCCGGACGGGCCACAAGCAACGACGGGACGCGTCCTTTGTTCGATCCGGCCACCAATGGGCCGGAATGTTCGAGGGAGCCGCCTGTGTCGCCTGTCTGCCGCTCTGCGATGACCTCCTCATCGCTTTAAACGCAGCGCCCTAAAGGCGTGGCTGCGCGCCCACCCTGCCCCTAAGCCAGCTTTGCAGGCCGAGGGGGGTTCGGGGTCGGAACGCGGTTTGGCGCCCGGCGGGCTTCCTCATTCCCGCCGCTGCACCCAGCCCCAATGGCTGAGGTGCGGCGGCGGGGGCGCCGTTTCTTCCCTTCGAAAAGGGGTCTCTGTGATGAGCCATATCCGTACCCGCACTGCCGTCTCTCCGCTGCGCCGTTCCGCCAGCGTGCCGCCTTGTCCTTCCGTGGATGGTCTGGTGCAGGTCCTGCAACCGGAAAACCCCATCTATTGCCTGCGTCCGGCCGCCGTCACCGAAGCCGCGCGCGATTTCCAGGCAGCCTTTCCGGGTGACGTCCTTTATGCCGTGAAATGCAATGCGGAGCCCACGATCCTGCGCGCCATCGCGGCCGGCGGCATCACGCATTTCGACTGCGCTTCCGATGCCGAGGTTCGGCTACTGCGCAGCATGTTCCCGAAGGCGTCGCTGCATTTCATGCACCCGGTGAAGTCCCGTTCCGCGATCCGTGCCGCCTGGCATGATTTCGGCGTGCGCGATTTCGTCCTGGATACCGCTGATGAGCTTTGGAAAATCCTGGCCGAAACCGGTGAAGGCGCGCGCGGCCTTGTGGTGCGGCTTGCCCTGCCCAAGGGCAGCGCGGCCTATGATCTTTCCGGCAAATTCGGCGCGGAACCCGCTGTGGCGGCGGAATTGCTGCGCGCCGCCCGCCCGCATGCCGCGCGGCTGGGCATTTCCTTCCATGTCGGGTCGCAATGCATGGAACCAGCCGCCTGGACGCGCGCCATGAAGATGGCGGCGGACGTGATCCGCATGGCGGGTGTTGCCGTGGATATTGTTGATGTGGGCGGGGGCTTTCCGGTGCTCTATCCTGGCAGCCAGCCGCCCCCGCTTGCCGCCTTCATGGCGGCCATTCGTGAAGGCGCGACAGCCCTGCCTGCCGGCACCAAGCTTTGGGCGGAACCAGGCCGCGCCTTGGTGGCAAGCGGCGCTTCGGTAGTTGTCCAGGTGCAGCAGCGCCGGGGCAATGCGCTTTACGTGAATGATGGTGTCTATGGCGCGCTTTCCGATGCGGGGGCGCCGGGCTTTCGCTTTCCGCACCGCCTGATCCGGGCGGCCGGCAGCAGGCCAGGTGCTGCGCCACAGGAATTCGTGCTGTTCGGTCCCACCTGCGATTCGGCAGATGTCATGAAAGGTCCATGGACTTTGCCCGGTGATATCGGCGAAGGAGATTGGATCGAAATTGGGCAGCTTGGGGCCTATGGCACGGCATTACGCACGGCCTTCAATGGCTTCGACCGCGCCTTGGTGACCGAAGTTGCTGACGCGCCACTGCTCGTCAGCCCGCAAAACGTGACAAACGCGCCCCGCGCGGCGTGACTTGGAAGGAAAACTAGCATGAAACATACTGCTTTCACTGGCCGCCTGCTGATCCTAGGCTTTGGTTCCATCGGCCAAGGGGTGCTGCCCCTGATCCTGCGCCATATTGATATGCCAAAGGACCGGATTGAGATCCTGACCTCCGACGCGCGCGGTGAGGCGATCGCGGCGCAGCACGGCATTCGTCACACCATCCTGCCCCTCACTCGGGAGAATTACGCGGCGGAACTCAGCGCGCGCCTCAAGCGCGGCGATTTCCTGCTCAATCTCTCGGTGGATATCTCATCGGTTGCGCTGGTGAAGCTCTGCCGTGAGATCGGCGCGCTTTATCTGGACACCTGCGTGGAACCATGGGCCGGCGGATATACGGATACGTCGCTTTCCCCCTCACTGCGGTCCAATTACGCGCTGCGGGAAAGCGCGCTTGCGCTTAAGGACGGGGCGGGACCAACGGCGGTCATGACCCATGGCGCCAATCCGGGCCTTGTTTCGCATTTCGTGAAACAGGCGCTGCTGAATGTCGCGCATGATACTGGCCATGATGTTGCCATGCCGAAATCCCGCGCGGAATGGGCGGCGTTGGCACATGCGCTTGGCGTGAAGGTGATTCATATCGCCGAACGCGATACCCAGGTTGCCGCGAACGTGGCAAAGCGCCGCGGCGAATTCGTCAATACCTGGTCCATTGATGGCTTCACCGGTGAAGGCTGTCAGCCGGCGGAACTCGGCTGGGGCAGCCATGAAAAGGTGCTGCCTGCCGATGGGTTGCGCCATGATTTTGGCTGTGACGCCGCGATTTATTTGATGCGCCCCGGCGCGGCGACGCGCGTGCGCAGTTGGACCCCGCTGGAAGGCCCGATGCATGCCTTCCTCATCACCCATAATGAGAGCATTTCGATCTCGGATTACTACACGCGCCGCGATGCTTCAGGTGCGGTAATCTATCGCCCAACGGCGCATTACGCCTATCATCCCTGCGATGATGCGGTGCTTTCGCTGCATGAGTTCGCTGGTCAGAATTGGAAGATCCAGGAAAGCAAGCGCCTGATGATGGATGAAATCAGCTCGGGCATGGATGAGCTTGGCGTCTTACTGATGGGCCATAAGAAGGGCGCCTATTGGTATGGCTCTCGGCTAACGATTGAGGATGCACGCGCGCTTGCCCCGCATAATAACGCAACCTCGCTACAGGTTTGCGCGGCGGTGCTGGCCGGTGTGGTGTTCGGCATGGAAAACCCCTCATTAGGCGTGATGGAGGCGGATGAGCTCGATCACGCGCGTATGCTGGAAATCTGCCTGCCTTATCTGGGCGAAATGGCGGGGGTTTATTCTGACTGGAACCCGCTTCAGGATCGCGCCACGCTTTTCCCTGAAGAGCTTGACCGCGATGACCCCTGGCAATTCGGCAATTTCCGCGTGACTTGATACGTCACGCAGCACCTACGCTTGGCGTGATTTACGCATACACATCACGTCAACAGGCCAATCAGCTGCTTGCCTTCAATGCGGCTGGTTCGTCTTCTGCCAGCACCCAAGCCCTTGCCCGATCAAACAATTGGGGTAACCCATTGGCTTGGTCGGTGATCAAGAGTTGCGGGGAATGGGCAGTTGCTGGTGCTGGATGGAGAATGATCTTCTAGCCCCTGCCGCTTGATCAAAAACCTTGAATCGCCAGGCCTAAAGATTGAAAAGCCCGACGCGAAGCTGACCCGAAGACATACGAGTGCCTGTTGCTCGGAACCGATCTCCTTCGGGTGTGCATAGACAAGCAAGGCAAGTGTCTATTAGGCCGACTTCAGCGCTTGGTTTTTTGAGCCAGTGACTTCGCCGAATGTAAAGCATGGGCCTCGCCCTAGCAGTTCGATCGCTGCTGCCAGACCCAAATGGCAGCATGAATCCGTGCACCAAACATATAGCTTTCTTTAGGCGTGGGTATCTTTGGGTCAGAAAAGGTCAGCATCGCGCGTACCACCAGTGCCATCCCAATAGATGTTTTGGAACAAGACGCGTACTGTTTGCCGTAGAACAAATTTTCACGCCGCCGACACAACCCAGACCTTCATCACGCAGGTGACGCAAAACCTTCACTGGGGCGAAACATAGCAATTCTAAACGCGCCTCATTAGGCTCCTTTGAGGTTCGCAGATGTCTGCTCGCAAGAACGTCCTTCTCATCGTAGTTGATCAATGGCGGGCTGACTTCGTACCCCATCTGGGGGCCAGCTTCTTGCGAACCCCGAATTTGGATCGCCTGTGCCGGGAAGGGGTGACTTTCCGGAACCACGTGACCAACACGGTGCCTTGCGGCCCGGCCCGAGCGAGCCTGTTGACCGGGCTTTACCTGATGAACCATCGCGCGGTGCAGAACACGGTGCCGCTGGATGCGCGCCACACAAACCTTGCCAAGCAGCTGCGCCTGATCGGCTATGATCCCGCGCTGATTGGCTACACCACGACCACGCCCGATCCTCGCACCTCTGGCCCGCGGGACCCGCGCTTCACAACGCTCGGCGATTTGATGGATGGCTTTCGCAGTGTTGGTGCTTTTGAACCAAGCATGGATGGCTATTTCGGCTGGCTCGCCCATCAAGGCTACCAATTGCCCCCGCGGCGCGAGGATATCTGGCTGCCGGAAGGTGAGGATTCCGTGCCAGGTGTTACCGATAAACCCTGCCGAATTCCTGCCGAGCTTTCTGACAGCACCTATTTCACTGAACGTGCGCTCACCTATCTGAAGGGGCGCAACGGTAAGCCTTGGTTCCTTCATCTTGGCTATTACCGCCCGCACCCCCCCTTCATCGCGCCTGCGCCCTATCATGCGATGTACAAGCCATCTGATATGCCCGCGCCGATACGTTCGCCCAATTGGCAGGATGAAGCGGCGCAGCATCCGCTGCTTCAGCATTATCTGCGTGATATCAAGCAGGGTTCCTTCTTCCACGGCGCCGGCGGCGCAGCGAGCACGCTTGACGAAGCCTCCATTCGCCAAATGCGCGCCACTTATGCCGGCCTGATTAGTGAAGTGGATGATTGCCTTGGCCGTGTCTTCGCCTGGCTCGAGGAAAATGGCGAGTGGGATAATACCATGATCATCTTTACGTCTGATCATGGTGAGCAGCTGGGTGATCACTGGCTTCTTGGTAAGGTTGGCTATTTTGACGAGAGCTTCCGTATCCCGCTCGTGGTCAAGGATGCCGGTCGCACCACGCGCGCTGGTGCAATTGAAGATGCCTTCACGGAAAGCGTGGATGTGATGCCCACCATTCTGGAAGCGCTTGGTGGCACCATGCCCCGCAGTGCCGATGGGCGTTCATTGCTGCCATTGCTGGATCACACGGCGCCCCAGGAATGGCGTGATCAATTGTTCTATGAATATGATTTCAGGGATGTGCATTATTCGCAGCCGGAAACTGCGCTTGGTCTTTCCATGGATGAATGCGCCCTATGCGTCATTCAGGATGCTGAATTCAAATATGTGCATTTCGCTGCGCTGCCGCCGTTGTTCTTCGACCTGAAGCAAGATCCGCATCAGTTCACGAACCTGGCCGAGGATCCCGCCTATGCGGCACGCGTGAAGCAATATGCGCAGAAAGCGCTGTCCAAGCGCATGCGCCACGCGGAAAAGACACTGACGCATTATCGCGCCACGCCGCAAGGACTTGAAGAACGCATCCTGCCGCACACCACCGCCCGCCCCGCTGAATAACCCCCCCTCTCAGGAGATTCCCATGCTGCGCCGTCATCTGCTTGCCGCGCCGGCCCTGGCCTTATTGCCGCGCTTTGCCATTGCACAATCGGATCAACGCCCCGCGATCACCATTGCGGTACAGAAGATCGTAAACAGCAACACGTTGGAAGTGCTGCGCGAACAGTCGAATGTGGGTGAGCGGGTCTTTTTTACCTCGCTCTGGGAGGGGCTGATTAGCCGGAACTGGCTCGGCAATCTTGAATCGCGGCCAGGCCTTGCGACCGAATGGCGTCGCATTGATGATAAGACTGTGGAGTTATCACTCCGTCGTGGTGTGCGCTTCCACAATGGCGACGAAATGACTGCTGAGGATGTGGCCTTTTCCTTCGGTGCCGAACGCATGTTTGGCACGGGCACGCCAGGTTCCCCCGCGACTGGCACCTTGTTCACCCGCATCCCGGGCCAGGGCCCGCAGGGTAAGGAACTCCCGCCAGAAGTGGTTGCCGTATCACGCCGCATCTGGCCGGCGCTTGAGAAGGTTGAAGTGCTTGATCGCTATACGGTGCGCTTCGTCAATCGGACACCTGATGTCACCTTGGAAGGCAGGCTGGCGCGTTATGGTAGCGACATCTGCTCTCGCCGTGGCTTCATGGAAGCAGGAAGCTGGCTTGATTGGGCGCGCAAGCCAATCACGACCGGACCCTACATGGTTGCGGAATTTCGCCCCGATGTCTCGCTTACGCTTGTGGCCCATGATCAATATTGGGGCGGGCGCCCCCCGCTGCGTCAGATCCGTTTTGTGGAAGTGCCGGAAGTGGCGTCCCGGTTGAATGGTCTGCTTTCCGGCGAATATCAATTCGCCTGTGATATGCCCCCCGATCAGATCAGCAGCATAGAGCGTAATCGTGCCTTTGAAGTTCAGGGGGGAACCATTCTCAATCATCGCCTCACGGTGTTTGACAAGAACCACCCGCAATTGCGCGATCCGCGTATTCGCCGCGCCATGACCCATGCCATTGATCGTCAGGCGATTGTGGATAGCCTTTGGGCAGGCCGCACCGTGGTGCCGAAGGGCCTGCAGTGGGAATATTATGGTGACATGTTCCATGCGGATTGGTCGGTACCAGCCTTCAACCTGAACGAGGCAAGGCGCCTGCTGCGGGAGGCGAATTACCGCGGTGATCCCATCCCCTATCGCCTGCTGAACAACTACTACACAAACCAGAACGCGACCGCGCAGGTACTGGTTGAAATGTGGCGGCAGGCTGGCCTGAATGTACAGATCGAAATGCGCGAGAATTGGGCGCAAATCTTCTCCCGCGAAACACCGCGCGCAGTGCGGGATTGGTCCAATAGCGCGCCCTTTAATGACCCAGTTTCGTCTATCGTCAATCAGCATGGACCAAGCGGCCAACAGCAGCAGGTTGGCGAATGGACCAATGAGGAATTCAATCAACTATCCGGTGAATTAGAGACCAGCACAGATCGCCCACGCCGCCGCGCAGTGTTCCGCCGCATGCTTGAAATCGCCGAGCGCGAAGACCCCGCCTTCATGGTCCTACACCAGAATGCGACCTTTACCGCAAAGCGCCGCGATACGGTTTGGAAAGCGAGCCCTGCCTTCGCGATGGATTTCCGCCCCGGCAATTTCGGGAATTGATGTCATGATGCATCGTCGTCATGTATTGAAGGCGCCGGCAGCCCTTCTTGCTGCGCCGCTTTCCGGGCCAGCACTGGCGCAAGCAGATACGCGTCCGACACTGACCATCGCTGTCCAGCGCTTATCCAATTCCAATACGTTTGAACCGCCGCGCGAACAATCCAATGTCGGCTTTCGGATTCATGGGCTTTATTCGGAACAATTGATTGGTACGGATTGGCTCAATAACGCCGCCTTGGTGCCTGGATTGGCCACATCATGGAAGCGCGTTGATGCGCGCACGCTCGACCTTACCTTGCGGCAGAATGTCAAGTTCCACGATGGTAGCCTGCTGACGGCCGAGGATGTGGTCTTTTCATTCAACGAACGTCTTTTCGGTACGCAAGGCGCGACTGGCGCCGGGCGTAGTACGGTGCTGGCCGGGACCGCCACGAAGGAACCGCCCGCGGAAGTTGTTGCCGTTGGCCGGCGCACTTATCCAGGGCTTGAGCGGATCGAGATCCTGGATCAGCAGACCATTCGCTTTGTCAATCGGCTTCCAGATGTGACCTTGGAAGGACGCATCGCCCAGAGTGTTGGCGCAATCCTGTCACGCGCTGCCTTTGGGCGTTCCGAAAGCTGGCTCTCCTGGGGGCGCACGCCAATTGGCACCGGCCCTTATCGTATCGCGGAATTCCGCCCGGATACGCTACTGGTTCTTGAAGCGCATGATGAATATTGGGGTGGCCGCCCGCCAGCACGGCGCCTGCGCTTCGTTGAAGTGCCGGAAGTTTCCGGGCGACTCAACGGGCTTTTCTCAGGTGAGTATGATTTCGCCTGTGATGTGCCGCCCGATCAGATCACGGTGGTGGAACGCAATCCGCGTTTTGAGGTTTTGGGCAGCCCCATCAACAATATCCGTAAACTCGCCTTCGATAAGACGCATCCCGTGCTTGCTGATGCGCGCATCCGCCGCGCCATGACGCATGCCATAGACCGGCAAGTTCTGGTGGACGCGCTTTGGGCGGGCCGCACCAAAATCCCGCGCGGCATGCAAATGGAAAGCTATGGGGAGATGTATCTGGCGGATTGGGAGAACCCCCGCTTTGACCCTACCGAGGCGCGCCGACTGCTGCGTGAAGCCAATTATCGTGGCCAGCCCATCCCCTATCGCTTGCTGAATAACTACTACACCAATCAGGTCGCCAATGCGCAGATCATGGTTGAGATGTGGCGCAGTGTCGGCATCAATGTTGCCATCGAAATGAAGGAAAATTTTGCTCAGGTGACGGAACGCACACCTGGCCGCGGCGTGCGCGATTGGTCCAATACATCGGTCTTCGGCGATCCGGTGGCCGGGTTGCTACGCGCCTATGGTCCGCGCACGGAAGCGGAGCGTACCGGTGAATGGGCGAGCGATGATTTCAATCAAGTCTCCACGGCCTTGGAAGCGGAGACAGATCTTGCGCGCCGTCGGGAGTTGTTCCGCCGCGTACTCACTATCGTTGAACGCGAAGACCCAGGCTACATCACGCTTCACCATGCGGCTGCATTTACCGCCAAGCGGCGCAATATCGAATGGCGCGCCTCCTCTGGTTGGGCGATGATGTTTGGCCCAGGCAATTTGCGTGTTGGCGCATGAAACCGCTGGTCAGCCTCACCGGGCTTTCGGTTGCTTTTGACGGAGCGCCTGCGCTGCGGGGCATTGATCTTTCAATCGCCAAGGGTGAAGCGGTTGGGCTTGTCGGCGAAAGTGGCTGCGGCAAGTCCGTGACCTGGCTTGCCGCCCTTGGGCTATTGCCCAACAAAGCGCGTATCAGTGGCAGCGTGATGCTGGATGGCCAGGAATTGATGGGTGCACCGCCTGCCGTGCTTGAGAAAGTGCGCGGCGGGCGTATCGCGATGATCTTCCAAGACCCGGCAAGTAGCCTCAATCCCGTGCACAGGATTGGCAAGCAGATCACGGAAGCACTTGCGTTGCACAGGAACATGGTGGGGCAAGCTGCGCGCATCGAAGCCAAGCGGCTGCTTGATCTTGTAGGCATCCCAGATGCCACGCGGCGCTTGGATGCCTATCCGCATGAATTGTCAGGTGGCCAGAATCAGCGTGTCATGATTGCCATTGCACTTGCTGGGCAGCCTGAATTGCTGGTGGCGGATGAACCAACCACGGCGCTTGATGTGACGATTCAGGCGCAAATTCTTGAGCTTCTGAAGGATCTCCGGCGCCATATGGGAATGACCCTGGTGCTGATCAGTCATGATCTGGGCGTTGTTGCTGACTCCTGCGAACGCGTGGCCGTAATGTATGCGGGGCGCATTGTGGAAGAAGCACCGATCAGCCGGCTGTTCTCGGCTGCCGCGCATCCCTACACACAAGGATTGCTTGGTGCTTTGCCGCCAATGGATGGCCCTCGGCGGCGGCTTGCAGCAATACCCGGTGGCGTTCCGGAACCCTGGGCCATGCCGCCGGGCTGCGCCTTCGCACCGCGCTGCGCGCACCGGGTGGCGGCGTGTGATGCGGCCGTGCCAGGGTTGATAGCCCTTGCAGCAAGTCACCGCGTTGCCTGCCTCCAGGTGGCGCAAGTGGTTCTGCCGCGTGAAAGCGTGCTAGCATGAAGCCCGGGGGCGCTTTACTGGAAGCGGAAGGCTTGGTTCGGCGCTATGCGATGCGGCGTGGGATTTTTGGCCATGCGGTCGAGGTTCGGGCCGTGGATGGCGTATCGCTGAAATTGGAACGGGGACGCACTCTGGGTCTGGTGGGTGAATCCGGATGCGGGAAATCCACCACGGGTCGCCTGATGCTCGGCATGGAGATGCCTGACGCGGGGCGTGTCAGCTTTGAAGGCGCCACCATGCCGCAACCGGGCAGAACGGCTTGGCGGAAGCTGCGCGCGCGCATGCAAATGGTCTTTCAGGACCCGCTAGGTGCCTTGGATCGCCGATTGCCGATTGCAACACAAATCGCAGAACCACTCGACATTCACGCCATCGGCGCTGCTTCTGAGCGTGCCGCCCGCGTGGAAGCGCTGCTGCGCGCTGTAGGCCTTAGGCCAGATCAAGGCGCGCGTTACCCGCATGAGCTTTCCGGCGGTCAGCGACAACGCGCGGTGCTTGCGCGTGCTCTGGCGACCGATCCTGGCGTGCTGGTCTGCGATGAACCGATCAGCGCGCTTGATGTTTCCATCCAGGCACAGGTGATGAATCTGCTGCTTGATTTGCAGGAGCAGTTCGGCACGTCCATGCTTTTCGTGAGCCACGATCTGCGCGCCGTTCGGCAAGTGAGCCATCGCGTCGCTGTCATGTATTTGGGCCGCATCGTGGAAGAAGGTGAGCCGGACGCGGTGCTTCACGATCCGGCGCATCCATATACACGCGCCTTGGTTTCTGCCATTCCGCATCCGGGACGCACGGGGCAGCGCATGGTGCTGCAGGGCGATCCACCCAACCCCGCCAACCGGCCATCCGGTTGCGCCTTTCATCCGCGCTGCCCGGTAGCGAGTAGTCTTTGTGCACGTGAAGCGCCGGTATTGAAGCCGCGTGCTGATGGGCGGCTTATTGCTTGCCATGTCGCGCATGGGGAAGTGACCGTGGGACACGGCTTCACGGGGCAGGAGGCCGCCTGAATGCTTCGCTTCATCGCATCACGCTTGGCGCGCGCAGCGCTCACCATCGCCATGGTGGTGACCTTCGCTTTCATTGTGCTGCGCCTTTCCGGCGATCCAGCACAAATCATCATGGGTGCGGATGCGCCCCCTGAAGCGGTTGATGCCTTTCGCACCGCCTGGGGCTTGGATGAACCGATTTGGGTGCAGTATTTCTCCTATTTCTGGGCCATTTTGCAGGGCGATCTGGGCCGATCCATGCGCGATGGGCGTGATGCCATTGTGCTGGTCACTGAACGCATTCCAGCTACGCTTGCACTGACGTTGCCGGCACTGGCCATCAAGATTTGCCTCGGCATTCCGGCGGGCATTTATGCCGCGCTGCACCGCAATTCACTTGCTGATCGCGTGGTCATGATCATCGCTGTGGCGGGCTTCACAGTGCCTTCCTTTGTGTTGGGCTTACTGCTTGTACTGGTTTTCGCCGTGCAGCTCGGCTGGCTTCCATCAGGTGGGCAGGAAAGTTGGCGCCACGGGATTCTGCCGGTGATCACTCTTGGGCTTGGCGGTGCGGCCGTATTGGCACGCTTCACGCGCAGCGCCATGCTGGAAGTTCTTGGGCAACCCTTTATCCGGACAGCGAGCGCCAAGGGCGTACCCTGGCGCGCCGTTGTCACCGGCCATGCTTTGCCGAATGCCGCCATCCCGACTGTAACCATCATCGGTTTCATGGTTGGCACGCTGATAGCCGGTGCTGTGGTGGTGGAAAGCGTCTTTTCCTGGCCAGGTGTGGGAAGGCTTCTGGTGGTCGCCGTCGCCAACCGTGATCTCGCCGTTGTGCAATGCATTCTTTTGCTGGTGGCTATCACCATGGTCTGCGCAAATCTGATCGTTGACTTGCTTTATGGCCTGCTAGACCCGCGGCTTCGCGCTGCGCCAGGAAAGGCGGCCTGATATGCCTGAAGCGCCGCTTGTCGTGGCTGCATCCACGGCGCCCCCCAAGCGCCAACGCGCGGCGCCACCTGCCTTGGTCATTTTTGGCATGGCGTGGTTGATGCTGATGCTGGCGGTGGCAGTGCTTGCCGATGTAATTGCCCCTTACGCCTATACCGCACTCGATTTGCGCAACCGGCTTTCACCGCCCATTCTGTTCGGGGGGACATGGATTCACCCGCTTGGGACTGATGAATTGGGGCGGGATGTGCTGTCCCGCCTGATCTACTCCATCCGTACGAGCCTGCTGATTGCTTTTGGTGCCACCATCATTGGTGCGGCTGTTGGGACATCACTTGGCTTCCTCGCCGCGCATTTCCGTGGCCTGGTTGAGCAAGCTGTTTTGGCACTGGTGGATTTTTCCGCATCCCTTCCCTTTCTGATTCTTGCCCTCGCGGTGCTGGCCTTCTTCGGTAATTCCCTTGGGCTACTGGTCTGCCTTTTGGGTTTGCATGCCTGGGAACGCTATGCGCGGATTGCGCGTGGGCTTGCCTTGGCTGCGGGTGCGCAGGGCTATGCCGCTGCGGTGCGCGGGCTTGGTGCTTCGCCGTGGCGGATTTATGGGCGGCATGTGCTGCCCAATATTGCCTCCACCTTGATTGTCTCCATGACGCTGGCCTTTCCTGAGGTCATCTTGCTCGAGTCAGGCCTGTCCTTCCTTGGCTTGGGTGTGCAGCCGCCAGAAACCTCGCTCGGTTCAATGGTTGGTTATGGGCGCGAATATCTTACGCGGGCGCCTTGGATTCTGCTGGCACCCGCCAGTGTTATCATCCTGACAACGCTGTCTGTTTCGCTGATTGGTGATTGGTTGCGTGATGGGCTTGACCCGACGCTGCGGTAGCATCGCGCCAAGCCTTATCCATCAAAATGCGCGGCGCAGCGCGGTGGGGTAAAGGCGACCAGTTGGGCCGCGCATCGCTTCAAGCACCAAGCCGCGCGGCATTTCATGCAGTTCTGCCACCGGCGTGAACTCTGCCGAATGGTCAAAGGCGCTGCGCAATGGGCGCCCTTCCATCCCAGCAGGATCAATGCCCAGCATGTGCAGGATTGTGGGAACGATATCCGTCAGATCAGCGGGTTCTTCCGCCACTGCGCCATGGCGAAAAGCGCCGCCTTGCATCACAAGAACGGTGGCGAGTTCAGCGCGATGCAGCCCACCATGCATGCCGCCGCCTTCCTGCACATCAGGCGCGTCAAATGGCGCGGTACCCGGAAGGCCCCATTCATCAGGCCCTTCCTGGCCAGCGAAAGTCGCCACCAAATCGGCACTTCGTGCATGCGCGCTGCCCAAAAGCGCAAGCGGCATGGCCTCACCCGCTGCCAAGATGGAAGGGTCCCGCGCCAATACCGGCCCCGCCCAAGCTTGTGTGGCCAGGAAGCTTGCCACTTGCGATGCCATGGCGCGATCCTGCAGCCATATGCCAGGTGCCGCTGCGGGCGCGACCACCACATCAACATCCGGCCCCATGCCGGTGCCAGCACGGAAGCCTGCGCGCTGCAATTCTGTGCGCAAACAAAGCTTCCCTCTGCCGGTGACATGGCCATGGTCAGATAGGACAATGATGGAAATTTCCTTCGCATCAGGCTGAACGTCTCGCCATGCGATTACCTGGCCAAGCACAGCATCCGCCGCAAGAAGAGCACGCTGCGTATGCGCCGCCCGCAATCCGCCCCAATGGAAAGAAACATCGGGCTCAGAGAGCCAAAGCAGGGCAACATCCGGCTTTATCTGTGGCAGTACGTAATCGAGCAGCACGCGCCCGGCGAATTCAACCCGCGCTATGTTCGGTATCTCTGCGGGCGGTGTTGCGCCCATGGCATCACGCACGCGGCGCGCTGTTTCGCCCTCCGTATCTTCCACATTCCAACGAAACGCACCAAGGCGTTCAGCCGCCGGATGAAGCAGCCGCGCTGCCCCCGCTGTGCCGGCACTGACAAGCGCAAAGCTGAGGCCATGCGGCGCAAGGCGCTCTGCCAAGCTGGCGCGTTGCAATGGCGATTCGGCACCGGCCGCGAGCACAAGCACATCCTCAACCAGCTTGGTTCGCAGCAGGCGATCCGGCGCCACCGACGCATCGAAAAGCGTATTGGCGACGAGCCCATGGCCCCCGGGGCGACAGCCTGTGATCAGCGATGGCGTTGCCACGCGGGTTTCTGACGGAAAAATACTGCGCGCATGCGCGAAGTGCGTTCCGTTGGCAGAAAGCGAAAATAGGTGCGGCGTTGAAACGGCATTGACCATGTCAGGCCGCAAACCATCCAATGCCACCATGATGAATCGTGTCATGAAAGTGTCATCCAAAAGAGGGCGAGGGAATTCCCGGTAATCTCTTCGACATTAGGCGCGCTGCCAAGGGCCACAGATTTCTGCAGGGAATAAATAGATACTTGAGCGAACGACTTCATACTATCCCTCAGACCAAAAAAAATAGCGCCTATCTGCCCAGAAGGCTGCGCTAGGTTCGCCTCTATCCAATTCAAATTACTCTTTCGTGCGCTGCTTCTGCCTTGCGGTAGATTCTCGCAATAAAATTGGTTCGTCTCTGCAGCAAGCCAGACTCTCATTTCGCCAGTTCGGTGAGGCTGCTTGTCGATATGCCGGATGATAAGACCATGCACCACGCCAGATTGCGCGAATACCTTTTCTCACGCACCACGCGGCGAAGCCTAGCTTGATCCTAGAGCGGGATGACGTTTGATTGAATCGAATTGGGATTCACGTGGGCGTGATTTTCTGATTCAAGCTGCTGGCTTGGTTTGGAGGCCAGCGGCGATGACCAGACCCTATTCGATGGATTTGCGGG
>JADCFX010000055.1 GCA_020249285.1 Roseomonas sp. | reverse complement strand
GTGCTCTCTCGAGCGCTCTCAGTCACACCACCATCCACCACAGCCGCCTCCTGCTCACCGCAAAGGCGCAAAGGGCACGATCAATGAGCGTAGACGCAAGGTGGGGTCCAGACAGCGGTTACACCAAAACATAAGCTTTCACTGATTTTCATATGTTTTGCGCTCAGCCGCGAGAACGCTAACGCATTGAAAAATTTATGCTCTAGGCGCCCATTTTTTTGGTCGTCCAGCCTAAACCTCAGGATTTATGCTGTTCAAAGCGAAAACATGAGGTTTGGAGGAGCTGTAAATGCCGCAAGCAAAGGTACTATCCGGCAAGGAGTTGAGGCGCGTCTTGGACCATGTTGCCACGCGCCCCCACGCCGCTCGCAATAGGGCAATCATTCTGCTGACCCATTGGGCAGCGATGCGCATTGGCGAGGTTGCAGCCCTGCGCATGGGCCACGTTGTTGGAAGAGACGGGAGCATCAAGACAGAGATAAGGCTGGACGCCAGTCGCACGAAAGGCGGGCACCCGCGCACTGTCTATATCAATGACAAGCTGCGCAAGGAGTTGGCGGCCTACGTGAAGTCTTTGGACGATAGGCCAACGTACGATGCGCCGCTATTCAGCACCCAAAAGCTAACAGCATTCTCCGCAAATAGCCTTTGCCAAGCTGTAAATCTGATCTACGCGCGTGCCGGCATGGAGGGCGCGACAAGCCATAGCGGGAGGCGTACGCTTATCACTACGCTGGCGCAAAGGGGGGTAGGCGTACGCGTGCTAGCGGCTATAGCCGGGCATCGCGACATACGCGTCACGCAGGCCTATATCGATGTTAACGAGAGCATGATGCGGGCGGCAGTTGAACTGGTTGCGTAAAGCGTGGGGTAAGTAGGTTGGAGGCTGGCTTGATATCTTATCCCTCAGCGTTCAGGCTGACGTTGCGATACGAAGGGCGCCATTATGGTTGCCAGGCAGGAGTAAATACATGAGTCAAGTTCCGATAGTTTGGGGTATACATATGGGCGAGCATGTTGGCTCACGCCCAGTCGAGCAGGGATATGTCGCCATAGGCTGGTCTGCCCTCGGAGATCTACAGCAATATTCTGATCGAGACGCATTCAAGAAGGCTCTTGCTGCCCGCTTTCCGAACCAAAAGCCGGGCTCGTGGCCTGTTAGTGCAGGTATACTCTTTCGATTTATGCATGAAATGAAGGCTGGCGACATTGTTGTGTATCCATCTAAACATAACAGGATGATAAACATAGGCCGGTTTACTGGAAAATTTGAATACATCGCGGATGATAGTGACGACTATCCGAACCATCGCACTGTAGAATGGCTCGGCCATTTCCCCCGAAATGACTTCAGTCAGAGCGCGCTTAATGAGATCGGTGCATTCATCACTGTGTTTCTCATTAAGGGGCATGCAGGTGAGTTTCTTGCCAAGGTAGCTCCATCGGGCACGCCGATGCCGGTGGAGGCTAAGGCCGTAGAGGACGCGCAGGACGATGATACTGCTACGGTCGCGGTGTCCAAGCAGGCGGAGTTAACGACTGGTGATTTCGTCATTCGGCAGCTGATGACGAAGCTATCTGGTTACGAGTTCGAGGAACTCGTTGCCCATCTGCTCGAATGCATGGGCTATACGGCTAGGGTTACGCCGCGATCGGGTGATGGTGGTGTTGACGTGATTGCTCACCGAGACAAGCTCGGATTTGAACCTCCTATCCTCAAGGTGCAGTGCAAGCGCAAGACCGACCAAACCCCTAGGTCGGAGGTAGATCAACTGCTTGGTACGTTAGGGGATGGTGAATATGGGCTCTTCATTTCACTAGGATCGTTCGGTCGGCAGTCGGTTGAACTGGAGAGGAACCGTCCAAAGTTGAGGCTGATCAATGGTGAGCAGTTTGTTGAACTGCTGTTTGAGCATTACGGTCGGCTGGCCCCTCGATATCGATCACTAATCCCGCTGAAGCAGATTTATGTGCCTGACCTGCAGGGCTGAGCTGGACACCTGAGTTTGTCAGCGGATCAGCATGTGGGTGACGATGCTTTTGTGGTTCTTGGGAGCTAAGGACGGCGAGAAGCGTGGCGAGCACCCGTCTAAAGGGCTCGAGAAGCCGCCTCTGGCAGAGGCTGCATGATGGATCGATGCTGCTCTCGCCATGCCGTTGCGAAACAGTGTAATATCAGGCTCTGGCGGTGAAGGTGACATGCAGATCGCACGGTTGATTGCTGGTCGCACAGCATGCAACTTTATGCACAAAATTAAACGTTCTTAGGTCGACTACGCGTCAACTACCCAAAACATATCTTGCACAAAATTTACACACGAATTTTTCAGCGACACAACTAATTGAAAAACAGGGAAATTAAAGTGAAGTGGCTATTGAGTGGGAGTAGCGCGCTTGCAAAGCGCCAAACTGGTGTTCAATTGACTGTGCTGAAAGCGACCTACCCCATCCGCCCCGCCGCTTCCGCCGCCAGCCAAGCCAGCCTGCCTTCCGCAAAAACCGCAACCGGCGCGCGGCGCGCTGCATCCACCACCACCACATCGCCGCGCAGCCCTGCTTCAAGCCGGCCGCGATCCTGCAAGCCACAAGCCTCGGCCGGGTTGGCCGACACCAGCGCCCAGGCACGCGGCAAATCCAGCACGCCTCGGCCCGCCATAATGAAGGCTGCTTCCATCATGGCCGGCCAGAAGTAGTCGGAGGCCAGCACATTCACCAAGCCACGTTCCGCCAATGGCGCGGCAGAGGCCCAGCCCAAATGGCTACCACCGCGCACAACATTGGGCGCGCCCATCACCACGGCTTCGCCGGCTGCACGCGCATCCGCCGCCACTTCCTCCGTGATCGGGAATTCGCAAATCCGCGCGCCATGGGCGCGGAACAGGGCGCGGCGTTCGATACTGTCATCATCATGGCTCAGCATGGGAATGTCGGCATTTGCAGCCGCTTCCGCCAAGCGCGAGCGCGCGGCTGGCACTTCATCACGCCGCGCATAAACTTGTTGCGCCATCGCCATGAAGGCATCCGCTTTCATGCCCGCGCGCCCGGCATATTTCGCTACATCATCAAGATTGCCAAGTTTTTTCACAATACTCGGCGTATGATCGTTGAAGCCAAGCAGATGCACATCGCCGGAAGCGATATCGGCCAAGGCATCATCCAGCGCATCAAAATTATCGGCCTCGAAGCGAAGGTGGACACGAAGATCGGTCGCGCTGCTGCCCCTCATGTCCCGCAAGGCTGCCTTCATGCCGCGCCAGGCATCCAAGGAACGCAAGCCAGGCTCCCAGGAAAGCGTGACACCAAGATAGGCCGTGGTGATGCCGCATGAAATCAATTGCGCGGCGGAATCCCGCAAGGCGAGAGCAGCGGGAAAACCAATGCCAGGGCGCGGTTGGAATTGCCGTTCATGCGCATCGCCGTGAATATCCACCAAGCCCGGCATGACCAACAGCCCTGAGGCATCAAAACGCCGCGCATCGCGCGCTGGGCTTTCCGCAATGGCGCCATCAGCAACAAACAGATCATCCGCCAGCAATTCAGTGCCGCGCAGGGTTCTACCGCCTTCAATGATCCAGGCCATTATTACGTCTCCAACACCAATTGCACGCGCGCGGCGGCGTAACAGGAAAGGGTCCAATCCACCGGCACCCCGGCGGGATCAGTATTCAGGGCCTCCGCAACAATCACGGGGCGGGAACGGCTTTGCATCAAATGCTTCGCTTCTTCAGGGCTGGGCAGGCGCGCCGTGATGCGCGTGGATTGGCGCCGATAATCCGGCACGCCGCATGCAGACAAAGCCACAGTGATGGAAGCCTGAAGCGTCAAAGATTCCGCAAGCCCGGCAAAGCGCGGCAGTGGAAAATGATGCAGCCCCAGAACCAGCGGCCTGCCATTGGCAAGACCAAGCCGCGCCACGCGCAGTACGGAGCGCCCACGACGAATGCCAAGCCCAGCCGCTACCTGGGCATCTGCTGCGATTTCAGTGATGGACAAAACGCGCCCAGCCGCTTCGCGATTCTGCCGGCGAATCGTCTCGGAAAAACGCGTGCGCGGCCCAAGCGGGTAATCCAGCACATCTTCCGCAACAAAGGCGCCACGGCCTTGTTCCACGCGAATAATGCCACGCGCTTCCAATTCTTCCAAAGCACGCCTGACCGTGTGGCGATTGACCGCAAAACGTTCGGTCAGCACCGCTTCAGTCGGCAGTCTTTCCCCCGGCTGGCGCTTGCCCGCGGAGATATCCGCCTCCACCGCGGAGGCGATCTGGCGCCACAGCGCAACACCGCCGCCGCGTGCCAAAACGGGGTTTGTCATCAAAGTTTCAACCATGACCGCGCAAATCCATGACATATCCATATTGCACTTGGGTTGGCTTCCTGTCTATAGGTCTAGACAAGTGATATGACCCAAACAGAAACGCTCTCTCCCCACGCTGCCCGGCAACATTGGATGGCGACCCTGGCGCGGGCCTCGGCTGAGGATCTCGCCGCAAGGCTCGCCACCTTGCCGCCCCTTCCGGAACCGGAGACACTGCGCGCGCCGGAAACCGGCCTTGTGATGGTGCGTGGCCGCGCCGGCGGTGACGGCGAAGCCTTCAACCTTGGTGAAATGACGGTGACGCGCTGTGCGTTACGCCTTGGGACGCACGTTGGGCATTCGTATATCGCGGGGCGCGACCACGCCAAGGCAAGGCTCGCCGCGCTGCTGGACGCTGCCTTGCAGGATAGCGCGTTGCATCAGGCTTGCATGCAAGCGGTGGTCGAACCGCTAGCCACCGCACAGCAGGAAGCGCGCGCTGCCGAGGCGCGCAAAGCCGCCGCCACGCGCGTGGATTTCTTCACGATGGCGACCATGCGATGACCCATCTGAGCCCCGGCTTCGCCGACCCTGTATTGGACGCACAAGCAAGCTTCCGGGCCATTCTGGAAGCCATGAGCCGCCCTGGCCGTATCCAGCGCATTGAAGCGCGCATCACCCCGCCCGCGCCGCTTTGCACCGCTGCCGCCGCAGCGCTGTTGAGCCTGGCTGATGCTGATACGCCGCTTTGGCTGGATGCGGGTGAGGCTGTTGCTGAGTGGCTGCGCTTTCATTGTGGTGCGCCTATCACGCCGGAGATCAGCGCGGCGCGTTTTGCGCTCGCCTGCGGCACGGCACCATCGCTTGAAGCACTTGATGTCGGCACGGATGAAGACCCGCAACTAGGCGCGACGCTGATCCTGCAAGTGGCCGGACTTGTCGCGGGCGATGGCTGGCGCCTGACGGGGCCCGGCATTCAGCATGAACATCGTCTGCGTGTGCTCGGCGCGCCCGCTGAATTCACTGCCGCCTGGGCGCGTAACCATACGCTGTTTCCGCGTGGTGTTGATGTGCTGCTTTGCGCCGGCGATAGCATCGCGGCCCTGCCGCGCAGCGTCACGATTGCGGAGGGCTGATCATGTATGTCGCAGTCAAAGGCGGCGAAAAGGCGATCAGCGCCGCCCATGCCTGGCTGGATGAAACCCGGCGCGGCGATACCGCCCTGCCAGAACTCAGTGTGGCGCAGATTGAACAGCAAATGGCGCTCGCCGTTGATCGCGTCATGGCGGAAGGTTCCTGCCATGATCGCTTTCTTGCTGCGCTTGCGATCAAGCAAGCGAAGGGTGATCTGATCGAAGCGGCGTTTCTGCTGCGCGCCTATCGTACTACGTTGCCGCGCTTTGGTGCCTCAGCACCGCTTGAGACCAACCGCATGCGGCTGCGCCGGCGTATCAGTGCGACGTACAAGGATTTGCCCGGCGGGCAGGTGCTGGGACCGACATTTGATTACACGCATCGCTTGCTCGATTTCGCGCTTGCCGCCGAAGGGCGCGATGCGCCCGCAACACCGGAAGCGCCAGCGGATATGACCGATGTGCCGCGTGTGACGGAAATCCTGGCGCGCGAAGGTTTGATGCAGCGTGAAAGCATGGCTGAGACAGAACCCGGCGACCTGACGCGCGAACCGCTCAGCTTTCCCGCGTCACGCCCGGTGCGGCTGCAAAATCTGGCGCGCGGGGATGAAGGGTTTTTGCTGGCACTCGGCTATTCCACGCAGCGCGGCTATGGCAATGCGCATCCCTTCGTGGGAGAAATCCGCGTTGGCCATATCGGCGTTGAAATCACGCCGCCCGAATTGGGCTTTGCCATTGATATCGGCGATATCGGCATCACCGAATGTCAGATGGTCAATCAATTCAAGGGCAGCCGAACAGAACCTGCGCAATTCACCCGCGGCTATGGCCTGGTATTCGGCCATGGCGAGCGGCGTGCCATGTCCATGGCGCTGGTGGATCGTGGCTTGCGCGCGCGCGAATTGGGCGAAGAAGCGGATGCCCCGGCCCAGCAGGAAGAATTCGTTTTGTATCACTCAGACAATATCGAAGCGACTGGCTTTGTGGAACATCTGAAGCTGCCGCATTACGTGGATTTCCAAAGTGAATTGGAAAACCTGCGCACCATTCGCCGTGCCGCCGAGGTCGAGCTGCGGGAGGCTGCGGAATGACCGAAGCCGGCTACAATTTCGCCTATCTGGATGAAGCGACAAAGCGCATGATCCGCCGTGCCATACTGAAGGCCGTCGCGATCCCTGGACACCAAATTCCCTTCGGCGCGCGCGAGATGCCGCTGCCTTATGGTTGGGGTACGGGTGGCATTCAGGTGACTGCCTCAATCCTCGGCCCCACCGATGTACTGAAGGTGATTGACCAGGGCGCGGATGATACAACAAATGCCGTTTCCATCCGCCGCTTTTTCACCCGCGTTGCCGGCATTGCCACCACGGAGGTGACCGGTGAGGCGAGCATCATCCAAACGCGCCATCGCATTCCGGAAAAGCCGCTCACGGAAGACCAAATCCTGGTCTATCAGGTGCCGCAGCCCGAACCCTTGTTCAGGCTGGAACCGCACCGCGCGGAAACGCGGCGTTTGCATGCGCTGGCCGATTACGGGCTGATGCATGTCAGGCTTTATGAGGATATCGCGCGGCTTGGCCATATCGCGAAAGCCTATGATTACCCGGTGATGGTGAATGAACGTTATCTGATGTCGCCATCGCCGATCCCCGCCTTTGACAATCCCAAAATGCACCAAATGGCGGCGTTGCAGCTATTCGGCGCAGGCCGCGAAAAGCGCATCTATGCGGTGCCGCCCTATACGCCGGTGCGAAGCCTTGATTTTGAGGATCACCCCTTCCGCCCCATTCGCGCGCCGCATGCTTGCGCGATTTGCGGCAGTACGGCCAGCTATTTGGATGAGCTGGTAACCGATGATGCAGGCGGGCGCGCCTTCATCTGTTCCGATACGGATTACTGCCAGGAACGGCAGCAAGCGCCAAAGGCGGCAGCGGAATGACCTTACTGCTTGAAGCCAAAGGGCTGGATCTGAAATTCGGTGCCATCGCCGCTTTGGATGATGTGGCACTTGATGTCACTGCCGGGGAGGTTGTGGCGATTGTCGGTGAAAGCGGTTCCGGCAAGACAACGCTGCTCCGTGTGCTGGCGGGCCAAATGGCACCGGATGCGGGCGCCGTGCATTACCTTGGCCGCGATGTGCTGGGCATGACGGAAGCTGAGCGTCGCCGGCTGATGCGGATGGATTGGGGCTTTGTGCACCAGAACCCGCGTGATGGGCTGCGCATGGGGGTATCCGCCGGCGGGAATGTTGGCGAAAGGCTGATGGCGCTCGGCGCCCGGCACTACGGCAATATCCGAGATGAGGCCAAGGCCTGGCTGCAACGTGTGGAAATAGATGCCGGACGGATTGACGATCTGCCGAGGCATTTCTCAGGTGGCATGCAGCAACGCCTGCAAATAGCACGTACTTTGGTCACGCGCCCCAAGCTGGTTTTCATGGATGAACCAACGGGCGGGCTTGATGTTTCTGTTCAAGCGCGGTTGCTGGATTTGATCCGCGCGTTGGTGCGTGAATTGGGGCTTTCAGTGCTGATCGTGACGCATGATATCGCCGCGGCGCGTCTGCTCGCGGACCGGATATTGGTCATGCGGCGCGGGCAGGTGGTGGAACAGGGGCTCACGGATCGCGTGCTTGATGATCCGCAACATCCCTATACGCAGCTTCTTGTATCCTCGGTGCTGGCGGCATGAACATTCTTCTGCGCACGGACGGTCTTGCGAAAACCTTCACGCTTCATCTGCAAGGTGGCACACGCATTCCGGTGCTGGGCCGCGTTGATCTTGCGGTCAGCGCGGGCGAATGCGTGGCGCTTTCCGGCCCTTCGGGTGCAGGGAAATCCACGCTGATGCGCTGCCTTTACGGCAATTACGGCGCGGGGGCGGGACGCATTCTGCTGGCGCATCGCGGGGCAGAGCTTGATCTTGTAAGTGCCAATCCGCGCGCCGTGATTGAAGCGCGCCGCCAGACAATTGGCTATGTTTCGCAATTCCTGCGCGTCATTCCGCGCGTCAGCACGCGCGATATCGTCGCGGAACCCATGGTGGCACGCGGCATGGCGCGTGAGGATGCGCTTACACGCGCCACGGCCCTGCTTGATCGCTTGAACCTGCCGGAGCGCTCGCACGACCTGCCGCCCGCAACTTTTTCGGGCGGGGAGCAACAGCGCGTGAACCTCGCGCGCGGTTTTGGTCCGCGCTATCCGGTGCTGCTGCTGGATGAACCAACCGCCAGCCTGGATGCCGGCAATCGCGCCATTGTGATTGGCCTTATCCATGAAGCGAAGCAGGCCGGCACCGCCATTGTCGGCATTTTCCATGATGCGGAAGTGCGCGAAGCCGTGGCGGATCGCGTTTTCACCGTTGAACCCATGCAGGATGCCGCATGACCGCTGAGACCATTCTGACCAATGCGAAGCTTGTTCTGCCGGATGCGGTGCTGCACGGAACACTTGTGCTACGCGATGGGCTGATTGCGGATGTTCAGCCAGGCCGCAGCCACACCGCCGGCGCGCTGGACCTTGAAGGGGATCATCTGATCCCCGGCATTGTTGATGTGCACACCGATAATCTGGAACGCCAAGTTTTGCCGCGCGCCAATGCGCGCTGGCCATCACGCTCTGCCATGATCGCGCATGATGCCCAATGTGTCGCCGCCGGTGTCACCACTATTCTGGATGCGCTTTGCCTGGGTGATCTTGGTTTCGACACGGAACGCGGCCAGACCTTTCTGGATGGCGTGCGCGATCTGGATGAGCTTGCCGATATGGGCGCGTTGAAGGGCGAGCATTTCCTGCATCTGCGCTGCGAATTGCCGGCGCGTGATATGCTGCCGGCGCTTGATCCCGTGGCCGATCATCCGCGTGTGGTGATGGTGAGCCTGATGGATCACTCCCCAGGCGTTGGGCAATATCGTGACCTTGCACGTTATGCCGTCATGCGGAAGCGCCAGACACAATGGAATGACGCAGAAGTTCAGGCGCGAATTGACGGGCTGCTGGCGCAACGTGCGGAGCTGCGCGAGAAGCAGCGCAGCTGGCTGCTGGATCGCATCCGCCACCGCAACCTGCCGCTGGCATCGCATGATGATGACACACCTTCTGAAATCGCGCGCAATTTAGCCGATGGAATCACGATTTCCGAGTTTCCCGTGACAATGGAAGCAGCGCGCGCCGCGTATGACCTCAAGGTTGAGGTGATTGCCGGCGCACCCAATATCGTGCGCGGTGGCAGCCATTCCGGCAATGTCGCCGCAGCTGATCTGGTGCGCGAAGGCTTGGCGCAGGCTTTCGCTTCGGATTACGTGCCGGCATCCATGCTGGAAGCCGCCTGGCGCGCGGTGGAAGCCGGCGGCATCACGCTGCCCCAAGCGATTGCGATGGTGACGGATACGCCGGCACGGATGGCAAGACTTGCTGATCGCGGGCAGCTTGCGCCGGGGCTGAAGGCTGATTTGGTGCGCGTGCGCAGCATTGGCGATATGCCGCTAGTACGCGGGGTTTGGCGCGCAGGGGAACGGATTGCGTGAACCCCTATCGCATTGCGCTCTACTACGCGCCGGAAACTGATGATACCTTGCATCAGCGCGCTTCTGCTTGGCTTGGCCGTGATGCTGCCAGTGGCGCGGAAATACCCCAGCCAGCCATTGCTGGCGTTGATATCGCTGAGGTCACCGCCGATGCGCGCGGCTATGGGTTTCACGCCACTTTAAAGCCGCCCTTTCGCGTAGCAGGAGATTTACAGGCAGCGCTTCAAGCCGCGCAGGATTTCGCTGCCCGCACCGCGCCCTTCACCCTGCCGCCACTTCAAATCACTGATCTGGATGGTTTCCTCGCGTTGCGTGAATCAGCGCCCTGCCCTGCCCTGCAAGCGCTTGCCGATAGCGCGGTTACGGCCCTTGATGCGCATCGTGCGCCCGCGACCGAGGCCGAGATTGCGCGCCGTAAGCCGGAAAAGCTGAGCCTGCGCCAGCGCGAGTATCTTGCAGCCTGGGGCTATCCTTACGTTTTTGCCGAGTGGCGCTTTCACATGACGCTGACGCGGCGCCTGACGCCCGCGGAGAAAGCCATCATCCTGCCAGCGGTTACTGAAGCGCTTGGCGATGCGCCCGCCATAGCGCGTACCGTTTCGGATATCTGTGTTTTCGTCCAAGCCGCGCCGGGCGCGCCCTTTACAATCCTTGAGCGTCTGACGCTGCGCGGTTAAGCGCGGCCAGAACGCGCGCGACACCTTCCGCCACATCGGCGTCGTTCATCACGCGCTCAACGTACAACCCATCCGGCAGCACCACGTCTCGCGCCAAGCGTGACGCGATATCTGCGGCTGTTTCACGGCCACGCGCGGCAAGGCGTGCGGCCAGAACCTCCATCGGGGCAGTGATATTCAGCACGCGCAAACGGTAGCGAGCGCCGGCTTCAGGCAGTATCGCGCGGGAGAGATTGGCAATCACCACGCGCCGCGCTGCGATATCTTCTTCAATGTCGCGCGGGATACCGTAATGCAGCCCATGGGCGCCCCATGAAAGTGCGAAGGCACCGGCCGCGCGCCGTGCTGCAAAATCTGCGTCACTCAGCGCTTCATGATCCTCGCCGCCTGCCTCGGCGGGGCGGGTGATAGTGCGGCGCACAAAGCGAAAGCGGGCATCATGCGCAAGTGCGGCGCGCGCACCGGCCATCAGCGTATCCTTGCCCGCACCCGAAGGCCCCACCACCGCAATCAGCATACATCCTCCCTGCCTATAGCTGGCGCTTGGCTCAATCCCGATTGAGCCAAGCGCAACAAGAAAGCGGCAGCAATGCAGTAAAGCGCGCCGTCATTGAAGGCGGCGCCTTTCACGCCTTGGCGCCAATCACCGCAATGGCTTCAATTTCAATGCGCGTCAGCGGTGTGGTGAAGCTCGCTCCCCCCACGCAGGTGCTGGCCGGCGGCAGGGCAAGCGGCGCCAGGATGCGCCGGCGCACCGCATCAAAGCCGGCATAATCGCGCATATCAGCCAAATAGGTATTCAGCTTCAGCACATCGGCGAAGCTGCCACCTTCCTGGGCCAAGGCGCGCGTCAGGCGCGCGAAACATTCCTCGGCCTGAGCTTCCACGCCTTGCGCCTCAGCCGCACTGCCGCGCGCGGTCACGCCGGAACAGAAAACTAGCTTGGCACCGCCCGGCAAGGCCAGGCTGCGTGTGGGGGCAAAGGCTGGTTTGGGCGGGGTGGTTTCGGCCATGGCTGCAATCCTTGAAGACAATCCCAGCTTGCCGCGCCTCGCCCGTCCGATACAAGATCAATAGCGGCGCAGCGGCACGCGCCAGGCCATGACGGAAGCCGCCCCCACCAGCACGGCGGCGATGATGAACAGGCCGCGGAAGGGCTCAGCCAAGGCAGCGCGGAGCTGCGCCACACCATCGCCACCAAGCCGCGCGCCCAAGCCGCCGAGGTCGGTGACCAGCGCGGCGAAACCCTCGGTCAGCGCCGGGGTGAAAAGCGCCATGGCACCAAAGATGGCCGCCGCCGCCACAGCCGCCCCAAGGGCCGCGCCGAAATTGCGCGAAAACGCCACGCCGGCGGCTGCAATGCCAAGCCGCCCCTGCCCCGCCGCCGCCTGCACCGTGGTCTGCACCACCGGATAGGATGTGCCGGAACCGAAAGTCGCCACCCCCAATAATGCCAGCATCAACCATAGCGGCATCTCGGCGGCGAAGACCGCAAGCAAGCTCCAAATCATCGCCGCCACGGGCAGACCGATGCTTGGCCACAGCATCGCATGCCCGGTGCGCGCCACCATCTTGCCGGAGAAAAACGCGCCGAAGGATGAGCCGATCGCAATCGGCAAAAGCACCAGCCCGGCATTGGCCGGTTCCATCCCGCGCACCACTTGCAGCCACAACGGCAGGAAGGAAATCAGCCCCACCTGCGCCGCCACCACCAGGATGGAAAGCGTCAGCAGGCGCCAGATGCTAGCCTCGGCAAATAAGGGCAGCGGCAGCAACGGTTCGGGCTGGCGGCGTTCCACACGCAGCAGAGTGACACCAGCAAAAAGCGCCAGCGCGACCAGGCCTAGGATCAAGGGCAGATAGGCCGCATCAAAACGCCGCGCGCGATCAAGTGCCACCAAAGCCGCGCCCATGGTCAGCACAAAAAGAGCCAGGCCCAGCCAGTCAAACCGCCAACGCCGCCCGGCATGGTCCGGGACGATATCGGGCAGGCGGCGCGCTATGTAGGCGCACACCAAGGGCAGGGGCAGCAGAAACCAAAAAATCCAGCGCCAGCCGAAAGCCTGGGTAATAAAGCCCCCCGCCACCGGCCCGAAGGCCGAGGCAAAGCCATAAGCCCCCGCAATCCATGCCTGGAATTTGCCGCGTTCGCGCGGCGGCACAGTCTCACCGATCAAGGCCTGGGTGAGCGTCAGCAGCGCGCCGCCACCAAAGCCCTGGATAACGCGCGCGATGATCAGGCTTGGCAGATTGGGCGCCAAGGCGCAGCCGGCACAGCCCGTGAAGAAAATCGCCAGTGCCACAAACAACAAGCGCCGCCGGCCAAAGAAATCGCCAAGCTGCCCGAATACCGGCGCGGCGCAGGTCGCCGCAACCAGATAGGCAATCAGGATCCAGGAAACCTTCTCGATCCCGCCCATATCGGCGGCGATATCGGCAAGCGCCGTGGCAACAATGGTCTGATCAACGGCGGATAGAAAAATAACCAAGGCAATCGCCGGAAAGCCGCGCAGGAAGCGTGCGCGGAGTTCCGCTGCCGGTTCAGCCGCCATCACAGGGCGCCGCTGCGCCCCATTTCCAGGAATTTGTCGCGCCGGCGTGCGCGCAGTGTGGCGTCATCCAAAGCCAGCAGCGGCGTCAGCAGTGTTTCGATCTTATCGCCCAGCGCCGTGATCACTGTCGCGGCATCGCGATGCGCGCCACCCAAGGGCTCCGGCACCACCACATCCACCAGGCCAAGCTTGCGCAAATCATCCGCGGTCAGCTTCAGCGCTTCCGCGGCCGTTGCCGCCTGCGCCGCGTCTCGCCACAGGATGGAAGCGCAGCCTTCCGGGCTGATCACGGAATAAATCGCGTGCTCCAGCATGATGATGCGATCCGCCGCCGCCAGCGCAATCGCGCCACCTGACCCACCCTCACCGATGATGGTCGCGATGAAGGGCACGGGCGCATCCAGCCCGGCTTCGATGGACCGCGCAATCGCTTCCGCCTGGCCGCGCGCTTCCGCATCAATCCCCGGAAAGGCGCCAGAGGTATCAACAAAGGAAAGGAGCGGCATGCTGAAACGCCCGGCCAATTCCATCAGGCGCCGCGCCTTGCGGTAACCCTCGGGCCGCGCCATGCCGAAATTATGTTTCACGCGACTATCGGTATCATGCCCGCGCTCGGTTCCCAGCACCATCACCGCGCGGCCACGGAAGCGCCCCATGCCGCCCACCACCGCCGCATCATCGGCAAAGGCGCGGTCACCCGCCAGCGGCGTGAAATCCTGGATCAGCGCCGCGATGTAATCTGTCGCATGCGGCCGGTCCGGGTGGCGCGCCACCTGCGCCTTTTGCCAGGGGGACAGCTTCGCATAGGTGGCCTTCAGCAGCGCTTGGGCTTTTTCGCCGAGCCGCCCGATCTCCTCGGCTACATCAATGCCGCCGGCATCGGTGGTCCGACGCAGCTCCTCGATCTTGCCCTCAAGCTCGGCGATGGGTTTTTCGAAGTCCAGAAAGTGACGCATGGCGCGGGGTTAGCCCAATTCCGCCCGGGGCGCGACCCCCTGTTTGGAGAGAGGATGGTGTTCCGCCACAAGGGCGCGCAGCCGCTCCTCCAGCACCTTGGTGTAGATTTGGGTGGTGCCGATATCCGCATGGCCAAGCAGCATTTGCAGGCTGCGCAAATCTGCCCCCCTTTGCAGCAGGTGGGACGCAAAGGAATGCCGCAGCACATGCGGGCTGACCCGGGCGGGGTCCAGCCCAGCCGCCAGCGCTACCTCCTTCAAAATCAGGTTCAGCGCCTGGCGCGTCACATGCCCCGCCGCCCCGCGTGAGGGAAACAGAAACCGGCTGGGCTTGCCCCTAGCTTCAGGTCGCGCCGCCAAGGCCAATGCCCGGGCGCGTTCGGAAATCGGCACCAGCCTTTCCCGCCCGCCCTTGCCGCGGACCACAATCAAGGGGGCACCGGGGCGGAGCGCCGCCGCCGGCAGGCTGACCAATTCAGAAACGCGGAGCCCGCTGCAGTAAAGCATCTCCACCGCCGCTGCCGCCAAAGGCCCGCGCTTGCCGGGGAGCACTGCGGCGGCGGTGATCAGCGCCTCCACCTCCTCCTCCCGCAATGCCTTGGGCAGGCTTTGCGGTAGGCGGGGGGCTTCCAACAATTCTGAGGGGTCGTCAGGGCGCACACCCTCTCGCAGCAGAAATTGATGGAATTGGCGGATGGCGGAAAGGCGCCGCGCCTGGGTCCGCGCGGCCAAGCCCTCAGCCGCCAAGCCGGCCAGCCAGGCGCGCAAAAGGGCGCTATCGGCTTCATGCAGCGCCACGCCCTTGGAAGCGGTGAAAGCCGCGAAATCCTGCAAATCCGCCTGATAAGCCGCTAGCGTATTGCGCGCGGCACCACGTTCGGCGGCCAACATTTCAAGAAAAGCCTCAATATGGCGGGAGAGCCCCGCCCGGGCGGCTGAAGGTTTAGCGCCCGCGGAAGCGATCATTGGGGATGGTGCGCTCCACGGCTTGAGGCGTCACGCTGGGGGGAAAGGCGCCAATCAGGATCAGGCCCACTGCAAACAGGCCAAAAACAACGGCAGCAACCAGCAGAATCGGGTTACGGAACATGCTGGCGGCTCGGCTCCCTCTCGCTTTCCTGAATTCGTGCTAACGCTCAGCCCCAAGATGCGCAACTCTCTCTTTGATGATGGCCTGCAAACCCTTCCGGAACCCGCCGTAAGGCGTGATCAAGCGCCGCCGAGCATTGTCCTGGTTGGGCTGCCGGGGGCGGGGAAATCCGCGCTTGGGCGCCGGCTGGCGGGGCTTCTGGGCCTGCCTTTTCGAGACGCCGACACGGAAATCGAAAACGCCGCCGGCATGCCGATTACGGACATCTTCGCCCGCTATGGCGAGCCCCATTTCCGCGATGGTGAGCGGCGCGTGATTTCCCGTCTGCTGGCCGGCCCGCCCTTGGTGCTGGCAACCGGCGGTGGCGCCTTTGCCGATGCCGCCACGCGGGCTGCGATTCGCGGCAGTGGCGCCATTTCCATCTGGCTGAAATGCCCGCTTTCGGTGCTGATCCGCCGCGTCGCGGGCCGGGAACATCGCCCCATGTTCCTGAACGCCGACCCGGCTGAGGTTTTGCAGCGCCTGATGAATGCGCGCCATCCGCTTTATGCCGAGGCCGACATCACGCTCGCCTGCAATGATGAAAGCCTGGACAATACAACCCGCCGCCTGGAGCATGCCTTGAAGACCTATCACCCGCCCGAACGCGTGCCTGTTGGGCTTGGCGAACGCGCTTATGAAGTACTGGTCGGCCAGGGTTTGCTGGCGCGCGCCGGCGGCCTGCTGGCCCCCGTGCTACCGGCCAAGCGCGTGGCGATTATCTCGGACGCCACGGTGGCGCCCCTGCATCTGCCGGTTTTGCGCGCCGGCTTGCAGGAAGCGGGCTTTGCCATTGCCGCAGAACTGACGGTGCCCCCCGGCGAAGCGAGCAAGGATTTCGCCCGGCTGCATGGCTTGTTGGATGATCTGCTGTCTGCGGGCGTGGATCGGCGTACTTCGGTGATTGCGCTTGGCGGCGGCGTGGTGGGGGATTTGGCGGGTTTTGCCGCGGCAATTGCCATGCGCGGCCTGCCCTTCGTGCAAATCCCGACAACGCTTTTAGCGCAGGTAGATAGCAGTGTTGGTGGCAAAACCGGTGTGAATTTGAAGGCTGGGAAGAACCTCGCCGGCGCCTTCCATCAGCCACGCATTGTGCTGGCGGATACGGATACGCTCAGCACCCTGCCGACGCGCGAATTGCGCGCCGGTTACGCGGAAGTGGCCAAGCATGGATTGTTGCAGGGTGAGTTCTGGCATTGGTGCGAAGCCAATGGCCAGGCGGTAGTGGCGGGCGATGCCGGCGCACTTGCCGTTGCCGTGGTTGAATCCTGCAAGCTGAAAGCCGCCGTGGTCGCCGCAGATGAGCGAGAAGAAAGTGCGGAGGGCGGGCGCGCGCTTCTCAATCTCGGCCATACTTTTGGACACGCTTTGGAAGCGGAAGCACGCTTTGATGGTTCTGTGCTGCATGGTGAGGCAGTGGCGGTTGGGCTTGGGCTTGCGGCTGCGCTTTCCGCGCGGCTTGGCCATTGCAGCCAGGAGTGGCCTTCGCGCGTAATTGCGCATTTGGCGGCTTGCGGCCTGCCCGCGCGCATCACGGATTTGCCGCGCCGCTTCACGGTTGATGCGCTGCTCGGGCGCATGGCGAAGGATAAGAAAAACCGCGATGGCAAGATGCGCTTTGTGCTGCTGCGGGCCCCCGGTGATTGCTTCACGAGCAGCGATGTGCCGGCGGAGATGGTGGAGAAGCTGCTGCGGGATGAGGGGGCGGGGTGAACGAGCGCCTTTGGCGTTGATGTAAGAAACATCACCTTCCGGGCGCATGGCCGCCTTCTAGCGCAATGGCCTGCTTTGGCCGAGACCGACAGTGGTATGATAGTTGATTTTTCGCAATAGATCCGACCGATTGCTAAGGGATGGCTGAGCCCCGTATTCAAGCTTGACGGATAACGCCGATTAAACGATTCTCCCACCTGCTTGGAGAATTTATTTGCGCAAACCTAAAATATATATTGACGGCTTCAATCTGTCCCTCGAGCAAGGGACTGGAGTTGCCACATATGCTCGCAACCTTTCCTTTGCCCTGCGCGACCTTGGGGCGGAGGTAGGCGTACTTTACGGCACTTCTACCTCCACGATCAGCTTTCATTCCTTGATACGCGAAATCGCCTTTTTTGATCCGCGCGTAGGAAAACCCTCATTGTTTACGGATGGCTTGACGAATGGCTGGCGCACCATTTCTTCGCCTTTTGGCGAAATTGCGACACAGGTTCCGATTACGGGCAATGTCATCCGCGACACTTTCCGGGCCCGCCTCCCCTACTTCGACCATATCTGGAATGTTCAAGGGCTTTATCAAAAGCAGGAACTTTACAGCAAGTGGTTCGGCCGCCGCATGAATGTCCATTTTCGCCAAACTCCGGATATCATGCATTGGACCTATCCTTTGGCGCTCCGCATTCCCAATGCCAAAAACATCTACACCCTACATGATCTTGTACCGCTGCGCCTACCTTACACCACGATGGACAATAAGCGCCGTTACTTCCGCCTGATCCGGCAACTGACCAAAAGTGCAGACCACATCGTGACCGTGAGTGAGGCTTCCAAAAAGGACATCATCAATCTGTTCGGTATTCCGGAGCGACGTATAACGAATACCTATCAGGCCGTGGACATCCCATCACGCTACCGTGACAAACCGATCAGCGATGTCAAGAGCGATGTGGAAGGTACTTTTGGCCTCAATTACAAGAACTATTTCCTTTTCTTCGGCGCCATTGAGCCAAAGAAAAATGTCGGACGCATGATTGAAGCCTATCTTTCTTCGGGCGTAACTGATCCGCTTGTCATTGTGGGCAAAAAGGGATGGAAATCCGAGGAAGAGCTTCGTTTGATTTCTGACAATGATCATGTCCGCTATTTACTAACAAACGGCAACATCACCGAAAGGCGCTTCCGAGTTCTGCAGGTTGACTACGCCCCCTTCCCCCTTTTGGTAAGCTTGATCCGCGGTGCAAAGGCCGTACTTTTTCCATCACTTTATGAAGGGTTTGGCCTGCCGGCTTTGGAAGCAATGTCCCTCGGCACGCCAGTACTCACTTCCAATACGGCTTCCATGCCAGAGGTTGTTGGAAATGCGGCCTTACAGGTGGACCCCTATGACACGCGCGCCCTGGTTGAGGGGATCCGTGCGCTAGATACTGACGCCGATCTGCGCGGACGCCTGGCGGAAGCCGGACCTATTCAGGCGCAGCAATTCTCCCCCGAACGCTATCAAGCGCGACTGGCCGAAGTATATGGCAAATTTACCAAGCTTTCGCGATAACATTGGTATGATGCGAAAACTGCTTCGGAAGCTGCGGAAATATACTGAAACCCGCTTGCTCCGCGCTGAACCCACCTTCGAAACTGCCGTCTTTCTCAAGTCAGAGGGCGACAGGTTGCGTGATGATCAGCGCTGGACCGAAGCGGCTGCCTCATACGCCGCATATCTTGAAACCCACGCCGATGACTGGCCGATTTGGGTACAGCGCGGTCATTGCCTCAAGGAAGCCGGTGACCTAACGGGTGGCTTGGCTGCTTATCATCAAGCGTTGATCCATGCGCCGAATGACAGTGACCTGCAGTTGCAGATTGGTCATGCACTCAAACTACTGGGGCAGCCTGAGGAAGCCATCAAAGCCTATCGTGCCGCCTTGGCACTGGATGAGGGAAATAGCGACGCAGAGGCTGAAATTGCCACGCTTGAACAAGTCCTGGCCCTTGCAAAAGCTGAGCATCAGAAAGCGACGCCGCCGCGTGCAACGCGCTTGATGTTTGATATCACCGATCTCGTCCAATACATGAAGGAATGGCGCATTCCAACCGGCATTCAACGCGTGCAGCTCAATGTCATTTATCACGCCCTGACAGCCTTCGCTGAACGCGCCAATCCGATCATCATTCATTTCGATCAGTCTCTTGGCACTTGGCTCCCCATTAGCCAGGAGACCTTCTTCGCTCTGCATGATGCGGCTGAATCAAGTGACAGTGTGGACGAGGGAGATTTTCTTGCACTTTTTGAAATGCCAGATTCTTCACTTTTCAATGAGGCGGAATTCGAGCAGCAATTGGAAGACAATGATGTCATTCTTGTGAATCTTGGCACTTCATGGTGGATCGAAAACTATTTCCTGAAGATCAGGGATCTGCGCAAGAAATACGGCATTCGGTACGTTCCGATGATTCACGATGTCATCCCGCTGATGATGCCGGAACATTGCGCCGAAAGACTGGTGGAGGAATTCAGCCAATGGTTTTCAACCTTGGTGCTGGAGGTTGATGGCGCAGTCACAAATTCCCAATGGTCAGCCATGGATGTCAGGCATCATGCCTCAAGGTTGCTGCCCGATTTCAACCTGCCTGTGCATCCAGTCGCACTCAATGGTGACATGCGGCGGTATCTTTCCGAACGCGACATCGCGCCCATTGATTCGCTACGGCATATCCTGCCGCCAGCCGCCAGCTTTGTACTGTGTGTGAGCACCCTTGAAAGCCGCAAGAACCATGTGCTTTTGTTCAAGGCTTGGGAATCCCTACTCGACAAACATGATGCGGCGTCCGTTCCCTTCCTTATATGCCTTGGAAAATCCGGCTGGCTCTTTGAAGAAGGGGCTGAATTCCTGCGTAGCCGGCCTGCGCTGAACAGCAAGATAATGCTCATTTCAAGTGTCAGCGACAGCGCCTTGGAAACCCTATATCGAGAGAGCCTCTTCACCATTTTCAACAGCTTTTATGAAGGCTGGGGGCTGCCAGTCACTGAAAGCCTTTCCTATGGCACGCTGCCCTTGGTGGCCTGCCATACTTCACTCAGTGAGGCAGGTGGACGTGCTGCGGTTTATTTCCGAGCAGATGATGTCAATGACCTCGTGGCCAAGCTGGAACTGCTGATCTTTAATGACGAAAGAAGACAGGAACTGCGCGATCATGCTTGCGCCAACGCTAATCTGCGAGAATGGCGCGCTGTAGCGGAAGACTTCATTGAAAAAATCCTGAAGATCGAAGCCTCGGCCAGCGCAAGGCAAGAAGCATTGCTGCGCGTTCCCATCGGGCGGCCAATTCATCTCGGGAAATCGGATGCCTTGATACCCAGTCTCGATCTTGCCATGGCGAATCTGTTGCGTGACGGGCTGAACTGGCACAGGCTGGAAGATTGGGGGTGCTGGACAGCACCCGGCGCTGCCATGATCCGACTGCCACTGCCGGATGAAGCGCTGGGGCAGGATCTTTTGCTTTATCTTCGGCTACGAGGCACCGCTGTGGATACTTCAGTCAAGATCCAGTGCAGCATTGATGGAAAGCCTTTGTCTGAACCTGCCCAACGCGTGATCGGCGATGGCACCCGCCACAGCCTTGGTTTCAGGTTCCGGTCAGACTCACGCAACCTGACCTTGGCCATAGATGCTGGGCAGGGAAGTTCGCTCGGCCCAGGCGATCGGGATGTTGGTATCGGGGTCACGCATTTCATGATCTGCCGTGCCGATGACCTAAAGGCCAAGCAGGATTTCATGATGCGCTTTCCTGAATTACAAGAACGCATCCGGCTAGAACAAGATACGATGCTGAAAGTGACCGAGTTGCAGCTACATTAGAAGTGTATTACCGCCAAGCCTGAATGAGGGAATATCACCCATGCTGAGCGAACCCGGCCATTATGACTACATGCCCTGGCGCAGGCGCCCCAAAATCACCTGGCCCAATGGCGCGCACATTGCCTTTTGGGTGGCGCCGAATATCGAACATTATGAGCTTGACCCGCCGCCCAATGCGCGGCGCATGCCCTGGCCCCGCCCGCAACCCGATGTGCTTGGCTATTCCTGGCGTGATTATGGCAATCGCGTCGGCTTTTGGCGCATGGCCGATGTCATGGCGCGGCATGGGGTGCGCGGTAGCGTCTCGCTCAATGTCGCGGTATGCGATCATTATCCGGAGATCATCGAACGCTGTTGTGATTTGGGCTGGGAGTTGTTCAGCCACGGCACCTATAATACGCGCTACTTCTACGGCATGAATGAGGATCAGCAACGCGCCGTCATTCGCGAGAACCGCGAAACCATCAAGCGCGCCAGCGGCCAGGAATTGGATGGCTGGCTCACCCCCGCCATTTCCAATGATGAAACCACCCAGCATCTTCTGGCGGAAGAAGGCATCAAATATACGCTGGATATGCTGCATGATGATCAGCCCACACCTATCAAGGTGCGCAGCGGCCATTTGATCAGCATTCCCTATTCGCTTGAAATCAATGACGTGCCGCTTTTGGCCATGCGCAATACGCCGCCCGAACGTTTTGCCGCCATCTGCAAGGCACAATTCGATCAGCTTTATGAAGAAGGCGCTGAAAGCGGCACCGTGATGTGCATGCCACTCCACCCCTTCCTAATCGGCCAGCCGCACCGCATCAGCGCTCTCGAAGACGTGCTGCGCCATGTGGTGCGCCACGATAAGGTTTGGCTTGCGACTGGGCGCGAAATCGCCGCCTGGTACACAGAACATCATTTGGCGGAAGCGCAATCCTGGATCGCGGCGGGGACACCATGAGGGGCTTGCCTGAAGACTATCTGCAGTACCCGCACCGCCGGCGCGGGATGGATCATGAGATCTATCCCTTCCGCACGCTGCCGACTGCGAAGCCGGTTTCCTGGCCGAATGGCGCGCGCGTTGCAGTGTGTATCGCCGTGCATATGGGCCATTTCCCGATGGATATGCCGCTCAAGCCCTTCACCGCGCCGGGTGGCATGGAAAGGCCCTATCCTTCCTATTGGGATTATACGTTGCGCGATTATGGTAATCGGATCGGCGTTTATCGGCTGATGAAATCACTCGCCGCGCGTGGCTTGCCTGCTACCGCCTTGCTGAGTGCAGTACTCGCCCGGCGCTATCCGGCACTGATGGATGATCTTGCAGCGGCACAATGGGAAATTGCCTGTGCGGGCTTGGATATGGGCCGGCTACACCATGGCGGCGTGGCGCTTGATGACGAACGCGCCACGGTGCAGGAAGCTGCCAGTTTGTTGCGCGCACGCTTCGGCGCGGCGGTGCGTGGCTGGCATTCACCGGCACATTCCGAATCAAGCCATACGCTGCGCCTGGTTGCGGAAGCCGGCTTCAGCTTCACCACCGGCTGGGCGAATGATGACATGCCCTATATCATGAACACCGATGCCGGGCGCCTCATCTGCATGCCGCTGTCGCAGGATTTGTCAGATCAACGCATGTTGCATCAGCAACATTTGGCGACCGAGGATTTCACTAATTCCATCCTGACCGCGCATGAGACGCTGGATCGCGAAGCACAGGAAAGCGGCAGCGGGCGCATTCTGGTGGTGCCGGTGACACCCTGGCTGATGGGCGTGCCGCACCGCATCCGCGCTTTCAATGCCATGCTTGATGGCATCATGGCGCGTGGCAACATTTGGCCCGCCACCATGGGCCAGATCGCGGATCATTGGCGTGCGCAAAACCCAGGTTAATCCTGGGGCGCACCCATGGCGTAAGGCTTCAGCGCCGCATTGATCATGGCATGGGTTGGTGTTGGCACACCAAGCGTACGGCCAAGGGCCACAACCTTGCCCGACAGCCAGGGCAATTCGATGCGATTGCCGCGAATCAAATCCACCGCCATGGAAGCGCGCATGCCGGCCGGCGCGCCCGTGGTGAATTTCATGCTGCGTTCCAGCACATCATCCGGCAGCCACACGCCCTTGGCGCGGGCGAGGGCGATCACTTCCTCAAACCCTGCGCGGAAATAGGGCGCGATATCGGGGTCATCACGCAATTCGCCAAGTGGGCGGCGTGTGAGCGCCGTCATGCCGGAATTCGTCGCCAAGATAATGAATTTCAGCCAAAGCTCGGTCAGGATGCGATCACTCAGAGTCGCATCAAAACCGGCGCGCTGGCACCATTCCAGAAATGTCTTGCCACGAGGCGAAATGCTGCCATCCAGTTCCCCAAACGCAAGGCGCATGAAGGTGCCGGTCTGGCGAATGACGCCCGGCGCATCAATGGTAGCGCTGATTTGTGCAACACCGCCCATCACCGCTTTCGCGCCCAGAATGGGGATCAGCCTTTCGCTGGCATCAATGCCGTTCTGCAAAGGCAGCACTGCCGTATCCGGACCGACCATTGGGCGGATCGCCTGACCCGCGCTTTCCACATCCCAAAGCTTCACGCAGAACATCACAAGATCCACTGTCCCGACGCTGGCCGGATCATCGGTGGCCTTGGTTGGCATAAGATGAGTTTCGCCCCGCCCGCCCGTGATGTGCAAACCGTCATGCTGCATCGCTGCCAGATGCGCCCCGCGCGCTATAAAAGTCACATCCGCGCCGGCCTTGGCCAAGGCTGCGCCAAAACCACCGCCAACACCGCCCGTTCCCATCACCGCAATACGCATGAAAATTCTCCTGCAACCATGGTCAGTGTATCGCTACGGACCAAGCCTGTCATGTCGGGTGCGAAGCGGAATTTCCCGCTCGAATCCTGCGCGCCTTCGCGGTATATTGCGAAGACTTCAGCCCCTAGCCCCAGGACGAGCATGGCCTTCGCGCAGCATATCGGCACCACGCGCTATGTCTTCCCCGATCTGAAGACGCTGCTCGCGCGCGCCACGCCCTTTCGGTCTGGTGACGCATTAGCCGGCGTTGCCGCGGAAAGTGCTGAGGAACGCATTGCCGCGCAGCGCGCCTTGGCTGATGTGCCGCTCGCGCATTTCCTCTCGGAAAGCGTGGTCCCTTATGAGGCGGATGAGGTCACACGGCTGATCCAGGACAGCCATGACAAGGCAGCCTTCGCCCCGATCCGCAGCCTGACGATCGGCGGCTTGCGTGATTGGTTGCTTTCTGATGCTGCCGATGGTGCAAGACTCGCTGCCTTGGCGCCGGGGCTGACGCCGGAAATGGTTGCGGCCACTTCCAAGATCATGCGCGCGGCAGACCTGATCACGGTCGCGGCGAAATGCGAAAATGTCGCGCGCTTTCGCAATACCATCGGCCTCAAGGGCCGGCTTTCGATCCGCCTGCAACCCAATCACCCCACCGATGATCCACGCGGCATCGCGGCCGCTACTCTGGATGGGCTATTGCTCGGCGCCGGTGATGCGGTGATTGGCGTCAATCCCGCAACCGATAATGTTGAAGCGGTGCTACGCATTCTGGATATGCTGGACCGGCTGCGCTTGGCGTATGACATCCCAACGCAAAGCTGCGTGCTGGCGCATGTCACCACCACGATGCGCGCCATGGATATGGGCGCGCCGGTTGATCTGGTGTTTCAGTCCATCGGCGGTACGGAAGGCGTCAATCGTTCCTTTGGCGTTGACCTGGCGCTGCTGGGCGAAGCCCATGAACAGGCGCTGTCGCTCAAGCGCGGCAGCCTTGGGCAGAATGTCATGTATTTCGAAACCGGCCAGGGCAGCGCGCTGAGTGCGGATGCGCATCACGGAGTGGATCAGCAAACCCTGGAAGCGCGCGCCTACGCCGTGGCGCGGCGCTTTTCACCGCTGCTTGTCAATTCCGTGGTGGGCTTCATCGGTCCCGAATATTTGTTTGACGGCAAGCAAATTCTGCGCGCAGGGCTGGAAGATCATTTCTGCGGCAAGCTGCTTGGCTTGCCGATGGGGGTTGATGTTTGCTACACGAACCATGCGGAGGCGGATCAGGATGACATGGATGCGCTGCTGACATGCCTTGCCGCGGCTGGGGTTACTTACGTCATGGGCGTGCCGGGGGCGGATGATGTCATGCTCGCCTACCAATCCACCTCCTTCCATGATGGACTTTATGCGCGTGCCGCGCTCGGCAAACGCCCCGCCCCGGAATTCGAGGATTGGCTGAACCGCATGGGCATTGGCAGCACAACAGAAGCGATTCCCGCACGCCTGTCACCTGCGCTGATCGGTCTTGCATGAACTCGCCCAGCAAATGGCGCGATCTGCGCCGCTTCACCGATGCGCGCGTGGCGCTTGGCCGCGCTGGCAATGCACTGCCCACTGCCGCACATCTCGATTTTCAGGAGGCGCATGCGCGGGCGCGCGATGCGGTCTGGTCCAGCCTGGATGTGGCAAAGCTTGCAGAAGAACTTTCGTCCCTTGGTCTGCCCATTCAGCGCCTGACAAGCCAGGCTGAAGAACGCCGGCGCTTTCTGCTGCGCCCTGATCTTGGCCGTCGCCTGCCGGAAGGCACTGTTCTGCCAAAGGCACCAGGCAGCATTGCGCTGGTGATCGCGGATGGGCTTTGCGCCAGCGGCGTGCAGCAACAAGCACCTGCACTGCTCAGTATATTGATACCGGCACTCAACAAGACGGGCTTTACGCCTGGCCCCATCATCATTGCCGAACAGGCGCGCGTCGCGCTTGGAGATGATGTGGCGGAAGCAACGGAAGCCGCCGCGGTTGTAGTGCTGATCGGCGAAAGACCCGGGCTTTCCGCAACCGACAGCATGGGGCTTTACATTACCTGGGCAGCACGGCGCGGCAGCAATGACGCCATGCGCAACTGCATCAGCAATATCCGCCCAGGCGGGCTCAGCGCTGATTTCGCCGCCGCCAAGGCGCTGTGGCTATTGTCCGAAGCACGCAATCTTGGCGCCACCGGCGTGGCGCTCAAGGATGAAATGCCAAGCCATTATCGGTTGACCTAGGCGCGATGCCCTTCAGCTTGTCGCGCGCAGCAACTTGCCCGGCAGCGCGCCCGTATCATGCCCCGCTTCGCGAATGGGCTTGCCGGCAACCAGCGTCATGTCATAGCCATCAACGCGCTGCACCAAACGCCGCCCACCCGCGGGCAGATCATAAATCATCTCAGGGTGATACAAGCGCAGCGCATCGAAATTGATGATGTTGACATCAGCAATCGCACCGGGCGCCAGCCGCCCGCGATCCGTCAGGCCGAAGAAATCCGCAGTTTCACTCGTCTGCCGCTTCACCACGAATTCCAAGGGCAGGCCCTCGCCGCGCTTCCGATCGCGCGCCCAATGCGTCAGCATGAAGCTTGGTGTGGAGGCATCGCAAATCACGCCGCAATGCGCACCGCCATCGGAAAGGCCAAGCACCGTCGCCTTATCCATGTTCATTTCACGCACGACGGAAAGATCACCCGTCACGTAATTCGTAACCGGGAAATACAGCATCCGCCCGCCATCAGCACCCACCAGGAAATCATAGCAATAGGAAGCGGGGTCCTGCCCGGCCTTGGCGGCGAGCGCGGCAATGCTGCGCTCCCGCGGCGGTTCATAATCCGGCGGATCGCCCAATTCGAACATATTGTCCCAACGCGTCGCGATCTGGCGGGACAGTGGAGGCAATACATCCAGCAACCGCTTCGATGCTTCTTCGGAAAGGATTTTCCGCCGCATCTCCGAATCACGTAGCCGCGCCAATTGCTCGGCCGGCGGCAGCCCCGCCAGCGCCGCAAAGCTTTCACGCAGGGCAAAGGGATTGAGCGAAGTCGTCAGCCCCAAAATGAGCCCCACCGTGCGCCCCGCGACTTGCGCAGCTAGGCTGAGCCCCTCAGCCCGCGCATCATGCACGCCCTGCATCAGGCGCTTCCACCGTTGCGGGTCATAGGCGCGATCCGTCAGCAGGAACCAAACCGGGCGCTTGGTGGATTTCGCCACTTCTCGCAGCCAGCGGAATTCCGCTGCCTCATCCTCAAAATCGCTCAACATACCGAAAGTGCCGCGCCCCGCCTTGCCCATGGCGCGACCGATGGCGAGCAATTCCTCTTCTTCCGCATAGCGGCCCGGCACCAGATCACCGGCCAGGGTCTTGTGCTGATCCGTGCGCGATGTGGTGAAGCCAAAGGCGCCAGATTCCAGCGCTTCCTGCGTCAGTCGCGCCATGGCTTCAATATCATCGCCAGTCGCGTTTTCGCGATTCAATCCGCGGTCACCCATCACGTAAACGCGCAAGGGATGATGCGCGAGCTGCGCGCCGATATTCAGCGTGCGTGGCATCGCCTCCAAAGCATCGAGATATTCGGGGAAGCTTTCCCAATTCCATTTAAGCCCTTCGGTCAGCGTAATGCCGGGGATGTCTTCCACGCCTTCCATCAGATCAATCAGCGCCTGATGGTGGCTTTTCTGCACCGGCGCGAAGCCAACGCCGCAATTGCCGAAAAGCAGAGTCGTCACGCCATGCCAGGAAGAAGGCGCCAGCTTCGGGTCCCAAGTGGCCTGGCCATCATAATGCGTATGGACATCCACCCAGCCAGGCGTGACCAGCCGGCCTTCGGCTGAAACATCGCGTCGCGCCGGCCCGGCCTTGCCGCCAACTTGCGTGATGCGGTCGCCATCAATCGCAACATCACCGGTATAACGCGGCGTGCCGAGCCCATCCACAATGGTGCCGCCGCGAATCACGATATCATGCATGGTGCTTCTCCATCCGGCTTGGTGCTGGCCAGGAATGCCCTGGGAACGCCGTTCTAAGCGCTTAGGCTAACCAAAGCCCCCC
>JADCFX010000054.1 GCA_020249285.1 Roseomonas sp. | reverse complement strand
GAAGCCACCTTCCAAATGCGGCGCATCAAGCTTTCCGCCAAGCTTGACCTCGCCGCCCAATTCCGCATCCAGCCCGCGCCCGCGCAGGAAAATCGCGCGCGGCGCGGCAATGGCAAGATCAAGCATAATGGGCGGCAGGCTGGTGGCTTCGGCCTGTCTTTGTGTGGGCGATGTCAGTGGCGGCGTGCCTGGGGGGCGTTGGCCTACCTCTCGCACCCCGGGTAGGCTCTGAATGGCAGGTGGCAGCTTGTCCGGAATGCGCAATTCCGCCCGCTGCACCGTAAGCTTGCCGGCAAGGCGGCTTTCGCCCAAAGCCTCACCGGCCAGGCGCAATTCACCATCAAAGGTTGCGCTACCCAGATCGGCATTGACTGGGCGCGCGGCATCCGCCTTCAGGCGCAGATCAAAAGGCAGGCGGGGCTTGCCCAGATCAAGCGCGCCGGTGCCGCTCACGCTGCCACTGCCCGCGGTGCGTGCGGCAAAGCGCGCAAGATTGAGGCGCCGGTCTTCCGCCATGATGGTGGCGGCAATTTCATTCAGCGTCACGCCATGCTGCAAATCGCGAAAGCTGCCATTGGCGATGCCTAGCTGTCCGCCCAGGCGCGGCGCGGCCAGGCTGCCTTCCAGCCGGATGTCGAGATTAGCCATGCCGCTGACGCGCTGCGCCCCGGCAGCGAGCAGTGGTTGCACCAGACTGCCGATATCAAGCCGCCCGGTGATACTGCCTGAAAGCGGCGCCTCGGCGCTTAGTGCCGCAATGCGCGCTGTGGCGGCCAGCCGAACCGTAGTGCCGCCATTGAGCGCGGCGCGCGCTTCCGCCCCCGCCGCAGTGCCGCTGGCCGAGGCCGTGAGGCGTAGAGGCGGCACGCCGCGCGCCGCCGGCATGGCGCTGGTGATGGCAGGGCTTTCTATCTTGATGTCAAAACGCGGCTCCTCTGGCGTGCCATTCACGCGCGCCTCCCCCGTCAGCACGCCGGCCAGTTTTGCTTCGGGTGACAGCAACGCGGCGAAGGGCGCGATGGGGAGGGCGGCGAGTGATGCGTTTAGCGCGATCTCAGCCGCACTCCAGAAACCTTCCAGCCTGAGCCTGCCACCGCGATTGTTGGTAATGGTGGTCTCAGCGAGGCTGATGCGCCCATCTGGCGCCATTTCAATCTTCGCCGGCGCGGTAAGCTGCACCTGATCGGCAGCAGAAGAAAATTTCAGTTTTTCCATGGTAAGAAGCCGCGCTTCGCCATTTCGGCTGAGCGCTGCTTCGCCGGTAAGCTCTGCTTCGCCATGCCGCGCGGCGAAATTTCCGCGCGCGTCATCCAGCCCGCCCGCCAATTCCAGTTGCGCGGCAAGTGCGCGCCCATCCAGCGTGATGTCGGGCGCGTTCAGCTTCACCTTCACCTGCTGCGCGCCATTTGCATCGCGCCCTTCGGCGTCCAGCGAGATGCTACCTGTCAATTTATGACCAACGAGGTCCGAAAAAGGCGCAAGGTCCGGAATGGCCAGCGATAGCGCGCCGGCAAAAAGCGGCTTTTGCACATCAAGCAAACCGCTGGCGGCAAGCCGCGCCGTGCCGAAAGCGGCGTCAAGCTGATTGATGCGGAGCGCTTGGCCTTCCGGCACGCCGGAAAGCGAGAGCGTCAGCACCAACCCGGCGTAATTCGCCTCAAGCCGCGCTTCCGCGCGCGGGCGTGAGCGGGGCGTTTCGAGCTTGAGATCAAGGCTTGGCGCAGCAAGCACCTCAGCGCCGCGCGTAATGGTCTCGCCGCGCGCTTGCAGGGTGATGGAAGGATCATCCCGCGCGCCCTGCACATGGCCCTCAGCGGTCAAGGCGCCGGCAAGTTCGGGCACAATCTGTGCGAGATCGGCCAAGCGCAAACCAAAACGCAGATCAAGCCTTTCGCCGATATCGCCTGCAGCGGTCAGTTCATTGCCATCGCCCGTCAGCGTCAGGCGTTCAATCTGCGTCAGCGCGCGCGCTTGCAATTCAAGCCGAGGGGTCGCGCCCAGCGCTGCACCAAGCGCTGCGATGCTGCTGGAAAAACCCTCCATTTCGGCATCCACCGCGACCTGCGGCGCCAGCAGCTTGCCATCCAGCCGAAACCGCGCGGAGACCGCTTGCCAGCCGATTTCCTCCGGCACATAGGCAGCAAGCATGGCGCTTGCACCGAGCGCGATACTGCCGGCAAGCGTCGCTTCCTCTTGCTCGGGATCAAGCCTGCCGGCAAAGGAGATGTCGCCAAGCGGCGCCTTGGCCGTTACGCTGCGCAGGTTGATTATGCCCGCACCATCGCGCGTTGCATCCAGCGAGAATTCCAACCGGGCCAGCGCCTCGGCGAAGGGTGCGGGCAGCAAGGGCGCGGCGACAAAATGACCGGCAACCCGGGCAAAACCTGCGCCGCGCGCATCGGCGCCGATGGTGCCGGAAAGTGCCGCTTCTGCTGTGCTGCCAAGGCGTGCCTCGGCGTTCAGCGCCGCAGCGCTGGCGGGGCCGTCCAGGCGGAGCTTCAAGGCTGCGGGTTCAGTGGGCGCGCCAAGCACGCCAGCGATGACCCCACCCGGCGGTTCCGCCACATCCAGCCGCGCAAAAAGCCGATCCGCGCCGGGCGCAAGGTCAAGCGCAAGCCGCGCCGTGCCGGGCGCATCAAGCCGCGTGATCGCCAAATCCCCCGAAAGGCGTGCGGCCACCAGCGCTGCCCTGCCTTCCACCGAAAGCCGAAAGCCCTGGCCGAAAAGGCCCTCAGCCACGGCGATTTCTGCAATCGCCAAACGGTCAATGCGAACGCCTAAAGGCAAATGCGGCAGCGATGGCAGCAGCGGGCCATCGCGCACTTCACCGCCTTCGAAAGCGGGCAGGCGCGACACGCTGATACGTTCTGCCGTTAACACCTGCACATGCGCTTCCCGCTGCCATAGCGCGTGCAGGTCAAAGCCGATGCGTGGCGCTGCAACGTCAAGCCAAACGCCGCCCTCATCCGCGAGTGTGATGCGCGCGGCGCGCACCTCGCGCGGCAGCGTCACCGCAAGCCCTTCAATCACCAGCCCCGGCACAAACCGCCCCGCCAGGGACGCTAATGCCGCCGCGCCG
>JADCFX010000053.1 GCA_020249285.1 Roseomonas sp. | reverse complement strand
TGTCGCGGGCCGCGCTGGCCCTTGCTGCGCTATGGGCTGGCAGCGCGCCGGCCTCTGCCCAGGTGCAAATGATCATCCCCTGGCCGGCGGGTGGCGGGAAGGACATTATCGGCCGCCTGATCCAGACGGTATTTACCGAGGCGATGGGCACGCAGGTGGTCATTCGCAATGTTGGCGGCGCCACGGGCACCATCGGCACATCGGAAGTGGTGCGCGCCAAACCGGATGGGCAGACGATCCTGCTGACCTCCATGGCGCCGATCGCCATTCAGCCGAGCTTCATGGCGCGCCCGACCTATCGCGCAGATCAACTCACCGCTATCTGCCTGGTCGCGGAAGCGCCGGCCACGCTGATGACACCGACCACAACAGGCATCAGGACAGTGGCTGATATCGTTGCGCGCGCCAGGGCCAATCCAGGGCAATTGCCCTATGCCTCCGGCGGTGTTGGTGGGCTTGGACATTTGGCGATGACCGGTCTGTCCCGCGCCTTCGGTATTGAAATGAACCACATCCCCTTCCGCGGTTCGGGCGATAGCGTGCAGGCGATGCTCTCCGGCACCGTGCCCATGCTGACCGCCGAGGCGAACCTGGTGAAGCAATATGGGCTGCACGCGGTGGCTGTATTCGCCGAACAACGCTCACCCGATTTCCCGGACACACCCACCATGCGTGAACAGGGGCTTGATCTGGTCTATCCGCTTTGGACCGGCCTTTTCACCGCGCCCGGCACACCGGAAGCCCTGGTGGCGCGCATGGATGAGGCCTGCGCGCGCACATTGCGCACCCCATCGGTGATTGAGGGCATGACGCGTGCGGGGCACCCGATCCGTTATCTAAACCATCAGGCTTTCACGGCCTATGTGAAGGCCGAGGCCGAGAAATACGCTGGGCTGATCCGCGATAGCGGCCTGCGGCAGGCGGATTGAAAATGGCGCGGGTGCCGCCTCAGCGCGGCCCCGCCGCCGCGGTGCCTTCCGGCGCATGGGCGAATCCGGCACCTGTGCGGCGTCAGCACCTATGGGACCAAACTGGCGATTTAAATAGCGGAGGATTTCTGGCTCATCGTAACCCAAGAAAAGTGAAGATAAGCCAGAAATCCCCTGCCAACCCGTCCGGGTGCCAGCCAAAAAGCTAGCCCACGATATTCGCCGCACCGCGCGCGGGCGCCACTCCGCCGAGGACAGTAACCATTAGACGCGTTGCGATGCGAGACCCCCTCACTCTGGCCGAATATTGGCGCGCCTGATCACCTCAGACCAACGGGCCTTGTCGGCCGTTATCAGCGCCGCCAATACGGCGCGGCTGCTGCCAACCGGGTCTATGCCTTGTTCGTTCAGTGTCTTCACCACTTCCGGGTCCTGCAAGGAAGCCACGGCGGCGGCATTCAGCCGATCCAAGATGGTCTCCGGCACGCCAGCGGCGGTGACCAGCCCATGCCAATTGCTGGTCTCAACACCGGTGATGCCCGATTCCGCCAGGGTTGGCACATCGGGCAGATAGGGCAGGCGCTGGGCGCTACCCACCGCCAGAATACGCATCGTTCCGGCCCGGTGGTGCGCAAGAAACACCGACATATCCGACATGCCCATATCCACTTCCGCCTGAAGCAGCGCGGTGCCCACCGGACCGCCACCGCGATAAGGCACATGGACCATTTGCACACCAGCCACCTGGTTCAGCAATTCCCCAGCGAGATGCGGCATGCCGCCCGTGCCGCTTGACCCAAAAGTGATCTTGCCCGGCTGCGCTTTCGCTCCCGCCAGAAGATCCTGCAAGCTGCGGTAGGGTGATTGCGCCGGCACCACAATCGGAACCTGCACATTGATCGCAAGCGTAATGGGCGCCAAATCACGTTCCGCGACAAAGGGCGGGTTACGGGTCAGGCTGGGGCCAATGACAATCGCCCCGGTAGTGCCAAGCGCCACCGTATAACCATCAGCCGGGGCCTTGGCGGCAACATCCACCCCCGTCATGCCGCCCGCACCTGAACGGGTTTCGATCACGACAGGCTGGCCAAGCCGCGCCGCCATGCGCGGCGCCATAAGCCTAGCGGTCAAGTCATTCGACCCGCCCGGCGCGAAGGGTACGATGAAGCGGATGGGCCGTGTTGGGTAATTGACTTGGGCCATGGCGGGCGTTGCCATCAGCACCGCCAGCGCTATCACAATGGATCGCAGCATCTTCGAATTCCTTCCCTTTGCTTGGTAATTTCTGGCTTTGGTTTTGGAAGAAGGTTAGGCAATCTGTGGATATATGACCAGAGCGGTTTCATTGCCCCGTGACGCGCAAGCACCATTCCACCGAGTACAAGACCCGGATCACCGCTGATATTGGGGCGGAAGTGCCGGTGGATTGCGTCGCGCTGATTTCCACGACGCTTGGCGCGGGCGCCATGGTGCTAGCGCGGCTTTCGAATGTTGCGAATTTCAGCGTGACGCTTGCGGACACCGGGCTGCTGAATGCCGAGGCGTAGGATGAAAGCCAGGGGAATGTCGTGCTGGTACTCCCTGCCCCGGTCACAGCGCGGTATCTCCGCGTTGATCTGACCGATGGCGCGGCGGCGTTCATGGATATCAGGCTGCTTGTCGCGGGGCAGCTATGGCGGCTGCAGCGCGGCCCGGCGTGTGGCATTCGCGAAGGGCGAGTGATACTCGACCGGCGGGATCGCAATCGCTTTACCGGGGCAGAATTCCCTGTGCCGGCGATCATCAATCCGCGCTTTGCGGCTTTCCCCTTGCCGGCGCTGTCGGTTGCCAAGGCGCGCAATCAACACCACGACCATCTGCGCTAGCTTGGTGCGGCGGGGGATGCGCTGTGTGACCTGACCCCCGAAAGTTCCCTTGTTTTGAGGTAAAGTCTGCCCGAACCTTTGAAGTAAACACCGCATGGGTAGTCGTCGCATGGTATCCGTATGTTTTGGATTGCGAATTTCTGATCTGACTTCATTCTGATCGGCGTTCCGAAATGGGCCGGAATTCATCCGCCACCCAAATTGCCAGTTTTGCGCGACAGGAGCTGATAATGGGCAGTCTTCAAAACGATGGCTGGCGCATGAAACTAAGCCAGGTTCCAATTGACTGGGAAACCCTCTCGCCCTAGCCTGATCAAAACTGAGGGAAATTCCATGGCTCGCCATATCGTCGCGAAGCGCGGAGAAATTCCGCCTAATAGCAGTAAATTGGTGACCGTGCGTGGTCGGCAGATCGCTTTATTCAATGTCAATGATGAATTTTTTGCCCTTACGGACCGCTGCCCGCATGAGGGTGGCTCCCTTTGCGCAGGGCTTCTTGTTGGCAGGCTGACCTCCAAAAACCCTGGCACCTATGAACTTTCGCGCAAACGGGAATTTGTGCAATGTTCCTGGCATGGTTGGGAATTTGATATCCGAACCGGGCAATCATATTGCGACCCGGATAGCATCAAGGCGCGCACCTATCAGGTGACGGTGGAAGCGGGATCTGAACTGGTGAAGGGCCCCTTTGTGGCAGAAACCTTCCCGGTCACGGTTGAAGATCAGTATGTGCTGATCGAGCTTTGAAATACGAGGAACGCTCATGGGGGAATGGCATCGCGTCGCGGCAGAAGAGGATCTGCAACCGGAAACACCCCTGGCAATGCGCATTGGTGAAACTGAAATCGCCGTTATCCGCCTACCAGATGGCATATTCGTCGTGAACAATGTTTGCAGCCATGAATATGCCCTGCTTTCCGAGGGATTTTGTGAAGATGGCAAGCTTGAATGCCCGCTGCATCAAGCCTGTTTTGATGTTCGTTCCGGCCAGGCGCTATCCGCGCCTGCAACCCTTGCCATTGCCACCTATGAAGTGAAATGCGAGGGCGGCGAAGTTTTCGTCCGAGTCTGAATGATGCGTCGGATCATCATTATCGGCGCTGGCCAAGCCGGCCGACGTTGCGCCGAAATGATCAGGGAATTAGATGCGGCGGCCGAAATCATTGTATTCGGCGCTGAGGCGCATCTGCCCTATGACCGCCCACCGCTATCGAAATCTGTACTGCTCGGCCAAGAAACGCAAGGCAGTCTTTTTGTCCGCAATGCGGCATTTTATGCGCAACAACGCATCACGCTCCATCTTGCCGAAGCAGTCACCTGCTTTTGGCCCATGGAGAAACGCATTGAAACCGAAAAGGATCGAAGCTTTCACTATGATGTTTTGGTATTGGCAACCGGCGCAAAGGCGCGGCGCCTTGCCCTACCGGGCTCGGATGATCCGCGCATTCTGACGCTGCGTAATCTTGATGATGCCATGGCGCTGAAGCAGCGCCTGGCGCTTAAGCCTCGTCTGGCAGTGATAGGTGGCGGTTTGATTGGCCTTGAGGTTGCGGCCTCGGCCCTGCAAATGGGCGCTTCAGTTCATGTCCTGGAGGCTGGGGAAAGGTTGATGGCGCGCAGCGTACCCACCGCCATCAGCCATCGCATGGCGGCGTTGCATCGCCGTCATGGAGTGATGTTGCATTTCAACGCTCAAGTAAGCGCGATTGCAACGTCCGAGCGTGAACTTCTGCTGCATACCAATACGGAAAGGCTTGCGGCTGATCTGGTTGTGGTCGGTATCGGCGGTATTGCCGAAACCAGCCTTGCCGAGGCCGCGGGACTTGCCGTGGCCGATGGCGTCCTGACCGATGCTTCTGGCCGAACATCTCATCCCGATATCTATGCGGCGGGGGAGGTCGCGCGCTTTGTACAGCGTTTTTATGGTGCAGCACCTCTACGCCAGGAAACCTGGCAGATCGCGCAGCTACAGCCTTTGGCGGTGGCCCGCGCTATCTGTGGCCAGGAGAAAGCTTATGATGAAGTGCCCTGGCACTGGACTGACCAGTTCGATTGGAATGTGCAAATCCTGGGGACACCAACGGAACAATTGCATCAAATCGAAAGGCAAGAAGGTGAACGGCTCACCCTGCTTGCCTTGGATGATGATGGCGCCTTGCGCGGCGCCGTGCTGATCAATAATGGCCGAGACGCAACACCCTGCCGACGCTTGATCGCCGGCGGCAAAGCGCTTGACGCGGCAGCACTGACCGATAACGCGCTGCCGTTGCGGAACTTTCTTTAGCCCTGCTTCTGGATCAACTACAGCCCATACACAGACTTGGCGTTGCCGGCGAAGATCGCGCGCCTTTCGTCGTCACTCAAATGGCATTTGAAGGCATAGCGTGGATCATCGCTATCCCAATGCGGGTAATCAGTGGCAAAAAGCAGCCTATCCCAGCCGATCCAGTCAATCAGCTTGCGCAAATGCTCCGGCTTTTCCGGTTCTTCGATCGGTTGTGTCGTGAACCAGAATTGCGATTTCAGATATTCGGAAGGCTTGCGCTGCAGATGCGGCACCTCGCTTTTCAGCCTATGCCAATGGCTATCCATGCGCCAGCCAAGAGACGGTACCCAGCCGAAACCACCCTCAATGATCACCATCTTCAACTTGGGAAAGCGTTCTGCCACACCTTCCATGATGAAGCTTGCGACCATGCCGGACAGTGACATGGCGACCGCTTGATGCTCCTCATAATAAAAGGAAGCCCAGCCACCACCCGCGACACTATGCCCGCTGGTTCCAAGCGTATGCAGGCCAAGTGGCAAGCCGTAATGCTCCGCCGCTTCATAAATCGGCCAATAACGGGAACGGCCCAGCGGTTCCAACGCGCGGGTTACCATGGAAATCTGCACGAAATCCGGGTGTTTCGCCCAGCGTTCAATTTCCTTGACCGCTGAAGCGGCATCTTCGCCGGCAACCGCAATGGTGCCTTTCAGGCGCTTGTCCTTGCTGGTCCAATCCTCAAGCTGCCATTCATTTACCGCGGAAGAAACCGCTTCAGCGAAGCCCTGTACGCGCTGATCCATCCCGCGCACGGAAAGCGGCTGCAGCATACCGAATTCGATATCGTGAAAATCCAAGTGCTGCGCGCGCATGAAATCAAGATCACTGCCGGGTGGCCCACCCGTGGGCGGCCAGGAATCACGCCGCGACAAGGCAGGCGCTGATTTCGGATAGGGGTAGGTGCTGGTGAAAGGCTGACGCAAGCGCAGCCCATATTCCCGCCGATGCTGCTGCCAGCGCTGCGGCAACCAACGGTCTAATTCAGCACCGGAACGCATGGCGGGATGGATATCGCAATCCACAACGCGCAGCCGCGTTTCGGCCCGTGTTTCGGTTTTGGGCAGGGCTGTTGAGCTCATGACAGGGAACCTTTCAGGCGGGGATAGGTTGCCAGGGCATTGTCGCGCAATAGCCGCGCACGCATCCGCTCCGGCAGGCCAGGTGCGAGCGCCTCCATCCCATCGAAGCGCCAATGCGGCCAATCTGTGGCAAAAAGCAGAATCTCATCACTGCCAATCATATCAAGCAGTTCGGCCAGATCGGACATATCCGGCGGTCCATCCAGGGGCTGGCAGGAAATCCTGACATGGTCGCGCAGGATTTGCGCTGGGCTGCGATCCACCCAGGGAACTTCTCGCCGCAATGCGCGCCATTCCTTGGTGCCGCGCCAGATGAAGCTTGGCACCCAACCAATTCCCGCGCCCAGCAGCACAAGCTTCAATTTTGGGAAGCGCGTGAAAACGCCTTCAGAAATCATGGACAGCAACTGGCTTTGGAAAGTTTGTGCGAAATTCACATGATCTTCAATAAGATAGCTCGGCCAGCCATTCGCGGTGGGGGAATGGCGCACGGCGCTTGTTACCTGCAAGGCAACTGGCATGTCATGGCGCTGCGCAGCCTCATAAATTGGCCAGTGATTGCGCCGGCCCAACAGCGTTTCAGTGGCGCCGAACAGCAATACCTGAACAAAGCGTTGGTCAGCCGCACGGCGTTCAATTTCCTGTACAGCAAGCGTGGGGTCTTCAAGCGGCACAAGAATGCCGGCGCGCAGACGCGGATCGTGATCCAGCCATTCCTTCGCCACCCAATCATTCGCCGCACGGCAAAGCGCCGCGACCATATCTACATTATGCAGGGCCGGGGCGCCGAACATGGTATTAAGGATGCCGATACTGGTACCAAAGGGCTCCAGAATCTGGCTGCGCAAAAGCTCCACTGACCCGCCGGCAAGCCCCTTTTCGGGTCGCCAATCACTACGTGCGGTCAGCGGCGCACCACGCGGCCAAAGCGCCAGATCGAGATCGTCAAGCCCTCGGCTGACCACTTCTTCATGCCAATGCTCATCCAGATAAGGCAGCAAGGCCATGCAGCCCGGCAAGGCAGGATGCAAATCGCAATCAATTGCGCCAATGGGTGCGGCGGACATTTCCTGGCTCCTTTGAGCAAATGGGGCTTGGGGCGTATGAGCCTTACCCCCGCCAGCTCGCAGAAAATGCTGAGCCATTGGCGGGTGCAAGTCAAGCAAATGTCTTCATCGCAGCGCAGCAAAAAGGTTTCTTGACCGCCATGCCCTTGCAGGCTTCACTTCCTTTCCGGCTATGGGGGAGATAAGGCCATGGGTGCCTACAAGCTTTCGCGTAGAAGCCTTGCCTTGGCGAGTATGTCTCTCGCCATGCCGCGCATATTGCGAGCCCAGGAAGCCTTTCCAAATCGTCCAATAAGGCTCGTGCTGCCATTCGGTCCCGGAGGCGTTTCCGATACTCTGGCGCGGATTATCGCCGAACAGGCAAGACCCTTGCTTGGCCAACAGGTATTGATTGACCCAAAGCCTGGTTCCAATGGGGTTATCGCCACTGAACATGTCGCGCGTGCTGCCAAGGATGGCTACACGGTTGGCTATATGGCCTATGGTTCCATGGTGACAGGGCCGGCGCTTGGCCAGACGCTTTCCTATCGTTTGGAAGACTTCCAGCTTTTGACCGCCATCTTTCGTGCCGCGCAGTTTCTTGCGGTGGCCAAGGATGTACCCGTGAATTCGGTGGCCGAATTAGTCGCCTATTCCAAGACACGGCCCGTCGCCTATGGCACGGTTGGTCAAGGCGGCCCTGGGCATATTCTGATGGAAATGCTGGCGGGCGAAACGCAGGGCCGCTTCGACAATGTGGTCTATCGTACCGAAGCGGCGGTGGTGCAGGATATGATTGGCGGTACCATTCCCGCTGTCATGGCTTCCCTTATGCCGCTGTTGCAGCAGCATCTTGCCGGCCAGATCAGGATCATCGCTCACAGCGCGCCTTCGCCGGTCGCCATTCTGCCTGGCGTGCCAAGTTTCGCCGAACTCGGCCTGCCTGGGATGACCTTTCAATATTGCCATGGGCTGGCGGTACCGGCGGGCACGCCGAAGCCGGTTTATGAAAGACTACACCGTGATCTTTCGGCGGCGATACTGACCGAAGCCGTACGCAGCCGCATGACGCCGGATATGAGCCCGGATATTACCTCTCCTGAGGTTTTTACGGAGAATATCAAAAAAGAAACCACAGCATTGGCCGCTGTGATCAAGGCGCGCGGGATCACCGCAGGGTAGAAGGCGTTGTAAATCACATGATGGGCAAACGCATGCCCACCAAAAACGGGAGGAGATTCATGAAAGATATCAAGCGGCGCACTGCACTTGGCGCAGGGCTTTCCATTCTTGCGGCACCTGCGCTGGCGCAGATTGCGGCTGGCAGCATCCGCATGATCGTACCCTATCCGCCTGGTGGTGCGAGTGATGTGATTGCGCGGCTCATGAGCCAGCCCATGACCGAAATCCTTGGCCAGACAGTGGTTGTTGAAAATCGGCCGGGTGCCAATGGCGGGATTGCAGCAGAGCTTGTCTCCCGCGCAGCGCCAGATGGCACAACATTGCTGATGGGCAATGCGGGACCCAATGCGCTCAATCAGGCACTTTATGGGCGGCGGTTAAATTATGATTCCATTGCAGGATTCACGCCGATTTCGCTGGTGTCATCTGTGCCGCTGGTGATGGGCGTACATCTTGGTTTCCCGCCGCAAAATCTTCAGGAGGTTATCGCCTTTGCGCGTCAGAGGCCGGGCGAAGTGAATTACGCCTCGGGCGGAATCGGCTCTGCGCCTCATCTTACATTGGCGCAGCTTGGCACCTTGTCCAATATCAATTGGGTAAATGTCGCCTTTCGTGGTGGGCAGGCAGCGATCACCGCCGTGATCGGCGGGCAGGTACAGGTCATCATGGATACCGCGCCCGTTGTATTGCCACAAATTCGTGAAGGGCGCATTCGCCCCATAGCCGTGTCAACGCTCAACCGTATCGCGCAGGCGCCGGAGATTCCAACCATCGCGGAACAGGGGTTTCCCGGATTTGAATCGACAAGCTGGGGCGGCATTATGGGGCCCCCCGGCATGCCCTCGGCGGTATTGGAAAAGCTGCATGGGACCATAGTGCGCGTAATGGCGATGCCGGAAATCCGCCAGGCCATGGAACGCCAAGGCATTGAACCGCGCAGCAGCACGCCGACCCAATTCGCCGAGCACATCGCCTCTGAAGTCAGGCGCTGGACCAAGGTGGTGCAGGATGCCGATATCAAACCGGAATAGCCTGTCTTGAAACTGAAAATCATCGTTTTGTGCTGAGGAAAGCGCATGCTAGCCACCACACCACGCCACGCGATTGTCAGTGGTGCCAGTTCCGGTATTGGTGAGGCGATCTGTCAAAGGTTGCTACGTGACGGCTGGCAGGTGACTGGCCTCAGCCGTCGCGCGCCATCGTGGCAGGAGCCACTATTTCAGCATCGCAGCCTTGATCTGTCACAGACGGATAGCATTGCCGAAGTCGTTTCTGACCTTTCCGCCGATGCGATCGTCCATGCGGCGGGCATGATGCGCGCCGCACCGCTCGGGGCGCTTGATCCCACGATCAGCGCCCAGCTTTGGCGCCTTCATGTTGAAGTAGCGGAACGGATGGTGGATGGCATGCTGCCGCGCCTTTCCGATGGCGGCAGGATCGTGCTGATCGGCAGCCGCGCCGCCACCGGCATTGCCGGCCGTTCCCAATACAGCGCTGGCAAGGCGGCACTGGTGGCCATGGCGCGGGCCTGGGCACAGGAACTTCTGCCCCGCCGGATCACGGTGAATGTGGTCGCACCAGGCACCACGGATACCGCCATGCTGCGCGATCCCGCGCGCGCGAGTAACGCGCCGAAGATTCCGCCGATTGGGCGGCTGATCACACCAGAGGAGGTTGCGGCGCTTGTCTGCTTTCTGCTTGGCGCTGAAGCTGGTGCAATCACCGGTCAGCAAATTTTCATTTGCGGCGGTTCTTCCTTGTAGCTGCTTCAATTCTAGGCGCAGCATCACCAGCCCAAAACGATAGGAGTTGAGGATCATGAAAATCGTCAAAATCGAAGATTTGCACTGCAATGCCGGTTGGCGAGATTTTTCATTCTTGAAGATCACGACTGATGAGGGCGTTATCGGCTGGTCTGAGTATAATGAAGGCTATGGCAGCGCCGGCATCACCGCAGTTATTCGCCGCATGGCTGCTGGGCTGATTGGTGAAAATCCACGCGCGGTGGAAAGGATCATGGCGCGCCAATATGCCATCACACGACAGGCGCCGGGCGGCATCAACCAGCAGGCCATGGCCGCCATTGAAAATGCGCTGCTTGATGTGAAAGCAAAATCACTTGGCGTGCCGGTGTACGAATTGTTTGGCGGCAAGGTGCGTGATCGCCTGCCCCTTTATTGGTCCCATTGCGGCAGCTATCGCTTCAACCACGCGCATGTCATGGGGCTTGAACCGGTCAAATCCTTGGATGATCTGGTGAAGCTTGGCGCCCATGTGAAGGCAAGGGGATTCAAGGCGCTCAAGACCAATATATTCCGTTTCGATCTTGATCCGCCGGATATGTATCAGCCGGGTTTTGCCCGTTCCGCCGGTGGACCAGAATTGAATGCGGATGGCGCGACCATTGCCGCTATTGAAAATGGGCTTGCCGCATTCCGACAGGGCGCAGGGCCAGAGATGGGGATACTGCTGGACACGAATTTCAATTTCAAGACGGAAGGCTACATCAAGGTTACGCGTGCCTGTGAACCCTTCAAGCTTTTCTGGCTTGAGATTGATATCTACGACCCAGAAGGCTTGCGCATGATCCGGGATAGGGCGGCCATGCCGATCGCTTCCTGCGAATCCCTCTTTGGGCGGCGACAATTTCGGCCATTTTTCGAAAACCGATCCATGGATGTTTCCATCATTGACGTGCCGTGGAATGGGCTTGCTGAAAGCCATAAGATTTCAACAATGGCGGAGGCTTATGAAATCAATTGCGCGCCGCATAACTTCTACGGCCATCTTTCCACGCTAATGAGCGCACATTTCTGTGCCGCGATACCTAATTTCAGGATCATGGAAATTGATATTGACGATGTCGCCTGGAAGGATGATCTGGTCACGCATCCGCCGTTGATTCGTGATGGTGAATTGGTGGTGCCGGATCGGCCTGGCTGGGGGGCGGACATCAATGAGGAAGCCGTCAGGGCGCATCCACCGCGGAATCCTCACCCCTAGGATGTGGCCAAATCTTGTATGATTGCCAAAACATCATCGGCAATAGGATACGGCGCCGTCAAAAGTGCTGAGGCATGGGATCCGATGCCTGGCGCACATGGATTTTTGATTTTGATAAACGCTGAAGCGGTTAAGCGACCTCGGCGACGAGCGCGAGGTCTCTGCTGGAGCTATGAACTTCAAGATTTTCCAAGCTGATCTATTGAAGGCATGGGCATATTTGAATGGCCGCAAGGGGGCGGCCCGATCGCTCTGCCTGCTCAGGATTTTGTGTTGCACTAGTTTTCGATTTATGGTCCGCTTCAACAAAACAGGCAGGATAAATCGCGTATCTGAAAAATTCTCGGCTTACCCTGCGACGCAAGGCGCCCCGCATCTGGCGCCATCTCTGGGAAGGACGGACCATGCTTGATCTCTCTCGCCGTACGCTATTGGGCACCGCCGCAGCCACCACCCTCGCCGGCCGCGCCCGTGCCCAGGCGCAGCCCACCATCAGGATCGGCGTATTGTCCGACATGTCGGGGCCCTATCGCGACATCAGCGGGCCGAATTGCGTTTCCGCCGCCAGGCAAGCCGTGCAGGATTTTGGCGCCGCCGCCGGCTTGAACGTGGAGATCTTGCAGGCGGACCATCAGAACAAGGCAGATGTTGGCCTAAACATCGCGCGGCAATGGTTCGACCGCGAGGGTGTTGATGCCATCACAGATGTCAACAACAGCGGCATCGCCTTCGCGCTGAACGGCCTCGCCCGTGAGAAGAACAAGGCGCACATCAACTCTGGCGCAGCATCGGTGGATTTCACCGGTCCGCATTGCAGCCCCAACGCCGTGCATTGGACCACCGACACCTGGGCCAATGCGCAGTCCACTGGCGGCGCCCTGGCGAAGGCAGGCGCCAAGCGCTGGTACTGCATCACCGCCGACTACGCCTTCGGCCACAGCGTGCAGCGTGAGGTCACGCGCGTCGTTGAGGCGCATGGCGGGCAGGTGGTGGGCTCCTCGGTCTATCCCTTTCCGCAGACAACGGATTTCTCATCCTTCCTTGTTACCGCCGCCGCCGCGCGGCCTGATGTGATCGCGCTCTGCAACGCAGGGACGGACATGATCAACTGTGTGAAGCAGGGCCAGGAATTCGGCCTTGGCCGGCGGCAGATTAGGGTGGCCGCGATGATCGCCTTTATTGTTGACGTCCACACCATCGGCTTGTCTGGTGCTCAAGGTCTGACCTTTACGGAAAGCACCTACTGGGATTTGAACGACCGCACCCGCGCGCTGACCACGCGGCTCCGGCCGAAGATGGTGAACAACCACTTCCCCAATAGCGTCACCTTCCAGTGCTACTCCGTGGTACTGCACTACCTGAAAGCGGCGGCCGCGATCGGTGCGGTCCAGGCCAAGGCCTCAGGCCTCGCAACGATCGAGGCTATGAAGCGACTGCCCACCGATGATGACGCCTTCGGCCCGGGCAGCGTGCGCGCCGATGGGCGCAAGCTGCATCCGACCATCCTGTTGCAGGCAAAGGCGCCCAATGAGAGCCGCGGGTCCTGGGACTACCTCAAGCCCGTGGCTGAGACACCCGCCGACCAGGCCTTCCGCCCGCTTGCGGACGGCAATTGCGCCTTCTTGCGGAGCTGACGGCGGTGTTGGCGCGGCGGCAGGCGCTGGGGCTGGCCAGTACGCTGGCCCTTCCGTCCCTGGCGCGTGCCCAAGGCCGCGGCCCGGATGGCTGGCCCAACGGACGCACGGTCTCCGTCGTCATCCCTTTCACGCCGGGCGGCGGAACCGATGTCGTCGCTCGTGTGGTAATGGATGGCTTCGCCGAAAGCTTCGGCGGCAATTTCGTCATGGATCATAGGCCTGGCGCCACGACCACGCTGGGCACCCGGCATGTTGCGCGGGCGCGGCCAGACGGGCTCACTCTTCTGGTCGGCAGCAACAGCGCCTTCTCTCAGGCACCCTTTGCCTATCGTAATCTCGGCTACGATCCGCTGACTGATTTTACGCATATAAGCCTGCTTTTCGCTTCTGCTTACCTACTGGTGGCGAATCCCAAATGGCAAAGTTTCGCGCAGGTGATCGACGCAGCGAAGAAGGCACCCGGCGCCATAAGCTATGCGACCTGGGGGGTGGGCAGTACGGCACACCTACTGATGCTGGACATGAATGCGCGGACCGGGACGGAGATGCTGCACGTTCCCTTTGGTGGCCCCGCGCCAGCGCTGACCGAGATCCTGGCCGGGCGGGTAGATATGATGTTCACCACCTTCGCCCCGGCGCGCGGCCATCTGCTGGACGGGCGCCTTAGGGCACTCGCCGCACCTCATGAAGAACGCCTGGCGGCTGCGCCTAATGTGCCGACGACGGCAGAGCTTGGGTTGCAGGGTTTGCTGGTAAGCGCTTGGTGGTGCCTTGCTGCGCCGACCGGGCTGCCGGTGCCGCTAGCGACGGCGCTGGAGCAAGGCGTGCGTAGCGCAGTGTTGCGCCCGGCGGCACAAAAGCCGATTGAGGATTTCGGCCTGCTGCCCCTTCCGCTCGGCCCTGCAGCCTTCCTGGAGCGAACCAAGAAGGATCTGGCACTAAACGCCGAGCTGATGCGGCGCGCTGGGATCGTGCCAGAGTGAAAGGGTAGCGCTGGGCTGACGTCAGCAGCCATTGCGGCCACAGCAAATGGCCCAACCCGTGTGGGCCACCATCACAGCGTTATCCGCGCGGCACCGGAAGGGCAGCACGTCCAGCACCAGCAAGGAGAGGCACCTGCCAACCCAGAGAGTTTCGCCCTTTCAGTTCCCACAGCTGCTCCAGTCGCCATTTAGCCGAACCGGCTTAGCGCCCCATGCGACCAACAAACCCCCTTGAAAACGAATCTTTTTCTGGCGACTGAACCTGTCGCGCAATGATCCCGCTCTAGAACCACCATGTCCGTGCGTTGCCTGCGGCTGGCAGGGCGGCTGCGGAAGGCCCGCAAGCCGCGTGGGCTGACATTCATCACGCGGCAAAGCCGATCAACCGGAAAGGCACTGCGCTGTTCTTCAACGAACCTGAACCTCACGGCTTTTGGCTCGCGAAGAACTGGGGGGCTTTTTCTAGGATGCCCCTCTCGTCCTTCAGGATACGGACCTCACGACGAAGTCGTTCATTCTCCCGCGCAAGGTCACGGTCCTCGGCAGAAACCAAATCCGTGCCACGATGCGCGCTTACTCATTTATTCAAGGTCGAAAAGCCAACCCCAAGGTCATCCGCAACCTGGCGCCGCGAAAGCCCGCTGATCAGCGCTATTCGCACCGCTTCCTTGCGAAATTCATCCGTCCTGCCTGTGCCCGTGGTTCATCTCCTTTGCTGCACAATATGTGATCAAAGGAGCGGCACAAAACCGTGGCAGGTCCAGGCGCTACCCGAAGCCGGCAACGGGCAGCGTTGATCCTGCGCGTGTGGCCCCCCGAATTTTACCGCATCTCACCTCGCAGTTACCCGATAAACCAGAGCAGACCGTCGAACTCGACAGGCGTCGGCAGAGCCGCCCGCGTCAGGCCAGACCAAGTCACTGATGTGTCAATGACACCATCGGCGTTCAGGTCGCCGAACATCGTGACCCCTTTGTACCCGGCAACGCCATCGGAAGCGCTCCAGCTGGCCCGTGAAATGCCAGGTCGCCAGCCCCAGAGAGACAACTGCTCCCCAGCCTGCCAGTCAGTGATGGTGCTCCAGGTAACCGTGCCGCCCCGCCCATCCGAGAAAAAGACATCTCTGCCGCCGCCGCCTGACAGGAAATTCGACCCGGTCCCACCATCGAGCACGTCATTGCCCAAACCACCATCTGCCGCGTCGTCGCCGCCCAGAAGGTTCATGAAATCATTGCCTGTCGTCCCGCTGACGACCTCGCCTGCCGAACTACCCAGAAGCTGCCGCTGCAAGCCCTCGACTGGGCCGGAATAGGCCGAACCGAGCAGGAGGGAATCAACGCCGGCGACATTGGCGCGGAACAGGCCGCTCAGATCCGAACTGGCCGTGACCCGGCCGTCTTGTGTTTGAATGATCTCGATGCTTGTCAGCCGGTCGGTCCCCAGGGTAGCGGACTCGACAGTCAACACCCCACTACCAATATCACGAATTCGTAAAGTTCCGGCAGCGACATTATACACGGCCATGTCGGTTCCGGCGCCGCCCTGAATTACGTCATTTCCGGCGCCGCCGCTGAGCGTATCGCTGCCGAACCCACCATTCAGGATATCGGCGCCATTGCCGCCGAAAAGGACATCGCTGCCACTGTCGCCAGAGACAGTGAGGGATACCGCGTTGGTGTTGAAGACGAAGGCCGAGGCACCCAAGGCGGCGACGCTGGTGTTCCTGAAGACCAGGCGTTCATCGCCTGCCAAATTGATCTGCGCATCGGCGCCGACCTGCGAGATGAAGGGTTGCAGTGTGGCCAGGTCTGCTACATTGAGCAGAGACACGTCGACGATGTCGCCCGCGGCGAAGTCCGAAATCGTGTCCTGGTCAAAGCCTCTTACATCGATGAAAAACCGGCCATTGCCCGCGCCACCGAAAAGCAGATCGCTTTGCCTCCCGAGATAAAGCACGTCATTTCCGGCGCCGCCGCTGAGCGTATCGTCGCCGAACGACCCATCCAGGATATCGGCGCCGTCTAAGCCGCTTATGGAATCGCTGAAGCTGGTGCCAGCCGGCTTGTCCGCACCAGCGGTCCCGTTAATGACATCTATTACTTGCGAGCCTCTTTCTGTAATCAAGTATATGTCCCAATGACTTAAAGGCTACTAAAGATTTAAGCAAGGTGTTTTGGCCGAATTAATAGGACAATCGCATGAAATTATGACGCCTGTATTCTTAGCAGCAACGATGCCAGATACTCGTTATTCAAGGCGGCTTTTTTTCCTTCTGGACTTGCCCCCAATTAGGCCGTGAACTCATAAACGGGATTCCCACGGGCGTGCAATTCTGATTCAAGGCTTCCGGATGGGGGTCTTGTATGAGCCGTTACGATCTGACCGAATTCGAGTGGCGAGTGATTGCCCCTCTGTTGCCGAACAAGCCCC
>JADCFX010000052.1 GCA_020249285.1 Roseomonas sp. | reverse complement strand
GCGCCCACCACCACCACCAGATCGGATCTATCGGCAATCGCCTTCACCGCCGCCTGGCGATTGGTGGTGGCGTAGCAGATATCTTCCTTGGCCGGGCCGCGTATGTCGGGAAAGCGTTGCTGCAGGATGGCGATGATTTCCGCCGTATCATCCACCGAAAGCGTGGTCTGAGTGGTATAGGCCAGCAGTGCCCCTTCGGGCGGCATCACGCGCCGCGCATCATCGGCGTCTTCCACCAAGGTCACCGCATCTTCCGGCAATTGCCCCATGGTGCCGACCACTTCCGGGTGGCCGGCATGGCCAATCAGAAAAAGATGGCGGCCAAGTTCATGATGGCGTTCGGCTTCCCGATGCACCTTGCTTACCAAGGGGCAGGTGGCGTCGAGGGCGAACATCATGCGCCGCGCGGCCTCGGCGGGGACGGATTTCGGCACGCCATGGGCGGAAAACACCACGGGCTGGCCATCATCGGGGATTTCGTTCAGTTCTTCGACGAAAACCGCGCCCTGCTTTTCCAGGCTTTCCACCACGAAGCGGTTGTGGACGATTTCATGGCGCACATAAACCGGCGCGCCATGGCGTTTCAGCGCTTCCTCCACAATCTTGATGGCGCGGTCCACGCCGGCGCAAAAGCCGCGCGGGCCGGCGAGCAGCAGCTGAAGGGTCGGCTTGGCAGAGGCCATGGGCGCGGGGTCCATCCAATGGGGCCGACCACGGGTTGCGGCGCGGCGCGAAGAATGGTCAGAGTAGCCCGCAGCCCGTTCGGGTCAAAGGGGGTTTCGGCATGTGGCGCTTTGGGGTTCTGATTCTGGCGGGGCTGGTTGCGGCGTGCGGGTCTGGTTCCTCATCGCGGGAGCCGGCGCTGGCACCTTGCCCCAGGGTGACCATCCTGGCCGATGGGTCGGATATCACCCGCTTTCGCCCCGGCGCGCCGCCTGATCTGGCCGCGATGGTCGTGGATGGGCGCATGGCGGGGCTCAGCGTCACCTGCGCCAATATTCGGGGCGGCGGGGTGGATGTCAGGGTCGCCGCCATCATGGATGTGGAACGTGGCCCCGCTGCACGGGGGAATCGGGCGGAGTTCCCGTGGTTCCTGGCGGTGACCAGCGGCGATGACAGCCAATTGGTCCAGCGCAAGGATGCGCTGCTTTTAGCGAATTTTGAGGGCAATCAGACCCGCGCCCGCGTCACGACCGCGCCGGAAAGCATCATTTTCCCTGCCGGGCGCAACCCGGCGGAATACCGAGTGCGGATTTCCTTCTCCCTTACCGCGGAGGAGCTGGACCGCAACCGCCGCCGCGGGCCGCGCTAAATTTTGCCCCGAAGCGGCTGGGGCATCTTGTCTCACCCCGCGCTGTTACATACATCCACTCCGTGAACACCGCGCCCCTTCGGATGCGGCTTCCTGCAACCCCATCCGCGGTGGCGCTTGGCCATCGTTTTAGCATTAGGGGGTCGCCGTGGTGCCATTCTGGGCCGCCGCGATCCGCCGTAGAGGAGAACTCGGATGAGTAAGGTTATCGGTATTGACCTTGGCACCACCAATTCCTGCGTTGCCATTCTTGAAGGCAAGGATGTGCGCGTGATTGAAAACGCCGAAGGTGCGCGCACCACGCCTTCCATGATCGCGTTTGCGAAGAATGGCGAAAGGCTGGTCGGGCAATCGGCGAAGCGCCAGGCCGTCACCAACCCCATGGGCACGCTGTATGCGGTGAAACGCCTGATTGGTCGCCGCTTTGATGACCCGATGGTGCAAAAGGATATCGGGCTTGCCCCCTTCAAGATCACCAAGGCCCCCAATGGCGATGCCTGGGTTGAGGTGGACGGCAAGACCTACGCGCCGCAGCAAATCAGCGCCATGGTGCTGACCAAAATGAAGGAAACCGCCGAAGCCCATTTGGGTGAGAAGGTTTCCCAGGCCGTGATTACTGTTCCGGCCTATTTCAATGACGCCCAGCGCCAAGCCACCAAGGAAGCCGGCACCGTTGCCGGGCTTGACGTGCTGCGCATCATCAATGAACCGACTGCCGCGGCGCTGGCCTACGGTATGGAACAGAAGAAGGGCGGCACCATCGCGGTCTACGACCTTGGTGGCGGTACCTTCGACGTTTCCGTGCTGGAAATTGGCGATGGCGTGTTTGAAGTGAAATCCACCAATGGTGACACCTTCCTGGGCGGTGAGGATTTCGACCAGCGCATCATTGATTATCTGGCCGATGAATTCCGCAAGGAGCAAGGTATTGACCTGCGCGGCGACAAGCTGGCGCTGCAACGCCTGAAGGAAGCGGCAGAGAAGGCGAAGATCGAGCTTTCGTCTTCCAAGGAAACCGAAGTCAATCTGCCCTTCATCACGGCGGATGCCTCTGGCCCCAAGCATTTGGTCATGAAGGTCACCCGTTCAAAGCTTGAAGCTTTGGTGGATGATCTGATCAGCCGTACCATGGAACCTTGCCGCCAGGCGCTGAAGGATGCCGGGCTTGCCGCCAATGAGGTGGATGAGGTGATCCTGGTCGGCGGCATGACGCGTATGCCGAAAGTGGTGGAAGCTGTTCGCCAATTCTTCGGCAAGGAACCCGCGCGCAACGTCAACCCCGATGAAGTCGTTGCCATTGGCGCGGCCATTCAGGGCGGCGTGCTGAAGGGTGATGTCAAGGATGTGCTGCTGCTGGATGTGACGCCGCTCAGCCTTGGTATTGAAACGCTTGGCGGCGTGTTTACGCGCCTGATTGATCGCAACACGACGATCCCGACGAAGAAAGGCCAAACCTTCTCCACCGCGGATGACAATCAAACCGCGGTCACCATCAAGGTCTATCAGGGCGAACGTGAAATGGCTGCCGACAATAAGCAGCTTGGCACCTTCGACCTGACGGGCATTCCCCCCGCGCCGCGTGGCGTGCCTCAGGTGGAAGTGACCTTTGACATTGACGCGAACGGCATTGTCAGCGTCAGCGCGAAGGACAAGGCGACCGGCAAGGAACAGCAAATCCGTATCCAGGCGAAATCGGGCCTTTCGGATGCCGATATCGAACGCATGGTGAAGGATGCCGAGGCCAATTCGGAAGCGGATCGCAAGCGGCGTGAAGCGGTGGAAGCGCGCAACCAGCTTGATGCGCTGGTGCATTCCACCGACAAGACGCTGAAGGAAAGCGGCGACAAGGTACCGCCGGCTGAAAAGGTGGAAGTGGAATCGGCGTTGGCCGCCGCCCGCACCGCCATGGAAGGCCAGGACGCCGATCTGATCCGTGAGGCTTCGGAGAAACTGTCCCAAGCCGCCATGAAAATGGGTGAGGCGCTGTACAAGGCCGAACAGGCCGCGCCGAAGCCTGAAGAAGGCGCGCCGGGCGCGGGTGCGGCTGGTGCTTCCAAGGACAAGGTGGTTGACGCCGAGTTCGAGGAAGTGGACCCGAACAAGAAGAAGCCTTCCTGATCCCTTCGGGGTGGCAGCTCCTTTGACCAACGCGTTCCCCTGCTGCCTGTCGGCAACAGGGGAATTCTTGTGTCCGAAACGGTAGCCCGATCATGGCAAAACGCGATTATTACGAGGTTCTCGGCGTCGCGCGCGATGCGGGCGAGGATGACCTCAAGAAAACCTACCGCAAGCTCGCGATGCAATGGCACCCTGACCGCAATCAGGGCAATGCCGAAGCCGAAGCCAAGTTCAAGGAATTGAATGAGGCTTATGATGTGCTGAAGGATGCCGAAAAGCGCGCGGCCTATGACCGCTTTGGCCATGCCGCCTTTGAACAGGGCGGACCTGGTGGCGGTGGTGGCGGCGGCGGTCCCTTTGGTGGCGGCGGGTTCGAGGATATTTTTGAGGAAATGTTCGGCCGCTTCGGCGGCGGCGGGCGTGGGCAGCGCGCAGCGGCGGGCCGGGGTGCTGATTTGCGCACGCAGGTGGAGGTTTCTCTGGAAGAAGCCTTTGCCGGGGCGAAGAAAACCATCCGTTTCGCTACCAGCGTTTCCTGCGAGGCTTGTAAGGGTGTTGGCGCGGAAGGTGGCGCGGCTTCCGGCGTGCAGAATTGCGGTACCTGCCAGGGCAGCGGCAAGGTCAGGGCGCAGCAGGGGTTTTTCCTTGTGGAGCGCACCTGCCCCACTTGCAGCGGTGCCGGACGAACCATCAAGAACCCGTGCAAGATTTGCCGAGGTGCGGGGCGCGTGCAGCGCGAACGCAGCCTGAATGTCTCGGTCCCTGCTGGCGTTGATGATGGCACGCGCATCCGCCTGAGCGGCGAAGGTGAGGCCGGGCAGCGCGGCGCGCCGGCGGGTGATCTTTACGTGGATATCGCGGTAAGGCCGCACCCGATTTTCCAGCGCGATGGCGCGAATATTGTGGTGCGCGTGCCGCTGCGGATGACGCAGGCAGCGCTTGGCGGGCATGTGGAAGTGCCCAGCATTGATGGCGGGCGTTCAAAAGTGACGATCCCTGCCGGCACCCAGACCGGCGATCAATTCCGCCTCCGCGGCAAGGGATTTTCCGTGCTGCGGTCCGCCGCGTGCGGCGATATGTATGTGCAGGTCATGGTGGAAACGCCGCAAAACCTTTCACCCAAGCAGCGCGAATTGCTGGAGCAATTCGAAGCCGAGGCGGAGAAGGGTGGCCGCACCAGCCCGGAAAGTGAGGGCTTCTTCGCCAAGGTGAAGGAGTTTTGGGACGGGTTGGGGCGATAGGGGCTTTGTCCTGTCGCGCGGGGGTGTTCTGCAGCGCTTCGGGTTTCAAGCCTCTCGCCACGCTGGGAAAGGATCTGGTAGGCGCGCCCAGACGCGCGGACCCGCCCGCCATTCCTCGTCTGTCAGCAATGTTGTCTGGAGCTCTTGGCGCAGCTCCGTCTCATTCATGCCAATGCCGATGAAGACGATTTCCTGACGGCGGTCGCCATGCGGTTCTTGCCAATTCGCTTCGATCGTGGCGCGCCAGGCGGGATCATCCGGCCAACGAGAAGCCGGCTGCGCGGCCCACCAAAATCCAGCCGCTTCATGGCGGCCAACGGAACCCGCCAATTGCCATTCTCCCGCCCAAGGCATGCGCGTCGCCAGCCAGAAAAACCCCTTGGCGCGCACCACGCCCGGAAGGTCGCCTTCAATGAAACGCTTGAAGCGTTCCGGATGCACCGGGCGGCGCGCACGCCACACAAAATTGGTGATGCCGAATTCAACGCTTTCGGGCAGGTGTTCCCCTGAAAGCGCCTTGATCCAGCCTGCGGAACGGCGCGCCGCATCAAAATCAAAGCGCCCGGTGTGAAGGATATGGCCAAGCGGCACCGCCCCCTTGGTGCAGCCAAGGATTTCCGCATTGGGGTTGAATGTGGCGAGCAGCGCGGCCAGGCGACCCAATTCCGCCTCGCTCACCAAATCCTGCTTATTGACGATGATGACATCGGCAAATTCAATCTGTTCAATCAGCAAATCCACCAGCAGGCGGGTATCTTCCGGACCCGCGCTTTCGCCCCGCGCGGCGAGGCGGTCCGCGCTGCCGTAATCGCGCAGGAAGCTTTGCGCATCAACCACTGTCACCATGGTATCAAGCCGCGCAACATCGCCAAGACTGAAGCCATCCTCGGTACGGAAATCAAAGGTTGCCGCCACGGGCATGGGTTCGCTGATGCCGGTGCTTTCGATCAGCAGGGCATCAAACCGGCCTTCGGCAGCAAGCTTGGTCACTTCCTGCATCAAATCCTCTCGCAAGGTGCAGCAGATGCAGCCATTGGACATTTCAACCAGCTTTTCTTCGGTGCGGGAAAGCGTGCCAGCATTGCCGACCAAGGCTGCGTCTATATTCACCTCACTCATGTCATTCACAATCACCGCCACGCGCTTGCCTTCACGATTGGCCAGCACGTGATTGAGCAGCGTGGTCTTGCCTGCACCAAGGAAGCCGGAAAGCACCGTCACAGGCAGTCTTTTGTCCATCGCATTCATGGCAGGAACCCCGGTTCATCAATACAAAACAGCAATCGGCGCCGGCGGCTTTCCGACAAATGGGAAACGGGCGGGGAGCGGTGTAGGCAAGCATCGCCAAGCGCTGCCGGATGGGCGCGGCCTTTTACCAGCGCCACGGCGCAGCTTGGGATTTGGTGCGGCGCGCGGCATTGCGGCCCACACATTGTAAACTGCGTGCCCGGGCCATGATAAGTGCAAAGCAGGCGCAGCCTGACTGCATCGCAATGAAAGCGCCGGCAGGAGTCATCATTCACACCCGCAAGGCTCGCACGGATTTCCGATTGCTGCGTGAGGGTTGCGAAAAACCGCCCAAGCAGCAGCATATCCGACAGCAAAGCGGCGGAAGCCGGGGCTGGCAATTCCTGCACCATCTGATCCACCACATCTTCAGGGCTGCCGCGGCCAATGGCGCCAAAGGGCAGGTGCTGCAACAAGGTACCGATTTCAGCCTTCCAATTGGAAGGCATTGGCCTCAGCCAAATCGCCAGCGCCACATCGGGGCGGAAAATCTCGAACAGGACATTTTCATCGCGACTGCTGATGGCGCTTGGGCAAATCGGGCTCAGCGCATCGGCTTCTGGCGGGAAGACCTCACAAACGAAGCTCATGCTGCGGCTCTCGTTAAAACCCGCCGCGCCAGGAAAGCCGCGCCAGCACCGCATGGGTTGTGCCGAGCTGGCCGGAATCCTCGATCAACTGCCGACCATATTGGTAGCCAACATCAAGCCCGAAGCCATGGCCGATATCGCGCCCGATGGAAGCTTCCAGGTAGTTTTCCGTGGGCAGCGTATCCAGGCTGCGCTTGCGCTGGTCACGCTGCCAGGCGAGCGTGCCGCGCCAATCATCCATGCGATGCTGCGCGCCGAGGGTCGTGAAATTGCGCCGCTCAGCAATGGTGGTTTCCTCACCTTCATCTGTCTCGAACTGCGGGCGTCCTTCGGCGTTGCGGAACTGCACAGCCTCGGCAAAGAACAGCGTGCGATGCGCCGCTGACCAGCGTTGTTCGTAACGCAGCGCGGCGGAATAGCCCCATTCGCGCGCCGTGCCATCTTCCTTGCCCGCGGCGCGGGAAACCAGCGAAAGCTGATAGGAAAGCCCTGGTGCGAAATCGAATTTATCGCCATCCAAGGATAGGGCGAAATTATCCATCTGCCCGTTATTGGAAGGCCCGCCCTGCTGTTCGGTATTGCGATTATAGCGCTCATAACGTTCATCACAGCAGCGCCGGCGCGTGAGCCAAGTTGAAGACAGAAAGGTGCGATCAAGCGTGAAGGCGGCGGCGGAAATGTCATGTTCGCCAAAGCGCGGATCAGCGAGGAAATTCCAGGTGCCACCCACACCCATGGCATCGCCAATCATCTGCACTTCATGGGCGCGGATGCGGGTCAGGATGCCGGGGAAATCATGATGGCCGCGACCGAAGGGGGCGACAAAGCGCCCACCATAAAGCGTGAGGGCATCATCCGGTTTCCATTCCGCGAAAAACGCTTCCAGGAAGGCGGATTGGCGACGAAAGCCGATCACGCCATCCATGGGGAAGCCGCCCAAAGCATCGCCTTCCCCGATTGGTTCAAACGCCACTACGGTTTGCAGCGAAAGCCCGGGCGCGATGTGAAAGCCGGTGGCGACTTCGCCGAAAAGATAAAGGCTTGTGCCGCGCCGGGCGGAATCCTTGGCGTTGAAGGTAGAAACGCTATAGAGACCGAGATCAGCCTCACCCGAAACATGCGGGGTGAAGCCCTGGGCCTGGGCGGTGGTCAGGGCGCCAAGGGTCGCAATTGCGCCGAAGGCCAGGTTGCGAAGGCTGGTCATGATCATGCGGCGTCCCCCCGCATCGCCGGCACCATCAGGGAAATATTGTGCCGGAACATGGCTTCATAGGTTGGTGCCGGGCCGGTCTCGGCAGAAAGCGCATCGGCAAAAAGCCGGCCACGCACCCGCAAGCCGGTTTCCTGCGCGATGCGTTGCAGCGTTGCCGGATTGGCCATGTTTTCCATGAAAAGCGCGGTGATGTTTTCTGCCCTGATCTGGCGGATCAGCCGCCCGACCTCCGCCGCTGAGGGTTCGGCCTCTGTGGAAACGCCCTGGGGGGCGAGGAAGCGCACGCCATAGGCTTCGCCGAAATAGCCAAAGGCGTCGTGGCTGGTAACAATCTTGCGCCGCGCTTCCGGGACCTTGGCGATTTCCGCGCGCACCCATTGGTCAAGCGCCGTAAGCCTTGCGGCATAGGCTGCCGCATTGCGCCGATATAGCGCTTCTCCGGCAGAGTCAGCGGCGATCAGCCCGGCGGTGATATTGCGGATGTAATGCTGTGCCAGGCCCACATCCTGCCAGGCATGCGGGTCCGGTACCTGGCGCGGCCCAACGCTGTGATTGTGCCGCCGCCCAGCCCCGCCATGATCATGCCCGTGGTGGTGATGCGCCTGCATCATGCGGGGCGTGATGCCATCCGTGGTGGTCACCAAGGCGCCCTTGAAGCCGGAAGACCGGATCATGCGATCAAGCCAGCCTTCAAAACCAAGTCCGTTGCGGATCACAAGCGCCGCATTGGTCAGCGCCGCAGCATCGGATGGCTTGGGCTGAAAGCCATGCGCATCAACATCCGCCCCGGCAATGGCACGAAGCGCGATGCGATCCCCGCCGATCTGGCGCGTCATATCCGCCAGGATGGAGAAGGAAGCGACCACAGAGGGCCCTTGCTGGCCCAGGGCGGGCCTGACCAGCAGCAGAGCGGGGGAGCAAAGCAAGGCGCGACGAAGCATGGGGTGGGGCCTTCGGACTAGATATAGAATGTTATAATGTTACATTTCTTCCCTCTGTCAAGCTGCCTTGGCCCACCCATGCGCAAGGGGTTAGAAGGTGGTTATGGATGAGGTGTTGAGCCCTGACCGCGAAGCGGATAGCGCCACGCAGCTTGCGGAAAATGCCGCGCTGGCGGCGCGGCTTTTGCGCGCGCTTGCCAATGAAAGGCGGCTTTTGGTGCTGTGTGACCTGGTTGCGGCGGGCGAGAAATCAGTCAATGACCTCGCCGCCAATGTCGGGCTGTCCCAATCCGCGCTGTCGCAGCATTTGGCGCTTTTGCGCGATGAAGGGCTTGTCGCCACGCGTCGCGCGGGAACCGTTATCTATTATCGTCTTGCTGACCCGAAGGCCGAGGCGGTGCTGCACACGCTGCACCGCCTATTCTGTGAAACCTCCGCTCAGTCGGGCGGGGTTTCCTCGGGCGGGTAGTTCAATTCCACCGCGACCCCATTCGGGTCATGCAGGAAGATTTGTGTCTGCCGATCGCGCGGAATGACGCGCGCCGTATAGGTCACCTTGTGCTGATCCAGATGCGCGCGCATGGCGGCAAGCCCGGTGCAGGAAAAGGCGATGTGATCCACAAGGCCGGTATGGCCAATTCTGCGTTCCGGTAGCCCTTCCTCGCCTTCGCGATCACCGATCAGATGGACGGTCGGATTGTCGCCGCAATAAAGCCAATAGCCGGGGAAGGTCAGCGGCGGGCGATAGCCCAATTCAAGCCCCAGCACCTTCTCATAAAAATCCTTGGTGGCTTCCAGATCCACCGGACGAAGCGTGTAGTGGTTCAGACCCTGTAGGCCCATTTTCGTTTCCTCCGTTTTATAATACCGCGGATCGTGACCGATCCGCCCTCATACGCCGGCGCGCGCCTCCGCGCGCTTGGCTTCGCCGCATAAGCGGCGTCGCCCATTCGGGCTCGCGCCCGCCTAGGGCGGGCGTTAGCCTTTCTGACATGACCTCATTCGACTTCGGCGCCTTACAGGAAGCGCGCATGCGGCGTCTGCCCAAGCAGATGCTGGCCCACCGCTTCGAAATGCGCGCTGCGGCCCTGCACCTGTTGGCTGACCGCATGAATGTCGCGGAAGCGCCGCTCAAAGGGATTGTCTTCGAAAATCGCCGTGGAGCCGGCTTCCTGATAGACGGTTTCCACCACTTCACGGGACGTCTGGATCGCGAAGGTAGACGCAAGGCGAATCGATACCCGCTCATCATTCGTCATTTCAAGCCCGGCTTCGGCGCGCGGCCAGCAATCCCGCAGCGTTTCCAACAACAGGCTACGCGCGGAACGCCAGCGCGCTTCAGAACGCGCCACTAGGCTTTGGATCACATGGCTATCGCGCATCGGGCGTGTGGAGGCAGCCGGGGTTTTGTCTGACGCCAGCTTGATGAAGGCATCAAGCGTGCCGCGGCAAATGCCAAGCGCCACACCGGCAAAGCCAGCCGCATAAGCATGGGTGCTGGTGAAGTGATACAGCGTGCCGGCGGTTTGGCGATTCACCGGCAGGTCACGCTGGACCGTGTAATCATCCGGCACGAAAAGATCCGTCACCTCATAAGTGTCGCTGCCGGTGCCGCGCAGGCCCATGACGCGCCAGTTATCCGTGATCTTCGGCACTTCGCGCTTGAACAACATGGTGCGGTCAATCGGGTTGCCTTCCGCATCGGCGCGCAAGGACCCATCGCGTTCCACCACCTTGCAATGCCCGCCAAGCCAGGTGCAGTGCCGGCTACCGCTGGCGAAATGCCATTTGCCGGTCACCATATAGCCACCATCCACCACCACGGCGCGGGATTGCGGCCCCATGCCCCAGGCGAGCACGGCGCGCGGATCAGCGCCCCAGATTTCATAGGCAATTTCAGGCTTCAGATAGGCCGCCGCCATGGAACAGCCGGAAGCCTGGCCCACGCACCAGGCGGTGCTGGCATCGGCGGCGGCGATGATGATCTGCATCTGCACGAAATCCTGCAAAGGCACTTCCTCACCGCGGAAGGCCTGCGGCAGCAGCGTGCGGAACAGCGCGGCGCCATGCAGCGCATCCAGCAATTCCTTCGGCAAAGCGCGGTCGCGTTCGATTTGATTGGCGGAGGCCGCGATGATGGGCGCGATGCGCCGGGCACGCTCCACCGGGGCTTCGCCGCCGAAATAGCGGGATTGGGTGATTTCCTGCGCTGCGCTCATGCCACGGACTCCTCCCGTTTATGGGGCCGTCGCCACTCATCTGAACGATGCGCGGGGCCGGCCCTTTGCAAATCAGTCGTCTGACCAAATACCGCGCGGGCTGATTTTCGTCAATTTCCGGCTTGCTTGTTGCCTTCGGCACGAATCGGCCTAGATTGCCCATATCGGTCGCCTGACCAAAGCCCGGAGCCCATGACCAGCCTGCTTGCCCCGATTGACCCTTCGGCCAGCGTTCGCGCCCGCATCCTGGATGTGGCGCAGATGCTATTCGCCGATCATGGCTATACGGGCGCTTCTACCCGAGCGATCGCGCTCGCCGCCGGGGTTAATCTGGCGCAGTTGCATTATTACTTTGGGTCCAAGCGGGATTTGTTTCGCGCCGCCTATTTGCGTGGGGCGGAGCAGGTCACGGCGGCGCGGCGCCGGGCTTTGGAAGGGGCCAAGGCCACCTGGCCCGATGGCCGCGTCCCGCTTGAAGTCCTGGTGCGCGCCTTCGTCACGCCCTTCATGCTCAATGGCAAAACCCCCGAAGGCCGCGCGACCATGCGCATGCATGCCAGGCTGAACACGGAACCCGATGATATATCTCGGGAAGTGCTGAGCACGGTCTATGACGACACCACACTCGCTTATGTGGAAGCCTTCCGGCCCGTGCTGCCGCATTTGCCGCCGGAGGTACTATATTGGCGGCTCTATTTCATGATGGGGGCCTATCGCTACACGCTACTGCGGTCTGGGCGGCTTGAAATGATGTCAGGCGGCGTGTGCGATTCGGGCGATTTTGACATGGCGGTGGAACAAATCCTGCCCTTTCTCTGCGCCGGGCTTTCTGCCCCGGCGCCGGCTGAACCTGCCCCACCTATTCCGCGAAAACCCTGATTTATGCACATGGACACGACATGACTGATGTCTCGTTATGCTCGACAGGTTGGCGAAGCGGTCGGCATGTGAGAAAATTCACCTATGCAGCTTTCGTCAGTCTCTTCCGTCCTGTTTCCAGAGAAGCTGAGAGTTGGCGACAAGGTGCGGCTTATCTCTCCTGCCAGCACGCCTGATGAAGCCAGCGTCTTTCGCGTTCGCGATCGGCTGAGAGGCTGGGGGCTTGAGGTAGAGCTTGGTAGGCATGTGTTCGCAAGGCAGGGGTATCTTGCTGGCCCCGATACCGACCGCCTAACGGACTTGAATGATGCCTTGCGCGACACCTCGGTGAGAGCGGTGATCGCCACGCGGGGCGGGAAAGGGTCTTATCGGATAGCTGATCAAATTGATTTCGCGGCTGCGAGGGCCGACCCCAAGTTTCTCGTTGGCTTCAGCGACATCTCGGCGCTCCACCTCAGCCTCTGGGACAAATGCGGGTTGGTGGGCATACACGGAGCGCCGTTTGATGCTGATGACGGTGCGTCCCTGAGGCGAACACTGATGACCGATGCGCCCATCGAGCTGACCAGCCGTGCCACCGAGCTGACAGCCAAGCTGACCACACAGGGAAAAGTCTCTGGGCCGCTCATTGGCGGCAACCTTGATATGGTGGCGACGGCGTCGGGCTGGTGCTTGCCCAAGCTCCACGGGGCCATCCTTCTCATCGAGGCTGTGAATCAAGCGATTGGTGCCATCGACCGCCAACTCTCGATGCTCCGAAAGGCAGGCCACCTCAACGGCTTGGCGGGCGTTGCAGTCGGCCAATTCACCGATGTGAGCGAAGACACCGTGAACATGGTTGGCGAACATATCGGGGCGCTCAATGTTCCCATTCTTGGGGGGCTCCCGCTCGGGCACGGCAGCAACCCAGAGTGCGTTTTCGTCGGTGCGCCCGCCGTGCTTGATGCCGATGTTCTGCGCCTTACCGTCTCCCGGCGCGGTGCATAAATCTTGATTTTACTGCACGCTTATCTTCGATACCTGGATCACTTCCCGCCAGATCGGCACTTCCCGCGCCACACGGGCGCGGAGTTCCTCAGGCCCGCCGCCCACCACCGGGGCGCCGGCCTGGCGGTAGCGTTCCTGCACATCCGGGCGTTGCAGCACCTTCACCACCTCACGCGCCAGCAATTCCACGATTGGCGCCGGAGTCGCAGCCGGGGCGAAAAGCGCCAGGAAAGTCTCGGAATTCGCATCCTTGATGCCGAGTTCTTCCTGCGTGGGCACATCGGGCAGATCAGCCGCGCGCGTCGGGCCTGTTTGCACAATGGCGCGCAATTCGCCTGAGCGCAGCTGCGCCATGATGGAACCTTGCGCCGCGCTGATCACCTGGGTGGTGCCGGCCAAGGCGGCTTGCGTCGCGGGGCCAGCGCCGCTGAAGGGCACGTGCTGCATTTCAAACCCGGCGCGGAGTTTCAGCAATTCGCCCGCCAGATGCGGCGTGGTGCCGATCCCCGGGCTTGCATAGTTGAACTTGTCCGGGCTGGCCTTGGCCTGGGCGATCAGATCCTGAAGTGAGGCAATGCCGCGATTGGGCCTGACCGCAAGCACATTGGGGGAAGCGCCAAGCGTGCTGATGGGCGCGAAATCCCGGAAGGGATCATAGGGCGGGTTGCTGTAAAGGCTGGGGTTCACCACGAAGGCGCTGGACGTGACCAGCAGCGTATAGCCATCCCCCGCCGCGCGGGCGACATGGCCAATGCCGATATTGGCCCCGGCGCCGCCGCGATTCTCGATCACGACTGGGCGGCCCAAAGCCTCGCTCAGCGGCGGGGCCAGAATGCGGGCCAGGATATCGGTGGCACCACCGGGCGGGAAACTCACCACCAGCGTGATGGCGCGTTCCGGAAAGGCAGCATGCGCGGGGCGGAGCGGCGTAAGGGCGGCGGCGGCCCCGGCCAAAAGAACGGCGCGCCGGCTGAATTCGTGTGTCATGTGCAAGGCGTTTCCTTCTTTTTCGGGCATGGCGCCGCTTATGGGCAAAGCCTGCGATTGGCGGCGAAGCGCTGTCAAGCAGGGCGGGGCCGGCAGAATTTGCGCAATTCATGCGAAAGCGCCCGCAAAAATGCCGCGGGCTCGGTTGCGGTGCGGTAAACCCTATGGTAACGCCCGCTCCACGTCGGGAGATCGCCCGGCATATCGTTTTCGCGCAAGAAACAGGACCGGGAAAACCCGTGGCTGCCACAGACCAGACCATTGAAAAGGCTTCACCATCGGCGTCCAGCGCCGCGGGCGCAGCCGGGCGTTATGCCAAGGCGCTTCTTGACCTTGCCGATGACCGGCGTGGTACCGAACCCGGTGCCGCTGACCGGATTGGTGCGGAATTGGAAGCGCTTTTCGGCCTTTGCCGCGACAATGCAGACGTGCATGGCTTTATCGCTGATCCGCGCTTCAATGCCGCCATCCAACGGGACCGGATGTTCAAAATCCTGGATAGCGTCGGTATTGGTGGTGAGGTGCGCAACCTGGTGGGAGTCCTGATCGCCAATCGTCGTTTGGCGGCGCTGCCAGCGGTGGCGCGTGCCTTTGGCGCGCTGATCGCAGACCGCCGCGGCCAGCAGATGGCGGAAGTCACCACGGCCCATGCTTTGACCGATACGCAGCGCGCCCAGATTGCGGCGCGTTTGACGGAAGCCGGTTATTCGAATGTTCGTCTTTCTGAGACGATCGACAAATCCATCCTGGGCGGCCTGATCGTGCGGATCGGGTCCCGCCTGTATGACAATTCAATCAAATCCAAGCTGCAACGCCTGCAATACGCGATGAAGGGGGCTGCCTGACCATGGAAATCCGTCCGGCCGAAATTTCGGAAATCCTCAAGCAGCAGATCGCTGGCTTTGATGCCGAAGCGAATGTCGCTGAAGTTGGCACCGTGCTGACGGTGGGCGATGGCATCGCCCGCGTTTATGGCCTGCAGAATGTCATGGCTGGTGAGCTGGTGGATTTCCCCGCTTCCGGCGTGAAGGGCATGGCGCTGAACCTTGAAACCGACAATGTCGGCGTCGTGATTTTCGGCTCCGACCTTTCGGTGAAGGAAGGCGACACGGTCAGCCGTACCGGTGACATTGTGGACGTGCCCGTGGGCAAGGGCCTGCTGGGTCGCGTTGTGGATGGCCTCGGCAACCCGATTGATGGCAAAGGCCCGCTGACCGACGTGGTGCGCATGCGCGCCGAGGTGAAGGCGCCTGGCATTATTCCGCGCAAGTCCGTGCACGAGCCGATGCAGACCGGCATCAAGGCGATTGACGCGCTGATCCCGATTGGCCGTGGCCAGCGTGAGCTGATCATCGGTGACCGTCAGACCGGCAAGACCGCCGTTATCGTGGACACCATCATCAACCAGAAGACCATCAATGCTGGTGATGATGAATCGAAGAAGCTCTATTGCATCTATGTCGCCATTGGTCAGAAGCGCTCCACTGTCGCGCAGTTGGTGAAGACGCTGGAAGAACAGGGCGCGCTGCAATATTCCATCATTGTTGCCGCGACGGCTTCCGATCCGGCGCCGATGCAGTTCCTGGCCCCCTACACGGGCTGCGCTATGGGTGAATATTTCCGCGACAATGGCATGCATGCCGTCATTTTCTATGATGACCTTTCTAAGCAGGCCGTTGCCTATCGTCAGATGTCGCTGCTGCTGCGCCGTCCGCCAGGCCGCGAAGCCTATCCGGGTGACGTCTTCTACCTGCATTCGCGCCTGTTGGAGCGTGCGGCGAAGATGGGCGATGATGCCGGCAATGGGTCTCTGACGGCGCTGCCAGTCATTGAAACCCAGGCGGGTGACGTTTCGGCCTATATTCCGACGAACGTGATTTCGATCACTGATGGTCAGATCTTTCTTGAAACCGAATTGTTCTTCAAAGGCATCCGCCCTGCCGTGAACGTGGGTCTTTCGGTCTCGCGCGTTGGTTCTGCCGCGCAGATCAAGGCGATGAAGCAGGTGGCCGGCAAGATCAAGCTGGAACTGGCGCAGTACCGCGAAATGGCGGCCTTCGCTCAGTTCTCCTCGGATCTGGATGCCTCCACCCAGGCATTGCTGGCCCGTGGTGCGCGTTTGACCGAGCTGCTGAAGCAGCCGCAGTTCAAGCCGGTTGCGGTTGAAGAACAAGTGATCGCGATTTTTGCCGGCACGCGTGGCTATCTGGACCGTCTGCCGCTGAATAAGGTGGGTGAGTTTGAAAGCCGCCTGCTGAGCGACATGAAGGCGACTGCGCCGGAAATCGTGACCAGCATCCGCAATGATCGTGAGATTAAGAAGGACACGGAAGCGAAGCTGATTGCCTTCCTTGATAGCTTCGCCAAAAGCTTCGCCTAAGATTGGGCTTGCGGGAGAGTAGCCAATGCCCAGCCTGAAAAGCCTGCGTCTGCGCATCAATAGCGTGAAATCCACGCGCAAGATCACGCAGGCGATGAAGATGGTGGCCGCTGCCAAGCTGCGCCGTGCGCAGACCCAGGCTGAAGCGGCGCGCCCTTACGCCGAGCGGATGGAGCGGATGCTGGCCTCGCTGGGTGCCTCCATCGCCGGCTCGCCAGATGCGCCGAAGCTACTGGTCGGCACGGGCGCCGATAAGGTGCATCTGCTGGTGATGGTGACGGCCGAGCGCGGTCTTTGCGGTGGCTTCAACACCAATGTCGGTCGTTTCGCCCGCGCCCAGGTGCGCGCGCTGGAGGCTGAGGGCAAGACGGTGAAGATCATCACTGTCGGCCGCAAGGGTGCCGTTTATTTGAAGCGCGAATTCGCCAACCGCATCGTGGCAGAAATCAGCTTCGCCAATAAGAAGCGAATCGGCTTCGAAGATGCCTCTGAAGTCAGCGCCAAGATCAGCGACATGCTGGATGCCGGCGAATTTGATGTTTGCACGCTGATCTATAACCGCTTCAAGAATGTCATCAGCCAAACGCCGGTGGGCCAGCAGCTTATTCCGGCACCGCTGCCAGAAGTGGCGGCTGATGGTGGTGCGCTTTACGAGTTTGAACCGACGGAAGAAGAAATTCTGGCGCGGTTGTTGCCGCAAAATCTGGGTATCCAGATTTATCGCGCGCTACTCGATAATGCCGCTGGTTTCTATGGCAGCCAGATGACCGCCATGGATAATGCCACGCGCAACGCGGGCGAAATGATCAATAAGCTTACGCTGAACTACAACCGGACACGTCAAGCCAACATCACCCGAGAGCTGATTGAAATCATCTCGGGCGCTGAAGCGCTTTAAGAAGGAATCACTGCCATGAAGAATAATGTGGGTCGGGTGACGCAGGTGCTTGGTGCCGTGGTGGATGTTCAGTTCCCCGCCGAGCTACCCTCCATCATGAACGCGCTGACGCTGCAGATCGGAGAGCAAAAGCTCGTCCTTGAAGTGGCCCAGCATTTGGGTGAGCGCACCGTGCGCTGCATCGCCATGGACACCACGGATGGCCTGGTGCGGGGCACCGAAGTGGTTGACACGGGCGCTGGCATTTCCGTGCCGGTGGGCCCGGGCACGCTGGGGCGCATCCTGAACGTCATCGGTGAGCCGATTGACGAACGCGGCCCCGTGCCAGCCACCATGCATTACCCGATTCACCGCGAAGCGCCGGCCTTTGATGAGCAGGCCACCAGCGCGGAAATCCTGGTGACCGGCATTAAGGTGATTGACCTGCTGGCCCCTTACCTGAAGGGCGGCAAGATCGGCCTTTTCGGCGGCGCCGGCGTGGGCAAGACAGTCACCATTCAGGAATTGATCAACAACATCGCCAAGGGCCATGGCGGTGTTTCCGTGTTTGCCGGTGTGGGTGAGCGCACGCGAGAAGGTAATGACCTGTATCACGAAATGATTGATGCGGGTGTCATCAAGCTTGGCGATGGCAATACCGAAGGTTCCAAGGTGGCGCTGGTTTATGGCCAGATGAATGAACCACCGGGTGCGCGCGCTCGTGTGGCGCTTTCGGGCCTGTCCATGGCGGAATATTTCCGTGATGAGCAGGGCCAGGACGTGCTGTTCTTCATTGATAACATCTTCCGCTTCACCCAGGCCGGCGCGGAAGTGTCTGCGCTGCTGGGCCGCATCCCCTCCGCCGTGGGGTACCAGCCCACACTTTCCACTGATATGGGCGCGCTGCAAGAACGCATCACCTCCACCAAGAAGGGTTCGATCACCTCGGTGCAGGCCATCTACGTGCCTGCGGATGACTTGACCGACCCGGCGCCCGCGACGTCCTTCGCTCACTTGGACGCAACCACGGTGCTTAATCGTTCCATTGCGGAGCTTGGGATTTTCCCGGCGGTGGACCCGCTGGATTCCACTTCACGCGCGATGGACCCGCGCGTGGTTGGTGCGGATCATTACAACACCGCGCGCGAAGTGCAGAAGATCCTGCAGACCTATAAGTCGCTGCAGGACATCATTGCCATCCTGGGCATGGATGAGCTTTCGGAAGAAGATAAGCTGATCGTGGCGCGTGCGCGGAAGATCCAGCGTTTCCTGTCCCAGCCCTTCCATGTGGCCGAAGTCTTCACCGGTACGCCGGGCGTATTCGTGAAGCTGGAAGACACCATCCGGTCCTTCGCAGCAATCTGCCGCGGTGATTACGACCATCTGCCCGAAGCCGCCTTCTACATGGTCGGCACGATTGAAGAGGCCGTGAAGAAGGGTGAAGAAATGAAGGCGGCGGCCTGATCACCATGGCGAGTTTCCAACTCGAACTCGTCTCACCGGAAAAGCTGCTGCTCTCCCGCAAGGTTGATATGGTGGTGTTTCCGGCGGCTGAAGGTGAAATGGGCGTGCTGGCTGGCCATGCACCCATGATCGTTTCCCTGCGTGGTGGCGTGATTGCCGTGCATGAAGGCGGCCAAGTGACGGAACAGCTTTTCGTCGCCGGCGGGTTTGCGGAAGTAGCTGCGGATCGCGTGACGATCCTTGCGGATGAGGCGACACCTTTGGCCTCTCTTTCCAAGTCTGAAGCGCTGAGCCGTTTGGCCGAGGCTGAGGCTGCCTTTGCCGCCGCGGCGAATGAAGCGCCGGAAAAGCGCGAACCCATGATGGCCCGCATGCTGGCCGCGCGCGCGATGGTTGAAGCAGCGGCAGCAGCCTGACACCTTAACGTGGCACAAGTTTGAGCGGGCGGGTCTTGGATCCGCCCGTTTCTTTTTGGGATGGGTTTCGTGCAACCCTGCCTTGAAACTGCCGCATCTTGGCACAAAAACATAGTCTGAATGGGTCGTTAAGGCCCTTCATGGCAGGGCGCTCGGGGTAGGTTCATGAAGCATTGGCATATTGATGAGCTTGGTTGGGATCGCTTCGATCCTTCCAAGGTTGATCCTGAAATCGTGCCGCTGATCAAGGCCGCCGCCATGGTGGAGCGCAATGCGGCGGATTACGTGACCTACCTGACGCGCGTTTTTGCCGATGATCCGGATTTCATCGCGGCTGTCGAAAATTGGGGCGTGGAAGAAACCCAGCATGGCGATGCCCTGGGCCGTTGGGGCATGCTGGCTGATCCGGGCTGGGATTTCGCCTCGGCATTTGAACGCTATCGCGCTGGGTATCAGATTCAGTTGGATGCGGAAGCTTCCATTCGTGGTAGCCGCACCGGGGAATTAATCGCGCGCTGCATGGTGGAAACCGGCACCAGTAGCTATTACACCGCGCTTGGCGAAGCCACCGATGAACCCGCGCTGAAGCAGGTCTGCCGGCTGATCGCCGCCGATGAGTACCGGCATTTCAAGCTGTTTTATGATCATATGAAGCGCTATCTGGCGCGCGAGAATCTCTCCTTCTCCAAGCGCCTGCGCGTCGCCTTGGGCCGCATTGGGGAGACGGAGGATGATGAACTCGCCTTCGCCTTCCACAGCGCCAATGAGCCTGAGGGCACGCCCTACGACCATGAACGCTGCACCACCGCCTATATGGGCCGCGCGATTGGGTTTTATCGCTTTAACCATATCGAACGCGGCATGGGGATGATCTTCAAGACTATTGGGCTCGATCCGCGCGGGCGGGTTTCTGACATGGCGGCCAAGGCTTCCTGGCGGCTGCTGCAATGGCGGCGGGACAAGTATCGCGTGGCGCTGGCGAAATACGCCGAGGAAAGCGCGGTGCCCTTGAAGCGGGCGGCGTAAAGCCTGGCTTGTCCCGCGCATAAAACGCGGCTTGGTGCATTCAGCATCTTGCCGGCAAGCGCAAAATAAAGGAATGAACGGGCCGTATTCGCCCAAGAGGTCGCGCTTGTTTTGCGCGGGCGCCAAGCTCCGCAAGGATCAATCCGGGCGAAAAGCTGCGTAGCAAAGGAGAAACGGCAGATGCGCGTTTACTATGACCGCGATGCGGATGTGAATCTGATCAAGGCCCGCAAGGTTGCGGTCATTGGTTTTGGCAGCCAGGGCCATGCCCATGCGATGAATATGCGCGATTCCGGCGTGAAGGATGTGGTGATTGGGCTGCGTCCCGGCGGGTCCGCGCAAAAGGCGGAAGCCGCGGGCTTCAAGGTGATGTCGCCGGCAGATGCGGCGAAATGGGCCGATGTGGTCATGGTACTGACGCCGGATGAAGGCCAGGGCGATCTGTATCGTGAAAGCCTGCATGCCAATATGAAGCCAGGTGCCGCGCTTGCCTTCGCGCATGGCTTGAATGTGCATTTCAACCTGCTCGATCCGCGTGCGGATATTGATGTGTTCATGATCGCGCCGAAGGGCCCCGGGCATACGGTGCGCAGCGAATACCAGAAGGGCGGCGGCGTGCCGTGCCTGGTGGCCGTCAATCAGAACCCTTCGGGCAATGCGCTGGAAATCGCGCTGTCTTACGCTTCCGCCATTGGTGGCGGGCGTTCGGGCGTGATTGAAACCACCTTCAAGGAAGAATGCGAAACCGATCTGTTCGGCGAACAGACTGTGCTTTGCGGTGGCCTGGTGGAATTGATCAAGGCGGGTTTCGAAACCCTGGTGGAAGCGGGCTATGCCCCGGAAATGGCCTATTTCGAATGCCTGCATGAAGTGAAGCTGATTGTGGACCTGATTTATGAAGGCGGCATCGCCAACATGAATTATTCCATCAGCAACACAGCGGAGTATGGCGAATACGTCACGGGTCCGCGCATCATCACCGCGGAAACCAAGGCAGAAATGAAGCGCGTGCTGGAAGATATCCAGTCCGGCCGCTTTGCACGCGATTGGATGCTGGAAAACAAGGTGAACCAGGCAAGCTTCAAGGCCACGCGCCGCCGTTTGGCTGAACACCCGATTGAAGAAGTGGGTGAAAAGCTGCGCGGCATGATGCCCTGGATCAAGAAGGGCGCGCTCGTGGACAAGAGCAGGAACTGACGCCATGGCGGCCTTTCTTGTGAGAGTTGCGAGAGAGGCCGACCATGAGGCACTTTTGGCGAATACCGTTGCGCTGAACCGGTTCGAGAATGAGATTACCGGGGACCGCGTAACGGAAGCATCCAGCGCTGAATCAGTACTCGCCTACTTCAAGCGCCGTACAGGCAATGGTGGGTTGATGCTGGTGGCCGAGGCCCAAGGACGGGTCATTGGCCACCTTTTCCTGGCTGTGGAGGAAGCGGCGCCGTTCCTCGCGCCCAATTACCGTCGTGAATGCTCGATCTGCGACGCCTTCGTCGAAGAAGCATCGCGGGGCCAGGGCGCCTTTCGTGCCATGCTTGCGCTAGCTGAGGCGCATGCCCAAGCAGCCGGTTGCAGGCGGGTTCACATTGGTGTCCTGGCCGGCAATGATGAAGCTGAACGCATTTATCGCAAGGCCGGCTTCCGGACCTATGCGATTGAGATGGTGCGGGAACTTGATCCGCCGTGACGATTCGCGCCGCCCATACTGACTACGCGCGTGATTTTCTGGGCTATGGTGCCAATCCGCCCGATCCGAACTGACATAATTTTGCGAAGGCCGCGCTTTTTTGTTGTGTGCTGTTTTCGAATTTTTAAATATCACATATCTGTCTGTTTATTGAACTATATGATCGGGTACTCTACGCATGGTTGGGGAAAGGCGCGATTGTCTGTTCCCTCACAGAAAAATGGAAAAGGAACGGATCACATGAGCATTCTTGGACGCATCATTGGCAGCATTTTTGGCCGCGCAGAAGCTGCGACTGCGGCTGTAGAGGGCGGGATGAAGGACGCCGTTGCCAATGCTACCGCTGCGGTTGCCGCTGTCGCCTCTGCCGCCGCTGAGCCGGTGGAGGCGCTGAGCGCGGTTGATCTTGTTGCGCTGATGGAAAGCAAGGCGGCTGCGGCGGGTCAACCGCTGAATTGGCGCACGTCCATCGTTGATTTGATGAAGCTGCTGAACCTGGATAGCAGCCTCGGCGCCCGCAAGGAGCTGGCGACAGAGCTTGGCTATACGGGCGATATGAATGACTCTGCCACGATGAATATCTGGCTGCATAAGCAGGTGATGAATAAGGTCGCCGAAAATGGTGGCACGGTGCCGGCGGATTTGTTGAGCTGAGGCATTCGCCCAGCGTGACTGAAAGGGTCAGCCAAGCGCTGGCCCTTTTTTATGGCGGGTCTTTCTGGCTTCACTTGCCGCTTGCTGTCGGCATGACCATCCTGGTTGTTGCGTGGCGCCTGATATTCTTGATGTGAAGGATGGAGCATGGGCTGGTTGTATTTGCTGTTGGCGGGGCTTTGCGAAATCGGCTGGCCGATTGGCCTTAAGCTCGGTTGGAGTGCGGGCGGGCTGCGCTACGGCTGGTTGGCCTTCGCCATCGCTTGCATCATCACGAGTGGCGGGCTGTTGCTGCTGGCACTGCGCGAGATCCCTGTTGGCACCGCCTATGCCGTTTGGACCGGCATCGGCGCGGTTGGCGCCTTTCTGGTGGGCATTACGCTATTCGGCGATGCGAATACCGCGCTACGCTGGGCTTCCGT
>JADCFX010000051.1 GCA_020249285.1 Roseomonas sp. | reverse complement strand
GAAGGGTTCGGCGAACAGGCGCCCAAAAATGTCCGTGTTTCCACCGGGCGGGAAGGCCACGACCATGCGGATGCGAGAACTGGGGAAAGGCGCTTGCGCATAGGCGGGGGCGGCCAGCAATCCAAGGCCGGCCGCAGCGCGCAGGATCTGGCGCTTCTTCATGGCTTTTTCCTCCTCACCCTCTCTCGAGGCCGATAATAGCCAACATCGCGCGGCCCCGGCTGTCAATGTGAAGGTGCGGCGGCGGGGCGGGCGGGGAATGCGTGGCTTGTGCTTCAGCAATTGGCGCGGCTGGTGCCGGAATTCGCCCATGCGCCGGAAGGCACCGCGGCGGCGGGGCCGCACTGAAGCGGCACCCGCACCGTTTTTTCAATCCGCCTGCCGCAGGCCGCTATCGCGGATCAGCCCAGCATATTTCTCCGCCTCGGCCTTCACATAGGCCGTGAAGGCCTGATGGTTCAGATAGCGGATGGGGTGGCCCGCACGCGTCATGCCCTCAATCACCGATGGCGTGCGCAGCGTTCTGCCGCAGGCCTCATCCATACGGGCCACGATGGCTTCCGGCGTGCCGGGCGTGGTGAATATCCCGGTCCAAAGCGGATAGACTAGGTCAAGCCCCTGTTCGCGAAGCGTGGGCGTATCCGGAAAATCGGGTGAGCGTTGTTCGGCAAAAACCGCCACCGCATGCAGCCCATATTGCTTCACCAGATTCGCCTCCGCGGTCAGCATCGGCACCGTGCCGGAAAGCATCGCCTGCACGCTATCGCCCGAACCACGGAAGGGGATATGGTTCATCTCGATGCCAAAGGCGCGCGACAGGCCTGTCATCGCCAAATGCCCGAGCCCGCCAACACCGCCCGAGGCATAGGGCAATTGCCCTGGATTGGCCCTGGCGCGCGCGACGATATCGGCGACCGTCCTGATGCCCGTTGTGGTTGGCGTCATCAGCGTGGCCGGCGCCTCCGCGACCAGGCAGACAGCGGTGAGTTGATCCGCGCGATAGGGCGCGCGCGCCATGAAGCTTGGCTGAATGGCGATCGGCGCCATGGAGGTCAGCAGGATCATCTGCCCATCCGGTTTGGCGCGCACCACTTCCGATGTGCCGATGGTGCCCGTGGCGCCGCCAACATTGCGAATGACCACCTGCGTGCCCATCGCCTCGGTAAATACCGGCTGGATCAGGCGGCCGATAATGTCCGTCCCGCCACCCGCCGGCCAGGGGATGATCATTTGCACCTGGGCAGAGGCCGGCGCGCTGCCAGCCCATAGCGCAGCAAGGGCCAGCGCGGCCCGCGACAAGAATTTCATAGCCGTGTTTCCTTCCCAATACGGCACTTTGCGTGCCTTAGAGGGAAGCTTGGACCGGGTGGCCTTCGCGGAGCAAGTGGAATTTGCGGGCGGCAGCCGCGCGGTCTAGCCTCATTCCCAGAAGGAAAAGGAGGGATCCAATGTTGCGCTATGCCTTGGCGTTTTGCGCCGTACTTTTTGCCGGAAGCGTGCAGGCCGCCGATCTGCCCGACCGCCCCATTCGCATCATCGTGCCCTTCACCCCGGCTGGCACCAGCGACATCCTGGCGCGCGTTCTGGCTGAAGCCGCCGCGCCCTTCCTGCCGCGCGGGTCCGTGATTGAAAATCGCGGCGGTGCGGGCGGCAATATCGGCATGGCGGAAGCCGCGCGCGGTGCGGCGGATGGCTCGACGCTTATTCAATGCGCCTTCGGACCCTGTGGCGCCAACCCCGCGCTTTATGCCAATCCGGGCTATAGTTTGAATGATTTCGCGCCCGTCATCCTGACCGGCGCGGTACGCAATGTGATGACCGTGCGCAAGGATCTGCCCGCGCGCAACATCCAGGAATTCATTGCGCTGGCGAAGACCACACCATTGAGCTTTGCATCCTCAGGTGTTGGGGCTTCCAATCATCTTGGCCCGGAATTGCTGCGCAGCATCACGGGAATTGAAATGACCCATGTGCCCTATCGCGGCAGCGGGCCGGCAGCGACGGATTTGATTGCCGGGCGCGTTGACGTGTTTTTCGATAATCTGCCGTCCATCCTGCCGCATATCCGCGCCGGCACTGTGCGCGCTTTGGCGGCGCTGAGTGCGGAGCGCATTCCGGAATTGCCCGATCTGCCAACCTTTGCCGAACAAGGCGTGCAAGGCATGGTGATTGACAGTTGGTTCGGTTTCATGACGCCGGCCAGAACGCCGCCTGCCGCCATTGCCGCGCTGAATGCGGCCTTCAATAAGGCGATGCAAACCCCCGCAGTGCGCCAACGCATGCAGGAATTGGCGGTGATGCCTATTGGCGGCACGCCCGAACAAATGGGCGCGCATATCCAAAGCGAGGTCGCGCGTTGGTCTGACGTGGTGCGGCGCCAAGGTATCCGTGCGGAGTGACATCACCATGAGCAAGATCCGCGCGCTACGGACCATCCGTATCGCTGAACGCCCCAACCTGCTTTGGCTTGAAGTCGAAACCGATGATGGGCTGATGGGTTTGGGAGAGGCGTTTCGCGGCGCCGCTGCGGTGGAAGCGGTTATCCATGAAAGCGTCGCACCCTTTTTGCTGGGGCGTGATGCGCGCCAGATTGAAGGCATTTCGCGCCACTTGCTGACGCCCTATGTCGGGTTTGGATCATCCGGCGCGGAAATCCGCGCCGCCTCCGCTGTGGATATCGCGCTTTGGGATTTGGCGGGCAAGCGCTGGGGCATTCCAGTGCATGAAGCGCTGGGCGGGCTCTCACGCGACAAGGTGCGCAGCTACAACACCTGCGCAGGCTATGATTACAACACCAAAAGCGTGCAGCGCCGCGATATTGGCGCGGCGGATCAAGCACGCGGGCCTTATGATGACCAGGTTGCCTTTATGCGTGATGCGGGTGCGCTGGCGGAAAGCCTGCTCGCTGAAGGCTTCACCGCCATGAAAATCTGGCCCTTCGACATTTATGCGCCGGCGACACAGGGCCAATCCATTACGCTTGCTGACCTCAAGCGCGGTCTTGAGCCATTTGAGAAAATCCGTCGCGCCGTTGGCGATAGAATGGAGATCATGGCTGAATTGCACAGCCTTTGGTCCTATCCTGCGGCCTTGCGTATCTGTCAGGCGTTGGAGCCTTTGGATATTACCTGGGCGGAAGACCCGATCGGCAAAATG
>JADCFX010000050.1 GCA_020249285.1 Roseomonas sp. | reverse complement strand
TGTCCCTCTCCTCCTTCAGGATACGGACCTCACGACGAAGTCGTTCATTCTCCCGCGCGAGGTCACGGTCCTCAGCCGAAACCGCGCCCGTGCCACGATGCGCGCTCACCCATTTGTTCAAGGTCGAAAAGCCGACCCCAAGGTCATCCGCCACCTGGCGCCGCGAAAGCCCGCTGGTCAGCGCTATTCGCACCGCTTCTTTGCGAAATTCATCCGTCCTGACTGTGCCCATGGTCCACCTCCTTTGTTGCACAATAGGTGATCAAAGGAGCGGCACAAAACCGTGACAGGTCCATTATGCCTCAGGGCGTGTGATCCGATTTGGCCTGACGGGAGTTTGGGACCGCGAGGAAAAGCATGAAACGCGCCAGTGGGCGCTTAAAAAGAAACAGGTAAGCGACGTGAAGCCCGACGATGATCATGAGGAAGTTCGACAGCCCTTCATGCGCTTCGCCGAGGATCCCGTCTTCTTGCTTTCCGCCACGGCCTTCTGCGTCTCGGCGGAGTTCACGGCTATCATCACGGCTATCATCACGCGCATGCGCCTCGGTCACGACGACGCTGGTTGCCAAACTTAGCGTCCTGCCGCGATCCAAGGCGATACCAGTCGCGGTGGCCAAGATTAGGCAGGCGGCGATGCCGGCCAGCAGCGTCTTGCTGATGGCTGGGTGGGTGAACGCATTACCGAGCGTCAGCCCATCGAACCGCGGGTAGAAACGTGAAAGGCCCAGTTGCCGAAGACCGGATATGGCAGCAATGAGCCGACCCCCGATGATGACCGCGATTGCGTAGCCAAGCACCGCGTGGATTATGCCAAGTTCGCCTGTCAGAAAGGCTGCGATGACCAAAAGGCCGAGAGCGGCGTGATAGGCCCGTAGGCCCTGCATGATGGACATGATGATCCTTGCGCAGCTGTATGGTGATGCCGCATCGGATGAGGCTAGGCGTAGTGGCTGGCGGATGTCCTTGATGGAAATCAACCTCTCCAATCGAAGGTGTCGCGCAGCCAGGGTCAGATGCGGCGGCGTAAACACGCGACAGGTCCAGTCCAGGTCGAGACACGGAGCATTTTCAAGCCAAGTGGAACGCTTGGCGGCTCGGAAAATGCGACCAGATATGGCCAGTAAAGTCAGAGACCCAAAGCCGGTTTGGCGCCGCTGCCTGGAATTACCGATTGGCATGATCTTTTGGAAATCGATAACGCCGCAGCTCAGCGAGAGGAGTGCTCCCCCTCGTGATCCAGCACCATCCGCACCGCTTGGGCACGGACTTCAGGGGAAAACTTGTTCGTCGTCTTGCTCAAAAGGGCTCCATCCTATTTGGAAGTTGGAGCCGATGGCTTACCCGGGGCGGTTCATAGCCAGAATACCAATCGGTCTCAAATCATTTGGTGACGGATAACAAGCCCCATCAAGGTGACAGTGAAATACCGGCGAAGGCGGCGGCATAGGCCCCGGCCGTCAAGGTGATCCAAGCGCAAGCGGCAAGACCTACACCAACCGGCGTCACGGATCGGCCTAGCAGCACAAAGGCTGGAAGCGCCTGCATGGCGTGTACTGCAAGGAAGTGTGCGGCGCGCAGATCGCCGCCATCGCGTGACCAGAAGAATGGCGCGAAATTAGCGGCATCCGTCATGGTGCCGCCGACATAGGGTGTTGCCATACTGGAGATTTTGGCGCCGGTAATGCCCCCAAGAATGCCGCTGATGGCCAAGCCAAGCCCGACAGCCAGCCTCCAATTCAGCGCTTGCCGCTGATCACCGCGCAGCAGGACCAGCAAGCCGAGCAAGAAGGCCAAAAAAACCAGGGTCATGGCGCCGAGCCCCATCAGCCTATAGGCGATCTCACCAAGCCAGTCCGTGGCGAAATGGCTCGGTTGCCCAAGGCCAGCGCGCAACAGGATCCAAGCCTGCTCAGAAATCGCTGCCAGCACTGTCCCCCACAAGACGATGCGCGCCACCCAACCGTCGCGCGCTGCAGGCGCAAGCACCCCCCAGGCCCAGGCCATGGTCCAGAACCAGGCGACGAAGGACGCCGCGAATTTCGCGGGCTTCACCCAAACGGAAACGCCATTGATCGTTCGGCTGTCAATAATCGTCGCAGCAAAACAAAGTGCCACGATGATCAGCATGACCCAGCCCAGACGGGCAAGCATCCGCTGGCGTTGATCCAATGCCGCGAATAGCGCCCGAAGTTTGGTCATGATGGGTTCCCTGGGCCAAGGCGCCGCAGGAGAAAAAATCGCAGGATCAGGAACAAAAGAAGCCCGACCGGTCCAACCAGAAAGGTGGGTGGCAGGCAAAGCCGTACCGCCCAGGGATTCATGTTCTCGGCTGCGGCAATTCGGCACATCCAGGCGCCGATGAACATGTCGAAGGCAAGGTAGTGCACCCATCCCGCCAGCAATACGCCATCATGGCGGAACAGCAGGGCGACTTGGGCCAGGGATGAAAAACCCCCCTCAGCATGCGGCGCGTAAAGCAGCATCAAAAGCACATAGAGCGCTGCCAATAGCCCCGGGATGCCAAGGCCGCATATCCACCAGATGACAAGGCGCGTCCGCGGCGCCACCAACATGGCCAACCAGCCCGCCATGGCTAGGTTGTTGGCCGCCGAAAAGACTGTTGCAGGTTCCATCATCCACCACTATCTTTCCATTGGTCAGTTTATGGCTGCCAGGAATTCCCATTGTCAAGCAATTCGTCACACAGCATGAACGTCCCATGACGGTCGCGCCCAAGCCCAAGGGCAAACACCACCATGGCGCGCTCCGCCGCGCGTTGCTGGATGCCGTTGCTGATATTGTTCTGGTGGCCGGGCCGGATGCGGTCAGCCTGCGGGAATGCGCCCGACGTGCTGGCGTTTCCCATTCCGCTGCTGCGCCTCATTTCGGCGATCTGCGCGGCCTGCTGACAAGCTTCGCCATCGAAGGAAACCAGCGCCTGGCGCAATCGATGCGGGATGCGGTGGCAGCACTGCCGCCCGATGCCGATGCCCACACCCGCCTTGTCGCGACAGGCCATGGCTATTTGGCTTTCGCACGCAACAATCCTGCGCATTTCCGCCTGATGTATAGGACCGACTTAATGAATTTGGCTGACCCGGCATTGCAGCACGCAATGCAGGCTTCCTGGGTACCGCTTACGGAGGCCATGGCCGGACACGTGCCGGGCGCGGATGGACGCGCCTTGCGTGCGCGACTCGCGCTGGCCTGGGCCGCCGTTTATGGATTCTGCGCCCTGCGCGCCGAAGGCGCGGGGGGAGATCTCTGGAATCCCGAGGATCGCGCGCAGGAGGTGGCCAATGACCTTATTGCGCTGATCGTGGCGGCATGCGCCATGCCCGGCGATGGCGGCTGAAGGCTGACCACTATCGTTTAGCCGGGCTTCGGTTCATCTTAGGCCCAACGACCTACTTTAACGTATTGTTTGGACGTATTTTTTGAGTCGACGAAGGATGCCACCTTGCGCGAAAACTTGCTCCCCCCCTAAGTTCAGCCGCCTCCGTCGCGATAGTGTTTCCGTAACAATATGTTACGTGAAATTTATCTGGACACTGGTCAGTTTAATGTTAAACTAAATTCAGGTGAGTGCTTCGTCGCCGTTTCCGCGGTGCCGATGCCTCGCAAAATCGGCATAACCGTTTCAACCGAAAGGCCTTGGGTCCATGAATAAAATCATCCGCTCCCCGCTGGTCGCTCTCGCGGCGCCACTTCTGCTGGCAGGTCTCGCCAGCCCGGCAATGGCTCAGTCCGATCCTCGGATTTCGGGCTTCTTCGCGCTCGGTGCCCTCTCTACCCCAGAGTATCAGGGTTCGAGCGACCGGACGGTCGGCCCGCTCATCGCCGGGCGCCTCGCTTACGATACTTATTACATCGAAACTGCCACGCTGGCCGGCGGCTTTGGCGTGCGTGCCAATGTCTTACCCTGGTCTGGCATCGAAGCTGGCCCGGTTCTGGGTCAGCGGCGTGGCCGCTCTGACGTCGAGAATGAACGTGTCAAGCGGCTCGGCGATATTGACGATGGGACCATAGCCGGCGCCTTCATGCGGCTGCCCTTCCGCGACGTTCTCACCAGGCGCGACGAAGCCGCCATTGAATTGGAGTATCACCATGATGTTTCTTCGACCGCATCCGGCGGCCTGCTCTTTTTTGGTGGCAGCTATCGCTTCGCCGCTACGGAACGGCTACGGCTCGGTGCCATCGCACTCGCGTCCTATGCCAGTGATAGCTACAATCAGACATTCTTCAGCGTGACACGGGCAGGCGCCACCGCGAGTGGTCTGCCGGAATACAAGGCCGGCGGCGGTATCCGCGATGTCGGCCTCACGCTCACGGCAAATTATACAATCTCCGGCGG
>JADCFX010000005.1 GCA_020249285.1 Roseomonas sp. | reverse complement strand
GGCTATTCGCGCGACAACCCGATGGAGCGCTATTTGCGCGATGCGCGGATGTTTGCCATTGCTGGCGGCACCGCCCAAGTACTGCGCACCCAGGTGGCCGAACAGATCATGGGCCGGAAACTGCCCCAGACGCGGGATGGGTTTCTGCGCATCATGGAGGAAGAACGCCGCGCCGCTGAATAGAGCATTTTCAAGCCAAGTGGGATCACTTGGCGGCTCGGAAAATGCGATCAAACAAACGCTCTAAAGGCTGTGATGGGTTGACTTAGCCCCTTGGCTTGCTTAGACAACGCGCCTTCGAAAGGTTTGACCAATGAAAATCCGTAACTCACTCAAGACCGCCAAGATCCGTGACAAAAACTGCGTTGTGGTACGCCGCCGCGGTCGCGTTTACGTGATCAACAAGAAGAACCCGCGGCTGAAGGCCCGCCAGGGCTGATGTCGCGCAGGCTTCGGCCTGCGTCATCGCGCGAGGGATTTGAAGGGGGCTTAGGCCCCCTTTTCGTGTTTGGGGAGAAGTGCTGGGGGCGCTGCCCCCAGGCCCCCGCCGGGGTAACAGTGTTACCCCGGACCCCACCAATTTGGGGCTTGGTGCCTCAGGCAGGTTCAAGAATTCCCAACGGAAGACCCACCAACAAGAGGGGGCATGGATTACCGACTCCGCGCTGTCGGCGGTCCTCCAACTTGCGCCAATGCGTCGTTGCTTCCCCGAACTTATCAGAAACAAGTACCTGAGCCACCGAGGTGGCGAAATCCTCAGGCTTTGCTGAAGGCCCCAAGCGCCTTTCGATCATTTCACGCTGGCGGGGAGTCGGGCGATAGCCATAATTGGCCAAGGCCGCGAACTCCGAAACGGCCTCACGCAACAAAAAATCGCCAATCAATCCCCGCAAGCCATTATGCAGCTGCGTCCCACGGGTGATGATGATGCCAACAGAAATCGCACCATCCGCATGAAGCCGCTTAAAGTTCTCAAGGTCCCGATCAAAGAAAGGATCTTTGTTGTTCCACTCAATCTCAAGCGCAATGCATTTGCCATCAGCGTAGGTACGAACATGATCCACCTCATGCGATTGGCTTTCGCGCTTAAGGCCATTGATGCTGCGTTCAACGACAAAGGTCTGCTTAGACCAGCCTTTCGCTGCCAGTGAACGTCGCAACCTTTGCGTGCCTTGTGCCTCGCCTCCTCCTCCAGCTACCAATTCACGAACGGGAATACGGAAATCCAGCAATGCTTGCTCTATTTCCGCAGCCACTTCCGGGAAATCAACGGAGAGGATGGCTTCAGCGTGGGCCTCAAAGGCGATGTCAAAGCCCTGTTCCCGAAGGCGATCAAGCATGGCTTTGACTCTGGTGGCGTTGCCTCATGCTGCGCTGCGCGTCATTCCGCTGGAAGATTGATCAGGCTCAGCAGATCATTTGCCGAGTTATGCCGATAGGTCGGCCACGAGGGGGCGTAACCTTCCCCTGCTTGATCCCCCCAGACAGTCCAGCCCTTTCGCTGTCCACGGGCAAAAAGCTCAAGCCTAGGACCAGGTGAGCAGGCTTCGATGATGGGGTAGATCTCATCGGGCTTGCGCGAATGCTCACGCTTGCGGGTGCCGAGCAAATTCACCTGTCTGCGCCCGGGTGACAGGGTGCGTGCGTTCTTTCCACGCACACCGAACAAGAGCAATTCGGTCACATTCCGAAAGTAAAAGCCGACGCCGCGGCCATCTGAGCCGCCATCCTTGCGGATTTTGTGCCAGACGATGTTCGATTTGTAGTTAAAGCCCCAGGCAGCCATGACCTGCAAGCCTTCCGGCAACAGCGCATTGGGGACCCAAAGATAGAGATGCGCCACCGGGGCCGCCGCCTCCGCCACCGGTAGCGCCTTGATATCGTCAAGCGTCATGGTGTCGTAGCGCGACAGGCGACGATGTTCGGGGGCGATTTTGCCAGTACGGTTTTGAAATTGCCAAGGAGGATCGGCCAGGATCGTGGCGAATTGCCGCCCTGCCACTACTGCCCGCAAGTCCTTACCAGCGTCTTCCTGCATTCAGGACCCCCACCGAATCGCCCTGATTCGTAATGCTCTTTATGGCCACGCTACCCCGCCCCTCGTCAACGCCAAACTCGGTTGCGGCGGGGTCCGGGGTAACACTGTTACCCCGGCGGGGGTCTGGGGGCAGCGCCCCCATCTTTTCAATGCAGCTTCACCTGCGGCTGCCCCCGATCCGCCACCATCCCCACCAGCGTTCGCCATAGCACCGGCGCATGCCCATGCAGCGCTGTCTGATGCATTTTGTACAAAGACCGATACATCATCCGCGCGAAATAGCCTTCGATGAACATGCTGCGCCCAACCAGGAAGCCCATCAGGCTGCCGACGGTTGAGTATTTGCCAAGTGACACCAGCGATCCGAAATCGCGATAGGCAAAGGGCTCCACTTCAAGCCCGCGCAGCTTGCGGTCAATTTGCCGGTATAAATGCGTCGCCTGCTGATGCGCGGCCTGGGCGCGCGGTGGCAGATTGCCCTTGCCATCCGGGCGCGGGCAGGCGGCGCAATCACCAAGGGCGAAGATATCCGGGTCGCGGGTGGTTTGCAGCGTTGGCAGCACGACCAGTTGATCATTTAGTGTGGTCTCAAGCCCGCCGATATTGCGCAGCACCTGAGGGCCTTTCACGCCGGCGGCCCAGACCACAAGTTCACCGGGGATGACGGCGCCATCGGCCAGCACCACGCCATCGGCGCGCACTTCTGCCACGCGGCGGCCGGCCAGGACCTCAACGCCCAGATCTTCCAGCAGTTTCATGGTGGCGGCTGAGATGCGTTCGGGAAGCGCGGGCAGGATGCGTGGTGCCGCTTCAATCAGGCGGATGCGGACATCACGCGCCGGGTCAATCCTGTCCAAGCCATAGGCAACAACCGCGCGCAAAGTGCGGTGCAGTTCGGCGGCCAATTCCGTGCCGGTGGCCCCCGCGCCGATGATGGCGACATGAAGCTGGCCCGGGCGCACCGGTTCGGCTTGGCTATTGGCGCGCAGGCACGCATTGACCAGGCGGCGATGAAAGCGGCTGGCCTGGGCCACGTTTTCCAGCGGCACGGCGTGTTCGGCGGCACCCGGCGTGCCGAAATCATTGGTGACGCTGCCAATGCAGATCACCAGCGTGTCATAGGGCACGCGGCTTGGTGGCGTGACCTGACGGCCTTCATCGTCAATGGTGGCGCCCACCAGGACTTCTCGGGCTTCCCGGTCAATGTCGGTCATGGGGCCGAAGCGGTAGGTGAAGTGGTGGTTATGGGCTTGCCTCAGGTAATGAAGCTCATGCCGGTCCCGATCGAGGCTGCCGGCCGCCACTGCATGCAGCAATGGCTTCCAAAGATGCGTCCGCGCGCGCTCCACCAGCGTGACCTCAGCCGCGCCGCTGCGAGCATAGCGATGCCCGAGCCTTGTGACGAGTTCCAACCCCGCCGCCCCGCCACCGACCACGACAATGCGGTGGGGCGTTTTGATGCCTTGGCTGGGGTTCATGCTATCGCTCCGGTCCGGGTCGCCGACATTGGCGGGACCCGGCGTAACATTGTGACCCCGGCGGGGGTTCGAGGGCAGCGCCCCCGCTTCGGCAGAGCAAACCCCATGCCTAATGTTTTTTTATTTGAATAACGGGGGAAAATGGTGCCCAGAGCCGGAATCGAACCAGCGACACTGCGATTTTCAGTCGCATGCTCTACCAACTGAGCTATCTGGGCCCTGGCGGGGCCGAGGCCTCTCCAGAGAACTTTTTCTAGCGAACCGCCCCTGCCCTGTCCAGCCTGCTTTTATTGGCCCTCGGGACCGGGTTAAGCGTGCCTTCTGGATCGGGCGGTATGGATCAGCCGAACTCCTGCATTTTCTTGCGCCATTCTGCGGCGGCCAGGCTTTCCTCGATGGCCAGGATTTCGGTGGCGAGCGCGCCGCGCGGGTCACGTTCCAGCCCTTCATCCACGCAGCGCTTGGCCAGCGCCATGGCGGCGGGGGGTGCCTTCAGGATGGTGGTGGTGGCCTCCGCGATGCATGCGGCCAGCGCATCGGGCGCCACCACGCGCGAAACGAGCCCCGCTTCGCGCGCTTCCTCGGCGCCAAGGGCGCGGCCCGTGAACATCAAATCCTTGGCCAGTCTTTTGCCGATGATGCGCGGCAGGCGCTGCGTGGCGCCCACCGTGCCCCAAAGCGCTTCCGGCGTGCGGAAGGAAGCGGCAGGTGTGGCGATGATGAAATCACAAGCGGCGGCGATTTCCACGCCCGAACCAACAGCGGGGCCTTCCACCACGGCAATCGCCGGCATGGGTAAGCGTTCCAAAGCATCATAGGCGGCAAAGGCTTTCAGGCGCCGCGCGCGCACCGCGTCATCGCCCATGCCCTGCCGTTCCTTGAGGTCCGCGCCAGCGCAAAACACACTGCCAATCGCCTGCACCAGCACGCAGCGCGCGCCATCTTCCCGCGCGCGGCGCGTGGCCGCCACCAGCGCTTCGCACATGGCGCTATTCAGCGCATTGCGCGCCTCAGGCCGGTTCAGCGTAATGCGCGCAAGGCCATCCTTGCAGTGATAGACGATAGCTTCGGTCATCTCCCCGTTTCCGCGCACAGGGCCTTGATACGCAACGCGGGGCGTTAGCGCACATATCTCCAGCGGAAGCGATCACCATTCGATTCCACCCGCCCGACCGAAGGATTGGGGAAATGGATCGGCAGCAGCTTGGTATCCGTATCAGCGACATTCGCCAGAAAGCGCGTGCGGCTATCGGCGGCTGCATTTGGGTCCCAGCAGAACATGGTGGACCAGGAAGGCCGATGGATTTGCAGCGCGTGATGCATCAGATCGCCCGTGATCACCGCATGCTGACCGCGGCTATTGATATGCACGCAGCAATGGCAAGGCGTATGGCCAGGCGTCGGTTCGATGGTGATACAATCATCCAGGCTGAAATCATCATCCACCAGCAGCGCCTGCCCCGCCGCCACCACGGGTTCGCAATTCATGGTGAAGACAGAACCGCCGCCGCCCGGACGGGTTTCGCCGGCCTTGGTTGAAGCCTCCCACGCGGCATATTCGCGCTTGTGGAACACGTATTTGGCGCGCGGGAAGGTTGGCACCCAGCGGCCATCACGCAGCACGGTATTCCAGCCGGAATGGTCAATATGCAAATGGGTGCACATCACATAATCAATATCGTCGAAGGAAAGCCCTTCTGCCTTCAACCCATCCAGCCAGGGCTGCTTCGGAAAATCCATCGGCGCGGGATAGCCCTTATCCTCACCCGTGCAGGTATCCACCAAAATCGTATGGTGCGGCGTGCGCACCACATAGGTTTGATAGGTGATTACCATCTTGCCGGAAGCAACATCATAGGTTTCGGGTTCAAGTTCCTTCAGCGTCGCTTCGATCTGGTCTGCGGGCGCATCAGGGAACATCTGCCCCGGCGCGCGCCAGGGGCCATCGCGTTCGATGATGCTGGTGATGGTGACATCGCCAATGGTGAGCTTACGCATGGTTTTCCTGCCTGGTTGGGTTGTTGGGGAAGGCTAGAACAGGAAGCGGGGGTTTGGGAAATCGCCCCTTCCCAGCGCAGCCCGCCCCGCCCATCATGTGCCCAAAATCGAAGGGAAAATCACATGGCCGTTGTTGAAACCGAAACCCACGGGCAGATTCTGGTGGTGCGCATGAACCGGCCCGAAAGGCTGAATGCGCTGAACCATGAAATGCGGCTGGAATTGGCGCGCATTTGGTCCGCGTTTCGCACTGATGAAAAGCTGGAAGTCGCGATCTTGACCGGCACCGGGCGCGGCTTTTGCGCTGGCGAAGATATGAAGGAGTCGCTCGCCGATAAAAGCCCAGGCGGGCGGAAGATTGATCTGGAAAACCCCTTCAATGATGGCACTCTGGAAAAGCCTGTGATTGCAGCGGTGAATGGCTTTGCCATGGGTGGCGGCTTCATGCTGGTGGAACGCACGGATTTGCGCGTTGCGGTGCATGAGGCGGTTTTTGAAGTCTCGGAAGCCAAGCGCTGGCTATTGGGTGGCTATAATCACGGGCATCTTGCCAATCTTGCCTATCCGGTTGCGATGGAAATGGCGCTGGGCTTTCGCTTCACGGCGGAACGCTTTTACCAGCTTGGTTTCATCAATCGCCTGGTGGCGCCGGAAGCGCTGATGGAAACAGCGATGGAAATGGCCCGCCACATGCTGACCCTGCCCCCCGCCGCACGCGTCAACACCATTCATATGATGCGCCGCATGCGCCCCGCGCCAACGCCCGCGCAACAGCGCCTGGCCGCGAGGTTGCACGAACATGGCGACAAGTCCGATCTATTGGAAAGCCGCGCCGCCTTCGCGGAAAAACGCGCGCCGCATTTCAAGGGCTGGCTTGATCCGGCGGATCGCTACCGCATGCCTGATATTGAGCAGGATTAGGCAAGGAACTCCCGCACTTCCCGCGCCGCATCGGCCAGGCCCATGCGGCGCAGCAGCACGCCGGGGGGCAGGCCGGCCAGCAGCCGCGAAGGGCAGGACCGATCCAGCATTACGAAAACGCCCTTGTCATCGGCGCGGCGGATCAGACGGCCAAAAGCCTGACGCAGCCGATGGCGCGTGATGCGGTCATCATATTCCTTCGGTCTGCCCCCAGACAAATGCAGGCGGCGTTCGCGGTGCAAGATGCTCGGCCGCGGCCAGGGCACGCGGTCGAACACCAGCAAGCGCAAGGAACGTCCCGGCACATCCACGCCATCACGCATGGCATCCGTGCCAAGCAGGCAGGAATTTTCCTCGGCCCGAAACACATCCACCAAAGTCGCGTTATCCATCGCGTCAATATGCTGCGCGTAAAGCGGCAGGCCGGCTTCTTCCAAGGCGGGCGCGATGCGGCCATGCACATCGCGCAAGCGGCGAATGGCGGTGAAAAGCCCAAGCGCGCCGCCGCCGGCTGCCAGAAACAAATCCCGCATGGCGCCGGCAATTTGCGCGGTGTTTTCGCGCGCCACATCCGTCACCACAATGCAGCGCGTGCGCGCCGCGTAATCGAAGGGGGATGCCACCGCCGCACGGATCGCGGGCAGCGGCAAATGCGCAGCACCAGTGCGCGCCTCAGCCTCGCGCCAGGCGGCTTCGGGGTCTTCTTCATCAGCCTCGGCGGCATCGCGCAGCGTTGCCGAGGTGATCAGCACGCCATGCGCCGGGGCGGCGACCTGCATGGCGAAGGGGATAGTGGGGTCCAGCCAATGCCGATGCATCCCCGCATCCAAATCCTGCCCGCCGCGCCTTTCGATCGAAAGCCAATCCACCATATCGGGCCGCGCGCCCGGTGCGGGTTCTTCGCCACCAATCCGCCCAAGCATGGCGCGCCAAGCGGCAAGCGGCATCAGCACGCGGCGTTCGAGGGAACCGCAAATCGCCTCAATCCGCAGCCGGTCAGCGCTTTCAATCTCGGCGGCTTCATCCTCCATGCGTGCGAGCAGCTTTTCGCGCAAATGGCGGATGGGCGCTTCCAGGCGTTGCAGCGCGCGTTCAAGCGCGCCGGCGATTTCCGCCATATCGGCATTGAGCGGGAAAAGATCACATTCCGCATCGTAATGCCCGGCTTCTTCGGCTTCAGCATTGCGCGCCCGCACTTGGCGACGCACGGCGCGGAGAAAACCCTCAGCCGGATTGGCGGGTTCGGCCACGAGGGCGGGGGCGGCTTCTTCGCCCAAACGGCCAGACCAGCCGCCCGCCGGCAGCGCGCGCGCGGCGTGCAAGGCAGCTTCCAGCGGCGCCTGCAATTCCGGGCGGTCGCCCACCAATTCCTCCAACCGCCGCTTGAGGCCGCGCGCGCGGGAACGCCCACCTTCCGCACCCAGAATCCAGCGGCGGAGTTCCGCCATTTCCGCGCCGGTCAAATCAGCGGAAAAGGCGCTATCGGCGGCATCGAACAGATGGTGGCCTTCGTCGAACACCAAGCGCAGCGCGCGGCCATCTTCACCGCCACCGAGTGCTGCCTGGATCATCACCAGCGCGTGATTGGCAATGACGATGGAAGCGCTTTCCGCGCGGCGAATGGAATGTTCCACAAAGCATTTGCGATAATGTGGGCAGGCGGCGTGGATGCATTCCCCGCGCCGATCTGCGAGTGGCATGATATTGGCCGTACCGAATAATTCCGTGATCCAGCCTGGAAAATCGCCCCCCAGAATATCGCCATCACGTGTCGCCACCGCCCAGCGCGCCACCAGGCCCAAAGCCACCCCCTGCCCCGGCATGGCGGAAAAGCCCAGCGCATCTTCCAGGTTTAACAGGCAAAGGTAATTCTCCCGCCCCTTGCGCAGCACCACGCGGCGGCGGCGTTCTTCCGCATCGGGGAAAAGCCGCGCGGTTTCTTGATCAATCTGGCGTTGCAGATTGCGGGTGAAGGTCGAAATCCAGACCGGCGCGCCATTGCGTTCCGCCCAAAGACTGGCCGGCGCGACATAGCCCAAGGTTTTCCCCGTGCCCGTGCCGGCTTCCGCCAGCACCAAGGCAGGCGCGCCCTGGTCTTCACGGGGCGCAAAAGCCGCGGCGGCAGCGGATGCGTAATCCGCCTGTTGCGGGCGTTGTTCCGCCCCCTCACCCAATATCTGCGCAAGCCTCGCCCGCGCTTCATTCGGTTCAATCCCGAAGGAGGATGGCGGATTGGCGGGTGCGGCTTCCGCCCATTCCGGCAAGCGGCGCCAGACGCGCAAGCCTTCCATGCCCGAACGTGCAGCCGGCGCACCAAGCGCGGCAAGAACGGAACGCGCCCAGGGCCAGCCTGCTTCGCCCATGCGCGCGGCAAGGCTTGCGGCATCGCGGTTCAGTGGCGCGGCGCGATCATCGGCCAGACGCCGCAGCAATTCGGTCGCGATATCGGGCAATAACGCGACAGCGGCTTCATCATCGCGCGGCACGGGCAGGCCAAGCGCCAAAGCCAGGCCGCGCGGCGTGGGCGCACAGGATGCGGCGGGCAGCACAAAGGCGAAAAGCTCCAGCAGGTCATGCGCCGGGGCAATGCCCGGCACGCCAAGCCGCCGCGCCATGGCCGGGGCATGGACCAAAAGCGGCGCGGTATCCACCAGGCGCGCCGCCACGGCCCGCGCCGGCAGGGTTTCGATGCTGCCATCACTATCCAGCAGCACGGCGCGGCCCTGGCCCGCCACCAGGGCGGGCACATCCGGCAGCAGCAAGCGCGGCGCGACTGGCCCTTCAGCCATGCGCTTCAGGCGGCGTGACCCACCCAGGAAGGCGGATGAGCAAAAACCTAAGCATCATGTCGCGCAGCCATGCGGCGCATTTGAAAGCCAGTCTTGGTTTGCTCGAAGCCCGCATTCTCATAGAATTTTAGGGTGGATGGCTGTTTTGAACCGGTCATCAGCATGACCTTGTAGCACCCGGCATCCCAAGCGGCCTTCGCCGCGGCATGCAGGATGCTCGTCCCATAACCTCGTCCCCGGTAACTCGCATGGGTCACAACATTTTCGATCAAGCCGTAAGGCTTTCCGCCGTTTGTGAGATTTGGAATGACGATCAAGGTACAGGATGCCACAAGCTCGTCATGCAGCAGACCAAGCAGAACCATACTGCCAGGAATCTGGTTGATGGCGTCCAGCCGGGCAGTCGCCAGGTCGCGCGAAATCGGTTCATCGGATGGGTTGAGATGCGGATAAAGCGCGGCCAAGCCCTCAAGATCAGAAGGCAGTGCCGCGCGGATCGAAAACCCTTCCTGCTTAGATCTGTTCACGATCACAAGGTGACCCGCGCCTTAGGCGCGGGGCAGCCTTTCGGCGATCTGCACCGCGTTCAGCGCGGCACCCTTTAACAATTGATCACCGCACAGGAAGAAATCGAGCCCCCGGTCGCCAAACACCGGATTGGCGCGGATGCGCCCGGCTTCTACATCATCCTGACCCGTCGCGGTCAGCGGCATGGGGTAAAGCCCCGCTTCAGGGTCATCCACCACCTTCACGCCGGCGGCCTTGCGCAGCACGTCGCGCGCGGCTTCCGGCGTTACGGGGCGTTCGGTTTCAATCGTCACGGCTTCGGCATGCACGCGGAAGGTTGGGATACGCACGGCGGTGCAGGAAATTGGCAGATCGGGCATACCCATGATCTTCTGGCTTTCCCACACCACCTTCATTTCTTCGCGCGTATAGCCATTGGGCTGGAAGCTATCAATTTGCGGAATCACGTTGAAGGGCAGCGGGTAGCGGAACACCTCATGCCCCGCCTTCACCCCATCCACCAGCACGCGGCGGGTTTCGCGCTCCAGCTCCGCCATGCCTTCCGCCCCGGCGCCAGAGGCCGCTTGGTAGGTCGAGACAATCACGCGCTTCAGGCCGAAAGCTTGGCGCAGCGGCTCAAGCGCCACAACCAGAATGGCCGTGGTGCAATTCGGGTTGGCAATCAGCTTGGCTTGGCCGATGGCGCCGGCATTCACCTCCGGCACCACCAGCGGCACATCATGCTGCAAACGAAAGGCCGAGGAATTATCCACCACATGCACGCCAGCCGCCACCATGGCCGGCGCATGAGCCTTGGCGAAATCGCCGGAGACGGCGAGCAGCGCCAGATCAAGGTCACGCATGGCGGCATCGCTGAAGGTCTCGATCTCCGCCTCACCCAACGGGGTTTTGATATTGGTGCCGGCGCTACGGGCAGAGGCAAACAGCCTGAGTGAGGTCATCGGGAAGGCCCGACGCCCCAGAACATCCACCAATTCGCGGCCCACCGCACCGGAGGCCCCAATCACGCCGACACGCATATCAATTGTCCTGTGGTAAAGATTGGAAGCGGGCGGTGTAACGCAGAAAGCACAAAGATGGAACAGGCTGAAAAGGGTGGGCCTCGCCACCCGCGCGCGGCCTGCCTATAAGCAGATCTTCCAACGCTTAAGGAAAAAAACCGCCAATGTCTGCCGCCGCTGATCTTTCCGCCGTGAAGGCCTGGCCCTTTGAGGAGGCGCGCAAGGTCGCGACCCGCCTGGCCGCTTCCGGCAAAAAAGCGGCTTTGTTTGAAACCGGCTATGGCCCTTCCGGCCTGCCGCATATCGGCACTTTCGGCGAAGTGGCGCGCACAAGCTGGATCAGGCATGCCTTTACGCAGCTCACGGGCATGCCTTCGCGCCTGCTCGCCTTCAGCGATGATATGGATGGGCTGCGCAAGGTGCCGGATAATGTGCCGAATAAGGACATGCTGGCCACGCATATCGGGCGGCCTGTGACGGCCATTCCTGATCCTTTCGGCACGCATGAAAGCTTTGGGCATCATAATAATGCGCGGCTGCGCGCCTTTCTGGATGCTTTCGGCTTTGATTATGAATTCGCGTCTTCGTCCGATTACTATCGTTCGGGCAAGTTTGATGCGGCGCTGCTGAGGATGGCGGAAAACCATGCCAAGGTGCTGGAAGTGATCCTGCCGACACTCGGCCCGGATCGGCGCGCCACTTATTCGCCCTTCCTGCCCATTCACCCGAAAACCGGCGTGGTGATGCAGGTGCCGATGGAGGAAATCCGGCCCGATCAGGACATGCTGGTTTGGCGTGATCCTGATAGTGGGGAGCGTTTTGGCACGCGCATCACGGGCGGGCATTGCAAGGCGCAATGGAAGGCGGATTGGGCGTTGCGCTGGTATGCGCTTGGCGTGGATTATGAAATGTCGGGCAAGGATTTGATTGATAGCGTCCGGCTGTCTTCCGCGATTTGCCGCGTGCTGGGCGGCGTGCCGCCTGAGGGCTTCACCTATGAACATTTCCTGGATGAGCAGGGGCAGAAGATTTCCAAATCCAAGGGCAAT
>JADCFX010000049.1 GCA_020249285.1 Roseomonas sp. | reverse complement strand
TGCTGCGCCTGGCGCCTCGGGAATTGTGCACCGAACACCCGGTCACATTCAAGCTGGAATTCCTGCAAGTGACGGGGTCCTTCAAGCCGCGCGGCGCCTTTAATCGGTTGCTGTCCGGCGCGGTGCCGGCTGCGGGGGTGATTGCGGCATCCGGCGGCAATCACGGCGCGGCGGTGGCCTATGCGGCGCAAAGCCTTGGCGTGCCGGCGGAAATCTTCGTCCCCGCGCCGACGCCCGCGGTGAAGCGCACGCGCATTGAAAGCTTCGGCGCGCGTTTGGTCGTGGGCGGGGCGAGTTATGAGGAAGCGCGCATCGCCTCAGAAGCGCGCGCGGCGGAAACCGGCGCCATGCTGGTCCATGCCTATGACCAGGCCGAGGTTCTGGCCGGCCAGGGCACGATTGGTCTGGAATTGGAACAGGACGCGCCCGAACTGACCCATGTGCTGATCGCGGCCGGCGGTGGTGGCCTGTTTGGTGGCATTGGCACCTGGTATGCGGGCCGCGCGGGGCTGGTGGTGGTGGAACCGGAAGCCTGCGCCACGCTGACCATGGCGCAAAAAGCCGGCACGCCTGTGGATGTGCCGGTGGGCGGCATCGCCGCTGATAGCCTGGGTGCGCGCCGCGCCGGGCGCTTGGCTTTTGGGGTGCTTGGCGCCGCGCGCGCCGAATGCGTGACCTTGCCGGATGAAGCGATTACCGCCGCGCGGCGCTGGTTGTGGGAAAAGCTACGCATAGTTGCCGAACCGGGCGGCGCTGCGGCGCTGGCTGCGCTGCTATCCGGTGCCTGGCGCGCGCCCGCTGGCGCGCGGATTGGCATTGTGCTTTGTGGTGCGAATTGTGATCCGGGGAGTGTCGCATAAGCACTATCCTCGCTGGATCATGCCTTCTTCCCGAGCCTTGATCTGAAGTGCCAGGTATTTTGAGTAAATGCGGCATTGCGCCAGGCTGCCGGCCATGAACCACAGCCCTTCCTGCGCTGTTGGCTTCCACATATTGGCCAATTCGCCATCCTCACCCATGCCCCAGATGGGGCCGACCCTATCCGCGATTTCATCCCCCATCAGCCGGCGCACCAATTCCTGCTGCGTGTAATAGCCGGTGGCGAGCACCAGAAGATCAGCGGGGATGATCCGCCCATCCTTCATCTTCGCACCCTCGGCGACGAATTCAGCGATATCGTCAAATTGCAGCAGGCCGATCTCGCCCTTGATGATCAGGCCGGAACAGCCAGCATCCAGGTAATACCCGCCACCACGCCGGCGGTACTTCATTTGATGGCCGGTGCCATCTTCGCCCAGATCATATTTGAAGCCCCGCGCCTTCAGCCCCGCGATCAACTCCTTGTCCATTTCCGCCATGCGCTGCACGGCCATTTGATAGCCGCGAATGATCAGTGGCGGCGTGCCGGAAGTCGCGATCAAATCACAATCTTCCAGCGACGGGCCTTCATCATACAGCGCGTAATTCATCTTCGCACTTGGGTCTATGCTGACAACGGTGGTGGAACCGCGCTGGATGATGCTGGTGGCGACATCATGGCTGTGCAGATCCTGCGCCACATCATGCCCGCTATTGCCGGTGCCGAGCACCAGCGCGCGCTTGCCGCGCCAGGCGGCGCCGCTGGAGAAGCTGTGGGAATGGATCACATCACCCTTGAAGGCATCCAGCCCCGGTAGTTTCGGCACTTTCGGAATACCGCTGACGCCATTGGCGAAAATCACATGGCGCGGCGCCATTTCCCGAATTGAACCATCGGCGCGGCGCAGCCGCACGCGCCAATGTCCGGCCTTGGCATCATAGTCAGCGCCCAGGAATTCTGTGCGGGTCCAGACATTGATCTCAAGCGCCCAGGCGTAATGCTCGAACCAATTGGCCAGCATGTCCTTCGGGATATATTTCGGCCAGGTCGGCGGGAATTGCATATAGGGCAGGTGGTTCACATGCACTTGATTATGCAACGCCAGCGAATGATAGCGCTTGCGCCAATTATCCCCGATGCGATCATGCTTTTCGACAACCAGCGTATCCAGCCCAAGCTGGCCAAGCCGCGCGGCGATGCCAAGCCCCGCCTGCCCCGCGCCAATCACCAGCACAACGGGGTCACGGCCTGCGAAAGCTTCTGCCTTTTCGCGTTGATCGAGCCAATTATCGCCGCCGAAATTGCGCGAATAGGCTTCTCCACTTGGCCGGCGCTTACCGGTTTTTTCCTCAAACCCCGTGAGTTCTTCGAGCGTGGTCAGCAGCACCCAGGCTTGCGCGGGGTTATCCAGCGGCAAGCGCAGCACGCCATCACCTCGGCCAAGGCGCGTCTCAAACTGGAAGATCGCTTCAATCACCTCAAGGCCAAGCCGCTTCACACGGCGCGGCGCTGTGCGTGCTTCCGCCAACGCGAAGCCATGCGCGCCAATCGAGGGCTGCGCCTTTGCCAAAGCCGCCGCGATGTCAGCCGCGCCCAGATGCGGCGTGATGTTCCAGGTGAAGGCGAGCAAATCGCGCCAATGGCTTTCGGGGGCGAAAAGCGCGGCGAGCTTCGCCTGATCACCCGCGCCAAGTGCCGCTTCAAGGCGCTGCAGCCAGCCTGTCACCAGCGCCGCATCATCGCGGGCCGCAGTCAGGGCGCTATTGGTCATATGGTTCATCGCTTGATCCGCCTTGGCATTTCCTTGGATGGCAGCCTATCCCATTCGGCGCGCTTGAAAAGCCCGCAGGCTTCACCCGCCATCAAAACGCGTCAGCAACGCCCGCAGGCGATCCGGCACGGGGATGGGGCGCTTGCTTTTTTGATCGGTCCAAACCCAGACAATCTCACCGGTAGCGAGCAACCTTTCGCCATTGGCATGAAAAATCGCCGGCTGAAAAGCGAAGGAGGAACTGCCAATCCGCGTGGTGCGCACGCCAATCGCCAATTCCTCATCATGGCCAATGCCGACTTTGTATTCGACCAAGGCGCGCACAACATGGAAATCCGCGCCACTTGCCTTGATCTCAGCGCGATTATCCCAGCCGGCAGCGCGGATATAGGCGGATACCGCCATATCATACCAGGTCAGGTAATGCGCGTTGAAGACAATGCCCTGAGCATCCACTTCATTGTAGCGGACACTCAGGGGGAAGAAGTAGCGAAAGCTGCTCCGTTCCATGATTCAGGCAGACTTGATGTCTTTCACAATCGCCTTCGCGGCATTGACCATGATGGCGACTTCATTGGCGATGGTCACCAGCTTATAGCCCATTTTGATCATGCGCTTGGCATAGGCCGGCGAACCACAATGCAGACCGGCAGAAATGCCGCGCTTGCCGCATTCCGCCAGCAGCTTTTCATAAATGCCCAGGATGAAGGGGTCTTCCACATCCAGCTTCGGTTCCATCCCGTAGGAGAAGGAAAGATCCGAAGGCCCGACATAGATGCCATCAATCCCCGGCACATCCAGGATGGCACCGATATTCTCAATGGCCTGCTTGGTTTCGATCATGGGAATGACGAGGATTTCGTCATTTGCGGTCTTTTGATAGGAACCGCCTTCGCCATAAAGCCCGGCGCGGATCGGGCCATTGGAACGCGTGCCGGCGGGCGGGTATTTGCAATACTGCATCAAAGCGCGGGCTTCTTCCGGCGTATTCACCATGGGGCAAATCACGCCATAGGCGCCGGCATCCAGCACCTTGCCGATGATTCCAGGTTCATTCCAGGGCACGCGCACCATGGGGGTCACGGGATGCGGGTGCATGCCCTGGAAGCAGGCCACGCAGGAAAGATAATCCTGCACGCCATGCTGCATATCCACGGTTATGCTATCCCAGCCTGATTGGGCGAACATTTCCGCCGAAAAGGCATTGGGGATGGCAAGCCACCCATTGGCCACGGCCTGGCCGGCCTTCCACATCTGCTTGACCTTATTCGGCATTGCCCTGTTTCCTCCTTGGGGACGCTGATGGGGAAACGCTAGGCCAGAAAGCCGAGGGCGGGAAGATGGGGCGCCCCGGGACGTTCAGCCAGCCAGCAATTCAGCCACCAGCGCATCAAGGCGGCGCATCAGCCCGGCTTCGGCCAGCGCATCACGAATGACGCGGCGCTGCGTGGTGAAATAGGCGCTGGCATCCAGCTTTTGGCTTGCTGCCAGGGCTTCGCATTCCGCCGCCACGGCGACAATGCGCTGGTGCAATTCATTGCGGCCATCATATTCCGGCAGCGGCAATTCCCAGATCAGATTGTCGAAATCCCGCGCGCCGCCCTGATCCTTGGATTGCTTATCGGCGATGCGTTCACGGCAGGTATCGGCATTGAGAATGCCAACCAGATAGCATGCTTCCGCCGCTGATCGCGCGTTGGCCCAATAGGCTTTGTGATCAATCACCAATTTCAGAACATCGGTTTCAATATCAACCAGCCGAAAGCACGCCACCCGCAGGGCCAGTTTGCGCATCAGGTCATGGCCTTCGGGCGCGTGCCGCTATGGTCTTGGCCAAGATGGTCAAACAGGTGTGTTCCGGCAAAACGATCTCTGCCTACCGGGGCATCATAGACTCCCCGCGACAGCAAAATGCCAAAGATCGCACTTGAGCTTCACTTTCGGGTAGTTGCGCAGCTTTTGCCCGAGCCTTGCCAGAACGCCTTCGGCGCGGTGAATCGCCATCTATTCCTTCTCGCTTTGGTCACGCGCCATCTGGACCGACCCGAGCACGCCGAGATGAGTGAATTTGAAGCCCGCCGCATATTTGAGGCCGAAGCCGAGAAGACGGTCGAGACCGATATGGGCGACCCAGATCGCGGCGACGAGAAGGGGCTGCGGCGATGAATAGAACAGCCACGCCAGCCCCGCGAGGAGCGCTGGACCTAGATAACTATGCATAGCGTTGTAGGCGAAGGCGCCGCTCCTTCGGCCGAATAAATATCCCGCGATCGAAAGATCGGGCACGAGCAGCAGAAGAAAAAACATCCACCACTCGCCCCCGAGAAAGTCAAAGGCGGCGATCGCTGCAGCAAGCATGGCGCCGCCCTCAAGCCGCAGCAGCAGCCGCACGCCGCCCGTCGCCGCGCCGAGCGGCAGGGCGTTTGGCGATGGCGCGCGAAGGGGCAAGGATTCAGCGGTCGTCATGTTCCGCTCCATCTAAAGGCCAGGCTGTCACGGCCCAATTCCCGTTGGATGTTGATGGGCACCGGGTCCAGGTCTTCGCGTTCGGAAACGGCGGGTTCAAGCCAGCCAAGCAAGGCTTCAGGATTCTGGATATCGGCCTTGGCTTCGCCAATCTTGAACAGGCGGCCATCGCGCAACTCATAGGCCAGGAAGGTTGCGCCATCTGTCGCAATACCAAGCCCGGTGGGGCGGCGCGTCAGGCGTGCCCGTTCTTCCAGATAGCTAGGCAGCTTGGCTTCAACATCCGGCAATTCGCGGCGCAGATCGGTTTTCAATTCAAACACGGTGGAAGCGAAAAGCGTATCCGCCCGCCCGCCAATCAGCGGCATGCGGTATTCATGGTCAATCGCCCCGACCTCTCGCCCCAGGCCATCCACAATCAGGCGTGTCAGCGCCACCCGCACCTGTTCATGGCCGGGGCGGGATGCCAATTGGGCGATCAGGGCGGGCAATTGGTCTCGGCGCCAATTCTGATTCATCCCGGCACCTTGCCCAAGCCCCGCCTCGCCGGCAAGGACAGTCTCGCCCGAATCGGGAAGGGGTGGTAAAGAGGTTGTGTGCGTAAGTCAGCCGCCCAGCTGGACCTTTTTGCCGCAGCCGAGGCTGAGGTGGAAATGGAAATTCCTGAGGATTTCATCGCCTTCCAGCGCAATGAATTGCACAAGATGCTTGCTTTCGCGCGTGATGCGGAAAGTTTTCCCTGGGCGAATTATACGAAATCGGCTCTGGCGGAGATGCGCTTTGATGGTTTGGCGCATTGGCTCCCTGCGGAAGAAGCCAAGACGCTTCGCGATGCCTATGCCAAGGAATTGGACAGACTCTACGCGCTGGAAGACGCCAAGTAAGGCCACCCGCTGGACGCGCCGCCGCGCAAGCGGCAAAAAGGGTGCGATCCGCCGCGCGCCCCAAGCCGCCGGCATGAGGAAACACCATGAATGCCAGCGCCCCCGCCATAGAACAGGTCATCGCCAGCATCCGCGGCTTCCTGGGTGAAAGGCTCAGCACCGCCCAAGCGATGCGCGAACAGCATAGCCGGGGTGAGGACACCACGCCGCCGACGCTACCTGATGCCGTTGCCTTCGTGCAGACTACGGATGAAGTCAGCCGCATCATGGCGCTTTGCCATCAGCATGGCGTGCCTGTGGTGCCCTTTGGCGCCGGCACATCGCTTGAAGGGCATGTCAATCCGGTGCGCGGCGGCATATCGCTCGATCTCTCGCAAATGACGGCGGTGTTGGAATTGAACGCTGAGGATATGGATTGCCTGATTGAACCCGGCGTCACGCGTCAGGCGCTGAATGATTTTCTGCGCGCCGAGGGGCTGTTCTTTCCGGTTGATCCCGGTAGCCATTGCACCATTGGCGGCATGTGCGCCACGCGCGCTTCCGGCACCAATGCGGTGCGCTACGGCACCATCCGCGAGAATGTTTTGGGGCTTGAAGTGGTGCTGGCGGATGGGCGTGTCATTCAAACCGGCGGGCGCACGCGGAAAGCCGCCAATGGCTACGACCTGACGCGGCTTTTCATTGGATCTGAAGGCACGCTTGGCGTTATCACTAAAATCCGTCTGCGCCTACATGGTATCCCTGAGGGCATCAGTGCCGCCGTCTGCCAATTCCCAACGCTCGCCGCCGCGGTGGAAACAGTCAGCACCGTGATGCAAAGCGGCATTCCAGTGGCGCGCATTGAGTTGTTGGATGTGGATCAGATGGAAGCCTGCATCCGCTATTCCAAGCTGGAGGGCTTCGCCGCCACGACCACGCTGTTTCTGGAATTCCATGGTTCGCCCGCCAGCGTGGTGGAACAGGCGCAAGCGGTGGAAGCCGTCGCGCGGGATTTCGGCGCCAGCAGTTTTGAAGCGGCAACGGATGCCGAGGCGCGCAACCGGCTTTGGAAGGCGCGGCATGATGCCTATTGGGCGGCCATTGCGCTGAAGCCTGGCCATCGTGGCATCACTACTGATGTTTGCGTGCCCATCTCTCGGCTGACAGAAGCGGTGGTGAAGGCCAAGGAAACCGCCAAGGCTTCCGGGCAGACAAGCTGCATTGTCGGCCATGTGGGTGACGGCAATTTCCATTGCCTGATTCTGTTTCCGGATAATGATCAGGAAGCCTTGGAAAAAGCCTGGGCGCTTGACCGAGAAATTGTCGCGCAAGGCTTGGCGTTTGGCGGCACCTGTTCGGGCGAACATGGCATTGGCCTTGGCAAGCGCGAGTTTCTGGAACAGGAACATGGCGCAGAAGCGCTTGCCGTGATGCGCAGCCTGAAGGCAACGCTGGACCCCAAGGGCATCCTCAATCCCGGCAAGATGTTCCGGAATTGATGATCGCACCCGCCCCATGAATCTGATTGCCCTTTCCATCATTGCCTTGACGATGGGGCATGTGTTTTCCAATGCGGTGCGCACCCTGCCGGCCATTGCCGCGGATGTGTTGCAACGGGACCTTGGCATCACCGCGGATGGTCTGGCCGCGCTGACTGGCGCCTTTCCGGCGACATTCGCGCTTGCCATGCTGCCCGTTGGCGTGGCTCTGGACCGTTGGGGCGTGAAGCCAACGGCGCTTTGCCTGTTGACGATTGCCGCCGGCGGCGCGGTGCTGGCTGCCAATGCGGATGGCGCTGCTTCCATGCTGGCGGCACAAATAATTTTGGGCATTGGCTGTTCGGGCATGTTGATGTGCCCCATCACCTATGCTGCCAAGAACATGCCAGCACAGCGCTTCGGGCTTTGGGGCGGGATTGTGCAGGCCGTGGGCAATACTGGCATGGTGATTTCTGCTTCTCCCTTGGCCTTTCTGGTGGAATATTCCGGGTGGCGCGCGGGCTTTCTTGCCTGTGCGGGGCTTGCGGTATTTGCCGCGCTATCGGTGGCGTTTGTGGTACGTGAAACCCCGCCTGACGCCACGGCACGGCGCAGCCTTGGTGATGATGCGCGTGATGTGATCCGGCTTGGCTTTTCGCGCGCGTTGCGTGCGCCGATTGTCTTGGCCTGGACATCCTTCGCGGTTGTGCTTGGCGTGCGCGGGCTTTGGGGCGGGCCTTGGCTGATGGAAGAACGCGGGCTGTCACGCGTGGAGGCGGGGCATGTGTTGTTGCTGTGTACCGTGGCGCTGATTATCGGGCCATTATTGGCGGGCATGCTGGAGCGACGATATCAGCAATATCGCGGTGGCATTCTGGTGGGTGGGCATATCGGCGCGGTGGCGGCCATCGCCCTGATGGTGCTTGGCGGCGCGCTTTCATGGCCGGTGGCGGCGGATGCGGTGCTGCTGGCGTTGTTTGGCCTGCTGATTTCAACCCAGGTGATCTGCTTCGCCTTGGTGCGGGCAGCCACCCCGCCGGAACGCGTGGGCCGCGCGCTTTCAGCCATGAATGTCGCCTTTTTCGGCGGTGCCGCGATCATGCAGGCTGCTTCGGGCGTGGTGGCCAGCATCGGCGGGATAGGGGCTGCGCTGATGACCTTTGTTGTCGCAGTGCTGATCTGCTGCATAATCTTCATCATGCTGCGTGCGCGGGAGACTTGATGCGTAGGGGTTTCCGTCGCAGATGAACCGTTGAACAAGGCAGGGGCAAATCCGCCCGCCGGGACAAATAGGTGCAGGGTCATGGATGGCATGAATGACACGGTGGGCCGCTTCGGTAGCGGCCAGGCGGTGCGGCGGCTGGAAGATGGGCCGCTTCTGGCCGGCGCTGGCCGCTTCACCAATGATGAAGCCCTGCCGGGCCAGGCGCATCTGGTGTTTTTGCGCTCCCCCCACGCCCATGCACGGATCCTGTCTGTTGATACCAGCGCTGCCCTTGCCATGCCGGGCGTGGTCGCGATCCTGACCGGGGAAGATGTGGCGGCGGCTGGGCTTAAATCCCTTGGCGTCGCTTTGCCCTTCAAGCGCCCGGATGGGTCTGATCTGGCCGCGCCGCCGCGCCCCATCCTGTCCCAGGGGCTCGTGCGTTTTGTGGGCGAACCCGTCGCCGCCATCATCGCCGAAAGCCCGGCCGCGGCGCGCGATGCGGCGGAAGCCGTGATGGTGGATTACGAAGAATTGCCCGCCGTGACTGGGCTGCGGGATGCCATCGCCCCCGGCGCGCCGCAGCTTTGGCCCGCTGCCGGCAATAACATCGTCGCCGAAACGCGCTATGGCGATCATGCGGCGGTGGAAGCCGCCTTCGCGAAGGCAGCGCATGTCGTCGCCCTCGATTTGGTAAACCAGCGCCTTGCCCCGGTTTCCATGGAACCGCGCGTGGTGCTGGCCGAATATGATGGCGCGCGTGATCGCTTCACCATCCGCATGAGCACGCAAATGCCCTCTGGCTTTCGCGATCAGCTGTGCAAGGAAGTGCTGGATATCCCAACCGATCGCGTGCGCGTGCTGGTGGGCGATGTTGGCGGCGGCTTCGGCATGAAAACCGGGCTTTACGCCGAAGATGCCGTGGTGGCCTTCGCCGCGCAGCGCCTGGGCCGACCGGTGCGCTGGGCCGCGGAACGGATGGAAGATTTCCTCGCCGCGCTGCATGGCCGCGATACGGATAGCAAGGTGGAATTGGCGCTGGATGCCGATGGCAAGGTGCTGGGGCTTCGTGTGCGCACGCTTGCGAACATGGGCGGCTATACGCGCAATTCCGGTGTCGCCATTCAATTGCTGATCGGGCCTTGGGTTTCCACCAGCATTTACGACATCACGAATATTGATTTCCAATTCACCGCCGTGCTGACCAATACCGCGCCCACTGGCCCTTACCGCGGCGCTGGGCGGCCAGAAGCCATCTACATCATCGAACGCCTGATGGATGCGGCGGCGCGCAAGCTTGGGCTTGATCCTGCGGAACTCCGCCGCCGCAACATGATCCAGCCCGAACAAATGCCCTACAAGAACGCCATGGGCCAAAGCTATGATAGCGGCAGCTTCGAGAAAATCATGGACCAGGCCTTGGCGGCGGCGGATTGGAACGGCTTCGCCGCCCGCGCCGCGCAATCCGCCAAAGCCGGCAAGCTGCGTGGGCGCGGCATTGCGACCTTCCTGGAATGGACAGGCGGGAATGTGTTTGAAGAACGCGTGACCGTGGCCGTGAAGGCCAATCGCGAGATTGAAATCTACGCCACCACGCAAGCCATGGGTCAGGGCATCGCCACAAGCTATGCGCAGCTTGCAGTGGATGTTTTTGGCGTTGAACTCGACAATATCAAAATCGTCATGGGCGATTCTGATCGCGGCAGCGGCTTTGGCAGCGCGGGGTCGCGTTCACTGTTCACTGCCGGTTCCGCGGTGAAGGTCGCCGCCGATAAAACCGTGGACAAGGCGCGCGATCTGGCCGCCGATGCTTTGGAAGTGGCGCCGGTTGATCTGGAATATCTGGCCGGCGCCTTCCAGGTGGCGGGCACGGATCGGCGCATCGGGCTTTTCGAATTGGCGGCGAAGCAGCCGGAAGGCCGCATTTTCATTGATTCGACCAGCGCTGTTTCCGGCCCTACCTGGCCTAATGGCTGCCATATCGCTGAAGTGGAAATTGATCCCGATACGGGTGAAATCGCCATTCCGCTGTATGTTTCCAGCAATGATGCCGGGCGCGTGGTGAACCCCTTGATCGTCGAAGGCCAGGTGGTGGGCGGTGCGCTGCAAGGCATTGGCCAGGCATTGTGTGAGGCGGTGATCTACGATCCCTCCACCGGCCAACCCCTGACCGCAAGCTTCATGGATTACACCCTGCCGCGCGCGGATATGCTGCCAACAGCAACCACTTTGCTTGACCAATCCATCCCCTGCCGCACCAATCCTTTGGGTGTGAAGGGCGTGGGTGAACTTGGCACCATCGGCGCCACGCCAGCGCTGGTGAATGCCGTTTCGGATGCGCTGGCGCGGCATGGGCGCGGTGCGGTGGCGGATAGCGTGCAAATGCCACTCACGCCGCCCCGCATCTGGGCGCTGCTGCAAGGCTGAAACGCTGATGGCCCTTGGCAGAAGACGCAACCGGGAACGCCGCCAGCGCACCACGCGCTGGCTTTGGCGCTTGTCCCAAGCCGCCATGCTTTTGTTGGTGTTTCTGGGCTTCGGCGTCATTGCCTATCGTGGCGCGGAGGAGATCGCGCGCGCCGAGGTCACCACCCTTGAAGCAAGGCTGGCGGCGGCGGCGGAACGCGAAAGCGCCGAGGCGAGCGAGAAAACCAAGCTTATCGCCGAACTTGATCAAGCGCGCGCCGAGGCCAGCACCTGGCGCGCCCGGCACGATCAGGAAGTGCCGCGCCCGCCCTTCACGGATGTGCTGGCCGCCGCCGCGCAGCGTATCGCGGCTGGCGTAGCGCCTGAACGGCTGATGGAGGTGCTGCGGCTTGCAGAAAATCCGCGCCGCTGTGAAGGCCGCCCGATCATCCGCCGCTTCGCCATTCGATTTGGCGGTACGCCAAATGCCGAGGAAGGCACCAGCTTCATGGATGGCTTGCTGCGCATCACCGCCGCCATGCCGGCCGGCACAGAAGATGCGGCGCGGCTTGCCAATGTGACGGTTACCACCACCTGGAATGGTCGCTCGGAAAACCTGACGGGCTTGCCGCAGCGCCTGACCATCCCACTCGGCAATCTGGAACTGGACCTTGCCATTACGGCGAGTGAAATGCGCGGCTTCGCCCAGGCCGCGCTTGCCACCTGCCCGCGCGGCTGAAAGCGCTGGACAGTGCTGCCTATCGGCGCAAGCATTGTCGTAAATCTGTGGAGGAAACCGATGAAACGCCGTGACACACTGAAGGGCGCGCTTGCCCTTTCAAGCCTGACTGCCTTTCCCGCCGTGGCGCAGAACCTTGATCGCCCGGTGCGCTTCATTGTGCCCTTCGCGCCGGGTGGCACATCGGATATCCTCGCGCGCTTGCTGTCGCCGGAGCTCACCAAAGCCTTCGGTCAGAATGTGGTGGTGGAAAACCGCACCGGCGCCAGTGGCAATATCGGTGCTGATCTGGTGGCGAAATCCCCGCCTGATGGTCACACCATGTTGATCATTGATGTTTCAACCTTGGCCACCGCGCCATCGCTCTATACGCGCTTTCCTTTTGACCTGAAGCGGGATTTGGCGCCGGTGACGATGCTGATCTACGCGCCCTATATCCTGGCGGTGCATCCTTCCGTGCCGGTGAATAACGCCGCCGAATTGGTGGCCTATGCCAAGGCCAATCCAACGCGCGTGAATGTCGGCCATGCCGGCATTGGTGTGGGCAATCATTTGGCCGGGCTTCTGGTCACGCAGCATTGGGGCGCTGACCTGACGCAAGTGCCTTATCGCGGCGGGGCAGCGGCGCTGACAGCCATTGCCTCCGGCGAAGCGCAAATGATCATCAATGGCGCCACCGCCACCGCGCCCTTCTGTAAGCAGGGGCAGTTGCGCCCCATCGCCGTGACCGGCCCGCGCCGCCTGCCGGATTTCCCGGATGTGCCCACCTTCAAGGAACTCGGCTGGCCGGCGGCGGAAAGTGGCACCTGGCAGGGCGTACTGGTGCAGGGTAGCACCCCACCCGCCATGGTGGAGCGGCTTTCCCGCGATTTGCGCGCTGCCATGGCGGTGCCGAGTGTGGCGGAACGCATCACGGCGATTGGTGGCGAAAACCGCGCCGAAGGCCCGGAATCCTTCCGCCGCTGGCTGGATAATGAGATTGAGGTTTGGGGCCAGGTTGTGCGGGCCAATAACATCAAGCTTGATTGATGCTGCCTGCCAGCTTCCGCCGCGCGGAACGTGGCGAGCCCCCCGCTTTTCCAGGGATTTCGTATTGGCAGCGAAGCTGTTAACACTATTCCTAAAGCAGGGCGCCTTATTGCGCGTTCTGACGTTTCTTGCGAAGCCCCGAACCGGTGCCCGATCCGAAAGATGAAGCAGCCATCCCGCGCCATCCAACAACAGCTTGCCGAGGCGATTGCCCTTCTGCAACGGCGCGACTTCGCGGCGGCACAGGCTGGCTTTCTGGCGATTTTGAATCGCGACCCACGCAATTTTGACGCGCTGCATTATGCGGGGGTGGCCGCGGCACAGGCGGGGCGCCTGGAAGAAGGCGCAGATTTCATCCGCCGTGCCCTGGCGATTAATTCGCGCCATGCGGCAGCCCAGGGCAATCTTGGTTTCGCGTTGATCCGGCTTGGCCAATATGAGGATGCGCTGACCAGCCTGGACCGTGCGGTAGCCATGGACCCGAAGGCCGCCAATGCCCATCACAATCGCGGCTTTGCGCTATTGAAATTGAAGCGCCTGGATAAGGCGGTTGCAGCCCTTGATCGCGCCATCGCCTTGAAGCCCGATAATGCGGAAGCCCATAATGATCGCGCTTGCGCGCTGATGGATCAATTCAAGTTTGAGGATGCGCTTGCCGGCTGTGAGAAGGCGCTCAGTCTCCGGCCGGATCGGCCTCCCTATCTGGTGAATAAGGCGCTGATCCTGTTTGGCCTGCAGCGTCCTGTCGAAGCTTTGGCGGCGGCTGATGCGGCGGTGCGGATCAGGCCCGAAGATACGGCAGGACTGATGGTGCGCGCCCAGGCATTGCTTGCACTTGGACAGCCTGCGGAAGGCCTTGCGACCTTAGACCTAGCGCTCAAGATCAATCCTGAATTGGTGGAAGGGTATCTCTGGCGGTCTGCCGCGCTTATTCTTCTTGGCCAGCCGGACGCGGCCTTGATTGTTGCAGAAACTGCCCGAAAAATCGCGCCACAGGATGCTTCAACCCATAGGGGCTACGGCTTCGCCCTTGGCAACCTGAACCGACTGGAAGAAGCGCTGGTTTCCTATGATCACGCGCTGACCCTCCAGCCCGATGACAGGGAATCCTTGTGGAACCGCGCCTTGGTCCTGCTGGTGTTGGGGCGTTTCGAGGAAGGCTGGCTTGCTTACGAATATCGCAATCTCCGCCACAAAACCTTGGCAGCGCGTAAATATCCAAAGCCGCTTTGGTGGGGGAAGGAACCGCTCAAGGATCAGCGGCTTTACATCTATTGGGAACAGGGGCTTGGCGATACGATCCAATTCGCGCGCTATGCGCTGCTTGCTGCCGCTGCCGGCGCGAAAGTGGCTTTTTCCGTCCAGGGGCCGCTACTTCGGCTTTTCAAAGGTTTTGAACCCGCTGTCACTGTGATTGGCCAGAATGAAGCGCCGACAGAATTTGATTTGCACTGCCCGCTGCTGACGCTGCCGCTTGCCTTTGGCACAAGGCTTGAAACCATCCCCTCCTGGGAGGATGGCTACCTCACGGCGCCGCCTGATGATGTCGCGCGTTGGAATCAGCGCCTGCCCGCCGGCCGCCGCATTGGCCTGGTCTGGAGCGGCAGCCAGATGCACGCGAATGATGCCAACCGGTCCCTTGCGCTTGCGAAGATTGCGCCCTTGTTCCAACCAGGCGATGTCTGGGTTTCGCTGCAAAAGGAAGTGCGCGATGCGGATCGCGCCGCGCTGGAAGCCTCCGGCATTTTGGATGTGAGCGCTGAGCTTGGTGATTTCGCTGATACGGCAGCGCTTATCTCCACGCTTGATCTGGTGATTTCGGTTGATACCTCAGTCGCGCATTTGGCCGGCGCGCTTGGCAAGCCCACCTGGGTCATGGTGCCTTTTGCGCCGGATTTCCGCTGGCTTTTGGACCGCGAGGATACGCCCTGGTATCCCAAAATGCGCTTGTTTCGCCAAAGTCGCGCGGGCGATTGGGATGGCGTTATCGCGCGCATCGGCGAAGCACTTCGCGTGTAAGGGTTTTGGCGGCAGAGACAAGCGCGCCCAAGCGTTGCAATCTGCGCCCAACACATCACCAATGGGGAACCGCCATGTCATCAGGCAGCTATGACCGCGCCAGCTTCAAGGGTCTGACTTTTTATGACGCGCATGCGCGTTTCCTGGCCGGGCAGGACAACCCCCGCGCCTATCTGGAACGCTGCCTTGATACCATCGCGGCAAAGGATGGCGTGGTACGCGCCTTTGTCGTGCTGAATGAAGCAGGTGCGCGCTCTGCCGCCGATGCCTCGGCCGCACGCTACAAGGCGGGCCGTGCGCTTTCCGCCATTGATGGCATGCCAATCGGCATCAAGGATTTGATTGAAACCGCGGATATGCCAACGCAAATGGGCTGCGGCGCATTCGCGGGCAATTTCCCGAAGCGTGACAGCATCATGGTGCGCGCTTTGCGCGATGCCGGCGCGGTGATTATCGGCAAGACGGTCACGGCGGAATTGGGCATGGCGCATCCGGGGCCGACGACCAATCCCTTCGATCCGCGCCGCACGCCGGGTGGTTCATCCTCGGGCTCGGCAGCGGCGGTTGCGGCCAATATGATCCCGGCGGCAATTGGCACGCAGGTGGGCGGGTCCATCATTCGCCCCGCTTCCTATTGCGGGAATATCGCGCTGAAACCCACCCAAGGCGCGATCAATCGGGGGGAGAGGCAATCGCTCAGCCAATCCACTGCCGGGGTGCATGCCAATAGCTTCGAAGATATGTGGGCGGTTGCGATTGAAATCGCGCGCCGGGCGGGCGGAGACCCTGGCGCGCCTGGGCTATTCGGCCCGGTAAGCGCGCCCGCGCCAGTGAAGCCCGCGCGGCTGATTGTGATGGAAACCGAAGGCTGGGCGGATTTGGATGCGGCTTCCATCGCGGCGTTTGAGGGCTTGCTCGCAAAACTCCGCGCCGCGGGGGTGGAAATCTGGCGCCGCGCGAACCATCCGCTGATCGAAGGTTTTGAACGCGCGCTGGCCCAGGGGAAAGCGATTACCGCCGATATCTGCGCGTTTGAACAACGCGCGGGCTTGCAGCATTTGGCGGAAACCGCGGCGGATCGGGTGAGCCCCCGGCTATTCACGCGCTTGCAGCATGGCACCAAGGTTGACCTTGAAACCTATCGTGCGCGCTTGCTGGAACGCGATGAGTTGCGCCGTCGCTTGGCCTCCCTCGCACCTTTGGCGGATGGGCTGATTGCGCTGTCATCGCCTGGCCCGGCACCGGTGTGGCTTGGTGATCAGCCAGGCCAGCCGATTGCGCCGCGCCCAACCGGCGATATCAGTTTCAATGCCGGGACCTCCGCGCTTGGCTGCCCGGCGGTGAATGTGCCGCTATTGGCGGTGGAGGGCATGCCGCTTGGCGTGCAGATTATCGGCCAATGGCATGAAGATGCGCGGGCCACGGCGATTGCGGCTTGGGTGGCGGGGGTGGCTTAATCCAGCAGCACCGCGCGGAAGCCAGCCAGCCGCGCCGGCGTCAGCCCCAGCCCATCCTCAAGCAAACCCACCTCAGACCCGAAGGGCGCCACCGCCGCTTCCAGCGCCGCAGCCAGCAGCGCCGGGTGCGTGTCCAATATCGCGTCCTTGGCTTCCTGCGGTGCCTCATCGGGCAGTGGGTGATCGCGGCGCCAGAAGCGATCGGTCGCCACGTAATCCGCCAGAATATCTTCCCGCGAAACGCCAAGCGCCGTCAGAATCAACGCCGCGCCAAGCCCGGTGCGGTCCTTGCCCGCCGAGCAATGAAACAGCAGTGGACGGCGTTCATCTTCCAGGATCAAATCAATAAGCTGGCGATAAACCGGCAATTGCTCGGTCGCGTAATTGAGATAAGCAACCCCAAGCAGCCGCGTGGTCTCCGCCCGCGTTGCCGCACCATTGGCCAGAAGATCGCGCAAGGATGCGCCGATGCGCGGTTCAATCGGCAGCGGCACCGCTTGCGCCCCTTGCGGCAGGCGGGAAGGGGATGCCGCGGCTTCATGCCGGCCGCGCAAATCGCAGACCGTGCTGAGCCCCGTGGCTTCAAGGGTCACCAAATCCTGATCGGTCAGCCGGTGCAGCGCATCGGACCGGAAGAGTACCCCTTGGCGTAGCGCCTGGCCCTGATGGCCACGCCAGCCCCCCAGATCACGGAGGTTGGAGGCACCTTCAAGCGGGATAAGGCGGGGCAAAATCTGGGTCATGAGCCATCTATGCCAGAAAGCGCGCCCCCCGCCCATGCGGCGGGATTGTTTCACCTGGGGCAAAACTACTTTAGAAGGCGCGGCATTTGCCACCTGGGAATAAAGCATGGGCACGGCCCTGGAAATTTTGATCATCCTGCTTCTGGTTCTGCTGAATGGCGCCTTTGCCATGTCAGAATTGGCCATTGTGTCCTCTCGCCGATCCCGGCTGATGGCGATGCAAAAGCGCGGTGTGCGCGGCGCGGATACCGCGCTGGCGCTCGCCGATGACCCGAAGCGCTTCCTGCCAACGGTGCAGGTCGGCATTACCATGGTCGGCATTATCGCCGGTGCCTTTGGTGGCGCGCGGCTGTCCGGCACCATTGCCGATGCGCTGGGCCTACTGCCCTTCCCCGTGCCTTTCGTGCAGGAAGTCGCTTTCGCCCTGGTGGTGCTGGCCATCACCTATCTCAGCCTGATCCTGGGCGAATTGGTGCCGAAGCAATTGGCCCTGCGGGAGCCCGAGAAAATCGCCATTCTGGTGGCCCGCCCCCTGGCGCTGCTGGCGCGCTTCACCGCGCCCATGGTCTGGCTATTGGGCGCATCTTCGGCGCTTGTGCTGCGGTTTTTCGGCCCTGCGCCTACTTCCGATCTTTCCGTGACGGAAGAAGAAGTGAAGGCCGTGGTGGCCGAAGGTGCCCAGGCCGGCGCGCTTGAGACTGAAGAACGCCACATGATCGAACGCGTGCTGCGCCTGGGCGACAAGCCCGTGCGCGCGCTGATGACGCCCCGCAATGACATCGCCTGGCTTGACCGGGCCGAGCCGTTGGAAAACCTGCCCGAGCGGCTCCGCGCCGCGCATGTCACGCGCTTCATTGTGGCGGATGGGCGGGTGGATAATGTGGTTGGCGTGGTGGCGGCCAAGGATTTGCTCGATCAGCTTCTGTCGGGTGGGCCCATGTCGCTTGATGCTGCTTTGCGTCAGCCCTTGGTGCTGCCCGATACGCTCACTGCGCTTGATGCGCTGGAACGGCTGCGCGGCGACCCGCTGGGCATGGCGCTGGTGCTGGATGAATACGGATCCTTTGAAGGCATGGTGACCGCGTCTGACCTGCTGGAGGCGATCATCGGCGAATTGGGCCCAAGTGAGGCCATGCCATCCGAAGCGGCGGTGCTGCGCTTTGATGGCTCGCTTTTGTTGGATGGCAGCATGCCATCTGATGAATTGCGCGCGCGGCTTGACCTGCCCGAAATGCCCGGCGCCGGCACCTATCACACCGTCGCCGGGCTGATGCTGGCCCTGCTGCAACGTGTCCCGCGCGAGGGGGACCGCATTGTTTGGGCGGGCTGGCGCTTTGAGATTGTGGATATGGATGGCCGGCGCGTGGACAAGGTGCTGGCCAACCGGGAAGATGCCGGCGGTGATGGCGGCGGGTGAGGATTTTTCTTGTCCGGATGTGATCCGTACGTTATATCTCCCCTCCTAAGGAGTTTCACCATGTCCGTATCCTTGTCGTCTTTTGTCACCGCCCCCGAAGGCGGCCGCATCGAATTCCGCTTGCCGGCTGAGGAAAAGGCCATGCTTGCCCGGGCGGCGGCGCTGCAGAATATGGACCTGACCGCCTTCATCCTGCGCAAAATGCTGCCCGAAGCCCGCGCCGTGATCGAAAACGCCGAACGCCAAGCACTTTCTGAGCGTGATAGCCTGCGCGTGCTGGCGCTTTTGGAAAACCCGCCGGCACCCACGGACAAGCTCCGCCGGGCAGGTCAGGTTGCCCGCAAGATCGCGTGAGCGCCCCCTGGCGGGAGCAGCCACTCTCCCGCAGCCATGACCGCAAGGCGTTTGATTGTGGCGAACCAGCGCTGAATGAGTTTCTGGCACGCTATGCGCGCCAAAGCCATGAAAGCGGCGGGGCCAAAACTTTTGTAGTGGTGGACCCCGCCGCACAGCAGAAAATCCTCGGCTATTACAGCCTCAGCGTCGGCGCGCTTGCCTATGCCCGCACGCCCGCGCTGCTGACCCGTGGCCTTGGACGATATGAGGTGCCGGTATTTCGCCTCGGGCGTCTGGCCGTCGCGCGGGAATGGCAGGGGCAGGGCCTGGGCGGGGCGCTGCTGATTGCCGCCGGGCGGCGCTGCATCGCGGTGGCTGAGGAAGTGGGCGGCGTTGCGCTACTGATAGACGCCAAATCAGACCGCGCCGCGCAATGGTATGAAGGCTTTGGTGCGATCCGGCTGGAAGACGCGCCGTTGTCGTTGGTTTTGCCGCTCAGCACCATCGCGCAGGCGATGGCGGGGGCGTGATCTTCGGGGCTTCGATGCCGGCGGGGGCATGTGCGGAGACCTTAAAGGTGACCAAAAAATTCCCCTGTCTGGAATCGCGTCGCCCTTGAGCGGCGCATCATTTTGATGCAGATATAGAGTATGTCAAACGCTTCTCCTGCCGCCCGTCCGGGCGTGACTGTTCGCCTTGAGCCCGAGGCGCATGCGCGGCTTCAGCAAATCGCCAAGGCCGAACATCGCTCGGTCGCCGCGGTGTTGGAGTTGCTTGTCGAACGTGAAATACGGGCGCGCGACGAAGCTGAGCGCGCGATCCGCCTGCATGTGGCGCCGGAACTCCAAGCTGTGCCATTCGGCGATCCCGATCGTCGGCCAGGCGAGAGCGACAAGAGTTATGCTCGCCGCAAAAAGACCATCGACGCATTATTCGGCCGCTGAGGCGGCGTGGCAGATTGCCCGATCCCGTCCGGGTGCTTCGTCTGGACCATGTTCCCGTTCGGTCCGCCGGCTCCGCCTGACCAGCCTGGGCCAGTGCGGCACATCGCCTATGTGCTGGCTACTGACAGTAAGCCAAAAGTGCCAATGCTGCTGCTGGCCTATACGAGTTCTGGGCCATGGCGCGGCGCCACGGCGCGGCTGCCGCTTGGCGTGATCGACTTCGAAGATGCGGCGGCGCGCGCCGTGGGCCAGAAGCCGTTCCACATTGATTTACGCTGCCTCGCGCAGGTGCCGTTGGCAAAACGCTGGTTCCCTGACCTCGGCCAGATAGGCTTCGGCATTATCGGCACGGCCGGCGCCCGGGTCCGCGAGCGGATTGATGTGATGCTGAGCGATTTGGTGACGCGCAACCGCGATCTGATTGAAATGCGCGGGCCTCGGTAGGCGAGGCGATTCAAACCGAGCCCTTGCGCTCCACGACCAGAATACGCGCCGCACCAATCGGGTGCGCCACATGCTCATCACCCACATCGGCCACAAAAACATCCGTCGGCCCAAGCCGCACCGAATGTTCCGCGCCATCCAGCCGATACTTCATCTCAACCGCACCATCGAGCACGACGAAAACCTCCGCGCCATCATTAACGTGCCAGATATAGGGCTGATCGGTCCAATGCAGCCGCACTGTCGCACCTTCAATTTCCGCAAAATCACGGGCGCCCCAGGCACGTGCGGCGGTGAAGCTGCGATTATCCTGATAAATGTCGGGCATGGGTTTCTCCTGATGTGGCGTGAAGCGCCCTATTGCCCCGCTGATTTCGCAATCGGCGCAATGAATTGCGGCTCCGTATCCCAGGGGAACAGGATCCAAGTATCCTGACTTACTTCCGTAATGAATGTATCCACCATCGGCTTGCCGGCGGGCTTGGCATAGACCGTCGCGAAATGCGCCTTGGGCAGCAAAGCGCGCACCACGCGCGCTGTGGTGCCGGTATCCACCAGATCATCCAGCAGCAGCCAGCCTTCGCCATCGCCTGCCGCATCGGGCATTTTCACCACACGTGGCTCGCCCTTGGTTTCCTCATCATAGGTGAGGACCGAGACGGTTTCGATCAGCCGGCAATCCAATTCGCGCGCCACCACGGCGGCCGGGATCAGTCCGCCGCGGGTGATGGCGACCACGCCGCGCCAGGGGCCGCGCTCAAGCAGCCGCCAGGCGAGTGCCTTTGCGTCTCGATGCAATTGGTCCCAGGAAACCGTGTAATATTTCTGCGCCATCAAAACATCCTTCCGCCATTCGGCACGCGTTGATCGGGGCCAAGCAGCACAACCGCGCCTGCCGGATCGGGCATTCCCAGCACCAGAACCTCGCTCATGAAGCCCGCAATGCGGCGCGGGGCGAAATTCACCACTGCCGCCACCTGCCGCCCCACCAGCGCTTCCGGCGTGTAATGCACGGTCAATTGCGCTGAGGATCGCTTCACCCCAATTTCCGCCCCGAAATCAATACTCAGCTTGATGGCGGGTTTGCGCGCCTCCGGAAAGGGCTCAGCGGTCAGGATGGTGCCGACCCGGATATCAATCCGGTGAAATTCATCAAGGCTGGCTGCGGGTTCCATGACAGGGCTTTAATGCAGATTCGCCTGGGGTGAAACCGCCCCTGGGGCTTTTCCCGAAGCGCCAGAGGGGGCATGAGGGGGGCTGTAACTGCATTTTATGGAAGCCCTGACCCGATGCGTGATCTTCACCTTGCTGGCCGCAGCCCCGCCTATGGCACCCACGGCATGGCCGCAACCTCCATGCCTCAAGCCACTTTCGCCGCGCTTGAAATCCTGCGCGCAGGCGGCAATGCCATGGATGCGGCGATTGCGGCTTGTGCCGTGCAATGCGTGATCGAACCGGAATCAACCGGCATTGGCGGGGATTGCTTCTGCCTTTACGTCCCCGCCGGCAGCAGCACGGTGATTGCGCTGAATGGTTCTGGCCGCGCGCCAGGCGCCGCGACGCCCGAGGCGCTGCGCGCCACCGGTGCGACCAAGCTGGAAAATACCTCGGCCCATTCCGTCACGGTGCCGGGCGCGATTTCGGCTTGGGAATTGTTGAACCGCAGCCATGGCAAGCTTGGGCTTGATCGCATCCTGCAAGCGGCGATCCATTATGCCGAAGAAGGCTTCCCCATCACGCCGCGCGTATCCGCGGATTGGGAAGCTTCCGTTGACAAATTGCTGAAAAACCCTGCATCGGCGCGGCGTTTCCTGACTAACGGCGCAGCGCCCAAGCTTGGCACGCGCTTCCGCCAGCCGGAATTGGCCAAGACCTTGCGCGCCATTGCGGCGCGCGGCGCGGCGGCTTTCTATCAGGGCGAAGTGGCCGCCGATATTGTGGCGACCCTGCGTGCAGCGGGCGGCCTGCATACCGAAGAAGATTTCGCCAATGGCCAGAATGTCGCGGAATTCGTGACGCCGATTTCCATCCCCTGGCGCGGGATGGAGGTTTATCAATGCCCGCCCAATGGGTCTGGGCTGCATGCGCTGCAAATCCTGGGCACCCTTGCCAATTTGCCAACGCCCGATGGCGGGCCACTTTCCGCCACGCGCTTGCATCGGCATATCGAAGCTGCGCGCATGGCCTATCGGGATCGCGATGCTTTCCTGGCCGATCCTGCGCAAGTGAATGTGCCGGTCGAAAAGCTGCTGAATGCGGATTACCTGAAGCGCCTCGCGGGGCTCATCCGCGATGATGCGGCGCTTCCGGAATTGCCCGCGCCAGGTGAGAGCGATCTGAATAAGCACAAGGACACGGTCTATCTTTGCGTGGTGGATAAGGATGGCAATGCCTGTTCCTTCATCAATTCGCTGTTCGAGAGTTTCGGTTCCGGCATCCTTGCGGAAAAATCCGGCGTCATGCTGCAAAATCGCGGTTTCGGCTTCCGTTTGCAGGAAGGCCACCCGAATTGCATCGCGCCTAATAAGCGCCCGCTGCATACCATCATCCCCGGCATGGTGATGAAGAATGGTCGCGCCATCATGCCCTATGGCGTGATGGGCGGGCGCTATCAGCCAACCGGGCATAGCTACTTCCTTACCAATCACTTCGAATTCGGCCTCGATATTCAGGAAGCGATCGATCTGCCGCGCCTGATGCCGCAAGACGGCAAGGTGCAGGTGGAACGCGGCTTTAGTGGTGCCGTAATTGATCAGCTGAATCGCCTTGGCCATGTCTGTGAGGCGATAGACAAGCCCCATGGCGGCGGTCAGGCGATTTTCATTGACCATGAAAAGGGCTGCCTGGTGGGTGGGTCTGACCCGCGCAAGGATGGCTGCGCGATGGGCTACTGATCACCCGCACCTGCGCAATTTCAAGAAAAAGCTGAGGAAACGCCCATGACCGAACCCTGTGACCTGACTGCGATTGAAGCGCGCCGCCTGATCGGGCAGCGTAAGCTTTCGCCAGTTGAATTGCTGGAAAGCTGCCTGAAGCGCATTGGTGAGGTGAACCACGCCGTGAATGCCGTGGTGGCTTTGGACGAGGACCGCGCCCGCGCGGTGGCCAAGGAAGCCGAAGCCGCCGTGATGCGCGGTGATGAATTGGGCCCGCTGCATGGCCTGCCCATCGGCATCAAGGATCTTGAGGAAACCCAAGGCCTGCGCACCACCTATGGTAGCCCGATCTTTCGCGATTTCATCCCCGATGCGGATTGCGGCATGGTCGCCAATCTGCGCGACAATGGCGCCATTATCACCGGCAAGACCAATACGCCGGAATTTGGCGCTGGCGCCAATACGCGCAACGCCGTCTATGGAGTGACCGGCAATCCCTTTGATCCGATGAAATCCGCTGCCGGGTCTTCGGGCGGTTCGGGTGTTGCCTTGGCTACCAATATGTTCCCGATCTGCTCCGGTTCCGATACCGGCGGGTCGCTCCGCAACCCAGCCGCCTTCAATGGCATTGTCGGCTATCGGCCCTCACCAGGGCTGGTGCCGTCCGAAAAGCGCGCCCATGGCTGGTCCGGCTTGCCGGTGCTGGGGCCCATGGCGCGCAATGTGCCGGATGTCTGCCTGCTGCTCTCGGCCATGGCATCCGATGATGGGCGCGATCCGTTGGCCTATACGCTGCATGATGGCTATGTGCGCGAAGAACCGAGCCTCTACTTCCCCGTGCCGCGCTATGACCTTGCGAGCCTGAGGCTGGCTTTCAGCCCGGATTTCGGCATGGCGCCCACCGAAAAGCATATCCGCGAGATTTTCGCTGACCGTGCCGGCGCCATCGCGCCGATGTTTGGCGCGGCGGAAGCCACGCACCCGGATTGCGCCGGTGGAGACGAGGCGTTTGAGGTGCTGCGCGCGGCGGGCTTCCTGACCTCCCACCTTGAGAAGTGTCGCACGCGCCCGCAGGATGTCGGGCCCAATGTGCGCGCAAATGTCGAAGAAGGGATCCGCTATAGCCTGGATGATTACGCCCGCGCGGCGGCGGCGCAGACCAAGATGTACCGCGCCTGGCAGGCCTTCTTTGCCGCGCATGATGTGTTGATCACGCCGGCCATCACGATCTCCCCCCGGCCGTGGCGCGAACTCTACCCTGCCGAGATCGATGGCAAGCCGACGCGGACCTACTTCCATTGGCTCGCCTTGGCCTATTACCCGACGCTTTGCGGCCACCCGGCGATTTCGATCCCGATGGGGCTGGACCGCAATGGCATGCCCTTCGGCTTGCAAGTGGTTGGCCCGCGCGGCGGGGATAGGCTGGTGCTCGGCGTCGCAGCGGCGATTGAGGAAGCCTTTGCGGGCGACCTGCTGCGCTGCCGCCCGGTGCCGAATTTGGAGAAGCTGAAGGCCGCGAAGCCGGTGAAGGAAATGCCTGGCGCGGTGGGCTGGGATTGAAAATCGCGGGGAGGGCGACTTTTGAATCAAAACCCTTGGCGGCTTGGCGGATAGGGAAGCTTCAAAAGGAATGGTCAAAGGGCGTCACCGTTAGGCGCGCCAACCGCTCGAGGCTGCGTTATCTTGGCACGCCCTATAGCCGGCTTTGGCCCTTTTCGGGTCCGGGAGGCATCTTGGTTGATGAGCCTCCCGAGAACGGCTGCTGGATTAGAACATTAAAGGAACATTTTATGATTGCGTCAGTCCCCATTGGTTGAAGAAAATTGTCTTATCGCGAAGAAAGCGTTAGCATTCGCGGCGATCAGCAGTTTGTTCGGCTTGATGAAACCATCAAATATGTCTGCTGCTCTGGAATAGAAAGTTCCTATATCAGCTTCGTGTTCCTTTGCGGAATTTCAACGCGGTATGGGCAAAAGCGATGTTGTCAGGCAAGGAGAATGTTCGATGGTTCCGATGCGTCTAGCCGGTGTAGCCCTGACGATTGTTTCTCTGGCGGGCAGCGCTTCCGCCCAGCAGGTAAACGGCTTTTATGTTGGCGGCGGTGCTGGGGCAACAATCACCGGCTTCACGAAAACCGCGCTTGCACCAAATAGCGACTCCACGCTTTCTTCACCGCGGCATGACTTGGTCCGTAAATGGGAGCTCGGGAGCAAAGGGGTCCTCAGTTTGGGGTATGGTTTCGGCAACGGCATTCGCGCCGAAATTGAAGGCCAGCTTCAATACAATGAGGGGTCTTCGGCAATTGCTTTCCATCGCACTGTGCCCGCCAACGGGAACATGATGGGCTATGGAGTAATGGGCAACATTCTCTATGATGTCGATCTTCGCTCCATCGGCATCAACACGACAGCGGTGGTGCCCTATGTCGGCCTCGGCCTTGGCTATATGTTGTGGTCTTGGAATGATGTGTCTGCGACGGTTGGTGATTCGCGTCAGGTCTTCGATGATCAGAATGGTCTTTTGGCTTATCAGGCGATCATTGGCGCTTCATTCCCAATCGCTTCAGTCCCTGGCCTATCCTTGACTGTGGAGTATCGCTACTACAATGAATTTGGCGATCCGGAATTGAAGGGAAAAGTCACGACCACGACCACTGGAACGACAAGGTCTGAAACGATTAAGATCGGTAACTATGGTCATAGCGGGCTGATTGGCTTGCGCTATACTTTCGGCACCGCGCCTGTGGTCGCCGCCGCCGCGCCAGTTGCTTCCGCCCGAACCTTCCTGGTCTTCTTTGACTGGGACAAGGCGGACCTGACGGATCGTGCACGGCAGGTCATCGGTGAAGCCGCCTCAGCGCGTGGAGCAGGCGTGACGCGCATTGAAGTCAACGGCTTTACCGACCGTTCCGGCCCGGCTGACTACAATATGCAGCTTTCGCAGCGCCGCGCCAATGCGGTGGCCGCTGAGCTTATACGCCGCGGTGTCCCGCGCAATAAAGTTGTCACCCGCGGCTTCGGCGAGGAAAACAACCTGGTCCCCACAACCGATGGCGTGCGTGAACCGCAGAACCGTCGCGTGGAAATCATTCTCAAATAGGATAACAAACGCTTAATGAAGACCGCCGTCTTCTGTAGGGGCGGCGGCCTTTTTTTATGGGGATGGATGGCTTGTCAGGGGCGCACCAGTCGGCCATTGCGATGACCCATGCGGCCTTTGCTGATCGGATCGGAAATCTATCGCGGCTCCACCTATGGGCCGAAGCATCCGCTGGCGATTCCGCGGGTTTCAACCACGCTTGATCTGATCCGCGCGCTCGGTTGGGTGACGCCCGATCAATATCATGAAAGCCCGAGCGCGGCGCCGGAAGAATTGCAGCGCTTCCATAGTGCCGATTACATCGCGGCCCTGATGCGCGCCGAGGAAACCCAAAGCGTCAGCGCCGAGGATCGGGAGCGTTTCCGCATCGGCGCCGATGGCAACCCAGTCTACCGCGAAGTCTTCCGCCGCCCTGCTACCAGCGCGGGGGGTGTGCTGCTGGCGGCAAGGCTGACCGCATCAGGTGGGGTTGTACATGTGCCAGGTGGCGGTACGCATCACGGTCGGGCCGATCGCGCTTCCGGCTTCTGTTATGTGAATGATGCTGTGCTGGGGTTGTTGGCCTGGCGCGATATGGGGCTTTCGCCGCTGCTCTACGTAGATATTGACGCCCATCACGGTGATGGCGTGCAGGATGCCTTCCATGATGACCCGGATGTCTTCACGCTTTCAGTGCATGAGGATGGGCGCTGGCCTTTCTCCGGCGGCATTGGCGATAGGGCAGGGGGCCATGCGGCGAATATCCCTGTGCCCGCCAGCTTCAATGACAGTGAAATGGCCTGGGTGCTGCACGAAGCCATTCTCCCCATCGCGCGTCGCCTGAAGCCCGCCGCGATCATGCTGCAATGCGGCGCCGATGCGCTGGAAGAAGACCCGCTGTCGCGCCTTGCGCTTTCCAACAATACCCATCGCGCCGTCGTCACCGCGCTGATGGACTTGGCGCCCCGGCTGATTGTGCTGGGCGGCGGCGGCTATAATCCCTGGAGCGTGGCGCGCTGCTGGGCCGGGGTTTGGGGCGCGCTTAATGGCCACGCCCCACCCGAAAGCCTACCGGCGCCAGCGGAAGCGGTGCTGCGGGGCCTGAATTACCACCGCGCCGCCGGGCGCAACCCGCCGGAACATTGGTTCACCACGCTTGCTGATCCGCCACGCCCGGGCGTGGTGCGCGCCGTGGTGCGCCGTGCGGCGGCGGTAGCGCTTGAGGCACCTCCTGATCCCGTGGCATGAAGCCTTTCATGCAAAGACGTCTCCTATTGGCGCTTGGCGCCATTCTGCCCTGGGCCGCCCTGGCGCAACCTGGGGTGGATCGCCCTCAGCCGCGCTTGCCGACTGAGCCTCTGGTGTTTGAAACCCGCGACGGGCGCCGGCTGGCCTTCACGGTGGAAATGGCCCTGCAGCCCGAACAGCAAATGATCGGCCTGATGTTCCGCCCAGAAGTGAAACCGGATGAGGGCATGCTGTTCGATTGGGGGAGCCCACGCGAAAGTTCCATGTGGATGCGCAATACCATCACCTCGCTCGATATGGTGTTCATCGCCGCTGATGGGCGGGTGCATCGGATTGCGGAGCGCACCGTACCCCATTCGCTGGCGACTGTTTCCAGCAATGGCCCGGTGCGCGCCACGCTGGAATTGGCCGCCGGCACGGCGGAGCGGCTCAATATCCGGGTCGGCGACCGCGTGTTGCATCGGATATTTGGGACGGCCCCCTAAAGGCCGAGCAAAGAAGGCTGGGGGAAGGTTTACCCTCGCGCCCCCGCCCAGACCTGCAAACGCGGCCGGATGCGTAGAAAGCCGCGATAGGCGCGTTCCAATACCCATAGCAAGGGCGGCAAGCGCGCGGCCTGGCCAAGCGGGCGGAGCACTGGAATGGCGCGCCACATGGCAGCGAAGGCTGCCGCGCCATCCAGCAAAGGGCCATCCGCTTCGCGCGCATGAAAGCGCGCCAGCAGCAGCGCGGGATCAATCGGGCAGGCCCCGGCCTCGGCACCGATATCAATAAAGTCAATCGCGCCCCGACGATCCAGCCGGCGCATCAACGCGATTTCGCGCAGACACAGCGGGCAGGCGCCATCGAACCAAACGGTAACTTGAGCGGGGGTCATGCTTTTCAGGTAATGCGCCTGGATGCGGCGGCAAGGCCGTTAGGCATATCTACAACAGGGCGCCGATAATCCGCCCGCCCGTCAGCGGGCGCGGCGCGCCGGTGGTGCTGGGGAAGCTCAGCGGCAGGCCGCGCGCCACGCGGGCGCCCAAAACGCCGAAAGCCTGGGCTTCCAGCGCATCGCCATCCCAGCCCGCGACCTCCACCGGCCGGACGGGTTCTTCCAAGGCGCCGCCCAAAGCCTTCATCAGCGCAGGATTACGCCGCCCGCCACCTGCCACCAACCATTGCAGCGGCGGTTCCGGGAAATGCCGCGCGGCGGCGGCGACGCAGACCGCACAGAAAGCCACCAAGGTCGCCGCGCCATCCGCGGCGGAAAGGCTGCCCGCGCCGGCCTCTCCCAAGGCACGATCAAAATCCAGCCTATCGAGCGATTTCGGCGGTGGTGCGGCCAGATAGGGATGCGCCATCAGCCGCCCCAGCACCGCGCCATCCGCCTGGCCCGCCAAAGCGAGTTTGCCTGCGGCGTCATAATCCTTGCCCGTATGCTGGCGCGCCCAATCATCCAAAGGCCCATTGGCGGGACCGGTATCGAAGGCCAGCATCTCCCCATCCGGGCCAAGCCACGTCACGTTGCCCACCCCGCCCAGGTTCAGGATCGCCAGCGGCTTCGGCAAAGGGGCGGCCAGCGCGCGATGGAATACCGGCACCAAAGGCGCGCCCTGGCCGCCGGCGGCAACATCGGCGCTGCGGAACTCATAGGCAACACTCATGCCCGTGCGCCGCGCGAGCAAAGCGGCATCGCCGATCTGCCAGGTGAGGGGGGGGCCGGTGCGCCCCGGTGCGGCGGGGCGGTGCAGGATGGTCTGACCGTGAAAGCCGACCAAATCTGCCGGCAGGCCAATCGCCTCCACGGCTTCGGCATGGCGTTCAGTCAGGCGGCGCGTCGCGTCCAGCAATTCGGGGTCATCGGGCGTCAGGCTCTCGGCGCGGTCCAGCAGGGCGCGAAGGGCCCGGCGCAAGGCAGGGTCGTAGGGCAGGGTCTGGCGCGGGCCGAAGCGCGCAATCGCCTCCCCATCTGTTTCCAGATAGGCAGCATCCACGCCATCCAGTGACGTGCCACTCATAAGCCCGATGGTTCTCAGCATGATGGGGACGTGCTAGCCCCGCTTCCGTGCCGTTGGAAGCCCCCGGCAGCGTTGAGTTTCGAGAAACCGGATAGCATCATGAACAGCGCGCGAAGCGATTTCCTGCATGTGGCGCGGGAACGCGGCTATATTCACCAAACCACCGAAGAAGGCGCCTTTCTGGCGCGGCTGCAGGCTGGCCCGCTCTCGGGCTATATCGGCTTTGATGCGACCGCGGATAGCCTGCATGTCGGGTCCTTGGTGCAGATCATGCTGCTGCGCCTGATGCAGCGCACCGGCAATCGCCCTGTGGTGTTGATGGGCGGTGGCACGACGAAAGTAGGCGATCCTTCCTTCCGGGATGAGGCGCGGCCCTTGCTTTCGGATGCGCAGATCGAAACCAATAAGGCCGGCATTCGCAAGGTCTTCGACGCCTTCCTGACCTTCGGCGACGGGCCGACCGATGCGATCATGCTCGATAACGCGGAATGGCTTGATAAGCTGCTGTATATTCCCTTTCTGCGCGATGTCGGGCGGCATTTCAGCGTCAATCGCATGCTGACGATGGAAAGCGTGAAGCAAAGGCTGGAACGTGATCAGCCGCTGACCTTTCTTGAATTCAACTACATGCTGCTGCAGGCCTATGACTTCCTGGAATTGCGCCGCCGCCATGCTGTGGTGCTGCAAATGGGCGGGTCCGATCAATGGGGCAATATTGTCATGGGGACAGACCTGATCCGGCGCATGGATCAGGCCGAGGCCTTTGGCCTGACAACGCCGCTGATCACTACCGCATCCGGGGCGAAGATGGGCAAGACAGCGAAGGGTGCTGTCTGGCTCAATGCTGATCGCGTTTCGCCTTATGATTACTGGCAATTCTGGCGCAATACGGAAGATGCCGATGTGGCGCGTTTCATGGGGCTATTCACTGAAATGCCTATGAATGAAATCGCCCGCTACGCCGCGCTGCAAGGCGCTGAGGTGAATGAGGCGAAGAAGGCCCTTGCGACCGAAGCCTGCGCTTTGCTGCATGGCCGCGCCGCCGCGGAAGCGGCAGCCGAGACCGCGCGCAAGGCTTTTGAGGAAGGGCTGAATGCGGCAAGCCTTCCCACCGTGTTTTCAGCCCTGCCGGCCAGCATTGTTGACGTGCTGGTGGAACACAAGCTGGTGCCCAGCAAAGGGGAAGCGCGGCGCCTGATCGCCAATGGCGGCATTTACGCCAATAATGAACCTATTGCCGCGATTGATCGCGTGTTGGCGGAAGCGGATGTGCAGGATGGCGTGATCAGGCTTTCCATCGGCAAGAAGCGCCATGTTTTGCTGAAGCCTGCCTGATTTTACCCCGCTTTGCTCCACAGCTCCGGCTGCAATTCTTCCTTGCGATTCGGAAACAGCATGGCGCAGGCGAGTGTCACGCAAGCAACCCCGCCCAGCACCAGCATGGAAAGCGCGAGCGATCCCGTCGCTTCATGCAAAAAGGCAATGAGCGGTGAGGCAATCGCCGCGCCCAGAAACCCAACCGTAAAGCGTATGGAATAAAGCTTCGCGCGTAAGGCGGGGGCAACATACCGCGCGGTCATCGTCTCATTCACCGTCACCTGGCCGAAGATGCAGGCCGCGACCAGCCCTGCCAAGGGCAGCACCACCCAGCCATCCAGAAAAGCCAGCGCGAATAACCCCGGCACCACCAGAATGGCGAGCGGCATGAACACGGTTTTGAGTGTGTGCCGATCAATCATCCGCCCCACGCTGAATTGCGCGACCCCGCCGCAAATCGTCGCCAGGAAGGAAAGCAGGCCCACAATCGGCAGCAATTCCGGGCTGCCGGCCAGGCGTTCCTGCATCAGCTTCGGGATCAGCAGCGTATAGGCGTTGAACACCAAGCCCGAGACAGTGGCGATGGCCAGCAGAATGATCACCGCGCGGCGCACCAAGGCGGGCGGGATCTCAGGAAAGGGCTTGCCGCCGGCCTGGATGCGTTCCGAATCAAAGGGTGGCTCTCGCCAGTAAAAGAAGCCCGCAATGATGCAGGCGATACCGGGGATAATGAAGGCCCAGCGCCAGCCGACATCGGCGGCGATGAAGGCGGTCAGCACCGGCGCGGTTGCCACGCCCAAATTGCCGAAAACGCCATTGATCCCCATGGCGCGGCCGACTTTCTCGCCGGCGGCTTCCACCAGAATGGCGGTGCCGATCGGGTGGTAAATCGCCACAAACGCCCCCATGGCGCCAAGCGTGATCGCCAGCATCAGCGGCGATGGCGCAAAGCCCGCCGCCACCATGAAGGCGCCAGACCCCATGAAGAAGGCCACCATCAGAAAGCGCCGCCCGAAGCGATCCGCAAGCCAGCCCATGGGCAGGGCGCAAATGCCGTAAATCACGAACATGGTGGTGCCGAGTGCGAGGATGGGCCCGTAATCCCCGCCGAAAAGCTCGGCATCCTGCTGCATCATGGCGAGCACGGCGGTCGCCAGGATCAGCAGGCTGTAATGGGTGAAACTATGCGCGGCATTGATCAGAACTACCTGCCGTCTGGCCGCATCCATGCGCCTATCCCCCAAAAACTATAGGCATCATGCAGGATTGGCAGGGCTTGCGCCACGGGGGGCGCGACGGCGCAATTGGCGGAGCACATCGCGCGGATGGAAGGCGCCAAGTGCCATGCCGGTGAGCGTAAAGCCGGCCATGCCGACCATGATCATGAGGCCTGCCCGCAGCACCGCCCCAAGCCCCGGCAGCACCAGCCCGACGCCAAACACCAGCGCCGCCATGATGGCACTGGCCAGCACCAGGCGCGGCAGCACGCGCCGGCAGCGCCGGTCCAGCACCATGTGGCCTCGGCGGACCAGCAGCCAGGCCAGCAACCCGGCATTCACCCAAGCCGCGATGCTGGTCGCCAAGGCAACGCCCACATGCCCCAGCACATCCATCAAGGCCAGATTGAGCGCCAGATTGACTGCAACAGATAGAATCCCGATCCGCACCGGGGCCGAGGTATCGCCGCGCGCGAAAAACGCCGGCGCAAAAACCTTCACCAACACAAAGGCCGGCAGCCCGACGGCATAGGCCACCAGCGCCGAAGCCGAAGCCGCGCTTGCCACCGCATCAAAGGCGCCGCGCTGGAACAAAGCCGCCACAATGGGCCCCGCCGCCACCGCAAGCCCCGCCGCGCAAGGCAGCGTCAGCAGCACCGCCAATTCAATGCCGCGATTAAGCGCGCGATGTGCCGCAAGCTTTTCCCCCAGTCGCAGATGCCGCGCGAGCAGCGGCAACAGCGCCGTCCCAAGCGCCGCGCCAATCACGCCGAGCGGCAATTGGGCCACGCGATCCGCGTAATAGAGGTAGGAAACGGAGCCACTCACCAGGAAGGAGGCGATGATCAAATCCACCGCCAGATTGATCTGTGTGACGCCAGCGCCCAGCACCCCCGGCACCATGCGGCGCAGCACTTGCCGGATGGGCTGCGTGATTGCCGGGCGGCGGTATAGGCGAAGCGCCATCCCCGCCTGCCGCGCCGCCATCCACACCATGGCAAGCTGCACGACGCCGGCGGCAAAAACCCCCCAGGCCAGGGCATGGCCAGATGTGGGCAGATAGGGCGTGAGGCCGACCAAGGCCGCCATCAACAATAGGTTGAAGAATACCGGCGCGGCGGCGGCGGCGGCGAAGCGATCCAGGCTATTCAGCACGCCGGAAATCAGCGCCGTCAGGCAAATCAGCGGCATGTAGAAGAATGTGATGCGCGTGAGTTCAACGGCCAGCGCGAATTTCTCCGGCGTAGAGGCAAAGCCGGGTGCCAGCACGCCAATCACCTGCGGCATAAAAATCAGCGCAATCAGCGTCAGCAGCGAAAGCCACAGCATCATCAGCGTGCCCATGCGTTCCGCCATGTCACGCGCGGCGGCGCGGCCTTCGGTGGCCAATACGCCGGCAAAGGCGGGCACGAAGGCCGCATTGAAGGCGCCCTCGCCAAACAGGCGGCGGAATAGATTGGGCAGTTTCAGCGCCACGAAAAACGCATCCGCCACCGGCCCGGCCCCAAGGCGGGAGGCAATCAGCATGTCCCGGGCAAAGCCGAGAATGCGGCTCGCCATGGTCCAGCTTCCGATGGTGAGCACGGAACGCAGCATGGCAATGGTGTAGGCGGGGCTGCGGCGAAGCGAAAGGGCGCTTGTCCTGAAGGCGTGGTGCGCCTAGGTGAAGGGCTTATCCCGGCCAGCGTGCCGAACCCTTCCGCGAGTAACCACGCGATACCATGATGAACGATACGAACGACCCCAACGCCCCCCAAGCGGCGGCGCCAGAACCCGCCCCCGACGCCCCGGCCATGAGCGCCGAGGAGCGTCTTTTCATGCTGGCGCAGGAGATGGAGGCGCTGCGCGACAAATGGCTGCGCTCAGAGGCGGAGATGCAGAATCTGCGCGCCCGCACCCAGCGCGAAGTGGCCGATGCGCGGGCCTATGCCACGCAGAAATTCGCAAGCGATGTGGTGGAGGCGGCGGAGAACCTGCGCCGCGGGATCGAAGCCCTGCCGCCCGCCGCCGAGGATGAGCCTGATCTGCTGACCAAGCTCCGCGCTGGTTTTGAGGGGGTGGAGCGGTCCTTCCAGGGTATTCTTGAACGGAATGGCGTGCAGCGCCACGACCCCAAGGGCCAGCCCTTTGACCCGGAAAAGCACCAGGCCATGGCGGAACAGCCCGCGCCGGAAGGTGTGGCGCCGGGCACGGTGCTGCATGGCTGGACGTCTGCTTGGACGCTCAATGGCCGGCTGCTGAAGCCCGCCATGGTGGTGGTGGCGAAGGCGGAGGGGTGATTGTGGCGCTGGGGCGCTTCTCTCCCCGCTGACTACTACAACGACAGCGGGACATGGTCCCGCTTCAGGCCTTGCGCGCCCTGGTTTCCGTAATGGCGATGTAAAGCCCCGCGCCGATGATGATGCTGGCCCCCAACCAGGTCCATTGATCCGGCCAAAGCCCGGTAACGGCGTAGCCAACCGCGATGGCGCCGATCATTTGCCAATACTGAAACGGCGCGATCACATTGGCCGCGCCATAGGTCATGGCCTTGGCCACGCACCAATGCCCGCCAGCCCCAAGCACCCCGAGCGATAGCAGCCAAAAAACATCGGACCAATGATGGATCGGCACCCAAAAAAAGGGGATCACGGCGCACATCACCAAGGCGCCAAAAAGCCCGCTATACATCACGGATGTCTCGGGCCGATCCAGCCCCGCCACCTGGCGTGTCAGGATTTGGTAGATGGCATAACAAAAGGCGCTGGCCACAATGCCAAGAGCTGCCGGCTGGAAAACCTCAGACCCTGGGCGGATCACCACCAGCACACCCAAGAAGCCCACCGTTACAGCCGCCAGGCGCTTCCAGCCGATCTGTTCACCCAGCATGGGCAGCGCCAGCAGCGTCACGAAAAAGGGCGACATGAAGGAAATGGAGGAAGCCTTGGCCAGCGGCACATCCTTCACCGAGAAAAAGAAAAAGGTGGTGGACGCCAGCAACAGCAAGGACCGTGAAACCTGCACACTAGGCTTGCGGCTTTTCAACACGCTAAACCCGTAGCGCGGCACAATCAGCGCCAGCACAATCAGCAAATGCCCGGTGGTGCGCGCCCAAATTATTTGCTCGGAAGGGTAGGTTCGGCTCAAGACCTGGACAATGCCATTCATGATCGGGAATAGCGTGCAGGCCGCACACATGAAAAAAATGCCAAGCAGCAAGGATGTCTGACGCGGCGGCACCGCGGTGGTGGTCATGAGGCTTGCGCCCTCCCGGAGGCTGCTTGCGAAGCGACGATAGGCCATAAGCCGCGACAGGGGAAACCTAGCCTTTGGGTGGGCGACTCGGGTGGCCAGGGACGCTTCGGTGGTTTGAAAAGCCGGTCAGGTGATCCCTTTGTCGGCGGCTAATGCACGTAAAACAGGCGATGCCGGGGCGATTCACTCCTAAGGACCGCCTAAAGGATTGGCATATGCCTTGCTGACCCCATCTCCCTGGGGCATGTGACGCCCCAATCCATCCCAGGGAGGAGAGAGCCATGAGAACCAGGTATCGGATCGAACGCCGCGCATTGCTCACGGGTGGCAGCGCCCTTGTGCTTTCGGCCGTAGCCGGCGCGCGGGTGCCGCTGGCGCAGACGCTGGAAAAGCTTTCCTTCCAGACCAATTGGCGCGCCCAGGCGGAACATGGCGGCTATTATCTGGCGCTGGCCAATGGGCTTTATCGCCGCGCCGGCATTGATTGCGAAATCCGCATGGGCGGCCCGCAGCAAAACCCAGCGCAGCTGCTGCTGGCGGGGCGGGTGGATATGATCATGTCATCCGGCTTTCAGGCACTGAATTATGTGCGCGAAAACATCCCCTTCATGGCGATTGGCGCCATTATGCAAAAGGATCCACAGGGCTTCATGTTCCATGCGGAAGCGGGGTTCACCAGCTTTGAGCAAATGCGTGGCAAGCCGATTTTGGTGGGTGCCGGCGGGCGCGTGACCTTTTGGCCCTTCCTGCGTCGGCGTTTCGGCTTCAGCGATAGCCAGATCCGTCCCTATACCTTCAATATCCAGCCTTTCCTTGCGGATAAGCAGGCCATTCAGCAATGCTTTGTCTCGTCAGAACCCTTCGCGGCGCGGCTTGGTGGCGCTGATCCGCGGGTGCTGCTTTTCGCCGATGCAGGCTTCCCGAATTATCAGACAACGATTGATATCTCCCGCAAGATGGTTGAGGAAAAGCCCGATCTGATCCAGCGCTTTGTGGACGCCACCATGCAGGGTTGGACGCAATATTTGCGCGGGCAGGATGTGGCGGCGGCCAATGCGATGATCATGCGCGACAATCAGGAAATGACGCAGGAAAAGATTGATTACGCCGTTCGCGCCATGAATGAACGCGGCATTGTGTTCTCGGGCGATGCGGAACGGCTTGGCATTGGCGCCATGACGGATGAACGCTGGGAAGCCTTTTATACTGCCATGCGCGATGCGGAAGTGATGCCGCCCGGGCTTGATGTGAAGCGCGCCTATTCGCTGCGTTTCGTCAATCGGCGGGCTGGATTGGCTTGAGCCCTCGGCGCCCACTGCTCTCGCTCGCCGGGGTTTCCAAGCGTTACGCAACGGGAACCTTGGCGCTGGATGGCATTGATCTGACGATCATGCCGGGGGATTTCATTGCTTTGCTGGGGCCTTCGGGCTGCGGCAAATCCACTTTGCTGCGCCTGATTGCAGGGCTTACCGCGCCAAGCGGCGGGACTATGGAATGGCCGATGGCCATGCATGATGCGGCGGGTGATGTGGAACGCGATATCGGCTTCGTCTTCCAGGAACCAACGCTGATGCCTTGGGCCAGCGTGATCCGCAACGTCGCGTTGCCCCTGGAATTGGCCGGCATGAAACGGCGGGAAGCCGAAGAACGCGCTGCCGAATGGATTGCGCGCGTTGATCTGAAGGGGTTTGAGAAAGCCTATCCGCGCGCGTTATCAGGTGGCATGCGGATGCGTGTTTCCATCGCGCGCGCGCTGGTGACCCGCCCGCGCATTTTGTTGATGGATGAACCCTTCGCGGCCCTGGATGAAATCACGCGCTTTCGGCTGAATAATGATTTGGTGCAGCTTTGGGCGCAGGAACGTTTTACGGTGATTTTCGTGACCCATTCGGTTTTTGAGAGCGTCTATCTTGCGGAACGCATTGTGGTGATGGCCCCGCGCCCAGGCCGGATTGCGGAGGAAGTGCGCATCACCGCGCCAGCAGGACGGGGGGAGGAGTTCCGCACATCCCCCGAATATGCTGCGCAATGCCGCACGGTATCGCATGCGCTTTCTTCTGCCATGGGAGGTGCGCATGAGTGAGAGCACGGAAGCCGCACCCGCCGCGGGCGGTTTTGTGGAAGGCACCTGGCTCCGCATTCTGGCGCCGACACTGCTTGCGCTGCTGTTCCTGGGTGGCTGGGAAATGTTGGTGCGGGTACGTGAGATTCCGCCCTATATCCTGCCGGGGCCGATTGCCATTTGGCAGACCTTGATCCGTGATTGGGCATCGCTTTCCGAATCCCTTTTAATCACGCTGAAGATCACCTTCTTGGCGCTGTCGGTCGCGGCGATTTTGGGGCTGGCGTTAGCGATACTTTTTGCGCAGTCGCGCATCGTTGAATTATCGCTGTTTCCCTTTGCCGTTGTCCTGCAAGTCACACCCATTGTGGCGATTGCGCCGCTGATCATCATTTGGGTGAATGATATCTCGATATCCCTGCTGATCTGCGCCTGGATTGTCGCCTTCTTTCCGATCTTGTCGAATACAACCGTCGGGCTGAATTCGGCGGATCATAATTTGAAGGATCTGTTCAAGCTTTATCGTGCATCCCGCTGGCAGGTGCTGACTCGGTTGCTGCTGCCTTCAGCGCTGCCTTACTTCCTGGCGGGTTTGCGGATTTCCGGCGGGCTTGCGCTGATTGGCGCCATTGTCGCGGAATTTGTCGCGGGCACAGGCGGCAGTTCATCGGGGCTTGCGTACCGGATTCTGGAAGCGGGCTACCAGTTGCAAATTCCGCGCATGTTCGCGGCACTTGTGCTGGTTTCCACCACGGGGATTGCCATTTTCCTGGCGCTAAGTCTGCTCACGCATTTGCTGTTGCGCCATTGGCATGAAAGCGCGATGGGCCGGGGGGATCGGCGATGAGCAGCGCCATGGCAAAGACCCGCGCCGCTTTGGCCGGCGCGGGCAGCAATTTCTGGCTGCGTGACGTGCGCGCCCCGGGCGCGGTGCTTGAAGGGGCCGCAGCGCTGCCCTTGGACCGTGATGGCATTGCGCGGTTTGATCTGCGGATTGAACAGGCGCGCATCGCCGCCATCGCGCCGCTTGGCTCTGCGCCGGATGGGGTTTCTTTGGATGGCGGGCAGATCTGGCCTGGCATGCTTGATGCGCATACCCATCTGGATAAGGGCCATATCTGGCAGCGCGCCCCCAATCCTGATGGCAGTTTCTTCGGCGCCGTGACCACGGTCATGGCTGACCGCGATGTGAATTGGTCTGAAGCCGATATGCGCATGCGCGCTGAATTCGCGCTGCGTGCGGCTTATGCGCATGGCACGGTTGCCGTGCGCACGCATCTGGATAGCTACATGCCCCATGCGCCGAAGGCCTGGCGCATGTTTCGTCAGCTGCGCGATGATTGGGCCGGGTGCATTACCTTGCAGGCTTCCTCCATCGCGCCGCTTGATCGCTTTGCGGGGGAGGAGGGTGCGGAACTTGCTGATATTGTCGCCGAATCAGGCGGCGTATTGGGTATGGTGACGCGGCTTTCCGGTGGTATCCATGATGACATTCCGCCTGAATTCCACGCCATGCTGGATCATTTTTTTGCGCTGGCAGAAACGCGCGGCCTTGATCTTGATTTGCATGTGGATGAAAGCGGGGAAACCGGTGCGCGCGCCTTGCGCGAGATTGCGCTGACCGCTTTGCGTCGCGGCTTCAAGGGGCGCATTCAATGCGGGCATTGCTGTTCACTTTCACGCCAGACAGATGAATTTGCGCTGGAAACCATCAAGGCCTGCGCTGATGCCGGGGTTGCGATTGTGGTGCTGCCCATGTGCAATATGTATTTGCAGGATCGCGAGCCGGGGCGCACGCCACGTTGGCGGGGCGTGACGCTTGTGCATGAAATGCAGACGGGCGGCGTTTCCGTCTCCCTCGCGTCAGACAATACGCGCGATCCTTTCTATGCCTATGGCGATTTGGATATGGTGGAGGTGATGCGTGAAGCGACGCGCATTCTGCATCTGGATCATCCCTATGGCGATTGGGCGCGATCCGTCGGCGCGCGGCCGGCGGCGGCGATGGGGCTGCAAGGGGTGGGCATGATCGGCGTCGGCGCGCCGGCTGATCTTATCCTGTTCCGTGCGCGGCACATGACTGAATTTCTGTCGCGCCCGCAATCGGATAGGATTGTGCTGCGTAATGGGAAGTTGCTGGACGCAGAAGTGCCTGATTGGCGGGAATTGGATCACGTGATTCCGGCTACCACCGGCTGAGTCGCGCCTTCACCTTCGCCAGAAACGCAGCGCGTTCTGGCGCCGTGCGCTGATCCATCCGGGTCAGCATCAGCCATTCCACCCGGCAGTCACGCGCGCATAGCCGCCTGAGGCCGCGATTGATGAGTTTCTTGTCCGGCCAGCCAATCACCCATAACAGCCAAAGCGGCGAACCATAGCTCGTGACCACGCCGATGCGCTTGATATTGGTCAGCAGCGGTTCAATCGCGCCATCGCCAAGTTTGAAGGCAACACCCGGCGCCCAGATGCGGTCAAGCCAGCCCTTCAGCATGGCCGGCAGCCCATACCACCAAGTGGGATAGACCAGCAGCAGGGCATCAGCGCGCTGCAGAGCGGCGACATGATCCGCGATATCCGGCGGATGGCTTGCGGGGTCCAGATAGTCGCGATGCTCGGCATCGCTCAGCGCGGCGCTGAAGCCTTCCGCGTAAAGATCGCGGCATTCCACCTGATGCCCGGCGGCTTCCAGCGCTTGCCGCGCTGTGTCGCGGAGTGCCGCCGAAAAACTCTCCGCCCGCGGATGGCAATGGATCAGCAGCACCCGCATGATGCGTGCCTAATCCAGCCTTTCTTCAATCTCCGGCGCATCCGGATCGCCATACATGTAATGCGTGCGCGGGCGATCGGGCGACCATTCCGGATCATCCCAGGCGAGCATTTTGCCAGGATTGAGCAGGCCGAGCGGATCAGCTTCCTTCTTGAAGGCCAATTGCCGCGCATCCACGCGCTTCATGCCGCCTTCTTCCAGAGAAAACGCATGCGGGTTGAAGACCGGGCAGCCATTGGCTTCGTGGATGCGAATAATCTCTGCCAAGCGTTCTTCGTTGGTATAGCGCACCAATTGCAGGCCGAAGCAGGTAACATGCCCGCCGAAGCGCACGAATTCCAGATGCATCGGCACTTCATCACCAAACAGCGCTTCCATTTTTTCCACCAAAGCCATGTGACCCGGCGGTGGGAACAGCGTTTGCAGATAGGTAATGCCGCGATCAATCTTCAGCGCTTGCAGCGTGGTGTGGTTCCAGGAATGTTCGTAAAGCGGCACGGCGGCTTCTTCCGTGGGGCAGCGATAGATTTCCGCTTCCGTTGCGCCGTGCTTCACCTTCAGCGCCTCAAAAGCTTCCAGGAAGGGCGCTGCGATCATCAGCAGCGCAACACTCATGCCCGCCGGGATGCGGCCTTCGAAATGGCGGAAATATTGCTGTGGCGCGGGCGAAGCGACAACGGTGGCGAGCTTTTTCACAATGCCATCGGCCAAAGTTACGGCCTCTGCAAAACGCGCTGCTTCCATGAAGCTTGGGAAGGCCACCATCACATCCACCCAATCATAGGCGGGGGCAAGCGGCATCTCTACTTCGGTGATGATGCCATTCGTGCCATAGGCGTGATTGGCTTTTTCAATCTCCCCGCCACGCAATTCTAGAATGCGTGGCGTTGCTTCCATGGTGATCACGCGCAAGCCCAGCACATTGCCAGGCTCCCGGAAGGAACCCCACATGCAGGAACCGGCGCCTGCCGAACCGCCGGCCACAAAGCCGCCAATGGTCGCGGTGCGCTTCGTTGAAGGATGAAAGCGCAATTCGCCGCCCACTTGCTGGCGCGTTTGTTCGTCTAACGCAATCAGTTTCGCGCCGGCCTGCGCGCGCATGATGCCGGGCTTCGCCCAAAGCAGCTTATCCAAAGCGGAGACATCCAAAACCACGCCGCCATGCAGCGGCATGGCCTGGCCGTAATTGCCGGTGCCCGCACCACGCGGCGTGACCGGAATGCGCCGCGCATGGCAGGCGGCCAGAATGCGCACCACATCAGCCTCATCTCGCGCTTCGGCCACCACATCCGCGCTCACGCCATTCAATTGGCGTTTCAGCACGGGGCTATACCAGAAGAAATCCCGGCTGCGCTGCCGCACCAGCGCGGCATCAGTCACCCAGCGGATATCAGGCAGCGCGGCCATCAGGCCAGCAACATCATGCGTCATGCGGCGTCACTTTCTGGTTCATCGAAGCTTTTCATCTTGCCGGGATTGAACAGGCCCAGCGGGTCAACGCGGCGCTTGAAGCCAAGCTGATCCCCCGGCACGCGGCGATAGCCAGAGCCTTCTTCAATGGTGAAGACATGCGGATTGGCAATGCCCGCCCCTGCCGCTTCAAAACCAGCCATGATTTCAGCAAGCCGCGCATCATCCTTCCAGCGAATGACGGGCAGGGCGGTCATGGTGGTGCGCCCGCCAAAGCGAACGCATTCCGTATGCATCCAAACCTCATCCGGGAAGGCAGCGCGCACCTTTTCAACCGATTCCAAAGTGCCTTCAAAAGGAAAGCGACATTGCAGATAGGTCACGCCACGATCGCGCTTCAATACCTGCAACGTGGTGTGGTTCCAGCAATACTCATAGAAGGGAGTCGCTTCCGGGTCGCGTTCGGCGGCCACCGTATCCTGATCCGCCACAATCCGCCCGCCATGTTCCCGCGCCATATCGCGCAAGGCGACAAGGCCCGAGGGTGCCACCATCACCAAAGCCAGCGCATGATCCGCCGGCACCACATCAGCAATGGCACGAAAGAAGGGCGGCAGGCGCGCGTCAAACACGGCGCACATTTTCTTGGGGATGCCATCAGCGAAAGCGAGCGCCAGCGCAAAACGCCCAGCCGCGGCGAAATCCGAGAATACCACCGCAATATCGCGCCAGTCCTGCGCCGGCGTCAGCGGCAGGCGCACGCGTGTAATCACGCCTGTGGTGCCATAGGTGCGATTGACGGGGTTCGCCGCATCACCTTCCAAGTCGAGCAAAGCTGGCGGGTCTTGCAGTGTCGCCACACGCACACCGAGCAAATTGCCACGCTCGCGCATGGTACCGTGGCTGATGCCGCCAACGCCCGCACCACCACCTGCGACAAACCCGGCAATGGTCGCGGTGCGCTTGGTGCTCGGCCAAAGCCGCAATTCCCAACCGCGTTCGCGCGCCCAAAGATCAAGATCAATCATGCGCGCGCCGGCTTCGGCTTCAAGCACGCCATCCTTCAGCGCGATGGGCGCTGTCATGGCCGTGGTGTCCAAGACTGCGCCGGCATTCAGCGGTACGCATTGGCCGTAATTGCCGGTCGCACCGCCGCGCACCGTGATCGGCACACTATGGCGGCGCGCGGCGTTCAGGATGTGCATCACCTCATCTTCCGAATGCGGGCGCAGCCAGATATCGGCGCGCTTGCCATCCAATTGCCGCTTCAGGATGGGGCTATACCAATAGAAGTCGCGGCTTTTCTGGCGCAGCAAAGCGGCATCAGTGGATTGTTCAAGGCCGTTCAACTCGGCGGTGAAAGCGGTGATATCAGGCATCGGGATTGGGCTCCCCATCTAGCCAAGTGGAAACATCCATGGCGGCAACTTGTTGCCAAAGTGCGGCCATGCGTTGCGCGGCGTGGTCCAATAGCGCTTCACCAATTTCAACCGTCGCGGCGACAGCATTTCCCACCGCGCCCGCACCACCAAGATCCTGCGCTTGCCAGGCCGGCGGCGCGCCAGCATCCGGCGCCATGCTTGGGGTATCGGCGGATACCGCCTGCCAGCGACTGACGAAGTTCCGCGCCTTGTCCATCCGTACCAGATCAGGCCGCAGCGCCAACATCACCGCGGTTTCATCGCGCCCGGCATGAATGCCAAAGCGTGCCTCCACCGGATCGCGCAACGCTTCCGGCTTGCCCATCCGCGCCCACATGGCATTCACCACGAAAAGCCCATGCTGAATGCGCAGCCTGCGCGCCGCGATATCAAGTGCTGATACATTGCCGCCATGGCTGTTCAGAAACACCAGGCGCTTAACACCGGCGCGCGCGACGGATGCGCCGATATCGCAGATCAATGCGATCAGCGTCTCCGCACTGGTGGTGATGGTGCCGGGATAGCGCAAATGTTCGACCGAAAGCGCCACGGCTTGCGTCGGCAGCACCAGCACGGGCAGATCATCCGGGATCACCTTCAGCGTGCGCGCAACAATGCCCTGATTGATCGCAGTATCCACCGCTACCGGCAGATGCGGCCCATGTTGTTCAATGGCACCCACCGGCAATACCGCAACGGTATTGGCCGGCAGCGAACGGAATTCTGGCCAGGGAAGATCCTGCCAGAAGCGGCTGGGAAGAGGCATGCGGTTACGGCCTTCGGTTACTCTACGAAGGCAGGTATCGCGGAACCCCAAGCAGAGTCCAGGCGGTGGTGGGGGGCTCAGGGCTGGCCCAAAATCTCCCCATTATGCTGGCCCAGGCGCGGCGCTGCCCGGCGAGAGGCAGGGCGGCGCCGATTGAAGGAAATTGGCAGCCCCACCACGCGCGGGCCACCTTCGGGTAGGGATTGGACAATATCCACCGCGGCCAATTGCTCGGTCGCGGCCAATTCGGCGATGTCATTCACCGGGCCACTCGGAACGCCGGCGGCTTCAAGGGCGGTCAGCCATTGCTCTCGCGTGCCATGGCGCAGCGCTTCAGCAACCAAGGGCAGCAGGATTGCCTTGTTGCGCACGCGTTCCGGGCCGGTGGCGAAGCGCGGATCTTGGCCCCATTCGGGATGGCCCAATACCTTGGCGCAGCGCGCCCATAGCCGGTCATTGCCCGCCGCCAGGCAAATCGGACGATCGGCGGTTTCAAACACCTGATAAGGCACAATCACCGCCGCGCCCGCGCCATGGCGCTTCGGCACATCGCCGCTGGCCAAATAATTGTTCACATGGCCTTCCACCCAATGCACCGATGTTTCAAAGAGCGATGTATCAACCAGGCAGCCTTGCCCAGTGCGGTCCCGCTGGCGCAGTGCGGCCAGCGCGCCAATCACGCAGAACATGCCTGTGGCCTTGTCATTAATGGAAGCGCCGCAAAAAGTCGGCGGGTCTTCCGGGCGGCCCGTGACAGACATCATCGCGCCATAGGCTTGCAGCAAAGGATCAAAACCAGGTTTTAAGCGCATCGGCCCCTCATGGCCAAAGGCCCAGATGGAGCAATAAACAAGCCTTGGATGGCGCTTGAGCATCGCTTCCGGCCCGATGCCAATTTCATCCACCACACCGGGGCGAAGATTCTGAATCAGCACATCAGCGGTCTCGACAAGCTTGTGCAGCGCTTCAACATCCTCGGGCTTTTTCAGATCAAGCGTGATGGAGCGCTTATTGCGATTCTGGCTATGAAAATAGAGCGATGTTTCACCATCCGGCCCGAAGGGAGGTCCCCAGGCGCGCGCATCATCGCCGCCATCAGGCTTTTCCACTTTGATCACATCAGCGCCCATATCGGCCATGATCACGCCTGCCAGCGGGCCTGCCAGCGCCTGCCCCACTTCAATCACGCGTATGCCGTGCAGTGGCAGTTCCATTGTTATTTCCTCCGAATTCTTGAAGTCACCTTAAAGCATGGGTTCTAGCGGTGGGCGGCCACGAATGAAATCCGATGCCTTTTCCGCGATCATCATGGTAGTGGCGTAGGTATTGGCCGATGTCATATTCGGCATCACCGAAGCATCCACCACGCGCAAGCCTTCCAGCCCATGCACGCGGAGCCGATCATCCACCACTGCCGTCGGGTCCGTATTCGGACCCATGCGCGCCGTGCCGATCAAATGATAGGTCGTCGAACCATTACGCCGCGCGAAATCCAGCAATTCATCATCGGTTTCCAGATGCGGGCCGGGCAGGGTTTCGTCTGACAGAAAGGGCTTCAATTCCGGCGCATGCAGCAAGCGCCGGATTAGGCGAATACCGCCCAGATGCACGCGCCGATCCATTGGGTCTGACAAGTAGTTCGGCTGAATTTCGGGATCATCAAACACATCAGCGCTCTTCGCGCGGACCCAGCCGATGCTCTCCGGCCGATGTTGCCAGGCGCCGGCGGTCACGCCCGGATAATCATCCAGCACATAAACCTTGCCTTCTGCATAGGAACCCGGCGTGAAGACGCATTGCAAATCCGGCTGATCCAGCCCTTCAAAGGATTTCCAGAAAACATAGACATGCGATGGCACGGTCGCCAGGATGGAAGGCCGCCCCATGGCCCAGCGCGCCACTTGCCCAACCAGATTCACGCCACGCGCCAATTCATTGAGCGTGGTGACACCTGGCTTGGCGCGCATGACAACGCGGGTTGCGTAATGGTCCCGGAAATTCTCGCCAACGCCGCGCAAATCATGCAGCACCGGCACGCCAAGCTTTTGCAAAAGCCAGCCGGGACCAATGCCGGATACCTGCAACAGCCGCGCGGTATTCGCGGTACCGGCGGAGATGATCACTTCTCGCCTGGCGCGCACTTCGCGCGGTGTGCCGCCACGCTGGTTCAAATAGCGCACGCCAACCGCGCGCTTGCCTTCCAGAATAATCCCGCAGGCGCGGGCATTTGTTCGCACATCAAGTGTCTTGCGCGCCATGGCGGGATGCAGAAAACCGCGCGCGGCGGAGACGCGTCGGCCACGATGAATGGCGCGCTGGAAATAGCCAACACCGGCCTGATTGCCGTTATTGTAATCGGGGTTGCGCGGAATGCCGGCGGCAACGCAGCCAGATATGAAGGCTTCCGATACCGGATTGAACCAATCCATATCGGTCACGGGAACACCGCCATCGCGGCCGCGGCGTTCCTCGCCAAAGCCAAGGCGCTTTTCGCTACGCTTGTAATAGGGCAGGCAATCCGCATAGCCCCAGCCGCGATTGCCGCGCTGCGCCCAGCTATCCTGATCGCCTGGCTGACCGCGATTATAAATCATGCCATTGATGGAAGAACCACCGCCCAGTGTGCGCCCCTGCACGGTCTTCACGCGGCGCCCGGCGGTATTCTCCGTGGGTTCGGTACTGAATTGCCAGGTGATGTCGGGGTTCACCAAAGCCTTGATGAAGCCAGCGGGGATATGAATGAAGGGGTTGGTATCGGGCGGTCCGGCTTCCAGCACGCAAACCGTAGTTTCCGGGTCTTCCGTCAGCCGTGCCGCGAGGATGGATCCCGCCGCCCCCGCACCCACAATCACGTAATCGAAGGTATCGGCATCCGCTTGCGCCATGGTTGCTTCCCCATCCTTTTCAGGTCGAATCCTAGCAAGCTTTGGCCGCGGCGCCAGCCCAAGACAGGCCGGGCATTTTGGCCCATGATGCCGGGCAAGCCTTGGGGAGCAGACCGCCATGACCAACCCAGCCGATTTCACTGCCCCACCCCGCCGCGCCGGCTGGATAGAACGGCCCGGTGCGCGCATCCGCTATGAAGTCACCGGAGAAGGCCCCGCCATTGTCTTCGCCCATGGGCTTGGCGGGAATCTCATGTCCTGGTGGCAGCAGGTGGCGCATTTCGCGCCCCGCTATACTTGCGTGGCCTTTTCCCATCGCGGCTTTTTCCCTTCCACCGCGCCAGCGGAAGGGCCGGACCCCGCTGCCTATGCCGCTGATCTGGCGGCGCTGGTGGATGAGCTTGGCCTTGGCGATATCCGCATCATTTGCCAATCCATGGGCGGCTGGACCGGCGTTGAATATGCGCTGCTGCGCCCGGGCCGCGTGAAGGCGCTGGTGCTGGGAGCCACCACAGGATCGCTCGATCCCCATCAGATGCGAGAACCGGAAAGATCGCGCCTCAAAACCTGGCAGGAAGAAAGCGCTGCGGCGCGTGAGGCGGGGCTGAAGCGCAACATCAACCCGGCAGCCGGCGAGCGCATGGCGGCGGAACAGCCGGCGCTGTATCACCTGTATAATCATGTCTATGGCCTGACTGGCGGTTTTGATCGCGAAGCGGTGCGTGCGCGCTTGCAAGCAGGGCGCAACCGCGCCCCGGAATCCTTCGCTGCCGCGCAATGCCCGCTGCTGTTCATTCCAAGTGAGGAAGATATCGTGCTGCCACCCTTTGCGGCCCGCGCCATGGCCAGCGCTATTCCCGGCGCACGTTACGCGCTGCTGCATAAGGCCGGCCATTCCGGTCATTTTGAACGCGCAGCCGCCTTCAATGCTTTGGTTGATGCTTTCTTTGAGGAGATTGGCGCATGAACGCCGCCACACTTTCCATTTGCGTGGATGATTACCCGCATACAATGGCGCTGCATCGTAGCGAGACGGCAAGTGCAACGCTGAACCTTGCCATGCAGGTCGTGAAGCCCATCAGCAAGGCTTTCGCCCCCATGGTGCGCGAAGGGCGTTTTGACATCAGCGAAATGGCGATTGCGACTTTTCTGATGGCGAAAGCCGCTGGGCGCGATTTGGTGCTGCTGCCGCTGGTGGTGGCGGAACGCTTTCAGGAAACGGCGATGTTCTGCCGTGCCGGGAAGGGTATCGAAACCCCCGCCGATTTGGCCGGCAAGCGCATTGGCGTGCGCGCCTATAGCCAAACCACCGGCATGTGGATCAGGGGTGTTTTGCAGGAAAGCTTCGGGCTGCGGGCGGATGCCATGCAGTGGGTGACGTTTGAAGACGCGCATGAACCAAGCTTCCGCGACCCGCCTTGGGTGCAGCGTGCCAGCGCCGGCGAAACGCTGACTGGCATGTTTGAAAGCGGCGCCTTGGATGCCGCCATCATGGGCTTTGAACTGCCCGCGGGTGATGATGTGCGCACGGTTTTCCCAGACCCCGCAGCAGCGGGTGCAGCCTTTCGCGTGCGCTACGGCTTTAAGCCAGTGAACCATCTTGTGGTGATGAAGGGTGCCTATGCGCGCGATGCCGCGCTGGTGGCTGAGGTGCTGCGCCAATTCAACGCTGCCGGCACAGCGCCGCGTAGCCGCGCGGCGCTTAACCCAGCGCTGGAATTGGCATCACGCTGGTGCGCCGATCAGGGTTTGATGGCGCGCCCGCTCAGCCTTGAAGAAATCTGGGCGGGCCTGCCGGCAGCGGTGGCGTGACGGCCTAAGCCGCCTTCGCCCCGCGCACCAGGCGCCCGGGTAGCGCGCCGGTTGCCTCACCTTCGCGATATACCGGCGTGCCGGCAACGATAGTGGCGACATAGCCATCAGCCTTCTGGATCAGGCGCTTGCCGCCGGCGGGCAGGTCGTAATGCATTTTGGGCATCTCAAGCGCCAGCCGGCCGAAATCAATCACATTGATATCGGCCTTCTTGCCCACCGCCAGCACGCCGCGATCCTTGAGCCCAAGCGCATGCGCATTGTCACGAGAAATGCGCTTCACCACGAATTCCAGCGGCAGGCGCGGCCCGCGCGCGCGATCCCGCGCCCAATGCACCAGCATATGCGTCATGCAGGAAGCATCGCAGATATAGCCAACATGCGCGCCACCATCGCCAAGCCCCATCAGCGTATGCGGATGCGTCACCATATTGCGGATCGCGGTCAAGTCACCATCAGCATAATTCAGAATGGGGCGGTTCAGAATGGCGCGGCCATCCTGTTCCATCATCAAATCATAGCAAAGCGCCGCCGGGTCCATGCCGCGCGCAGCCGCCATGGCGGCCACTGATTTTTCGGGCGGAGGCTCATAATCTGGCGGATCCCCCAGCGGGAAGATTTTCTCCCAGTTATTCAAACGTATTTTTAGCGCCGGGTCTTCCGTAGGTTCCGCAATGATGCGCGCGCGCAAAGCGGGGGCGCGCAAAGCGCCGATGCGCTGTTCGAACGGCAGATGCGCAATCGCCTGATAGGAAGCGCGCATCAGGAAGGGATGCTGCGAAAGCTCAAAGCCGAACATCAACCCAACGGGCCGGCCCATCACCTGGCCATACATGGGCACACCGGCCTCATGCGCGGCTTCCACCTTATCCAGCAGCCAGCGCCACAGCCCCGGCTTCGATTCCCGTTGCAATAGCGAAAAAGTCATCGGTCGGCCTGAAGCGGCGGCGATGCGTTGCAGACGCGCAAATTCATCTTCCGGATCGTCAAAATCCGAAATCACCTGCATCCAGCCGGAACCTTGCGCGCGGATGGCGCGCGCGATGGTCTCTAACTCGGCCTCAGGCGTGCCGAGGGTTGGAATATGCCGCCCATCCAGTGTGCGATGCGCAATAGCGCGCGATGTTGAAAAGCCAAGCGCGCCGGCGGCCAGGCCTTCTGCCGTCAGCCGCGCCATCTCAGCGCATTGTTCGGGTGTGGCCACCGCATGGGCTTCGGCTGCCTCACCCATCACATGCACGCGCAAAGGCGCATGCGTCACCATGGCGGCGACATCCATGTCATAGGGCCGCGCATCCAAAGCATCCAGATATTCGGGGAAGCTTTCCCAATTCCAGGGCAGGCCTTCGGTCAGCACAACCTCCGGCAAATCCTCCACGCCTTCCATCAGCTTCACCAGCATATCGCGCCGATCAGGCCGGCACGGCGCGAAACCAACACCGCAATTGCCAAGCAGCGCCGTGGTCACGCCATTGATGGAAGAAGAGAGCAGCCTGCTGCTCCAGGTGGCCTGCGCATCGTAATGCGTGTGAATATCCACAAAGCCAGGCGTGACGATCAGCCCCTTGGCGTCAATCTCCTCCGCAGCGCGGGCCGAGATTTTGCCAATCTCCAGGATGCGGCCATCGCCAATGGCGATATCGGCTTCATAAGGGGCAGCGCCGGTGCCATCCACCAGCGTGCCTCCACGAATGATCAGGCTTGCTTCGCGTGCCATGGGGGTTTCCTTCAGGTTTTCAGGATGATTTTGCCGAGATGCGCATTGGCCTTCATATGCGCCAAGGCTTCCACCGCTTCATCAAGTGCGAAGACGCGGTCAATGGGCAAATGGAATACGCCTTCATCCACGCCCTTGCGCAAATCCCGCCGCGCCACGCGTTCTTCTTCGCGTATCTCGGCGACACTCCGCGTGCGATGCGTCACGCCAATATAGGCAATGCGGCGCGTCGCGTGCAGGTCAAAATCGAAATCGCCATGCATGCCGCCCAGCCGCCCGACATTCACAATGCGGCCCAGAATGGCCGTGGCGCGCATGGCGGCATTGATGGTGCCGCCGGAGACCTGGTCAATCACCACCTCAACACCACGCCCATTGGTCAACGCCAGCACCTGATCCGCCCAATCCGCATCATTGGTATTCACCGCGTGATCAGCGCCGAAGTCCTTCAACCGCCCACGTCGTTCAGCATTGGTGGAAGTCCCAATCACCATGCCCGCGCCCATGTATTTCGCAATCTGCATGCCCATCAGCCCAACGCCGCTGGAAGCGCCTAGGATCAGGACGGCTTCGCCCTTGGTCAGGCGCCCATTGGAAATCAGCGCATCATGCATGGTGGCGAGCGCCACCGGCAAAGTCGCCGCTTCTTCCCAGGACATATTGCGATCCGGCACGGGCTGCACGCGGCCCATATCGGCAATGGCATATTCGGCATAACCGCCGGAACCCGCGCACATCACGCGATCGCCTGGCTTGATGCCCGTAACGCCAGCGCCCACCGCCGCGACCTCTCCGGCAAATTCCAGGCCAAGGATGGTGCCCGCACCCCCCATGCGGCCATGCGCATGGCCCGCCGCCACGCCAAGATCAGCGCGGTTGAGCCCGGCAGCCCGCACGCGCACCAATACCTGCTCTGGTCCCGGAACCGGGCGTGGCGCCTGTTGTATTTTGACGCCATCGCCGGTGACCATGGCGGCCTTCATCATCTCGGTCATTATCTTATCCTCTTGCACCACGAAGCCCTTGGACACGGATGATCCCATCCGGCACGGCTTGCAAACCTTGTACGCCGGCACCCACACCATGCAAGACGCGCGAATGCCATAGGTAGATATAGGGTCGATCCGCCAGATAGATCCGCGCCGCGGCCTCATAGGCGGTGGCGCGTGTGGCAGGTTCCACGCTTTGGCGCGCGGTATTCAGCGCCGCATCAAGGGCCGGGTTGCAATAGCGCCCGCCATTCAGCGCCTGGCCGCAGGCGTTGAAGTTGTACAGGTTCTGATCAATGTCCACCCGGCCGGACCACTGGATGATCAGCGATTCAAAATCGCCCGACGTCCATTGGCGCAGCAGCGTTGCGGTTTCGATCACCTGTAGTTCGATATCAATCCCGGCCTCACGCGCCATTGCCTGGATCACTTCCGATGCTTGCAGATAATCCGTGGTATTCGGCACGGAAAGCTTCATCCGCACACGATCATGCACTGCTTCGCGCAGAAGCGCGCGCGCCCGCGCTACATCACGCGGCGGGATGGGCACGCTATTGGCGTAAAATGCATGGCCGGGCGGCACGGATTGATTGCCGGGAATCCAAAGCCCCTCAAAAGCAACATTCACCAGTGCCTGACGGTCTATGGCGCGTTCCAGGGCTTCCCGCACCCGCGCATCCCGCCCCAAGGGAGTATTCGCCGCCGGCCCATGCGCCACATTGATCGCGATATAAAAGGATGCCAGCGACGGAGCTTCCACCAACCGCGTGCGCCGATCCCCGCGAATATCGGCCACATCGGAAGGGCTGATCCGTTCCACCACATCCAGCGCACCGGCGCGCAGGTTTGCCATGCGGATGGTGGCATCGGTAATCGGGCGATAGGTCACGCGCTGCGCATGGATGGCAGATACATTCCAATATTCGTTATAGCGTTCCAGTTCGATTCTGTCCTGCGCCACCCGGCGCGTCAGGCGGAAGGGGCCGGCGCAGGCGGGTTCGCGCTGAAAATCCGCGCCCAAAACCTGTGCCTGACGCGGCGAAACCAGCATCCCGGCGCGATCTGTCAGCGCTGCCAGCAACGGCACGAAGGGTTCGGATAGCCGAATGGTGACCTCCATCGGGCCGGTCGCCGCCACTTCCCGCACCGGGCCCAGCTCCGCCTTGCGCGTTGACGCTGCGGTTTCAATATGGCGCCTGAGGCCAATCGCCGCCGCCTCACCATCCAGCGCCGCGCCATCATGAAAGCGCACACCGTGGCGGAGCGTCAGTACCAGCGCGCGACCCTGATCTTCCCAGCGCCAGGCCGTGGCCAATTGCGGCACGATGTTCAGCTTTTCATCAATATCCACGAGCTTATCGCACATGGCGGCAAAAACTTGCCGCCCGGCAACACTGCGCGACAGCGTTGGGTCCAGCACATCAGGATCGGAAGCAATGCCAATGCGCAAATGCTGCGCGCTGGCGGGCAGGGAAAGCAGGCCCATCAGGGCCAGGGCGAAAAGGCGGTTCACGGCAGATGCTCCGGCGTTATGCACCTTATCTCACCGCCTTCGGAGCCAAGGCGCAATGGTCAGCGCGGGAGGCCCGGGTTCAATCGCCACATGGTGAAATTGAGCGCCCCGGCAAAGCTGACCCAGGCAAGGTAGGGCACCATGAGCAACGCGGCGCGGGCATCAATCGGCCAAAAGACGATGATGCAGGCCAGGATGGAAAGCCACAGCAGGCATAGCTCGGCAAAGGCCAGATCCATCCGCCGCATGCCAAAGAAAATCCCGGACCAGGCGGCGTTCAGCACCAATTGCAGCGCGTAAAGCGTAAGCGCCAGGGCGCCGCCCGAGAAACCCGCAGCTTCCCAGATCAGCCAGCCGGCAATGGCGATCATCAGGAACAGTACCGCCCAAGCCGGGGCGAAAAGCCAATTGGGCGGGCACCAGCGGGGCTTTTTCAGCGCATCATACCAGGGGCCAGGCATGAAAATGGCGCCCGAGGCAGCCGCCGCGAAGCAGGCACCCAAAAAGCCCAAGAATCCGCCGATCGAAGAAAATTCCATCTTCTTCATATAGACCAAGATTGCGGCTTGCCGAGGGGTGGTGGCATGCTAGCCGCATAAGCAAGGGGGAGGGCAGCCATGGCCAATCACGAATCGGATTACGTCATTCTGGGTGGGGGCTCGGCGGGCTGTGTGCTCGCAACCCGGCTTTCGGAAGATCCGGGCACGAGTGTCACCATGCTGGAAGCCGGCCCCTGGGACCGCAACCCCTGGATCCACATTCCCATGGGGTTTGCGCGGCTTTATGTGACCAAGAAATTCGACTGGAACTACCAGACCGAAGCGGAAGGGGAGCTTGGCGGGCGCAGCGTCTACTGGCCGCGCGGGCGCGTGATCGGCGGTTCGGGAAGCGTCAATGGCTTGGTGTTCTTGCGCGGCAGCCCGCGCGATTATGATCGCTGGTCACAATCTGGCGCGCGGGGCTGGTCCTACGAAGAATGCCTGCCTTACTTCAAGCGCCTGGAAAGCTTTGCCGGACCGGATAGCGAATATCGCGGCAAGGATGGCCCGATGCAGATTGCCGAGGTACCGGAACCATCGCCTGGTTGCCGCGCTTTTGTGGAAACCTGCGAAAAACTCGGCTTCACCCGCAATCGCGATAATAATGGCGAATGGTTTGAAGGCGTGGCGCCTAACCAATTGAATGTGCATCGTGGCCGTCGCTGGAGCCCTGCTGTGGCCTATCTGCGCCCCGCCTTGAAGCGCCCCAATTTGCGCGTGGAAACCGAACGCCTGGGCCAGCGCATCCTGATCGAAAATGGCCGTGCGGTTGGTGTGGTGGTGCGCGGGCCGGCGGGTGAGGAAATCTATCGCGCCCGGCGGGAAGTGATTTTATCCTCGGGCGCCATTGAAAGCCCGAAAATGCTGATGCTGTCAGGCATTGGCGATGCGCAGACACTGCAGGAATTGGGCATTCCGGTGCAGGTGAATGCGCCGGAAGTGGGCAAGAATTTGCAGGACCATTTCATGGTGCGCTTTGCCTATCGCACCAAGCCTTGCGGTACGCTGAATGAGATCATGGCCAACCCGATCCGCGCCGCAGGGCTTGGGTTGGAATGGGCGCTGCGCCGCAAGGGGCAGATGGCGGTAGGCGCTTCGGAAGCGAGCCTTTTCGCCCGCGTTCTGCCGGGTTCGGAAGAACCGGAAGTGCAGTTCCAATTCGTCAATTTCAGCCTGGGGGGCAATCAGGGCACTTCGGCGAATTCGCTGGCGAAACATCCCGGATTCACTTTCAATTTCTGTGTCTGCCGCCCTGATAGCCGGGGCGATCTGACGCTGCGTTCGCCCAATGTCGCGGATAAGCCGGTGATCCGTGCGAATTACCTGACAGCGCCTTCGGATATTCGCATCATGCTCGAATCCGCAAAGCTTGGCCGGCGCATCGCCGCGACCAACCCTTTTGCAGGATTGATTGAGCGTGAAGAATTCCCCGGCCCCAAGACAGGCGCCGAGGATGAAATGCTGGATTACATCCGCGGCGCCGGCACCACCGTGTATCATCCTTGCGGCACGAACCGGATGGGCACGGATTCACGTTCGGTGGTTGATTCGGAGTTGCGCGTGCGTGGCGTGCAGGGGTTGCGCGTGGTGGATGCTTCGGTCTTTCCGCTGGTGCCTTCTTCCAACATCCATCCGGCGGTGCTGATGCTGGCTGAACGCGCTTCTGATCTTATTCGTCGCGCGGCATGAAAGGGCTTATGATGACGCAGTTCAACCCTGGCCGCCGCGCGCTGCTGTCGGCGGCGCTGGCGACACCCTTCCTTTCGCTGACCGCGCAAGCGCAGGGCAGCGATTGGCCTAATCGCCCAGTGCGCGTGGTGGTGCCCTGGCCGCCGGGCGGGGGCGCCGACACCACGGCGCGCATGATTTTCCCGAAGCTCGGGCAAAAGCTTGGTCAGCCCTTCGTGATTGAAAATCGCCCAGGCGCTTCGGGCAGCATCGGTGCCGCCGAAGTCGCGCGCGCAACGCCCGATGGCTATACGCTTTTGCATGATGCAACGCCGCTTGCGATCAATCCCTTTCTGCTGCGTGTTTCCTTTGATGCGCTGGTTGATTTGAAAGCGGTCTTCCTGCCCATGCAGGTGCCGATGCTGCTGGTGATGAACCCGAACCAGGCGCCGAAATCCCTCGCTGAAGTCATTGCGCTGGCCAAGGCGCGGCCTGGGTCGCTTGATTGGGCGTCCTCGGGCAATGGATCGGCGCAGCATTTGGCGCTTGAGTTATTCACGCGCGCCGCCGGTATTACGGTGAACCATGTGCCCTATCGCGGCGGAGGGCCGGCGCTGACTGATGTGGTGGCCGGGCAGGTCGGTTTCTTCTTCAGCAATTCAAATGTGTCTTTGCCCTTCGTGCAAGGTGGGCGCGTGCGCGCGGTGGCGCATACCGGGCGCGGACGCATTGCTGCCTTCCCGGACCTGCCCGCCATTGGCGATACACTGGCTGGCTATGAGGCTTATGAGTGGAATTGCATCCTGGCCCCCGCCCGCACGCCCGCTGCCATCACTGAAAAACTGAATGCGGCATTGAATGAAGTGGTGCAGGACCCCGAAGTGGCAGCGCGCTACACCCAGCTTGCCATGGTGGTGCAACCCAATTCCACAGCGCAGGCCGAAGCCTTTCTGCGCAGCGAAACCGAAAAATGGGGCCGTGTGATCAGGGAAGCCAATATCAAGCTGGAATAGACGCCTTCTATCCAGCCAAGAATTTCTCTGCCGCGCTGGCAAGCACCTGGCAGCCCAGCGCCAAATCTTCATCCTTTGTGTCTTCCGCCCAATGATGGCTGATGCCGCCAATGGAAGGCACGAAAATCATGGAAGCCGGCATCAGCCGCGCGATATACTGCGCATCATGCCCTGCCCCTGATGGCATTTGCTGCCAAACCCCTGGCGCATGAACCCCCGCGGCATGTTCCAAGGCCGCCATCATGGCCGGGTCGCAAATGGCCGGTGTCGCGCGGCTCATTTGCGTCAGAGTCGCTGGGCATTTTTCGCGCCGATTGCTTTCCTGCACCAAAGCGCGCAGCCCGGCTTCCATGCGTTCCAGCACAGGCACCGAAACATCGCGGAATTGGAACAAAACATCCGCACTGCCGGGGATGATGGAAGGCGCGCCGGGGTCAAGGTTGATGCGCCCAGTGGTCCAGGTGCTGCGCGGGCCGCAGATGCGCGGGAATTCCTGATCAATCGCGGCGAGTAGCCGCACGGCGGAAAGCCCGGCATCCTTGCGTTCCGCCATGGTGGTGCCGCCGGCGTGATCCTGCTGGCCCTGGAATTGAATACGCCATTGCCAGATGGCAACAATACCCGTCACCACACCCACGCGCAGCCCCTGGCTTTCAAGCTGCGTGCCCTGTTCGATGTGCATTTCATAGAAACCCTTATGCCGCCCGGGTTCCAATTGCATGCGCGGCTTGCCCGCAAGCCCTGCGGCGGCCAAGGCATCACGCAAAGGCGTGCCATCATTGCGGCTGCGGCTGCGATCAATCTCGGCATCCGTCAAATCGCCAATCATGGAACGGCTGCCGAGGAAGCCACCTTCGAAATGCCCTTCCTCATCAGCAAAGGCTGCGACATCCACGGGCAGGCCAGCCCGCGCCAGCGCAACGCCGGCCATGACACCAAGCGCGCCATCCAACCAGCCCGCATAATTCTGGCTTTCGATATGGCTGCCCACCAGCAAATGCGGCCCAGGCCCTTTGTGGCGGCCATAGACATTGCCGATGCCGTCAATGCTCGCCTCCAGCCCGCATTCCCGCAGCTTTTCCATCAGCCAATGGCGGCTTTCCATATCCTGCGGCGAAAAGGTCGGGCGATGCACGCCGGTTTTATAGGCGCCGATTTTGCGCAACTCATGAAGATCGGCAAGGAAACGCTCGGCATTGATCTGCACCATGGCGGGAACCTTCGGTAGAGGAATTTTACTTTTGATTAATACCAAAAAATTCTTAGCAAGAAAATCACCGCGCAACCATTCCTGTTAACTGTTCTACAACCAGGGATGGGCTTTTCTTAAGGGCGTCACAACAAGCGTGATTCTTAGGAGCGAAAAATCCATGCAAACCAACCGTCGCGTTGAAATGGCCGAAGCGGCTTTCACCTGTGTCGCCCTGCTGGAATCCAGCAACGGCGCTGAACTCCATATGCGCGACGCGCAAGGCAAGCTGTTTCGCCTGCCATTGCGGGATGCTGACCATGGCAGCAATTTGGCCATGCTGGCCGCCTTCAGTGGCCCCGGCCGCCCAGCTCGGGCACGGCTGCGGGGGCACTGAAGCCCTAAATCTAAAGCGTCAACCCGCCATCCACCACAATGGTCTGCCCGGTTACCATGGCAGCACCCGCCAACAGAAACACCATCACCTCGGCCAGATCGGCCGTGGTGCAGCGGCGCTTCAGCGCGGCATTGTCAATGCTGCCGCGGCGCTGTTCTTCGGTCCATTCAATCATCCAGGTGGAATCCACTGCACCTGGCGCCACCGCATTCACGCGCACTTCCGGCGCCAACCCGCGGGCGAGATTCTTGGTCAGGCTCACCACCCCCGCCTTGGTCGCGCCATAAGCCATAGAAGACCCAGCGTGATTAAGCCCGGCGATGGATGCCACACTCACCACCGCGCCACCGGCGGCGCGCAAAGCCGGCGCCGCAGCCTTGGTGCAGCGAAACACGCCAAGCAGGTTAACCTGCAAGACCGTGTCCCATAATTCTTCCGTCAGCCGGTCGAATTCATTCGGTGCAATGGTGGTTTTCGTCCCAGGCGTGCCGGCATTATTCACCAAATAATCCAAGCGGCCGAGGTCAGCCACCGCCTGTTCAACCATACGTTTACAATCCGTCGCATCGGCCACATTGCCGGGTGCGGCGATCACATCCCGCCCCATCCCGCGTAGCCGCGCCACTTCGGCTGTTCCACGCTCATCCCCCACCAAATGGTTGATGGCGACCTTGCAGCCATTGGCCGCGAGCATTTCAACGGTCGCGAGGCCAATGCCGGAAGCACCCCCGGTTACCAGCGCGGTTTTGCCCTTCAGATCAAAGCTTGCGATCATTTTCCGTGTTCCCCCTGTTTGCCCCAGCGCCAAACCGCGCCGCACCGCTTCCAGTCTTCGGTTTTGCAGGATGAGCCTGCCCTGTAGAGCCGGGGGGAACAAGCGGGCGAGAGGAAATGCCCCCTTTTGGCGGTCCCTTCAGGTCTGGTGGCGGGCCGGGTTGGCCCTGGCCGGTTGCGCCCCCTGCGGCTTCGCGCTACCGCGCCCGGGTGCTGGCTCAACTCCCTCCTTTGCGGCTGGATGATTATGATTTCATCCTGCCTGAGCATTTGATCGCGCAGGCGCCCATACGCCCGCGCGATGCTGCGCGCATGCTTGTGGTACGCCCGGATGGCTTGGAAGATCGTGGCGTACGGGATTTGCCGAGCCTGCTTGGCCCCGGCGATGTCATGGTGGTGAATGATACGCGCGTGATCCCCGCGCGGCTCCATGCCCGGCGCGGCCAGGCGCGGGTTGAAATCATGCTGAACCGGCATGAGGAAGCTGGCATTTGGCACGCGCTGATCCGCAATGCGCGTCGGCTCAAGGCCGGGGATGAATTGCAGGTTGAAGGCGCTGAGGATTGCGCCGCGCGCGTGCTGGATGATCCCGAAGGTGGCGCCGCGCGGCTAGATTTCGGCCCGGACCAGGCGCGGTTGGCGGCTGCTTTGGAAAAGGCCGGGGAGATCCCTCTGCCGCCCTATATCACCCGTCCCGATGGGCCAACTGCCGAAGATACCAGCGATTACCAAACCATCTTCGCCCGCCGCCCCGGCGCTGTCGCTGCCCCCACCGCTAGCCTGCATTTCACCGAAGCCCTGCTGCAAGCGCTTGATGCGCGCGGCGTGGCGCGCGTGACGGTCACGCTGCATGTCGGCGCCGGCACCTTCCTGCCGGTGCGCAGCGATGATGCGCGGGCGCATAAACTGCATGAGGAATGGGGCGAAATCACCCCGGAAGCTGCCGCGCGATTGAATGCGGTACGCGCGGCGGGCGGGCGCATCATCGCCATCGGCACGACCGCCTTGCGGCTATTGGAAAGCGCAGCGCAGCAGGATGGCAGCATCATGCCCTTTCGCGGCCTGACGGATTTGTATCTACTGCCGGGGCACGCGTTTCGCAGCGCCGATGCGCTGATGACGAATTTTCACCTGCCGCGCAGCACGCTCTTCATGCTGGTTTGCGCCTTTGCCGGTGATCAGCGCATGCGCGCTGCGTATAACCATGCCATTACGCAGAACTATCGCTTCTATTCCTATGGCGATTCATCTTTGCTGTTCCGCGCAGAAGATACGCCATGACGCTTTCCTGGCAGCACCAAGCACAAGATGGCGCGGCGCGTGCAGGCGTATTGCACACGGCCCATGGTGAAGTGCCAACGCCGGTCTTCATGCCGGTGGGCACCGCCGGCACGGTGAAGGCCATGACGGCGGATGCGGTGCGCGCCACCGGTGCGCGCATGGTGCTTGGCAATACCTATCACCTCATGCTGCGGCCGGGGGCAGAGCGTATTGCGCGGCTTGGTGGCCTGCATCGCTTCATGGATTGGCAAGGGCCCATCCTGACGGATTCCGGCGGCTTTCAAGTCATGTCGCTTTCTGGTCTGCGCAAGATGGACGCGGATGGCGTCACCTTCCAAAGCCATGTGGATGGTTCACGCCATCGCCTGACGCCGGAACGCAGCGTGGAAATCCAGCATCTGCTCGGCGCTGATGTCACAATGTGTTTTGATGAATGCACGCCCTTTCCCGCGACGCATGAACAGGCCGCCACATCCATGCGCCTTTCCATGCGCTGGGCGGCGCGCAGCCGAGAAGCCTTCGTGCCGCGCGCCGGCCATGGCTTGTTTGGCATTGTGCAGGGCAGCGTTTTCCCTGATCTCCGCGCCGAAAGTGTTGCGGCACTTACCGATATTGGTTTCGAAGGCTATGCGGTGGGTGGGCTTGCGGTGGGTGAGGGGCAAGACGCCATGTTCACCACGCTGGAATGCACCACGCCGCTGCTGCCCAGCGATAAGCCGCGCTATTTGATGGGTGTTGGCACGCCTTCCGATCTGATCGGCGCGGTGCGGCGCGGCATTGATATGTTCGATTGCGTCATGCCAACCCGTTCTGGCCGCACCGGGCGTGCCTATACACGGGGCGGTGTGATCAATATCCGCAATGCCCGCCATGCCGAGGATAACCGCCCGCTTGACCCTACCTGCACCTGCCCCGCTTGTAGGGGTCATTCGCGTGCCTATCTGCATCATCTGTTCAAAGCCAATGAAATGCTGGGGCCCATGCTGCTGACGTGGCACAATATTCAATACTACCAGGATCTGTTGGCGGAACTGCGCGCCGGTATTCTGGCGGGTGATCTTGCCGGTGCCGCGGCGCGCATCGAAGCCGGCTGGCAGGCCGAAAAGGAAAATGCAGCATGAGCGATCTTTCGCAACTTTCGCAGCTTGGCCAGACCACTCAGCAACCGCAAAGCCCGGAACAGGCGGTGCTGGAACGCGTGGGCAATCCGCATCCCAGCTTGCGCTATTGCATCCGCTTTACCGCGCCGGAATTCACCTCACTCTGTCCGCTCACGGGTCAGCCGGATTTCGCGCATCTGGTGATTGATTACGTGCCGGATGCCTGGATTGTGGAAAGCAAATCGCTCAAGCTCTACCTTGCGTCCTTCCGCAATCACGGCGCCTTCCATGAAGCCTGTACCTTGGATATCGCGCAGCGCCTGATGGGCTTACTGTCGCCGCATTGGCTGCGCATCGGTGGTTATTGGTATCCGCGCGGCGGCATTCCCATTGATGTCTTCTGGCAAAGCGGCGCGCCGCCGGAAACGGTGTGGATTCCGGCGCAGGAAGTGCAGCCCTATCGTGGGCGCGGCTGACGCGATCAGGGCTGAGGCCACGCGCCTCGGCTTCGATGCCATTGGCTTTGCGCCGGCGCGCCTCGGGCCAGAGATACGCGAACGGCTTCAGGAATTCCTCGCCGCCGGCATGCATGGCGGTATGGGCTGGATGGAAGCGCGCGCTGATCAACGCGCCGACCCCCGCGCGTTATGGCCCGAAGCGCGGAGCGTGATTGCCCTTGGCCTTTCCTACGCGCCCGAAACTGACCCTCTGGAAAGCCTGAATTGGCAGGACCGCGCCACCATCAGCGTCTACGCGCGCAACCGCGATTACCATGATGTGGTCAAGAAACGCCTGAAGGCCCTGGCGCGTTGGATCGTGGCGGAATTTGCCAATGCTGGTGTGAAGGTTTTCGTGGATACCGCGCCGGTGATGGAAAAGCCGCTCGCGCAGCGGGCAGGTTTGGGCTGGCAGGGCAAGCATACCAATCTTGTCTCCCGCACGCATGGTTCCTGGCTATTTTTGGGTGAGATTTACACCACGCTCGATCTCAGCCCCGATGCGCCAGAGATTGATCATTGCGGAACCTGCACGCGCTGCCTTGATATCTGCCCGACCAAGGCCTTCCCGGCGCCGTATCGCTTGGATGCGCGGCGCTGTATTTCCTACCTCACGATTGAACATCACGGCCCGATCCCTGAGGAATTTCGCAAGCCCATGGGCAATCGCATCTATGGTTGTGATGATTGCCTTGCGGTCTGCCCCTGGAATAAATTCGCGGCCGCGCATCAGGAACCTGTCTTTGCGCCGCGGGCAGAACTCACCGCGCCAAAACTGGCAGAACTGGCTGCGCTGGATGATGCTGCGTTTCGTGCGCTGTTTTCCGGCAGCCCCATCAAGCGCATTGGGCGCAATCGCTTCATCCGCAATGTGCTGATTGCCATTGGCAATTCCGCGACACCTAGCCTAAGGGAGACGGCGCGCAGCCTTTGCGCCGATGCTGACCCTGTGGTCGCGGAAGCCGCTTCCTGGGCTGTGGCGCAATTGGATCAAACCGCATGACGCAAGAAAAAGCGCTCGTCCTTTTCAGTGGTGGTCAGGATTCTGCGACCTGCCTTGTCTGGGCCTTGGATCGTTTCGCACAGGTGGAAACCATCGGTTTTGACTACGGCCAGCGCCACAAGATCGAACTTGAAGTCCGCGACGCCTTTCGCACTGCCTTGCTTGCGGCCCGCCCTGAATGGGGCGCAAAACTTGGCACAGACCATCTGATCCGCCTGGATGCCTTGGGCCAAGTATCAGATACCGCACTGACATCGGACGCCACCATCGCGTTCAACGCTGATGGCCTGCCCAATACTTTCGTACCAGGACGCAACATCATTTTCCTGAGCTTCGCCGCCGCCATCGCCTATCGCCGCGGCATCAAGCATATCGTGGGCGGCATGTGTGAGACGGATTACTCCGGCTATCCCGATTGCCGAGATGACACGATCAAGGCGCTGCAAGTGGCGCTGAACCTTGGCATGGATCGGCGCTTTGTGTTGGAAACGCCGCTCATGTGGCTGGACAAGGCCGCGACATGGCGCTTGGCGGAAAGCCTGGGTGGAGCACCCTTGGTGGAAGCGCTGCTGGAACACACCCATAGCTGTTATTTGGGGGATCGGCAGCATCGGCACGCTTGGGGCTATGGCTGTGGCACCTGCCCGGCCTGCGACTTGCGCGCCAAGGGCTGGGCGGCCTATGCAGCGGCAGAAATGCCATGAACCTCTCCCCTCGCATTCAAGGCTTCGCCTTTCTGATCGCCTTCGCGCTATGCATTCCTGCAGCGAATTGGCTGATCGGGAATCTGGGCAGCTTCTGCGTGCCGAATGGTCCCTGCCTGATCCCGGTGGCGCCCGGCATCATGGCGCCATCAGGTGTGCTGATGATCGGCCTTGCTTTGGTTCTGAGGGATTTGGTGCAGCGCCGGCTTGGCCTTGCCTGGGCCTTCGCCGCCATTGCGCTGGGCGTAGTGCTTTCCGCGCTATTGGCGCCGCCCGCTTTGGTGTTGGCCTCAGCCGTGGCTTTTCTGTTGAGTGAAACTGCCGACCTTGCCGTCTATACGCCGCTGCAAAAGCGCGGTCTGGTGCTGGCGGTGGCGGCAAGCGGTGCGGTCGGCCTTGTGGTGGATAGCGTGGTCTTCCTGTTTCTTGCCTTTGGCAGCCTGGATTTCCTGGCAGGGCAGATCATTGGCAAGGCCTGGATGGTATTGCTGGCCTTGCCCTTCATTCACTGGCTGCGCCGGCATGATGCGCGGCGCGGCATTCTCCCCGCCTGATCAGTCAGGCCGCACGTTGAATTCGCGCACCACGGCGCCCCATTTCGCTACTTCGCCATCCAGAAAGCGCGCCAGGCCAGCCGGGTCAGACATCACCAGCCGTGCCTGCTGAGTTTGCGTCATTTGCGTCCGGATGCGTTCTTCTGAAAGCGTTTCGCGCAAGGCATTGTTCATGCGCGCCACCAATTCCGCTGGCGTGCCCGCAGGCGCAAGAACACCCCACCAGGCTTCTGCCTGCAAACCCGGAAAGCCGCTTTCTTCCGCAGTCGGCAAATCGCTCAACGCCGGCAGCCGTGCCGGGCCGAATTGTGAAACAGCACGGAAAGTGCCGGCAGCGATTTGCGCTGCCACCAGCGCGGCCGAGCCGATCATCATATCCACCGTGCCCGCCATGGTGTCATTCACCGCAAGCCCGCCGCTGCGATAGGGAATATGCGTCATGCGCGTGCCGCTGCGGGACTGCAATTGGATCATGGCCAAATGCCCGATCGTGCCATTACCGGTTGACCCGAAGGAAACGCCATCCGGCTTCGCCTTCGCGGCATTCACCACATCCGCAAGTGACCGGAACGGCTTATCCGCACGACATGCAATCACATAAGGTGCGCCACCAATCAGCATCACCGGGTCAAGGTCGCGCGTCAGGTTGAAGGGCAGATTAGCGAGCAGCGCCGGCATGGTCGCGTGGCTGTCGAAAGTCAGAAGCCAAGTCTGACCATCAGGCCGCGCCTTGGCGACAGTATCCGTCCCGATAGACCCCGCCGCACCTGGGCGATTTTCCACGATAATCGGCACGCCAAGCCGTTGCATCAGCCCTGGCGATACCAGCCGCGCCACCGCATCGGTGGACCCACCTGGCCCAAAGGGCACCACAATGCGAATGGAATTGCCCTGGGCCTGGGCAGGCAGAATGCTGGCAGCAGCCAGGCCACCCAATGCTGCACGACGCGTAAGCTTCATGGTCATGTCTTCCCTTGGTCTTTCTGCTTATTCCATCAGATCGAGAACGGAAGGATGAAACAATTCCTCCGGTTCCATCTGACGCGCCGCCAGCCCATCTTCAACCGCATAGCGGATCATGGCGGCGATTTCGTCTCGGTTGCGCTTGAAACCATAAGGCCAGGGATTGCCGCCGAATAAAGTGCTTTGCGCTTCCGCCTCTGCCGCTATCCAGGGCAGCGAAACGCGCAGCACATTCACCAGCGACATTTCCGCAAGCGAAGCCGCCTTTGCCGCGCTGAAGGCGCGAAACAATTCCACCGGTAACCAGGGATGGTGTTCCGCCACATCCTTGCGCACGGCCAGACAATGCATGATCGGGAAAAAGCCGGAAGCGCGAAACCAGCTTTCCTCTTCCCGCCGATAATCTGGGAAAAGCCGCGCCACGGGGGCTGACCCATCCTGCAAACAGGCCGGCGGGCGTGGCGCGATCAGCGCGTCAATCCGCCCGGCTGCCAGCGCTTCTTCCAAGCCTTCCCCCATGGGCTTCACCTTGAAGCCATCGGGCAGCGTAATCGCGACACGTTCGCCACCCGTGCGCCAGGAAATCCCGCGCGTATCCACGCCGTAATGGTCACGCAAAATGCCGCGCACCCAAAGGGCGGCGGTTTGCTGATATTCCGGCAGCCCAATTTCTCGCCCTGCCAAATCAGCCGCGCTGTTGATACCGCGATCGGTGCGGATATAAATCGCCGAATGCCGAAACGCGCGGGAAAGAAACACCGGCACGCCGATATAAGGCGCATCGCCACGCGCGCTGGTAACAATATGGCTGCCCATGGATAGTTCGGAAATATCAAAGGCGCGGTCGCGCAGCGCACGGCGAAATACATCCTCGGGCTCACCGGGCAGGAAGGTGATGTCAGCGCCAGGTACCTTGAAGCGCCCATCCATCAGCGGGCGTGTGCGATCCGTCGCGGTGCAGGCCAGGGTCAGAGAAATCATGGCCGGTTCAATTCGCCTTCATGCCGGAAATGCGAATACCTTCCGCCTGATGCGTAATATCCTGCCGTAGGAAATCGCCAAAGGCTGCTACCGTCATGGGATTCACGTCAGCGCCGGCGCGCAGCTGCGCATCGCGCGTCGCTTGCAGGGACATGATGCGGTTGATTTCCGCATTCAGCCTTTCAATGATGGGCGCAGGGGTTTGCGCGGGCGCCATCACGCCAAGCCAAATGCTGGCTTCATAGCCGGGCAGAGTTTCCGCCACCGTTGGTGCATCCGGCAAAAGCGGGCTGCGGCGCGGGCCGGTGGTCGCCAGCGCGCGCACCCGCCCACCGCGCGCCTGTTCCGCCATGGTCGGGATGGCATCGAACATCATCGGCACCTGGCCCGCGATCAGCGCTGTCCGCGCCTCATTCGAACCGCGGAAGGGGATATGCGTGATCTCAATACCGGCCATGGCGCGAAAGATCTCTCCCGCCACATGATACGGCGTGCCGGGGCCGGAGGATGCATAATCCAGCTTCCCCGGATTGGCCTTGCAATAGGCGATCAATTCCGCAAGCGAATTAACACCGAGTGATGGATGCACCACCAGAACGTGATGCGCGACATTCACAAAGGCCACCGGCGCCAAATCGCGTAGCAGCACATAGGGCCGATTGGGCAGCAGCGTTTCATTCGCGGTATGGGTATTGGACATCAGCAGCAGCGTGTGCCCATCCGGCGCTGCCTTGGCCACCTGATCCGCGCCGATGGTACCGCCGGCGCCCGGGCGATTTTCCACAATTACCGGCTGGCCTAGGGCCTGCTGCAAGGGTTCCGCCAAAAACCGCGCCGCGACATCGGCTGAACCACCAATGCCAAAGGGCACAATGATGCGGATTGGCCGCGTTGGCCAAGTCTGCGCCGATGCTGGTCGCCCTGCCAAAAGCGCCGCACCCAATGCCAAACCTATTCTGCGCGAAATCATCACAATCCCCCCGGAAAGACAGGGCTCATCTGGCCCAAGCCTGCCCGGGCCGCAAGGGTCAATCCGCGATCCAGCCGGGGGAGGGCAGGGCGCGATAGGCTTCGCGCAGGCTATCGGACCAGCGCTGGCTGACCTGCCGGAAATAGGCATCTTCTTCCGTGATGCGCCGGCTGAGCGAAACCTTCTGCTCGCCTTCGCGGTAGACCATCAAATCAATCGGCAGCCCAACGGAAAGATTCGACCGCAGCGTACTATCCATGCTGATCAATACCAGCTTCACCCCATCGGCAAGCGATGTGTCGCTTTTCACCACGCGGTCCAGAATGGGCTTGCCGTATTTATGCTCGCCGATTTGCAGAAAGGGCGTATCGGCGGTGGCTTCTATGAAATTCCCGGCGGCGTAAATCAGGAAAAGCCGCATTGGCCCGCCGGCAATCTGCCCGCCGAGCAGGAAGGAAGCGTCAAAGGCAACGCCCTGCGCCTTCATGCCCGGGCCGTCATTTTCAAAAACATCGCGCACGGCCGCCCCCACCAATTGCGCGGCGCGAAACATGCTGGGCACATCGCGTAATGTGTGGATTTCCTCGCCCAGCGGGAAACCCTCCTGCACGCGATTCCATACCGCCTGAGTGATCGCCAGATTGCCGGCGGTCAGCAGCGCCAGCATGCGTTCCCCCGGCTGTTCCACGACATGCATCTTGGAAAAGCTGGAAATATGATCCAGCCCCGCATTGGTGCGCGTATCGGAAAGTAGAACAAGCCCATCCTTCAGGAACAGGCCGACGCAATAGGTCATGGCAAGCGCTCCGCGCCCTATCAGTTATGCAGATAAAACTCGGCGATCTTGCCGCCGAGATCAATATTGCGCGCCATCATCTCATTCAGGAAGCCCTCAAGCCCCGCCGCGAAGATATCCTCAACCCGGCCAAAGCGCAGCCTGGCGTGGATTTCTCCGGCGCGGCGATGGCATTCCCCGCGCCGCCCGCCATGGGCCGTCGAGATTTCATCCAGCACGCCCTCAATCCGTGCATGGCAGGCAATCATGGAACGCGGCAATTCCGCGCGCAGAATGAGTAATTCCGCAATCCGCCGCGGTTCAATCCGCCCGTGATAGACCCATTGATAGGCGCGCAAGGCGGTGAAGCTCCGCAAAATGACCTGCCAATTCAGGTAGTCCTCCGCCGTGCCGGCGCCCATAATGCTCAGCGCCGCCGCATGGGCATGCAGCACGCGCGCAGTATTGTCGGCGCGTTCCAGCATGGTGCCAAGGCGCACGAAGCGCCAGGCTTCATCGCGCAGCATCGTGCCATCATAAGCGCCATTGAACAGGATGGTCTGGCGCTTCACCCAATCCAGAAAACCCGGCAGGTCATCCGCACTCGGCATGGCATTTTCCATGCGCCGCATCTGCCCCCAAGTGTCATTCACCGCTTCCCACATATCCACCGTGAGCGCCGTGCGCACCTGGCGCGCATTCTGCCGCGAAGCCTCGATGCAGGATTGGATGGAGGAATTATTCGCGCGATCCATCACCAAATGCTGGATGATCTGCGCTGCATCGGGTGCGGCGCCAAAACCCTGCAACAGGCCGATATCGCCGCTGGTCAACAGCAAGGGGCGCCAAGTCTGAACCTGTGCTGGCCGCCCGCCGCCCATGCCGGCTTCGCGCAACGCCACTTGCAGCGCGCGCGCGGTATTGCCAGCGCGTTCCATATAGCGCCCGAGCCAATAGAGGCTATCTGCCGTGCGGCTCAGCATGGCGCATCCGGGGCCAAGACCCAGGTATCCTTGGTGCCACCGCCTTGCGATGAATTCACGACAAGCGAGCCTTCCCGCAAGGCAACGCGCGTGAGCCCGCCTGGCACAATGCGTGTTTCCGCACCCGAAAGCACAAAGGGCCGCAAATCCACATGGCGTGGCGCGGTGCCGCTGCCGGTGAAGGTTGGCACGGTGGAAAGGGCGAGTGTTGGCTGCGCAATATAATCCGCTGGATTGGCGCGGATGCGGGCGGCGAATTCAGCGCGCTGTTCGGCAGTGCTATGCGGCCCGACCAGCATTCCATAGCCGCCTGAACCTTTGGTAAGTTTCACCACCAATTCATGCAAATGTTCCAGCACATAGGCGCAATCATCCGGCCTTTCGCATAAATAGGTCGGCACATTGGCCAGGATCGGTTCCTCATTCAAATAGAACCGCACCATTTCCGGCACGTAAGGATAAACCGCCTTGTCATCGGCAATGCCGCCGCCCGGCGCATTGGCAAGTGCTACATTGCCAGCGCGATAGGCTTCCATCAGCCCGCGCACGCCGAGCAGTGAATCGGCGCGAAACACCGCCGGGTCAAGGTAATCATCATCAATACGGCGATAGATCACATCCACGCGCTGCGGGCCTGCGGTGGTGCGCATATACACAACACGATCCTCGAC
>JADCFX010000048.1 GCA_020249285.1 Roseomonas sp. | reverse complement strand
CTATTTTGGAGTTGAGGGAGTTGATCCCTGGGACGTTGCGCGAGATGCGCGGCTATATGCCGGGCCTTGGCCGGTTGTGGCGCATCCTCCCTGTGAGCGCTGGGGGCGGTTTTGGCATGGCTCGCCACGCAATCCCCACCAATTCAAGCTTGGCGATGATGGCGGCTGTTTTGCTCTCGCGTTGGCGGCGGTGCGGCGGTTTGGTGGCGTACTTGAGCACCCAGCAGATAGTCACGCCTTCAAGGCGTTTGGGCTGAATGTTCCACCACGGTCGGGGGGGTGGGTTGCAGCCGATAGCCTGGGCGGCGCGGCCTGCTATGTCGAACAAGGCTTTTATGGCCATGCGGCGCGGAAACCCACTTGGCTTTATGCTTTCGGGGTCAAGCTGCCAGAATTGCGCTGGGGCCGTGGGGCGCAGCGCTTGCACCCCGGCTTGGTGGCAAAATACGGCTACGCCTATGCGCGCCGTCAAGGTGTGGTTTCCTTAATTGGTGGCAAAGACAAGAAGGCGAAGCGCAATGCCTCGCCCTTGCCTTTTCGTGATGTATTGATCGCAATGGCGAGAAGCGGGGGAATGACAATGGAAAACGCAAGCCGGTGGATTGTGGTGGCGCCTGACGGGAAGCACATTTCTCTTGGCCGCACCTATGATCCGCACCAAATTGATCTGGCCGAGGAGGCGCTGCGCGATAAGCAATTGGTCGGCTGGCTGGCGTCGGTCCAGGGCGACTATTACGCACGCTATGAAATCGCGGTGAAAATGGTGCAACCATTGGCGGGCGCGGTGGCTGATGATTGGCCGGCTGCTTTGGCTGCGTTTCAGGCGCGGCGAATGTTGACAATAAACTTAGCATAAAACCCGGGCGATTCGCATTGCTAGGCATATGTCAGAAACTTGCCACTGTTCCGTTCTTGTTCATGCCTTTTGGTGCCTTTCTGTTCCTGTTGGCCGCAAAAATATCCGCGCTAAGCCATTGAAATCATGGTGCTGTTGGAGAGGATTGAACTCTCGACCTCTCCCTTACCAAGGGAGTGCTCTACCACTGAGCTACAACAGCCAAGGCCCTAGCGGACGCGCATCCTCTAGCCCCAGCCTGGGGCGTCCCGCAACCCCTTGATGCAGGCAGAATGCGCTGCCAATTCATGCCCTCATGGAAAAGCACGGCAAAACCCCGCCCAAGCCCTCATCGTCCCGCGAAGAACGGCTGGCCGCGGCGCTTCGGGAGAATCTGCGCCGGCGCAAGGCCAAGGCGCGGGCGCTTGATGCAGCGGCAGCGCCCCCCAAGCCAGACAGCCCAGAAAAACCCAGGGAATAAAGCCGGGTTTCCCCCGGCGGGGCAAGTGCGCTATTTCCCACCCCCAAGGGGCTCCGGCCCAAGCTTAAGGATGTGCCATGAACTGGATCAGCGATTGGGCCCTGCCGAAGATCCAGGGCCTCTTCAAGCGGGAAGCGCCGGAAAACCTCTGGCATAATTGCCCTGCCTGCCAGCAGATGATCTTCCATCGAGACCTGGAAAAGGCCCTGCGCGTTTGCTCCCATTGCGGGCATCACATGCGCCTCGGTGCCGTGCAGCGGCTGGAAGCCACCTTGGACCCTGGCTTTTCGCGCATTGAATTGCCCAAGGCGCCGGCTGATCCGCTGCGCTTTCGTGACCAGCGTCGCTATGCGGATAGGCTGCGCGAAAGCCAAACCAAGACAAGCATGGATGATGCGGTGGCCGTGGCGCATGGCACCATCAATGGGCGCCGCGCGGTCGTCGCCGCCTTCGAATTCGCCTTCATGGGCGGGTCCATGGGCGCCGGCGTGGGTGAGGCGATTGTCACCGCGGCCAAGCTTGCCGTGCTGCAAAATGCGCCTTTGATCGTCTTTACCGCCTCGGGCGGGGCGCGCATGCAGGAAGGCGCGGTCAGCCTGATGCAAATGCCGCGCACGGTGATTGCAACGCGCATGGTGAAGGAAGCCGGCCTGCCCTTCATCGCCGTGTTGTGCGACCCGACCACGGGCGGTGTCACGGCCAGCTTCGCCATGCTGGGCGATATCCAAATCGCTGAGCCAGGTGCCCTGATCGGCTTCGCCGGCGCGCGCGTGATTGAACAGACCGTGCGCGAGAAATTGCCGGAAGGTTTTCAGCGCGCCGAATATCTGCTGGAACACGGCATTCTGGATATGGTCGTGAAGCGTGGCGAGATGCGCGAAACCTTGGCGCGCGTCATTTCCCTGCTGCGAGAGCCCTTGCTTGAACGCAGTGACGAAGAAGCCGAAGCCGCCACCGCACCCGCCGAATAAATCCCGTGTCACGCGCTGAAGCGATTGTGGAGCGTCTCCATGCGCTCCACCCCAAGCTTATTGATCTGAGCCTGGGCCGGATGGAGGCTTTGCTGGCCAAGCTCGGCCATCCGGAACGGCGCCCGCCGCCGGTCATTCATGTGGCGGGGACGAATGGCAAGGGTTCGACCTGCGCTTTTCTGCGCGCGATTGGCGAAGCGGCGGGGCAGCGCGTGCATGTCTATACCTCGCCCCATCTGGTGCATTTTCACGAACGCATTCGGCTGGCCGGTGACTACGTGACGGATGAGGTGCTGACAGCGACTTTGGAAGAAGTGGAAGCGGTGAATGCGGGCGCGCCGATCACGGTGTTTGAAGTGACCACGGCGGCGGCCTTTGTGCTGTTCAGCCGCGTGCCGGCTGATTTGCTGGTGCTGGAAGTGGGGCTGGGTGGGCGGCTGGATGCGACGAATGTCGTGCCGCGCCCGGCGGCATCCGCCATTACCTCCATTTCCATGGATCACATGGATTTCCTGGGCGATACGCTCGGCAAGATCGCGGGTGAGAAAGCTGGGATCATGCGCAGCGGTGTACCTTGCACCACGGGTGCGCAAGCCGCGGCAGCGCTGGAAGTGATCAGCGCCACGGCTGCCGAACGTGGCGCACCGCTGTTACGACGCGGACGGGATTGGTTCTGTGAGGCAACGCCAGAAGGTCTGCATTATCGCGACGCCACAGGCGCGCTGAGCCTGCCGCCGCCGGGGCTGATCGGCCCGCATCAGGCGGATAATGCCGGCATTGCCATTACGGCCTTGCGCGCTGCTGGCTTGCCTTGGCTGAGTGATGCGGCGATTGCTGAGGGCATCGCCAAGGCCACCTGGCCCGCGCGGTTGCAGCGCCTTTCGGGCCGGCTTTGTGCGCTGCTGCCAACAGGTTTTTCGCTTTGGCTTGATGGCGGGCATAATGCCGGGGCGGGGCACGCACTTGCCCAGCATTTCACGCAATGGCGCGATCAGCCCTTGCATCTTGTGATCGGCATGAAGCAGGGCAAGGCGAGTGCGGCATTCCTCCGCCCCTTGCTGCCCTTCGCCACCACCATTCATGCGGTGGCTGAACCCGGCCAGCATCTGGCGATGAGTGTCGCGGATATCATCAGCGCCAGCGGCGGTCTTGCAGAACCAGGCCCCACGGTTGCGGAAGCGCTTGGCAAGATTGCCACCAAGGCCAAGCCGGGGCGTGTGCTGATTGCGGGAAGTCTCTATCTTGCTGGCGAAGTGCTGAAGGCCGATACGCCTTAAATGTTTTTTGATCGCATTTTCCGAGCCGCCAAGCGTTACCGCTTGGCTTGAAAATGCTTACGCCTGCTTCCGTTCAATCAGGCTACGCCTGATCTTCCGCCCGCGCTCGATGCGGTCTTCAATAAAGCCCGCCTCACCCCTGCGAATGGCGCGGCCAAAGGCGTGCGCATCCTCTGAAAAGCGCGACAGCATCTCAAGCACCGCTTCGCGATTATTGAGGAAAACATCGCGCCACATATCCACGTCCGAAGCCGCGATGCGTGTGAAATCCCGAAAGCCAGATGCTGCGAATTTCAGCACCGCTTCCTTGGTTTCTTCCGCCAGATCATCCGCCGTGCCGCAAATGGTAAAGGCAATCAGATGCGGCAGATGGCTGACAATGGCGACAACCTTGTCATGCGTCACCGGGTCCATGGTCTCAATCATGGAACCGCAGCGCCGCCAAAGCTCCTTCACCTTCTCGACTGCCGCCGGGTCGCTATCGGGCAGAGGGGTGACGATGCAGTAGCGGCCTTCGAATAATTCCGGAAACCCCGAATCCGGGCCGGAATGCTCGGTCCCCGCCATGGGATGTGCCGGCACAAGATGCACGCCGGCGGGGGTCAGGGGCGCCAAGTCTCGTACCACGCTGCCCTTGGTGGAACCCACATCGGTCAGCACCGCGCCAGGTGCCAGATGCGGCGCGATATGGCGCATGGCTTCCGCATAGGCGCCAACGGGAATACAGAAAATCACGCCATCGCAGCCTTCAACGGCGCGCGCGGCATCCGCTTCCACCACATCCGCAATGTCCAGTTCGCGCACACGCTGAAGCGTCTCAGCCCGCCGCGTCGTCACCACCAAAGTCTTCGCAATATCGCCGCGCTTTTTGGCCACGCGCGCAATGGAAGACCCGATCAGCCCAATGCCAACCAGGCACAGCCGATTGAACAGCGGTTCAGCCATGTTGCGCCATGAAGGCCGAGACGGCATCCGCCACCATCTGGCATTCCTCACCCGTGCCGATGCTGATGCGCAGGCACATGGGCAGCCCATAACCACCCATGGCGCGCATGATCAGCCCGCGCGATTTCAGCGCCGCATCGGCTGCCTTCGCCCTTTCCGGCGATCCGAAATCGGCCAGCAGAAAATTGCCCTCACTCGGCCACACCTTCACGCCAGCAGCCGTCAGCGCTGCCGCCAGCTTGCCGCGCCATTCGGTGTTGTGCGCGATGGATTTTTCGATCCAGCCCGCTTCCTGCACCGCAGCAATGCCCGCCGCCATAGCCGCCGCATTCACATTGAAGGGCCCACGCACGCGCCCCAACACACCCACCACCGCTTCCGGCGCATAGGCCCAGCCAAGCCGCATGCCGCCGAGCCCAAAAATCTTGGAGAAGGTGCGCGTCATCACCGTATTGCCGCCACCCGCATCCACCAGCGCCGCACCCGCATCATAATCGGGCCGCGTAACATATTCGGCGTAAGCGGAATCAAGCACCAGCAGAATGTCTTCACGCAGCCCCGCGCGCAGCCGCACAATTTCGCCTTGCGGCAGGATGGATCCTGTCGGGTTATTTGGATTGGCAAGGCACACAAGCTTGGTGCGCGGCCCAACTGCGGCCAGCATCGCATCCACATCCACCGTCAGGTTGCGTTCCGGCACCTTGATGATCCGGCAGCCAGCCCAACGCCCGGTAATGTCATACATCATGAAGCCATGGGCGGACATCACAAGCTCGGTGCCCTCACCGCCATAGGCAAGGATCAGCAGCGCCAGCAATTCATCCGATCCATTGCCGCAAACGATCCGCGCAGGGTCCAGGCCAAAGCGCGCGCCAATCGCCTCCCGCAGCGCCTTGGCGCCGCCATCCGGGTAGCGATGTGCATCGGCGGCCATACCGGCAATGGCGGCAATGGCGCCGGGCGGCGGGCCGAAAGCGCCTTCATTGGATGAAAGCTTCACAATCCGGTTCACGCCGGGGATTTTCGATTCGCCCCCGACATAGGGTTCCACCGAAAGGATCGAAGGGCGCGGCATCACGGTCATGGCACATCTCCAGCAACTGGCACGGCATAGGTGCCCAGCAATACGCAGTGAAGGGCAGCAAGCCGCTCATCGCCCGCGGCAATAAACCCATCAATTTCGGCAAGCGCCAAGCTGCGACCACCCTGGCGCGCCAGGTACAGGATGCGCCCGGCAAGCCCCGCTTCGGCCAGCATGCGTGCAAAACTTTCGCGCGGGGCATCGGCGCCAGCTTCCAGGCGGAGCAGGCTCCGATCATCGCCTGAGGCATCGGGCGGCACGGGTGCAACCACCAGCGCCGCATCGGCATGCGCGGCATCGGCCAGGAAGGGCAGGCGTGCCACCACAGCAAGGCGCGGCGCTTCAAGCGTTTGCCACCAGGCACCATCACCCTCGCCTGCGGGCGCCGGCAGTATAGCGACAGATGTCTTGCCAGCGCTGACCGCTGCCAGCGCCTGGGCTGGCGAGGCGTAGATGTGCAGCGGGGTCGCGCTACCAAAATGCTCGCGCGCCATGGCCAGCGTCTGGGCCGCTTCGCCCGAAGCAGCGACAGCCGCCGTAAAGGCGCCCTGGATCGCCGTATGGGCCATGAAGATGTGCCGCCAGATGCGCACCACCGCGCCCCGGGAAAGCGCGCCAGAATGCCGCGCGAGCAGGCGCCGCAGCACCGCCGCTTCTCGCCCAGGACGTAGCGGAGAACCGCCGCCCGTCTTGGCGCGGCTGACCGCCATGCGCGCGACCACGGCGGCGCGGCGCATGAGCAAATCATGCATCGCATCATCCAGCGCATCTATTTCGGCGCGCAGCGCCTGAAGGGCTGGGTCAGCGGTGGGGGTAGCTGAGGGCTTGTCGTTCATGTTGGACCAATTCTTCGCCAGAGCAATAACCCCCACATGGCCGCACGCCAAGCGCCCCCGACGGCCAAAATCTCCTTCGCGTCAAGGTTGCGCCAAGGGGAAGGGGCGGCGTAATAGCTTGTCCATGAGCCAAGCCATCGCCCCGCTGCCCGATGTGGACCATCTGGCCGCCATCTTCCCGGATGGTCTGGCGCTGGAATGCGGCGCGGTCGTGGCACCCCTCAAGGTGGCCTATCGCACCTATGGGCGTTTGAATGCGGCGGCCAGTAATGCCGTGCTGATCTGCCACGCGCTGACGGGCGATCAATATGTTGCCGAAACCCACCCCATCACCGGCAAGCCAGGCTGGTGGGAAAACATCATCGGCCCCGGCCGGCCTTTGGACACGGATCGCTACTTCCTGGTTTGCGCCAATGTGCTCGGCGGCTGCATGGGTTCCACCGGGCCGCGCAGTGAAATGACCGATGCGGCAGGGCGCGGGCTTGGCCGGCCTTGGGGCACGGATTTTCCTTCCGTCACCATTCGCGACATGGTGCGCGCGCAAAAGCGCCTGATGGAAAAGCTTGGGATCAGCCGCTGGCTTGCCGTGATTGGCGGGTCCATGGGTGGCATGCAGGTGCTGGAATGGGCCGCGACCTATCCGGAAGCGGTCTATGCTGCCGCCCCTATCGCCACGGCAGCGCATCATTCGGCGCAAAATATCGCCTTTCATGAAGTGGGGCGCGCGGCCATCCATTCCGATCCTGATTGGCAGGGCGGGCGCTATTGGGAAAGCGGCCTCATCCCAGCCAAGGGCCTGTCTGTCGCGCGGATGGTAGCGCACATCACTTACCTGTCCGAAAAGGCGCTGACGCGGAAATTCGGCCGGCGGCTGCGCGGTGCCTCGGCGTTGACCTTCCTTGAAGATGTGTTTGAGGTGGAGAGTTATCTCCGCCATCAGGGCTCCACCTTTGTGCGCCGCTTTGATGCCCATTCCTACCTGACCATCACCCGCGCCATGGATTTTTTCGATTTGGCGGCTGATCATGAAGGTGATCTGGCAAAGGCCTTTCGCGGGACCGGGACCCGGTTTTTTGTGGCGTCCTTCAATAGTGATTGGCTGTTCCCCACCAGCGAAAGCCGCAGCCTGGTGCGTGCGCTGAACATGGCCGCGGCCAATGTCAGCTTCGTCGAAATTGATAGCGACAAGGGCCATGACGCCTTCCTGTTGGAAGAACCCGATTTCCATCGCGCGCTTGGCGGTTTCCTCGCCGGTTGCGCTGAACGCCTTGGGGTTTAACCTATGGCCATGGATGGGGTTCAATATGTCGCGAAGAATATGCGCCTTGATCTTCGCCTGATCGCGGAGATGATTGCGCATGACGCGCGCGTGCTAGATATCGGCTGTGGCGATGGCGCGCTGATTGAATATCTGGCGCGGGAAAAACGCGCCGATGCACGTGGCATTGAAATTGACATGACGCAGGTGACCAAAGCGGTCTCCTCCGGGCTTGCTGTCATTCATGGCGATGCGGATAATGATCTGGCCTTCTACCCCGATGGCGCCTTTGATTATGTGGTGCTGTCGCGCACGCTACAGGCGGTGGAAAAGCCGCGCGAGGTGCTGCGCCAATTGCTGCGCATCGGGCGGCACGCCATTGTGTCCTTCCCCAATTTTGGCCATTGGCAGATGCGCTGGCGGCTCCTTTGGGGCGGGCGCATGCCAGATACGGAAACCTGGAACCGGCCTTGGTACGAAACGCCCAATATCCACCCCTGCACCATCACGGATTTCACCGAGCTTTGTGCGCTGGATGGTTACGCAGTGGAACGCTGGCTGGCGGTGGATGACCAGGGTCTGAAGGCGCCATGGCGGCGCTCACTCAGGATGGCCAATCTGTTCGGCGAACAGGCGCTGTTCATGCTACGCCGGGCTGGGCCGGGCAGGTAACCCCGCCCGGTCAGCGGGAATATCACTCAGTCGGCGCGAGGCTCTTGATCAGATCAAAGACGCGCTTGCGCACAGCCGGGTCGGTGATGCGGTAATAGGCGCGCACCAATTCAAGCGTCTCCCGCTTGTTCATACTATCATCTTCCAAGCCATTCTGGGCTTCAGAGAAGCCGTAGATCGCCGGGCGGCTGCGCACCGCGATATTGCCGCCCATTTCCGGGGGAAGGTCGTCGAAGAAGAAGCCAATCGGCACATCCAGCACCCGTGCGAGGTCGAAAAGCCGACTGGCGCCGATGCGGTTGACGCCGCGTTCATATTTCTGCACCTGCTGAAAGGTCAGGCCCAGCGCATCGCCGAGCTTTTCCTGGCTCATGCCAAGTAGGGTACGGCGCAGGCGCACCCGGCTGCCTACATGGGCATCAATCGGGCTCGCCCGATGCTCACGATCAACCTTGGCGCCCGGTTCATCGATCTCATTCATCGCAACTACCGATTTCATATCTTTCCTCTTCTTTGCCACGAAGGCAACCAATGCGCGTCATCTCAGATACGCTTTGAGATTTTGGTTGCATACGGCATCGCAAACCTATCCCCACTAGCGATTGAAACAAGTTGAAGATACCTTAAGGAGCAAGAAATGGCTACAAGTTTTTCTTAATTCTCAAAAAATAAACAAACTTTTCCTTTTCTCAAGCAAAACGAGAAAGTTACCGTTGATCTCTTCCCGACAAAATCCACCCCAGGATGAAAATCGCAAATGACAAGCTGAAGGAAATAGCCAAACCAAGCTCAGCATAGAAGGTGGGCGCACGCGGCGCTGGCAGAGGCGCCCGAATAATCGCCGATTCGCCTAAGGGACCGCGCGTTACCAAGCGCCCGCGCGCATCGAATACCGCCGAAACCCCCGTTTGCGCCGCGCGCGCCAGAGGCAAGCCTTCTTCCACGGCGCGCAGCCGCGCTGACGCCAGATGCTGCCAGGGGCCGGCGGTGATGCCAAACCAGGCGTCATTCGTCACATTCACAATCCAGGCCGGGCGCCGCGCCGGCATGATCCGCCCGGTGAAAATCACCTCATAGCAAATCAGCCCGACAAAGGGCGGCAGCCAGCCTGCCACCACCCGGCGCCTTTCCTCGGCCGCGGTAAAATCGCGCGAGCTTTGCACAAGCCGGATCGGCAAAAGCCCCCTAAAGGGCATGAATTCGCCAAAGGGCACCAGGTTCATCTTGTCGGTCACCGCCAGCACCTCAGTATCGGGGCCAATCACGGCAAGGCTATTGAACAAATCCCGCGCATGGCCTTCCGGCGCAAAATCACCGCGCACGGTGCCAGTCAGCAGCAGGGCATTTTGCGGCAGGGCGCCGGCCACCAATTGCCGCGCTTCCCGGTCATTGGGCAGCAGAAAGGGTACGGCCGTTTCCGGCCAGATCACCGCTAGCCGATGCCCGGGCGGCAGATCGCGCAAAGCTGCCACCGCCGCATCGCGTGTCGCTTCCACATAGCGGCGCAGGATCGGCACGCGGGATTCCTCGCGCCATTTCACTTCCTGCGCGATATTTCCCTGCACGATCAGCAGCCCCACCGGCTGCGGCTCAGGTTCCGGCGCCCAAAGCCGGGCGAAGCCGAAGGCGCCGCAAAAGGCGAGCACGGCCAAGCCGCCCAGAAAGGCACGCCGATGCAAAATAGGCGTCGCCGCCACCAATAGCGTAATCAGCGACAATCCATGCACGCCAATCATCGCCGCCATTTGGATGGGCAGCGCATCAAAGGCCCAAACCGTTCCCATCAAGTTCCAGGGAAAACCCGTCAGGATTTCGCCGCGCAGCAATTCAAAGCCAACAAATGCGCCGGCAAAAACCAACACGCGCGGCCAGCCAGGCCTTGCACCCCAGGCAATCGCCGCCGGACCGGCAACGAAAAGCGCAAGTGGCAGCGCCAGCGCCGGCACAGCAATCGGCACAAGCCACCAATACCGCGCCACATCGGTAAGTATGGCCGAGGTGATCCAGTAAAGCCCGCCCAGGAAAAACCCGAACCCCCAGGCAAAGCCGATCCAAAAAGCGCCAGTCCAGCTTGCTGCCCCGCCAATCATGGCAAGCAGCCCCGGAATGGCAAGAAACAGGGCCGGGATGATGTGCAGAGGCGGCAGAGCCAGCACCGCTAGCATGCCTAGCCCGAAAGCGGTGACCATGGCGCGCCAGCCACGCCGCAACCCAAGGGCATTCCAAAGCCGCCCGATCACGCCCGCGCCACCTATTCCGCTGCCGCGCGCGGATTGGCGCCGGGGCGCCTTACGCGAAGCCGGCGAATGCGCCGCGGATCAGCTTCCAGAATGCGGAATTCAAGCCCCGAGGGATGGGACACCAATTCCCCGCGCGCCGGCACGCGCCCCGCCAGTGTGAAGACAAGCCCGCCCACCGTATCAATATCGGCGGCGCGTTCCTCATCGGTCAGTACTGTTCCAAGCTTACTTTCGAAAGCCGCGATCGGCGTGCGTGCATCCAGATCAAGCGCGCCATCGGGGCGTTCGGTGATCTGCTGCGCCTGTTCCTCATCATGTTCGTCGCTGATATCGCCGACAATGGTTTCCACCAGATCTTCAATGGTGATCAACCCATCTATGCCGCCATATTCATCCACCACCAGCGCCATATGCACGCGCGCCTGACGCATTTGCAAAAGCAGATCAAGCACGGGGATGGACGGCACCACGAAAAGTGGCCGACGTAGAATAGCAGTCAACGAAAATGTCGCTTCCTTACCGATAGAAGCAAAGACATCCTTGATATGGACCATGCCCACAATGTCATCCAAGCCACCGCGATAAATCGGATAGCGGCTATGACCTTCGGTCTGGATCAGCGCGATGGTTTCAGTCAAGGAATGGCTTTCCGGGATCGCCATGATATCGGCGCGCGGCACCATCACATCATAAGCGGTAATGCCGCGCAGCCGGAGAACATTGCCAAGCAGCGCGCGTTCTTCCGCATCCAGGCTGGCCGCCGGACCATCACCCTTGCTGGCCTCGGTTGGGGCTTCCTGGCGTTCGATCAGTTCTTCCACCTGATCGCGAATGGATTCCGCTTCCTTGCGGCGCAGCATGCCCTGGATTTTCCAGAACAGGCCGGGTCTTTGGCCGGCGTCGCTCATGTCGCGCCCCGCCAGGGATTGGGCAGGCCAAGCCGGCGCATCACGCGCGCTTCGGCGCGTTCCATCCGCCGCGCTTCACCGGCTTGCAAATGATCATGCCCGGCCAGATGCAAGGCGCCATGCGCGACCAGATGCGCGAAATGCGCGGCCACACGCCGCCCGGCGCCGCGCGCTTCGCGGCGCACCACACCAAGCGCCAGCGCGACATCGCCCAGGTAGCCCGGCACGCCACCTGGAAAGGACAGCACATTGGTCGGCTTCGCCTTCGCGCGATGCCGGCCATTCAGCTGCTTCACCGCCCTGTCATTGGCGAGCAACACGGTCACAGCGCCCCGCGTTCCTGCTTCACGCAGGGCAGCCACGGCGGCACGGCGCGCCAGCGCCTCAGGCCGCTTAATGCTGGCGCGCCAGCCTGGCGCTGCCAGGATCACGGAGATGTCAACGCTCTCCGCCGATCCGCTCCGAAGCCCAGCCGAGGCGCCCTTGCGGCGCCCCTGGCCGGGACGGCTACTTCCCGGTTCCATTCTTCTCCTTCTTCGCCCGGTTCTGGTCATCGGACCGCCCATAGGCGGCTACGATCCGGGCAACAAGCGGATGCCTTACCACATCCTGCTCAGAAAAGCGCGTAATCCCGATACCTTCAACGCCCGAGACGATGCCAAGCGCCTCCACCAGGCCAGAGGGCTGGTGCGGCGGCAGGTCAATCTGCGTCGGATCGCCGGTAATCACCATCCGGCTGCCCTCCCCCATACGGGTCAGGAACATCTTCATCTGGGCGGGGGTGGTGTTCTGCGCCTCATCCAATATGGCGTAGCAATGAGCGAGCGTGCGACCGCGCATAAAAGCCAAAGGGGCGATTTCAATCTCCCCCGCCGCGATCCGCCGCGCGACTTGATCGGCGGGCAGCATATCATTCAGCGCATCGTAAAGCGGGCGGAGATAAGGGTCCACCTTTTCCTTCATATCGCCCGGCAGGAAGCCGAGCCTTTCGCCGGCCTCCACGGCAGGCCGGGACAGCACAATCCGGTCCACGCGGCCCGATTGCAGCAGGGCAACACCCTGCGCCACCGCCAAATAGGTCTTGCCCGTACCCGCCGGCCCAATGCCAAACACCATGTCGTTGCGCGAGAGCATATCAATATAGGCCGCCTGGGCCGCGCTGCGGGGTACAATCGCGCCCTTGCGGGTGCGGATTGCAGGCAGGTCCCGCAAGGGCAGGCGGGGTTCGCCCTGTGCTGCGCCGCCTTCAGCGAGCCTCAAAGCCGCTTCCACTTCCGCCGTGCCGACATGTTCACCCCGTTCCAAGCGTTTCCAGAGCGCCAATAAGGCCGCTTCCGCCATTTCCGTCCGTGCCGCCCCGCCCGAAATGGCGATGCGATTGCCGCGTGAAGCCACGCGCACGCCAAGTACCTGTTCAATCCGCGCCAGATGACGATCATGTTCGCCATGCAGCAGGGGCAGCAGCGCATTGTCGTGGAATTGCAGCGTTATCGAACGCTGATCACTGGATTGGCGCGGTTCCGCAGCGCGGAGGCCAGGGGTATGGATGTTCAAGCGGCGTCTCTCTCCGATGCTTGGGGTTTAGACCCGGCGATGATCTCCCCGCCGAGGGAATTGGGATTGGTCGCGGTGACGCGGATGGTGACGGTCTGACCGGCCAGGTCGTCCGACGAAGCGAAATGCACGGGCTGCAACCAGGGTGAACGACCGGCCATTTGGCCCGGATGCCGCCCGGGGCCGGTCACCAGCACGGGAATGTTCAGCCCCATACGGGTGCGGTTGAAGGCATATTGCTGATCGCGCAGCAGGACCTGGATTTCCCGCAAGCGTTCATCTGCTAGGGTTTCTTCCACCATCCCCGCCATGCCAGCCGCCGGCGTGCCAGGGCGCGCGGAATAGCGGAAGGAAAAGGCTGAGGCGAAGCCGATATCCTGGATCAGCTTCAGCGTGGCGCCGTGATCCGCATCAGCCTCACCCGGATGGCCTGCGATGAAATCGGAAGACAGCGCCAGATCAGGCCGCGCCGTGCGTAACTTTTCGATCAGCGCCAGATAATCCGCTACCGTATGCCCGCGGTTCATCATCTTCAGGATGCGATCCGACCCCGACTGCACCGGCAGGTGCAAAAACGGCATCAGCGCCGGAATATCGCGATGCGCCGCAATCAAATCATCGCCCATGTCGCGCGGGTGGGAGGTTGTGTAGCGCAAGCGATCAAGGCGTGGGATTTCAGCCAAGGCCAGCAAAAGCCGCGCGAGTGACCAAGCCCCGCCATCCGGCCCCTCGCCGTGATAGGCATTCACATTCTGCCCGAGCAAAGTGATTTCCCGCGCGCCCAAAGCCACCAGGCGCTTGGCTTCCGCAAGCACCGCCGCCGCGGGGCGGGAATATTCCGCGCCGCGCGTATAGGGCACCACGCAGAAGGAGCAGAATTTGTCGCAGCCTTCCTGTACCGTCAGGAAAGCGGTCACGCCCTGCGGCGCGGCCTGTTCCGGCAAATGATCGAATTTCCCATCCACCGGGAATTCGGTTTCGATCACGGCGCCGGCCGCGCGGGAAGCGCGCGCCACCATTTCCGGCAGGCGGTGATAGCTTTGCGGCCCGAGCACAATATCCACCCAGGGCGCGCGGGCGGTAATTTCCGCCCCTTCGGCCTGCGCGACACAGCCTGCCACCGCAACAATCATCTGCCCGCCGCGCGCAACCTTGGCCTCCCGCAGCCGGCCCAGATCGGAAAACACCTTCTCGGTCGCTTTTTCGCGGATATGGCAGGTATTGAGGATGACCATATCGGCATCCTCCGCCACCTCCGTTGGCGCATAGCCAAGGGGTGCCAGCACATCCGCCATGCGCGCGCTGTCATAGACATTCATCTGGCAGCCCCAGGTGCGGATCAAAAGCCGCTTCCGGGGCGGGGTGCCGGTTGTATCAGTCATGGGAACAAGCCTCTGACGCCCCAGGATAGCGGGGCCAAACGAGGCAGATGCGCAGCCTGCCCGCGCTGGTCAAGCGCGACAAGACCCGAAAGCGCGAATCACGAAGCCAAGGATCATAAAAGGAGCCTGAGGTCTCTCGCCCCGTCGGGTCAAGCTTTTACTGCGCCGCATTCAGGAAAAGCGGCGTCGGGGGGCGATTTTGCCTGAGCTGCGCGGCGCCCGAGGCGACCACATCGCTGACAGCAACGGTCAGGGCCTTGCGGTCGGGGATGGTTGCGGGGTCGGCGGGTTCATGCAGCAGCACCGTGGCGCGCGCGCCTGACCGGCGCGCGATGCGCCAGAAATGGGAAGCGATATCCATATCGCCATACCAAGCGAAAAACGGCCGATCCCGGCGGCAGGCCGGCAGGCCGCCCAAGCGATCATAAACGAGCGATATCGGTTGCACCGCCTTGGCATCCGCTGCCGCCGCCAGAAAGGCAGAGCGGAAGGGCAGCACCCGCGAGCCATCATTGCTGGTGCCTTCGGCAAACAGGATCAGGCTATCGCCGGCGACCAGCCTTTCGCGCATGGAATCAGCTTCGCGGATCACCGTTGAGGTACGCCGACGGCTGACAAAGACCGTGCGGCCAAACTTGGCGATGATGCCGACCACCGGCCATTCGCGGACTTCTGACTTGGCGACAAAGCTCGCGCGCAGCACTGAACCCAGCACCAGAATATCAAGCCAAGAGGAATGATTGGGTAGAAAAAGCGTGGCCGGCTTGTCGGAGACCTTGCCCACCACCTGGACCTTGAGCCCGATCAGCCAGCAGAGCACCCGATGATAAAAGCAGCCAAAGCTGATCTTGGCTTGGCCTGGCAGCAACATCAGCACCGCCTGAATGGGAAGGGCGATCAGTGTCCAGATCAGCACGCTGATGATGCGCCGAATGGCGCGGAAGCGTCCGCCCAGGGGGCGCGGTTCCATGATATCGCCCCAGGCCTCGCCTGCCATAAAGGGCTTAAACCGCAGCGGCTTGATCCGCATCTGGCGACGCGGCTTCAACGCTTCTTCCGGATTCCTGGCCACAGCTTCCATCAACACGGGGTAGCGCGCGACATGTGGCACCGCAATGACGCTTTGGCGACGATTGCGTGAAAGCCGATCTAATTCGCCCCGAAATGCCCGGAATTTGATCCTGTTTCGATCCAAAGCGCCGAATCACCCCACCGACGCCACTAGGCAGGGGGCAGTGTTATGTTATATCAGTACCCATGGCTTTTTCGAACCCCCTCGCCCTTTCCTCTGGCATCGCCGCGCGACTTGGCCTTTCTGCCCTGGTCGCTAGCCTGTTGTGGGCCGGGGTCGCCTGGGCACTTTCGGCATGAAGCCCGCCGCGCTGGCATTGGCTGACGTCACGGTCTGCTATGGCCGCCGCCCGGCGGTGCATCATATTTCTGGTCGTTTTGCGCCCGGCAGCCTGACGGCGATTGTCGGCCCGAATGGCGCCGGCAAATCCACGCTACTCCGCGCTTTGGCTGGGCTGCAAAAGCCGGAATCGGGGCGTATCACGCATGAGGGTCGCGCGCGCATCGCCCTGCTGCCGCAATTGGCCGCTTTGGATCGCGCCTTTCCCATTGCCTGCCGCGATGTGGTGATGCAGGGGCTTTGGCCGAAGCTTGGCGCCTTTCGCGCCATTCCCGCTGAGGATTTGGCCCGCGTTGATCAGGCGCTGGCTGCTGTGGGCCTGGCGGGCCTGGCGCGTCGCCCAGTGGGCAGCCTTTCGGCGGGGCAATTGCAGCGCCTGCTTTTCGCTCGGCTTCTGGTGCAGGATGCCGAAATTCTTTTGCTGGATGAGCCCTTCAATGCGGTGGATGCGAAAACTGCCGCCGATCTGTTGCGGCTGATAAGGCAATGGCATGGGGAAGGGCGCACCGTGATCGCCGTTCTGCATGATCTTGATCTTGTTTCGCGGGAATTTCCGGAAACGCTGTTGCTCGCGCGCGATCTGATCGCCTGGGGGCCGACAGAACAGGCGCTGTCACCTGCCAATCGCCTGCAAGCGCGCCGCATGGCCGAAGGCTGGGTGGAAGAGGCTGAGGCTTGTGAGCGCGCGGCCTAAACTAGAGCGATTTCCGTTCACCTTCGTTCACGGCAACCGCTCTAGATTATTTTTTGGTCGCATTTTCCGAGCCGCCAAGTGTGCCACTTGGCTTGAAAATGCTCCGGCCCGCCATGATTGAGGCGCTTTTCGCCCCCTTCATCGAATTCGGTTTCATGCGCCGCGCCTTGGTGGGGTCACTCGCCCTTGCCATCGCAGCACCGCCGCTTGGCGTTTTCCTGATGCTGCGGCGGATGAGCCTGACCGCCGATGTGCTCTCCCACGGTGCCTTGCCGGGCGTGGCGGTGGCGTTCCTGATCGCAGGGCTTTCGGTTCCGGCGCTTTGGTTTGGTGGCCTGGTCGCGGGGCTTTTGGTCGCGGTCGGCGCTGGCGCACTCGCGCGTGTTACCGGCGGGCGGGAAGATGCGACGCTGGCGGCGCTTTATCTGCTGGCACTTGGGCTTGGCGTGGCGCTGATTTCAATCGGCGGCGGTGCCGGGGATTTGAAGCATATCCTGTTTGGCAGCGTGCTTGGTGTTGATGATGCGGCGCTATTGCTGATGGCGGGTGTCGCGACGCTGACGCTGGTGCTGCTCGCGATTGGGTGGCGGCCCTTGGTGCTGGAATGTTTTGACCCTGCCTTCGCCGCGGCCACCGGCGCGCATGGTGGGTTTTGGCATTTGGTGTTCATGGGACTGGTGGTGCTGAACATGCTCTCGGCCTTTTTGGCGTTGGGCACGCTGATGGCGGTGGGTTTGATGATGCTGCCCGCCATTGCCGCGCGGCATTGGGCGGCGGAGATCGGCGGCATGGTCTATGCCGCTTGTATTATTGCCTTGGCTTCCAGCGTGATTGGTCTGTTGCTGTCCTATCACGCTGATCTGCCATCGGGTCCCGCGATTGTGCTGATGGCGGGGCTTGCGTGGGCAGTTTCCGTGCTGTTTGGCCCGGTGGATGGGCTGGCGCAGCGCGTGATCCGGCGGCGGCATTTGACTGGTTAGTTTTGCGCGCTTGACCTTGGCCTGATCCGGTTTCAGCCTTTCGCCAGAGCCACTCGAACACGCGTGGCAAGAAGGGGAGATCGCCAACATGGCCGATTTGCGTCTGACACGCCGTGCAGCCTTGGGCCTTCTGGCCGCACCTGCCTTGGCCCGCGCGCAGAGCGCCGATGCCCCGCCTTCGTGCAGCATTCGCCTGGTGGTGCCTTAATAGCCTTCGAAAATTTGGGGCGTATGCGAGAGAAAAACGCGGAGCTTCATGGTGGCGCCCCTGATCACATGGCGGCGATAGGCGGGTGCGGGCCTCATCTTCTCATCTTGTTTTGTGCCGCGGCAAAACTTTATGTTGACTGAGCATGCGTGGTTGCTTTTCCATGGCGTTATGCTACGCCTCACGTTCCTGCTCCTGTCGCTTGTCGCCACGCCTGCCATGGCGCAGCCGCAAGCAATCGCTATCCCCGCGCATCCGGGCGAACAGACGGCTAATGGCCCAGCGACGCTGAATGCCGTGCTCTGGCAGCCAGCGGGGCGCGGGCCACATGCTGCGATTGTGCTGATGCATGGCTGCGCCGGCATGAATACGCGCGCAGGCCAGCCCTTCCCGCGTGATACGGATTGGGCGCGGCGCCTTTCGCAACTTGGCTATCTCATTTTGCAAGTGGATAGCCTGACGCCGCGCAATGAAGGCAACCTTTGCGGCCAAGGTGGCGACCGCCGTATTCGCGTAAGCGTGGAACGCGCGCGCGATGCCTATGCCGGGCTGCTTTTTCTGCAAGCGCGCCCGGATGTGCGCGCGGATCGCATTGCGCTGATGGGCTGGTCCAATGGCGGCGGCACGGTGCTTTGGTCCTTGTCGCGGGGCAATCGCGCGCGGCCTGCGGGGCTTAGAGTTTGATGACATTACGTTGCACCATAGCCTGAATTTCTGAGGTAGTTGGCGCATTCATGTGGTGGGAATGCATTGAGCAATGTACCGATGCGGCGCCATGTTGTTTCGACGGAT
>JADCFX010000047.1 GCA_020249285.1 Roseomonas sp. | reverse complement strand
GTCCGCGTGGAGATCCGCCCCGTCACCACCGCTGTGATGGCCGCTGCCCAGGCAGCCTCCGCCCGCCGCCTCAGCGCGCTGCGTGCGGCAGAGCCAGAGCTAGACCCCGACATGGCTCGCGGCCTGGCCTTCGCCTTCCTGGTCAAGGCGCTGGCCCGCCACGCCATCCTCGCCTGGGAAGGCATCGGCGATACCTCTGGCAAGCCCCTGCCGCTTTCTCCCGATGCGGTTGAACGCCTGATGGACCTGGACGATATCGCCGCTGCCTTCTGGGACCGCGCAACCTCACCAGTCGTTGCCGTGGCCATGGAGGGAAACGGCTAAGGGCCCGCGCCGCATGGCATTTCGGCAGCGGGCCCGAATACTGTCGCGGCTGCGCGGCCATCGCGCGCGATTGCGGCGATAGCTGCCCCTACACGGCACACGCACCGCTCAGCGTCGAGGCCCATGCCTGCTGGGCCGCCGGCACCGCCTGCGCTGAGGCCAGCATGGCCGGCATTACGCTCAATATCGCCAATGCGCTTGCCGCCGCGCGTGATCTCGGCGCGCAGGGCTGGGCTGCTTCGGAAATGCTGATGGCACTGCGCATCGGCATGTCAGAAGGCATCGCCACACGCGGCAGGGAGGAAACGCCCCATGGCTGACGCCACCCGCCGCGTCTCGGTGCGCCTCTCCTTGGACGACGCCGCGCGCGTCAAACAGGAATTGCGTGAGGTCGGTGAGACCGGCCAACGCTCCCTCGCGCGTATTCAGGGCGGTGCGGAACGTGCCTCCCGTGCGCTGGATTTGCTGGATGTCGCGGTGCGCGGCGTGCAGATCGCGGGCTTGGCGGCCGGGCTGCGCGCGGTGGTGGTGGCCGGCGATGCGCTCACCCAATCCATGGGCCGGCTGAATACCGCGCTCAGTTCGGTGGAACGCGCCGGGGAAATCTATGACCGGCTCTATCAGGATAGCCTGCAAACCGGCGTCGCCGTGCGTGAAAGCGTGGATGCCTTCGCGCGGTTTTCCATCGCCGCGCGAGAGATCGGTGCCACTTCTGATCAGGTCGCAACGCTCGTTGGCGGCTTGCAGCGCATCGCCATCGCCTCGGGCGCCTCGCAACAGGAAATCTCCTCCGCCACCCAGCAGCTGGCTCAGGCCCTGGCATCGGGCACGCTGCAAGGCGATGAACTGCGTTCTATCCTGGAAGGCCTGCCCACCCTTGCGCAGGCGCTGGCGCGCGAGCTTGGCGTTTCTATCGGTGAACTCCGCAAGCTCGGCTCGGAGGGCAAACTCACCGCCGATACGGTGTTCCCTGCGCTGCTGGGCGCCGTTGAAAAGCTGAATGGCGAATTTGAACGCGCGCCGCTTTCGGTGGGGCGTGCCTTTGGGCAGCTCACCGTCGCGACGGATCAATTCCTCGCCCGGCTGGATCAGGCCATCGGCCTTTCCAATACGCTGGCCCAGGCGCTGTCCGGCGCGGCGCGCGTGCTGGATGGCGTGCGGCGCGGCTCTGGCCTTTTGCTGCCCACCGAGCAGGAGGCCGCGCGCCGTGCGGAGGCTGCAGCACTGCGCGCGCAAATCGCCCGGCTTGAGGCTGAAATCGAAGGCCAAAGCCTGCCCGCCGAACCACGGCGCGGCACCATCCGTAGCGGCCTGGTCGGCACCGCGCAGCAACAGGCCGGGGTGGACCGCGCCGCCCGGCTGGAGGAATTGCGTCGGCAATATCAGGAACTCGCGGAGGAAATCACGCGCGGCGAACAGGCCAATGCGGATCGGCAGCAGCGCGAGGCGGAAAGCGCCGCCGCCCAAGCCGCCGATGCGCGCCGCCGCCGCACAGCCGCGGATGCCGAGGAATTGCGCCGCGCGCTCGATGATCGCTTTCGCATCAATAGCGAATATGAGGACCGCGTCCGCCGCCTGCGTGAGGCCGAGGCCGCCGGTGGCATCACTGCCGCGGATCGCAGCCGGCTTGAAACCCTGGCGCTGCAAGAACGTGATGAGGCGCTGCGCCGTATTGAAGGCACCACCCGCCGTGTTGCCGCCATCCCGCCCGCTGATCGCGCGGCGGAACGTGAACTCAACGACCTATTGCGCGAACGCGAAAGGCTGATCCTGGATAATGAGAATGCCTATGAACGCTATCAGCGCCGCCTGGAACGGCTGGGCGATTTGGCCGAGCGTGCCGAGCGCGCAGGCCGGCCCATCCCGACCGAGACCATCGCCCGCGAAGGCGAACGCGCGCTGAATGAATTGGAGGAGGCCGAGCAGCGCATCAAGCGCAGCACGGAAAACACTCGTGACGCCGCGCGGGAATTGGGCTTTGCCTTTTCCTCGGCCTTTGAGGACGCGATTGTGCGCGGCGCCAGGCTGTCTGAAGTGCTCAAGGGGCTGTTGCAGGACATGACGCGCATTATCGCCCGGCGCACCATTACGGAACCGTTGGGCAATGCGGCCTCGGCCGGGCTTTCCAGTATTGGGGCTGGGAATTGGCTGAATGATATCGGCACCGCCATTGGCGGCTTGTTCCGCGCCGAGGGTGGCCCGGTGTCGGCGGGGCAGCCCTATATCGTTGGCGAACGCGGACCGGAATGGTTTGTGCCGAACCAGGCCGGTACGGTGCTGCCGAACGGTAGCGCACCTGCCGGCACCACGATCAATACCTCCATCGCCATTGATGCGCGCGGCGCTGATGCGGGGGTGGAGGCGCGGCTGCGCATTTTGGCCGGGCAGATTGCGCGGCAGTCATCAAGCATGACGCTGGATGCCATTCGCCGGGGTGGCAGCGCTTATGAAACAGTGCGGGGGTAGCAGCCATGGTTGAATATGCCTGGCCCGAGGCGCTGCGCCCGACGCGGCTGACATTCTATCTGCAGCACAATACCACGCGCTTTGTCTCGCCCATCACGCGCCAGGCGCAGGTGCTGCGGCGTGAAGGTGCGCGCTGGGTGGCGCAGGCGAGTTTTGAACCGCTGGATCGCAGGCGTGGTGGTATTCTGGAGGGGTTGCTGGCGGCGCTGGCGGGCTCGCTCAATACGGTCAGGATTTATGACTGGCGGCGGGAATTCCGCAGTGGCGATCCGCGCAGCCAGGGGCAAGTGCCAAGCGGTCCATTCTCCTTTGATGACGCGACGATCTTTACCGATGGCACGGGCTTTGTCGTGGGCTCGGGTAATCCCGCGCTGGCGGCTGGCGCGCCGCGCGGTGCGCTCTCGATCCAGACGCAGGGTTGGTATCCGAATGCACTCGCGATTGGTGCTGGCGATATGATTGGCCTTGCCGGGCGGCTTTATATCGCGACCGAGGCCATCACCGCATCCGGCACTGGCACTGCGACCATTCCAATCGCGCCACCCTTGCGAGAGGCGTTGCTGGTGAACCAGCCGCTGGTGCTGACCAAGCCGAGCGTGCCGATGCGGCTTGTATCGGATGATGAGGCCGCGAACCCAACACGCCCAGGCGGCTTTACCGCCATCACCATCCGGCTTGAGGAGGCGTTGTAATGTCAGGCAGCAATCCATCGCCAAGGCTCACGCCCGCCGCCATCGCCGCTGCGGCTTCGCCCATCGCGGCCCCTGTTGTGTTGGTGGAGCTTGATTTCGCCTCGGGCTTTTTCCGGGCATGGACGGGGATTGGGCCATTGCATTGGGCGGGGAAGGTGTTTGAGGGGCTGGGCGCCATCGGTGCCGTCAGCGAAATTGAGGAAACCGTCGAATTGCGCGCTGTGCGGCTGACGCTCTCGCTCTCGCCAGTGCCGCAGGAGGTTGTGGATATCGCGCTGGCGGAGCGCAGCTTTCGTCTCCGTCCCGCGCGGCTATGGGGCGTGCTGCTGGATGCCGAGGGTGCTTTTGTCGCCGATCCATTCCCGCTTTGGGCGGGGCTGATGGATGTGATGGAAGTGACCGATGGCGCGGAGGCGCGGATTTCGCTCACTTGCGAAAGCCGCCTTGTGGATCTCGAACGTGCCGAAGTGCGGCGCTACACGGATGCCGATCAGCAGGCGGAATATCAGGGCGATAGGTTCTTCGAATATGTGCCCGCCCTGCAGGAGGCGGAGATACGCCTGCCGGCGCAGTGATGCTGCGGGGGAATTGGTCCCCGCCCTCACATAAAAATCAAATCAGGCAGCTTCATTCATGGCGCGTCGTGCGGCGCGTGCCAGAAAGGCGCTGCGGCTTAGCCCTTGGCGTCCAGCTTCCTTGTCTACCTCGGCCAGCACGTCCTCCGGCAGGGTGATGTTCACGCGCACGGCGCGGGCGTGCTGCGCTGGGGCCTTGACCAGAAAGGCCACCGCCTCGCGATGCGCGCGTTCTGCCATTACCGTTTCCAAGGTTGAAGCTGCGGGGATGGTCTCTGCATCCTCGATCATACCTTCGATGTGCAAAGCGAGTGCTTCAACCGCTGCCGCGCGCGCTTCATCGAGGGTTTTGCCGGCAGAAATGCATCCCGGAAAATCCGGAAAGGAAACGCCGTAGTCACTGCCGGGTTCCTTATGGATCAGGGCGATGTATTCCGACATGGTGGTCACTCCATCCTGAGGCCGGCTTGTCGCGCGATGCTGCGCAGGGTTCCGAGCGGCAAATCGCGCTTCGGGTGCGGCACCGTCACCCGCCCCGGCCTGGACGGGTGCTTGAACTGCACGTGACTGCCCTTTTGGGCGACTTGCACCCAGCCATTGGCTTTGAGCGCCCGAATGACGTCGCGGCTGTTCATGTGCGTATTTATACACACCGGACGCGCAGTTCAAGAAGGCCCTGTCCCCATGGCCCCAACCGCTGCCTTGGTTCAGCAACGCCGCGCTGATTGGGCGGTGCGGCTGGCGGCGCTGCTGTCGGCGGCGGAAGCGCGTCCATTCGATGCGCGACATTGGAATTGCGCCAGCTTCGCGCTTGCCGCTGTGGAGGCTGTCACTGGCCACAAGCCGAGTGTGAAGGTCCTGCCATCGCTTGAAGCCTCAGCCGATAGCGCTGGCTTTCCACGTATCGCGCCCGCCTATGCGCGCGCGGGCGAAATCGTCCTGGCCGGCGATGCGCCGCGCCTGGGCGTGGTGGTCGAAGCAGGCCGCGCTGCCTTTGTTGGGCCACGCGGCCTGACCACCGCAGCCATTACGGAATGCAGCATAGCCTGGAGGATCGGCTGAATGCCCGTCGCCATCCCGATCATCGCCGTCGCCGTTGGTGCGGTGGCCTCAGCCGCAGTCGGTGGCGGAATCATCGGCGCCTTGGTGGGTGCTGGCACTGCCTTTGCCATTACCAGCGTTGGCGGTTCGGTCTTTCCCTCACGCCCGCCCTCATCCCCCGCTATTCCCAGCCGCGCGGTCGATAATACCACCGCCCCCGGCGCAGGGCGCACGCAATCGTTTCGGCAACCGCTGACGGAACATCAACTCGTCTTTGGCCGCATTAAGGTGGGTGGGCCCATGGTGTTCATTCATTCGGCAACCGATGATCAGGGCCGCGCCGATGGGTATTTCTACACGGTCATCGTGCTGGCCGCGCATCGCGTGCAATCCATCGGCGATGTCTGGTTGGGCGACACGCTGGCGACCGATGCGAAGTATAATGGGCTGGTACGGGTAGATCGCCATTTGGGCGCGGCGGACCAGGCCGCCAATGCGAACCTGATCGCCGAGACCGCCGGCAAATGGACCGCCAATCATCGCGGCCGCGGGCGTGCCTATGTCGCGGTGCGCCTAAAGATCACTGCCCAGGCCTTTCCCTCTGGCCCACCCAATATCGCGGCACTAGTACAAGGCGCGAACACCATTCTGGACCCGCGCAGCAATACAACGGGATGGTCCGATAATCCTGCGCTTTGCCTTGCCTGGTATCTCACCGCGTCCTTTGGCTGGAAGGCATCCTGGGATGATATCGACATCCCCGCTTTGATCGCTGCCGCCAATATCTGTGATGAGCTGATCGGCACGCGCGCTGGCGTTTATGAAAAGCGTTACACGGTCAATGGTCGTGTCTCGCTTGGCGAAGGCAAGATTGCCATTACCCGCAAGCTCGTTGCCGCCATGGCGGGCGCCCTGGTGGTCTCGGGCGGGCGGTTCTTTATTCATGCGGGCGGGCCGGCGCTGCCTGTCACCACACTCAATGCCAATGCGCTGCGGGGCGATGTTACCATCCAGGGTAGTCGCCCGCGCCGTGATCTCTTTAACGGCGTGCGCGCGGTCTATGTGGACCCGGCCAAGAACTGGCAACCAACCGATGCACCGCCATTGCTCGCCGCGAATTACGTCGCTGAGGATGGGGGTGAGGCGATTTACCGCAGCATGGAATTTCCGCTGACGACTTCTGTCGCGACCGTGCAGCGCATCATGAAGGCCGAATTGGAACGCAATCGCCGTCAGCGCGAAGTGGCCTTTCCGGCCAATCTCTCCGCGTTGCGGCTGCGGCCCTGGGATAGTGTGACGCTGGCACTCGACCGACTGGGGCCATTCCCAGCGCGGGTTACGGGTTGGCGGTTGGCGCCTGATGGTGGCGTGGATTTGACGCTGGCGGAGGAGGATCCTGCGATTTGGGATTGGGACCCGGCCGTGGATGAACGCGCGACCGGCGATAGCCCATCGGTGGTGCTGCCCAATCCGGGCGTGATTGCCGCACCTGCGACAATCAACGTGGAGACACCGGCAGGTGTCAGCTTTGCCATAATGGCGCTTTCCTGGGCGGCGGTCGGCAGTGCGTATCTCTCCGGATATGAATTGGAATTCCGTCCCGCCTCTGTGGCCGCCTGGCAGGGCTATGGCGGGGCGCTGAGTGCCACCGCTGCCTCCATCGCCACTAGCGAGCCGACGGCGTTCAGGCTCCGCGCCGTGGCCCGCAGTGGCGCGGTGTCCGGCTGGCAGGAGGCTGCTATTCCGGGTGGCGTCACCGCATTGGCAGCGCTTGGCATTGCGGGTGGTGTGCGGCTTTCGGGGATCATGCCGCCCGAGGTCACGCGGTTGCAGGTGTTTGAAGCGAGCAGCGCCAATCTTTCCCAAGCGGTGAAGCTGGCCAGCGAACCAACCGCGCTGCCCTGGGACCGCACCGGGTTAAGCGCGGGGCAAGCCCGTTGGTATTGGCTCCGCTCTGTCTCGGCCGAGGGCAATGTCTCCGCGCTGATCGGGCCGGTCACGGCGACCGCAATCTAGGGTCACTGCCATGGCCGCACGCATTGATGATCTGCTGGTGCTGGGGCAGAATATCTCGAAGACTGATCTGGCGAAATATCTGCGCGACCGTGAGGCGTTGCTGCCCTTTGATTTCGGCGGGCTTGGTGATGGTGCAGCGAATGATCGCGCGGCCATCCAGGCCTGTTTTGATCGCGCGGCGGCAGACAAGAAATTTGCCATCATCCCGCCAGGTACCTGGCGTGTGGATGCAGGTGTCACGCTTGGCGGCGGCGCGCGCGGGCTGATCATGCAGGGGGTGATCCAGTACACCGGGGCGACAAATGTGCCCGCGACCGTGCTGACGCTGGGTGATGGCGGCACGACGCGTAATGGCGAAAAGCTCTATCTGGGCCTGCAAGTGACGCGGCAGATTCAATCCGATTGGGTCAGTGAAAATGATATTGGCATCTTGGCGCGCAATCTGGATTCCTCGCTGCTTGATCTGCGGCTCGTATCCGGGTTCACCATCGGGCTGCGTACACTGGGTGATGGGCGAGGGTTCGAGGATAGCACGCTGCTACTCGGGCGCATTCTGAATAATCGCTATGGCATTGATGCGCATGCCGCGACGGCAACGGCCTGGAATACCTCCATACGATACTATGGCGGGCATTTCGCCTGTGGCACCGGGGTCAACGCAGCGCTGGACCGTTTCGGCGTGCGCTTTTCGCGCGGCGCCGCGGATGCCTATAACAACCACAATCGCCATGTCTTTGACGCACCGAATTTCGAGCTGCGCCAGCTTGATCCCAATATCGCCATACCATTTTTGAATGAGACAAACGGCACCGCCATCATCGCGCGCAATATGCGGATGGAGGGCTGTTCCCCCTTTGCCGCGCGCCATACGGCGGCTGCCACCGATTGCGAATATGATGTGGCCTGGGCACAAAGCTATTCGATCGGCGTTGACTACACCCCAAGTGCGACCCGCGCCGGCAATGCCGTATTCAACCGCCACCGCGCGCCGACATCGCGGTTGACACGGCTGCTGGCGCATATCCCGAATATCCGCGCTGCCGCGTTTTGGCAGAGCAGCACCGAGATTGGCGTGGAGGGCGCCTGCATCATCGCCACATCCACCACCACCGAGACCACCATGGCGGCGCTTTCTTGGAATGGGTTGAACGGCATCACGCCAACCTCGCGCGGCCTGCTGCTGAACCCCAATCGAGGTATTGGCTTTGTCGTGCAAACGACGCATGCCAAGGAATTCGCGCTGGCGCATTGGCTGGTCGGCGGTGCTGATGGCGGGCGGCTTTGTCTGCGCTGCTTTGATGGCGCGGGCATTGTGCGGGAAAACATCGCTGGCGATGCGCTGGCATCCGGCACGACGCTGCAATGGGCACCGACGTCCAAATCCTGGCAGGCCGGGGCCGTGATGCAGGAGAGCGACCTTAATCGCCGCCAGACGGTGCGCTTTGGGCCGGAGGTGGCCTTTGCGCAAATCGGGATCATTGGCTTTGACGGGCAGATTGAGGTGGAAGCGCTGCGGCTTTACGGCCTGCCGGAGGATGCGCCGGCAATCCTGTCCGGCTGCCCTGCTTTGCCCGCGGGCGGAAGGACGCTGATGTTTTCCGCCAGTTGGGATCTGCCGAGCATGCCGCCAGGGGCGACGAGCAATGCAGACGTGACCGTGCCCGGGGCGCGTCGGGGGGATTTCGCTGATGCGTCGCTCGATACCAGCAGCATTGCCTTTGTGCTGGATTGCCATGTCTGGTCGAATGACAAGGTGCGCGTGACAGCGCGGAATGTCAGCCTTTCCACGGTGGATTTGCCTGCGGCCGCGCTGCATGTGCAGGTGGTGAAAAGGCGCGTTGGGTGAACAATCGGTCGCGCGCTCGCCTGCGTATTGGCCGGCCTCAATCCTCCATGTCGAGCTGCGCCTGAAGGAAGGGAAGGAAGGTCAGAAGGTCGGTCGTGAGATCGCCAAATTGGGGCCAGGATGCTGCGCCGACAGCATGATGCGCGGCCTCATCCAGAATATATCGGCTCAGCCTTTCCCTGGTCTCCTCGTCCACATCCCTGTCCAGGCGCAGATGCAGCCGACAGCGTTCCGAGGCGACACGGCCAGGCACCGGATCCGTCAGGCGGAAATCCTTCCGTTCGTCCAACAGAAGCACCCCTTCTTCCGAGGCAAGGCCAACCGCCACCAGCAGGTCTCTATGGCGTTCCGCAAGGCTCTGACCACGGCGCTGCAGGTCCGCCTCGATGGCGCGCCGGAGCATGTCATGCAGGAACGTCCCTTCGCCGCGTTGTTGCACAAGCATGAGAGCCGTAAAACGTCCGACAATTGGATTTTGTCCATCGGCGAGCGACAGCGTCCGCCCGGCGCGTGGCGCGCACCGCCAGAGATGGGCGAACAGCTCGATCGGCAGGGCGCCAGCGCCGGGGCGATGGATCGCAAGGTCCCGAAACCGCTCGCGAGCACCCTCGTCGAGGGCAGTTTCTGTTACCAGCAGCAGTGCTGTCAGAATCTCGGCATGGCGCTCATTCAAGCCCATCTCGGCTGCATCGGCGCGCTCAGCCTCCGGCAGCCGCCTCAGCGCCTCGGGTATCGCCGTGCCGAGCGCCCGCTCAAGGTCGCGCCACAGGGCGGCGGTGTGGCCCAGTTCGCGCCAGACAGAGCCGATCGCCGCCGTCGTCAGCGGGTGCCAGCCTATGGCCGAAAGCACCTTTGCCATACACGCCCGCTCGTTAGCGTTGTCCAAAACATCGCGAGCAAAGTTGCCGATGCGCGACGCTGCCTCTTCAGGGCTCACCGCCTCCTTGCCCGGGCAGGCCCAGGCGGCGAGCACACGCCAGGCGAAGGCCGGCGGGTCGCTTTCGTCCCGCTCGAACTCGACGGTGGCGGCCATTGCGGAGGCATCCTCACGACCCGCCGACAGAACCAGCCGGTCCTGCGAGGTCAGCAGCAGGCGGAGCGGCCAGGTGTCGGCACTGCGTTCGGGGGGCGGGGTGAGTGCCTTGACGAGCGCCCGCAGCTGTATGGGTATCCAGACATCGTCCAACACGATCAGCAGCCGCGCCGCGTCCTTTGTTCTCGCGGGTGGCAGAAGACACGCCAGGTGGCGGATCAGTGCAATGAGCGGATCGGGGCGGATCATCCGCCCGGCCAGATCGGCCAGCGCCATCCGAAGGGTTTTCTCGGCATTCGCGTCTTTCAAGGCGTTCCGCAGCACTTCGCTTTGCCTGGCCAGGTCGCCGCCGCGGTCATCCGCCGCGCCAATCGCGAGGCTCTGTGCATCGCGTAGAAGCGCAATCCAGGCGGGGTCCTCCGAGGCCACCGATCGGGGAATGTGCTGAGCGAGATACCGCGCGAGGGCGGCGGCAATGGTGAGCATCTCGCCTTCCGCGAGCCGGCCTTCGCGCGGCTTCGGTGCGTCCAGCCAGAGCTTTGGGCCCTGCGACCAAGCGTCGAAGACCTGCTGCGCTAGGAAGGATTTGCCCGAGCCGCTCATGCCGACGACTGCGGCGGCCGGACCTTCAGCGAGGAGGCCGCGCAGCCGTTCCGCCTGGGGGCGCGGCACCGCGCGCCAGCGCGGGTGAGGCAGGCACTGGGCCTCGCGCCCCTGCCGCTCCAGGGTGTGCCCCAGCGCCTTCACGAAGCGGGTGAGCCAGGCGGCGGCCTGGGCCGTGGCGTCAGCGGCGTTCATGTCCCAAGCAGGCGGCGGCAAATTGGCCCCAGGGAAGTGCTGGCCAACGCCCTTGTGAAGGGCTTGTGCCTTGGCTGGCGTGAACAGTTGGAAGCGCGCTGGCTGCCAATACTGTTGGTCGTTGGAATTCCAGCCTAGCTGTTCGAGGATCCAGCGCCTTCGCGCCGAATCGTCATTCGCAAGGTGCGCGAGTTCGGGGGGCGCGGCGGCCCTTTGTGCGGCCAGCGCTGCCCCGAAGGCGTCGGCAAAGCGGCGGAGTGGCGAGGGGTTAGTCATCGGCAAGCTCGAATCGGTGCAGGCGGTCGGTTACGACGAGCAGGGTGAGGCCGCCCGCTGCCGGCAGCGCCCAGGCCATGACCGGCGCTAGATCGAAGTGTAGCGGCGGCGCAGCCTCGGCGCCGCTCGCCGCGTCCCACCAGCGCAGCGTATGGTCCCCTGACCAGCTCAGCACGCGCGGCCCGCCCGGCGCCTCCGCCACATAGGTGGCGCCATTGACTTCTCCATCGTGACGCATGGGTTCGCCGATGGGGACGCCGCTGGCCGCGTCCCACCAGCGCAGCGTGTCGTCGTTCGTCCAGCTTAGTACGCGCGGCCCACCCGGTGCATTCTCCACATAGGTGGCGCGAAACACCAGACTGCCGTGGCGCATAGGCTCGCCGATGGGCGCGCCACTGGCCGCGTCCCACCAGCGCAGAGTCTTATCTTCAGACCAGCTCAGCACGCGCGGCCCGCCCGGGGCCTCCGCTACATAGGTGGCGCCCACGACCGATTCGTCGTGGCACATCGGCGCGCC
>JADCFX010000046.1 GCA_020249285.1 Roseomonas sp. | reverse complement strand
TGGCCTGATATTCATCCACTAGAATATAGCGAAAGCGCCGCTGATAATCGGCCAGCACTTCCGGGTGCCCACGCAAAATTGTCTCCACATGCAGCAGCAAATCGCCGAAATCGGCGCCATTGAGTGCCTTCAACCGCGCCTGATAGGCTTCATAGATGCTGCGCGCGCGCCCGGCGGCGTAATCCGTATCCTCAGCCGGGGTGACGGCATCCGGCGTCAGGCCGCGATCCTTCCAGCGCTGAATGATCGCCATCAGCCCATTCGCGGGCCAGCGCTTCAGGTCAATATGTTCCGCTTCCATCACCTGCTTCAGCAGGCGCAGCTGATCATCCGTATCCAGGATGGTAAAATTCGAATTCAGCCCGACAAGTTCCGCATTACGGCGCAGCATGCGGGCGGTCAGCGCATGGAAAGTGCCTAGCCATAGCCCTTCCACAGCCTCACCCATCATCGCGCCGACACGTTCGCGCATTTCCCGCGCGGCCTTGTTCGTAAAGGTCACCGCCAGCACCTGGGAAGGGAAGGCCTTGCGGCTACGCAGCAGATGCGCAAACCGCGTGGTCAGCACGCGCGTCTTGCCGGTGCCCGCACCTGCCAGCACCAAAAGCGGCCCATCCAGCGCTTCCACCGCCGCGCGCTGTTCGGCATTGAGCCGCGAAAGGTAATCAGCCTCACTCATTGGCAGGACCCGATGGATCCGGCGCCGCAAATCTTCTCGCCATCCAGCCAGCGCGCGCCGCTGAAATCAGCGCCGGAAAGATTGGCGCCAGTCAATTCCGCCCCGGTCAGATCGGCGCCGCGCAAATCGGCGCGGAACAGCGTGGCGCGGCGCAAATCCGCACCCTTGAGCGTGGCGCCGGCCAGCACGGCGCGGGTCAGATCAGTGCTGCGCAAGGTGGCGCCAGTCAGATCAGCGCGCGTCATATCGGCAAAGCTGAACCGCGCATCGGAACCATCAATGCCATTAAGCTTCGCTTCCACAAACCTCGCCCGCGCGAAGGAGGTATCGCGAAGTGTGGCCCCCGTCAGGTCCCGGCCCGAGAAATCCGCATTATCCAGCAGGCAGCGCCGCCAGACCACGCCAGGCGCGGGGGAATCGGCGCAGGCGCCAAAGGCAGGGCCGGCCAGCAGCAGCAGGCCAAGCAGCAGGGGAATCTGTCGGGATGTGATCACGGAGTGGATATAGAGGGTCCAACCCGCCGGTCCAACCGCGCCCCGCTTGCATCCCGGCCCCGAAGCGGCAAGCATGACCGCGAAAAGTTTCAGGAGAACAGAATGCGCCGCCAGATTTTCGCCCTGAGCCTGATGGCCCTGCTGCCTTTGCCGGCGGCAGCGCATCACCCAATGGGCGGGGCAATGCCGCAGACGCTCTGGCAGGGTTTCGCTTCTGGCATCGGCCACCCGGTGATTGGGTTGGATCATTTGGCCTTTTTGCTGGCGGCCGGCGTGCTGGCGGCGGCGCTGCCGCGTGGTGAGGCGTTGCGCGCGATTGCCGGGTTCCTGGTAGCCGGGATGGTGGGCCTTACGCTGCATATGGCCGGCATTGGCCTTGGCATGACCGAGGCGGTGATCGCCGCTTCAGTGCTGCTGGCCGGTGCTGCGTTGCTGGTCGCCAAGCGCGTTTCCGCCCCGGCACTGCTGCTGGGCTTCGCCCTGGCCGGGATGTTCCATGGCCATGCCTTTGCCGAAGCCGTGATCGGCGCCGAGGCAACGCCGATCATCGCCTATCTGGCCGGGCTTGCGGTGATCCAGGGCGGTTTGATGCTGGGCGCCATGGCGCTGGCGCGGGAAGCGTCGCGCGCGCGCTGGTTGCGCCCGGCGATGGGCGCGGTGGCGAGTTTTGCGGGGCTTGGGTTTTTGGTGGTGGCGGTGGTGGGTTAGGGCGCCTTTATCCAGGCGCATTTCACTTCCATTCCGCATCGGCTTTCGGCATGCTTTGTCGAAGGATGCGGGACACGCTGATAAAATCTTGGATTATTGCCTTGGCGCTGCTGCCCGGCATGGCGGCGGCGCAGTCATCACGTGAAGAAGCCTGGCGCTGGTGCGCGCGGCAGGACACGGCCATTTCTCGCCAGACACAGATCGCCGGTTGCTCTTGGCTGATCGACTCAGGCCAAGAGACTCCTCAGTATCAGGCAATTGCTTTCTATAGTCGCGGTATTGCCCGCGCTGCCTTGAACGACCAGAGCGGCGCCATGCACGACTACACTGAAGCCATACGCGCAGATCCGCAAAATACCACGAGTTTCAATCTTCGCGGCCTGTTGCGCGCGGCGCAGGGCGACCGTACCGGCGCGATAAGCGATTACACTGAGGCCATTCGCCTCAACCCTCAAGCCGCCGACGCCTTTAATAATCGCGGCTTTGCGCGTAACGCCGAGGGCGACCGCCTTGGCGCCATCGCCGACTACAATGAGGCGATCAGGCTCAACCCACAATTCGCGCTTGCCTTCAATAATCGCGGTTTTGCTAAGGCTGGGCAGGGTGACCGCGAAGGCGCGATTATTGACTATAACGAAGCGATCCGACTAAACCCGCAATTTGCGCTTGCGTTCAATAATCGCGGAGCCTCCCGCGCTTGGCAGGGTGACCGTGCCAGCGCCATTGCTGACTACAATGAAGCCATTCGCCTCAATCCTAGATTGGCGATCGCGTTCGACAACCGCGGCAGAGTTCGCGCAGATGAAGGTGACCGTGACGGCGCCATTGCTGATTATACTTAGGCCATTCGCCTTAACCCTCAATCCGCGAATACCTTCAATAATCGCGGCCTGGCGCGTGCGGGCCAGGGTGACCGTGCCGGCGCTATCGCTGATTACACTGAGGCGATCAGGCTAAATCCGCAGTTCTTCAACGCCTTCAACAACCGCGGCAGGGTTCGCGACGCCCAGGGTGATCGCGTCGGCTCTATCGCTGATTACACTGAAGCGATCCGATTAAATCCGCAATTCGCACTGGCTTATAATAATCGCGGTGCCGCCCGTTCGTGGCAGGGCGACAGCGCAGGTGCCATCGCGGACTACAGCGAAGCCATCCGGCTTAATCCGCAAGACGCGAACACCTTCAACAATCGTGGGTTAGCGCGAGCTGGGG
>JADCFX010000045.1 GCA_020249285.1 Roseomonas sp. | reverse complement strand
GCCGCCATTCATCCCCGCCCAACCGCTGCGCAACGCGGTCGCAATAGGTGCAGACGGCCATGAGGCATGCGGCCACTTATTGTGCTTCGAATGTTGAGCGGCGGAAGGCCTCATCGTTCCTGTCCAGCTGGGGCAGCCTGCGGAAGTCGAAAGTGTCAATCTGGCTGTCGCCCTGCTGGGCGTTGACGAAGAAGTAGCGCTTGCCGGCGCGCAGCGGCGCCATGATGTCGAGGTCCCGATCACGCTCACGCTCAATGGCGGTGCGCTTGTGGTGGGTATTAAGCCTGCGCCTTGCATACTTACCCTCGCCGGGGAGCCACGAGCGGAACTGCCAATGCTCACCGCGGAGATAGATCACGGCTTCATCGAAGATCGGTATCTCGTCCTCGGCGAATGCCTGCTTCCTCATGCCCCCGTGCCCGCCCTGGGCCTTCACCAAATGCCATAGCTGCAGCGATGCGCGGCTGAGCGGGTATTTAGTTGCGAAATACCAGGGAGAGCAACGGCTTCTTGTTTATTTCATTTTTTGCAACAGAACTATTTTCCAACGGAAGATCCACGCCCTATTGGCAACCCCTCACTCCCACTCAATCGTCCCCGGCGGCTTGCTCGTGATGTCATAGGTCACGCGATTGATCCCGCGCACCTCATTCACAATCCGCGCTGCCACACGATTGAGGAAACCCATATCAAACGGATAGACATCCGCCGTCATGCCATCCGTGCTGGTCACGGCACGTAATGCACAAGCCTGATCATAACTCCGCCCATCACCCATCACACCCACGGTGCGCACGGGCAGCAATACGGCGAAGGCCTGCCAGATCGCGTCATACAGGCCGGCATTGCGGATTTCTTCCAGGAACACGCTATCCACACGACGCAGCAGATCAGCCTTTTCGCGCGTCACCTCACCCGGGATGCGAATGGCCAGACCCGGCCCCGGGAAGGGATGGCGGCCCACGATTTCTTCCGGAATGCCGAGCTCGCGCCCCAGCGCGCGCACCTCATCCTTGAACAGATCGCGCAGCGGCTCCACCAGCTGCATGCGCATATGCGCGGGCAGGCCGCCGACATTGTGGTGCGATTTGATCGTGACAGATGGCCCACCGGTCGCCGAGACACTTTCAATCACATCCGGATACAGCGTGCCTTGCGCCAGGAAATCCGCGCCCCCCAGCTTGTTCTGTTCATCCTCGAATACTTCAATGAACAAACGCCCGATCGTCTTGCGCTTCACCTCCGGGTCCGTCACGCCGGAAAGCTGACCCAGAAACAAATCCGAAGCATCACGATGGATCAGCTTGATGTTGAAGCGGTCGCGAAAGGTGCTGACCACCTGTTCGCTTTCATTCGCGCGCATCAGCCCGTGATCCACGTAAATGCAGGTCAGTTGATCGCCAATCGCCTCATGAATCAGTACCGCGGCGACCGAGCTATCAACACCGCCGGAAAGCCCGCACACCACGCGCCCCTGCCCGACCTGGGCACGAATGCGCGCCACCGCTTCCTGGCGGAAACCGGCCATGGTCCAATCACCAGAGCAGCCGCAAACGCCATGGGTGAAGTTCTTGAGCAGCGCCGCGCCATGCGGCGTATGCACCACTTCGGGGTGGAACATGGTGCCGTAAAACTGCCGCGCATCATCGGCGATCACGGCAAAGGGTGCGCCTTCACTGCTCGCGACACTGCGAAAGCCAGGCGGTAGCGCGGTGATGCGATCACCATGGCTCATCCAAACTTGTTCACGCGCCCCCTTGGCCCAGACGCCGTGCGTGATGGCACATTCGCCGGTTACGTCCACAAAAGCGCGACCGAATTCGCGGTGATCAGAAGGCTCCACCACGCCCCCTAATTGCGCTGCCAATGTCTGCTGCCCGTAACAAATGCCCAAAACCGGCACGCCAAGGGTGAATACGGCATCCGGCGCGCGCGGGCTTGCGCCTTCATTCACACTCGCCGGCCCGCCGGACAGAATGATGCCGCGCGGCGCAAAGGCACGGATGCGTTCTTCGGGTGCGTGGTGAAAGGGCCAAACCTCGCAATAAACGCCGGATTCCCGGACGCGGCGCGCGATCAGCTGCGTCACCTGGCTTCCGAAATCGAGGATCAGCACATGATCGTGCCGGGGGGAGGAGTCGTGGAGTTCAGGGGCCATGCGGGCTTGCACCACAAGCCGCGCCGTCCGGCAAGTTAGGGTTTGTCTGGTCGCATTTTCCGAGTCGCCAAGAGGGTCCACTTGGCTTGAAAATGCTCCCTTGTCTGGTCGCATTTTCCGAGCCGCCAAGTGGGTCCACTTGGCTTGAAAATGCTTCAGGCCTCCGGCGCCGCCGCAGTGGCCGCCAGCAGCGTATCTATCGGCTCCCACAGCATCGCCACCTGCTCCACCGGCTGGCCGCCCACGCGGGTCTGGCCGCGTGCCACGACGCGCCCGCCCAGATGGCGGTAGAACCACTGGGTTGGGTTGTCTTTCAGCACCCAGACCATGGCCGAACGGCACCCCACCACGCGCAAATGCGCCGCCGCCGCGCGCATCAGCCGCCG
>JADCFX010000044.1 GCA_020249285.1 Roseomonas sp. | reverse complement strand
TCAGACCACGCTTTCGGTGGATGATACGGCGGAAATCATCGCCATCCTGCAGCAACGCTTTCCCGACATACGCGGCCCGGCCAAGGAAGATATCTGCTACGCCACCACCAATCGCCAGGCCGCGGTGAAGGCCATTGCCGATAGGTCCGATCTGGTGGTGGTGGTGGGTGCGCCCAATTCTTCCAACAGCCAGCGCTTGCGCGAAGTGGCCGCGCGCAGCGGCGCCGCCCGCGCCGTGATGGTGCAGCGCGGTGCTGATCTTGATCTTTCCCTTGTGCAGGGCTGCAAGACCGTGGGCGTCACCGCCGGCGCCAGCGCGCCCGAAGTGCTGGTGGAAGAAGTCATCACCCGCCTGCGCGAAGCCTATGAACTTGAAATCGAGGAAGTGGTGGTGGCGGTGGAACAAATCACCTTCCGCCTGCCGCGCGGGCTCGCCGCTGAATAATGGCTGTCTATACCGAAGTTTCAGACGAGGCCTTGCGCGCCTTCCTGGCCGATTATGCGCTTGGTGAATTGCTGGCCTTTCGCGGCATTGCGGAGGGCGTGGAGAATTCCAATTACGCGCTGAAAACCGAAGCCGGCGATTTCATCCTGACGCTGTATGAAAAGCGCGTGGACCCGGCGGAATTGCCCTACTTCCTGGGTCTGATGGAACATTTGGCCGCAGGCGGCCTGGCCTGCCCAACGCCAGTGCATGGGCGGGATGGCGCGGCCCTGCGCGAATTGGCGGGGCGGCCGGCGGCGATTGTCACCTTCCTGCCTGGCGTTTGGCCGCGCCGGGTGCGGCCAGAACATTGCGCGCCACTCGGCAAGGCCTTGGCGGAAATGCATGTGGCCGGGGCAGGGTTTGCGCTCAGCCGGCCCAATGCACTCGGCCCCAAGGGCTGGGCGCCCTTGCTGGATGGCTGCCGCGCGCGCGGAGATGAGGTGCAGCCCGGCCTGATTGCGGAACTTGATGCGGCACTTGCCGGCATTCTGGCCGCCTGGCCGGCGGAAGGCGCGCTGCCTGCCGGGCAAATTCATGCCGATCTTTTCCCCGATAACGCGTTTTTCCTGCCCGGCGCCGATGGCCAGCCGCGCATGTCCGGCGTGATTGATTTTTATTTCGCCTGCACGGATCTTTTCGCCTATGACATCGCGGTCTGCCTGAATGCCTGGTGCTTTGAACCGGATTATTCCTTCAACGTCACCCGCGCCCGCGCCATGCTCGGCGCCTATCGCGCCATTCGCCCATTATCCGAGGTTGAATTGGCCGCCCTTCCCGTGCTGTGCCGCGGTGCCGCGCTGCGCTTTCTGCTGACCCGGCTTTTTGACTGGACCCATACACCCGAAGGCGCCTTGGTGACGCGGAAGGACCCGGTGGAATACCTCCGCAAGCTGCGCTTTTTCAGCGGCGCCGAAACGCTTTCGGCCTTTGGCCTGTGACCGGCAGCGCCGACCCGCGCCCCTTGGTCGAGATTTGGACCGATGGCGGCTGCAAGCCCAACCCCGGCGCCGGCGGTTGGGCCGCTATTCTGCGCTTTGGCGAGCATGAGCGCGAGCTTTCAGGGGGCGAGGCCGAGACCACCAATAACCGCATGGAACTGACCGCGGCTCTCAAGGCACTTGAGGTGCTGAAAAAACCCTGCCGCGTGGCTTTGCATACGGATAGCGAATACCTGCGTAACGGCATCAGCCGCTGGATCCATGGCTGGGTGCGCGCCAATTGGCGCAATGCGGCGAAGGAGCCGGTGAAGAATCTGGATTTGTGGCAGGGCATTCTGGCCGCCGCCAAACCACATGAGATTGAATGGCGCTGGGTGCGCGGCCATGCCGGGGACCCCATGAATGAACGCGCCGATGCGCTGGCGACGGCAGCGCGGGATGCGGTGGATCAGGGTTGAGGGTTGAGTGAACAGGCGATGAAATCCAGGCTGTAGAACTAGGCTTATCGCCGCCCATTTAGCCTCACATATTGCGGCCGCGGAGGATTGCGTTTTGGGATTGGCACATCCAGGACAGTCACGGCAACTCGTCGCGCACCGATGATCTTTTCATTCACTCTAAAAATAACGTCCATGAAATGAGTGCCATTGTAAGCAGATGTCTCAGTCTTCGTTGTACCCATCCCACTTGAGTGACCGAGGTCATTTTCCGCCTCCGCTTCTCCCTCACCGTTACGTACGATCCACTCCACAGTGGCGCTCAGAGGGAGTCGCCAAGATTCCTTAACAGTGAAGGTGATGGTACAATTCCTAGGTATGGGGCCAATTCTATTCGTGCCTGTATAGTGAAGGTTCGTATTGGCCTTATTGACTGCGGTGACGTGGATGTCCGGTAACGTGATGGGGACCAGTGCGCCCGACTTATTCATTCCTTGTTCGGTAATCAGGTTTTCACCAAGCTCTGGCATTGGGAAACAATGCTCAAATGCCTCTGCCCAAATGACTGCTGCCTCGGTTTCTTCCGTGGCATTGTGTGCGCGTTGTGCTACTTTCTGAAACTTGGAAAGGTGTTCCAGGAAGTCTAAATTCTGCGCGTAATCAAGTCTATTTAGATTCTCGGCCTTGTCCTTAGGGTTTGAAATGACTGGATTGGTATCCACACGGCTTTGGATTTCATTCAATATAGCAGTCAGTAAATCATCATCTGGCTGCGAGAGGGAAACTTTCTTTGCTGCTTCCGCAACAAGAACGGTCAGGAGGACCGAAGAGGGCCGACCGGCGTCAGTTTTCCATTTCAGCGCCGCCCATGCCTTTAAGTATTTAATTTGTCTCCTAACTTTTGCCCGGTCGGCTTCCTCGAAGCTATCGCGGAACCAGATATAAAGTGCCTTCGGATCGCTCCTCTCCCAGCCGTCTAATGTGGCCAAACTCCGATGGTCACGCTTCGGGTCGAGATGATAGCAGGGGACATCGATGTGAAAATTATCTTTGTAGTGAATACGGCAGCAGCGTTTCTTGGGTGGGCGCACAATACTTTTAATGTCCGCTCTTCCGTCCGCATATCTGTCGAGGCAGTCTTGAACCAGCCCCTGCAAACTGGATGCGTCATAGCCTGCCGCATCCGGAGTTCCCTCCCATTCAAAGTATATCCCGAGATCAATATCGAATTCTCCAAACTTAGAAGGCGGGCGGACCTGCGTCCTAAATTTATAGCTGCCTTGAAGCCAACTTCTGATCGGATATCCGGTGGTGTATCTAAGGTCCGCGAGCAAATACTCGGCAAGTTCATTCCAACGTGTCGTTTGAGCATCTAATTGCGCCTCGGTTGGGGTAACGCGCCGATACAATGTCTGCTTCTCGCTATCATTGGAACTATAGAAAAAGCTTGATGCTAAGCCCATGCAAATCACCTCAGGTCCATACGGGGTTCAATGAACAAAGTGGTATCCGCTCGATGCGAAAGCATAGCCATGACAAGCTTCTGGTTGATGGCTCCCTGGGAACTAGCATCAGCTAAACCTCTCAAGGTCTTCTGCGCCGCTTCGTTTGCCACATCCAAAACTAAATCCTTCTGCTGCTCTGCGGACTGGAAGGCATCTATACGAAAATATCTATCATCCAGCGAATGCTCAAGCATGTGGTGCACCATCTGCTGCTGAGATGCCAGCATCGCTTGGATAAGCCTTTGATTCTTCGCCCACCCAATTAAACCTAATTCGCGAGATGTGCTGTGAGAAAACGAGAAGGAAGATGTTGTAGTACCAATGCTAAGTAACTGGATTCTTTCTCTTGGGATTTTGAAAAAATATTCAGCTTCATGCACTGCCATCAGATCCGGTGAATTGGCAAATAATCCACCATCCGCGTATAAAGACGAACCGATCTCTGCGACAGGAAAAAAAGTTGGAGCTGCTGACGTGGCCAGCGCGACATCAACCACTTTGAGTAACTTGTCTCGCTGAAAGTGGGGGTGATGCGGCGTCTTAAAGACTTGAGGCCCGCCCTTTGTAAGGTTTACGGCGGGGATCAAGACAGGCCGGTCCAAATCGCCGAGGCGCCGCTCTTCCCCTACCAGGCTGACGATAACTTTGCGCAGTGCTGCATTGCTATACTTCGGCCGCAGGACAGAGCGGCATATGTCCCATAAGGCAGAGAGGGGGCCCTTCGGTGCCCCCCGGCCAGAAAAGATTTCTATGCCCTTTGAACAAAAAACATCGCGAATGTCTGCGGCTCTGACCCCGGCAGCCAAGCCTAAAGCGATGATGCCACCGACTGACGTTCCTGCAATAAGGTCGAAGCGTGTGTGGATGGGTTCACCGATCCGTTCCTCAAGAGCGGCGAGCACGGACGCAGAGTAGAGACCAAGAAAGCCTCCTCCGCTTAGGGAGAGTATCTTGAATGGCGGCTCGCCAAACATTCCGGCAGCGGCGCTCACCGCAGTATCCATGAGAATGTAATCCAAGAGTCTGAAATAGAGAATCGCATCATTGGATTATTGTAACCCAAATGGCGGCGCGTCGAAATTGATTTCGAAGTGGGTTTGTTCACCATCTGTGCGAAATGGGGCTTTCGGGACGGAAACAACCAATTCAGTCGTTATCCGTTCTTCTTTGGTATACCGCCCCACCAAACAGACAGGGGCTGGATGGGCGTCGGGATCACTGACAATGAGGTTGAGGCTTCTAATGCTGAGGACCTTGCCCAACCCCTGCCTAGACGCGTATATCAATTCGGCGGTGCGGGCGTAGTTCAGAGGTAGAACGTCAGCTTCCCAAGCTGAATGTCGGGGGTTCGATTCCCCCCGCCCGCTCCAGCCCTACATAAACAGCCTCGGGTAAATCCCAGCCCCCTCAAACAGCCTTCCGCCCCGCAATTAGCGCCACACCCTGCGGCCCAACCTTCTCAGCATGCGGGTAATTCGCCGGCACGGCGCAGGTATCGCCCTGGTGAAAGGTCTCGGCCTTGCCATCGCGCGTGATGGTGATCTCACCACCAATAACCATCAGCCTGGCATCCCAATCATGGCCATGTTCGGGGTTTTCCTCATTGGCGCGGAAACCACCGTAAAACACGCCATAGCCATCGCGCTTCAGCTCGGCTTCAAATTCCTCACGGGTCATCGCGCTCTCCTTCACCTTCTGTCGTTCAGCTCAAGCCAAGTGCTGCAAATAACCGCGCCGCCGGGGGCCAGGCTTCCATCACCACATCGCGCTTGATGATGGCCGCCAGCCCGCCGCCGATCAGCAGCGCGATGGAAGCCGCCCAAGCCGCGCGCAGCCCGCGTGATGAAGCCTCATTCGCGGCCTCGGGCGGGGTTTCCGCTGCTGGCTCAGGCTCTGGCCGCAATTCCTTAATCACCGGGGCGGGGGGTGGTTCCTCCACTGCCCGTGGTGGCGGGGGCTCCGGCGCGCGCCTTGCCGCAGGCTCCGGCTCAGGCATGGGCAGGGCCGGCATCGGGAATACCGTCCGGCACTGGCTACAGCGCAGCGGGCGGGTGCGGTCGCGCAGCAGGCGCTCCGGCACCTCAAAGCCCGCACTGCAAGAAGGGCATTCAATCTGCATGCCCCCATTTTCCGTTACTGCCGGCTTCTCGGCAAGCAAAAGATTGAGCGAAACGGCCCGATCATGCGAAACAAGCCCTATGGTGAGATTCGGGCGCGTCGCGCTGGCCTACCCAACTTCCCAGGGTCACCCGGGGCAGGCAGCCTTGCGCGATGTCTCCTTCGCGCTGGGGGAGGGTAGCTTTACTTGGCTGCTCGGGCCTTCCGGGGCGGGGAAAAGCTCGGTGCTCAGGCTCATGCAGGCCGCCATCAGGCCAACAAGCGGCGTGGTTTCGGTGCTGGGGACCGATATCGGGCAGGCGGAACGGGCGGCGCTGCCGGCGCTCAGGCGCAAGATTGGCGTGGTGCATCAGGAATTCCGCCTGCTGCCGCATCTCTCCGCCTGGGATAATGTGGCGCTGCCGCTAAGGCTGGCGGGCCGGGCGGAGGCAGCAATCAGGCAGGATGTAAACGAAATCCTGGATTGGCTGAACCTTGCGGCAAAGGCAGGGCGTGGCCCAGCCGAGCTTTCCGGCGGCGAACAACAGCGCATCGCCATCGCGCGCGCCATCATCACGCGCCCTGCCTTGCTGATCGCCGATGAACCGACCTCGGAATTGGATGTGTTTGAAGCCCGCCGCCTGATTGCGCTGTTTGCTGAAATGAACCGCTTGGGCACGGCGATTGTGGTGGCCACGCATTCTGAGGATTTGCCCGCGCGCCACCCGGCGCGGGTCATCACCCTGTCAGAAGGCCGCATCATTGATGCGCCGTGAAGCCGGCGGCAGGGGGGACCCGATTGGCCTGCGCGGCGCGCTGGCGGATCGGCTGCTGGTGGCGTTGATCGCCGCCATGGCGCTATTTGCCGCTTGTTCGGTGGCGGGGCAGGCGGCGGTCAGCCAACTCGCGCAGCGCTGGCAGCAAGGCGCCAATGCCGCGATCACGGTGCAAATCCCGAACCCTTCCCCCGCGCGCATGGAAGCGGCGTTGGAAGCGCTGCGCGCCTTGCCCGCGGTGCGCGAAGCCCGAGAAGTGGACCCAGCCCGCATGGCGGAATTGCTGCGCCCTTGGCTTGGCGATGTTGCGGGGCTGCCTCTGCCCGGCGTGATTGAATTGCGCCTGGCCGATCTGTCGGCAGACCCGGTGCTGATTGGCGATAAGGTTGCAGAAGCCGTGCCCGGCGCCGTGACGGAAGCGCATGGCGTATTTGTCGCGCGCCTGGCGGCGCTGGCGCGCGCCTTGTCCCTGGCAGCGCTTGGCGTGGTGCTGCTGGTGGCGGCGGTGGCGGCTTCCGTGGTGGTGATTGCGGTGCGCGCCGGCATCGCCGCGCGGCGCGATTCGGTCATGGTGCTGCATATGCTGGGCGCGCCAGATCGCGACATTGCGCGGCGCTTCGCGCGCCGGACATCCTGGCTGGCAATACTGGGCGCCGTGCTTGGGGTGGCACTGGCCATGGCCCTGCTTTGGGCCCTGATGCAGCTTGCCGCACCCATCCTGCCCGAAATCAGCTGGCAGGACCTGCCTTGGGCTGGCCTTTCGGCCATACCCGTCAGCGCCGCGCTGATCGCCTGGGGCGCGACGATCCTGAGCATCCTTCTATGGCTGCGACGCTTGCCATGATGGCGCGGCGGCTCTGGTTGCTGGCGCTGGCGCTGCTGCTGCTGTGGTTGGGCGGCTTCATCTGGTTCCTGCGCGCCGTCCAGGGCGACGCGGCGGATAACAGCGCCACCGATGCGATTGTGGTGCTGACCGGCGGGGCGGAACGCGTGGAGACCGGCTTTCGCCTGCTGGAAGAAGGCTTGGCGCCACGGCTTTTCATCTCCGGCGTGCATCCCGATTCGCGGCTTGCGGATCTGGCACGCGCTGCGGGCATGGACCCCGCAAAGCTTGCAGGCCGGGTAGAGCTTGGCCATGCGGCGGCCTCCACACGCGGCAATGCAGTGGAAATTGCGGCCTGGGCCAGAACAAGGGACATCAGCACCATCCGCTTGGTGACGGCGGGCTATCACATGCCGCGCGCGCGCAGCGAATTGCGCCGCACCATGCCCGCTTTGCGCGTGATCCCATACCCGGTTACGCCGCCCCGGCTGCGCGATGATGGCGCCTTCTGGCGGCCACGGAATTGGGGCTTATTGCTCAGCGAATACTGCAAATTTTTGGGCGCCGAGGCCGGGCTTTCACGGTTTCTCGGCGGAAGGCGAACATGATCTGGCTACGTTCCTGCATCTTCAACGCGCTTTTCATGACCGTCACAGCGTTCTGTGCCGTGATTGGCACAGCATTGTTGCCCTTCCATGCAAGATACACCCGGAAATTCATTCGGTATTGGGCGCGCAGCATCATTTGGTTGCTGCGCGTTATTTGTGGCATCCGCTTGCGGGTGACTGGCCTGGAACATGTGGCACCTGGTGCCGCCATCATCGCTTCCAAGCATCAATCCGCCTTTGACACTTTGGTCTGGCCAGCCCTGCTTGAACCAACGAGCTACGTGCTGAAGCGCGAATTGCTTGATCTGCCCTTTTGGGGGCGCGTGGCGCGCCATACCGGCGCGGTGGCGGTGGATCGCGATGGTGGCGGCGCGGCGCTGCGCGGCATGGTGCGCGATGCCAAGCGCGTGTTGGATGAAGACCGGCCCTTGGTGATTTTCCCGGAAGGCACGCGTTCTGCGCCTGGGGAACGCCTACCCTATCAGCCGGGTGTTGCCGCGCTGGTCATCAGTAGCGGTGCGCCCTGCTATCCGGTTGCTACCAATAGCGGGCGGCACTGGGGCAGGCGCGCCTTTCACAAGCTGCCCGGCGTGATTTCCATCTCGATCATGCCCGCCTTGCCTGCGGGCTTGGCGCGCAAGCCGCTTATGGAAACCCTTGAAGCGCAGATTGAGGCTGAAACCGCGCGGCTGATGGCGCAGGGATAGCCGGGACAACAAAAAGGGCGGTCAAAGCCGCCCCTTTTTCATGCCCAAAAGCGCCCGGCGTCAGACCAGGAAAATCGCCATCAACACCAGCACCAGCACGGTCGCGCCGGTGGACCAGGTGACAAAGCGCGTGAAGCCTTCCCAGCCGCCACGGCGATCCGCGAGGATATCGGCGGAGGTCACTTCGACAAAATCATAATGTTCTTTCTCAGCCATGGCTTTCCCCAAATCTCGACACTGACCTATTGTGTAGAAAGCAACGCGGCGCGCGGCAAGGGGTTCAGCAGGGATTCCGCTGTATATTCCGCGCCAGTGATCACCGCCCGCCCCGCTTCCAGCCGCATGCGCCCCGCCGCCAGCCAGGAAAGGGCTGCGGGATACAGCCGATGTTCTGCCGCCAGCACGCGCGCGGCCAGGCTTGCTTCCGTGTCATTGGGCAAAACCGGCACGGCGGCCTGGGCGATGATGGGGCCTTCATCCACGCCCGCCGTCACCAGATGCACGGTGCAGCCATGGAGACGTACGCCGGCTGCCAAGGCGCGCGCATGCGTATCCAGCCCCGGAAAGGCCGGCAGCAGGGACGGGTGGATATTGATCAGCCGGCCTTCCCAACGGCGGACGAAATCAGGGGTCAGCACGCGCATAAAGCCGGCAAGGGCAATGATTTCAACGCCGTGCTGGGCCAATTCCGCTTCCATGGCGGCCTCAAAACCCGCTTGATCACCCTTGAAGGGGCGGCTTTCCACGACCGCGGTGGGTACGCCCTGCGCCGTCGCAATCCCAAGCCCCGCCGCATCGGTGCGGTTGGAGAGCACGAGCACGGGTTCCGCCGGGTAATCCGGCCCGGAAGCCGCCAGAATCGCCGCCATATTGGACCCGCGCCCGGAAATCAGGAGGGCGAGCCGCGCCCGCCTCATACGCGCGGCCAGGCCTGAGGCAGGTTCTGGATGCGAATCCCAGCCGGCCCGCTGGAGGCTTCCAGATGGCCGATGCGGAAGGGCGCCTCCCCCGCTTCGGTCAGCATGCGCGTGGCGGCCTCCACCCCTGCGGCAGGCACCGCCAACACCATGCCAAGCCCGCAATTGAAGACGCGAAGCATTTCATCCGCGCTGACATTCCCGGCTTCGGCCAGAAAGGCGAAAACCGGCGGCACGGGCCAGCTTCCGGCATCCAGCACCGCCGTCACGCCCGACGGCAGCACGCGCGGCAGATTGCCCGGCAGGCCACCACCCGTGATATGCGCCGCCGCATGCAGCAAACCCGCGCGATGCAAGGCAAGCAGCGGCTTCACATAAATGCGGGTTGGCGTCAGCAGAGCCTCGCCCAGCTTTTGCCTAGGCACGAAGGGGGCGGCGTCGGCTAGGGTCAGGTCGCGCGCGGCCAGAATTCGCCGCACCAGGGAAAACCCGTTGGAATGAACGCCCGAAGACCCAAGCCCAATCAGCACATCCCCCGCTGTGACAGGGCGCGGCAAAAGCTGGCCACGTTCGGCGGCACCCACGGAAAACCCAGCCAAATCGTAATCATCCGCGGCATACATGCCAGGCATCTCGGCCGTTTCGCCCCCCACCAGGGCGCAGCCCGCTTGCCGGCAGCCTTCCGCAATGCCCGCAATCACTGCCCGCGCCTGATCAAGCCGGAGCTTCCCAGTCGCGAAATAATCCAGGAAAAACAGAGGCTCAGCGCCCTGCACCACCAGATCATTAACGCACATGGCAACCAGATCTATGCCCACCGTGTCGTGAATGCCCGCTTCAATCGCCACACGCAACTTGGTGCCAACCCCATCGGTGGACGAAACCAGTACCGGGTCCTTGAACCCAGCCGCCTTCGGGTCAAACAGGGCGCCGAAGCCGCCCAGGCCCCCCATCACGCCAGACCGGTTCGTGGCGCGCGCCAGGGGCTTGATGGCCTCAACCAGGGCGTCGCCGGCCTCAATATCCACGCCCGCATCGCGGTAGGTGAGGCTTTGGGGATTGGAACTGGTCAGGGCGACCTCCGATTTGATACAATACCCCGTGCTATAGCGCGGGAAAACGCGAAGGGAAGGCTTTGATGACAGAACGCCACGCCTGGGGATTGGCCGGAAAGAAACATGTGGCGGCGGCTTTCGCAAGCTTCTGGCTTTGCTTTGCTGCGCTTCCCGCCCTTGCGCAGTTCAGCGACATGGGCGCGCTGACGCAGCGCGGCGTGCCCGCGGAAGCGACCGCAGAAAATGGTGTGGTGGCGCAGGAACGTGCCTTCGCCGCAGGTCGCCGCACCGCATGGGATCGCATTCAGGGCATGGTGAATGCCCCGCGCCGCCCGACCGATGCGGAACTTGATCGTATGGTGCGTTCCATTGTGATCGAACAGGAAGCCACCGGCCCGCAACGCTATAGCGGGCGACTCACGATCCAATTCGATGCCGATGCCGTGCAAAGCTTCGCCGAGGGTGCGGAGGTGCGCGCTGCGACGCTGCCTTCCGGCATAGCATCCGAAGCGCCGACCAGTGTCACGCCACCCACGCCGGTTTTGGCGTCTCTGCAAGCCACAGCGCGTTACGCGTCGCTCAACGAATGGTTGGAAATCCGCCGGCGCGTGGTGGCCGCGGGTGCGAAGCTTGATGTTATGGCCATCACCACGAACCGCGCGCATCTGAACCTTGGGCTGCGCGTGCCGGTTGGCTTGGCGCAGGAGGTTTTCGCGCAGAGTGGATTGCAGCTTGTGCCCGGCACCGGCGCGCAGAATGATCAATGGCGGCTTGGCCTTGCCGGACGGTCCTGACCTTCGCCGCCTGCCGCAAGCCCCGCCTAATCTGGCGGGGGCAGGGCTATTCACCCTGCCCAATCTGATCACGCTCGCGCGGCTTTGCGCCGTGCCGGCGGCGGTTTGGCTGATGTTGCAGCACCGGCTTGATCTTGCCTTTCTGGTTTTCATCGGCGCGGGAATTTCCGATGCGCTGGATGGCTGGATTGCGCGGGCCTGGAATGCGCGGTCCCAACTTGGTGCCGTGCTTGATCCCATTGCGGATAAGGCTTTGCTGGTTTCGGTTTATGTGACGCTGGCAGCGATTGGCGTGCTGCCAGATTGGCTTGCGATTCTGGTGGTATTTCGCGATTTGCTGATTGTGGGCGGTGTCTTGGTGCTTTGGGCCGTTGGGCTGCCGCCACGCATCAAGCCGCTTTTCATTTCCAAAGCGAATACGGCAGCGCAAATTCTATTGGCCGCCCTTGTGCTGCTGCTAGCCGGTTTCGGCTTCAGCACGCCCGTATTGCTGGAGGTGATGATCTGGCTTGTGGCGGCAACAACTTTTGCCTCAGGTGCCGCTTATGTTGCGCAGGCAGCGCGGCGCACCGCCGGCGGGGCATTATGACAGATCAGCGCCCGCCCTTGGCTGCAAAGCCGGTCATCACGCCACCTTCCGGGCCGCGTACCGCCACGCGCGGACAGCGTTGGGGGCTGTTTCTTGGTTTTGGTATCGCGCTGCTTTTCTGTCTTTGGTTGTTCCAAGGTATTCTTACACCCTTTGTGCTGGCTGCGACCATTGCGTATTTTCTGGATCCCTTGGCCACACGCTTGGCGCGGCTTGGCCTGCCGCGTGGCCTTGGCGCCTTTCTGCTGATAACGCTGCTTGCCGCCATTACGCTGATTGCGCTGCTGCTGCTTTACCCCTTGATCCTGGCGCAGCTTGGCGTGCTGGTGCAGCGCCTGCCCGCCTATGTCGCTGGTGTTGGTCAGGCCTTGCGCGACTTGCTGACATCGCTTGAGGAGACACTCGGACCCGATATGATAGATCAGCGCCTGCGCGAATTGGCGATCAGCCAGGCGGGCTCCATGCTGTCCTGGCTAGGTGGCGCCACCACGCGGCTGATTGGCGGCGGCTTTGCGCTATTCAGCGTTTTCACCTTTGTGGTGGTGACACCGGTTGTCGCCTTTTATCTGCTGCGCGATTGGCCGGCCATGCTGACGCGCATTGAAAGCTGGCTGCCGCGGCGCAGTGCAAATGTATTCCGGCAAATCGCGCGCGATACGGACCGCGTGCTTTCCGCCTGGCTGCGCGGGCAATTGCTGTGTTGCCTCGGACTTGGCATTTTCTACGCCTTCGCGCTGCATTTGGCGGGGCTGGAGCTTGGCATCACCATCGGGATCATGTCGGGCTTCCTGACCTTCATTCCTTATGTTGGTTCCATGACTGGTTTCGCGACCGCCGTGCTGCTGGCCATCGGGCAATTCGGGTCCTGGCAGGAAGTGCTGGTGATTGTGGCGATTTTCGTGATCGGCCAAGGAATCGAGGGCTACATCATCTACCCCTATCTGCTCGGCAATCGGGTGGAACTACACGCGGTTTGGGTGATTTTCGCGCTCTTTGCCGGGGGTGTCGCATTCGGATTTCTAGGCGTGCTGCTGGCGGTGCCCATGGCGGCGGCGATTGGTGTGGTGACGCGCTATTGGCTGCGCCGCTATCTGGAAAGCCCACTTTATCTTGACCCGCCACGGACCGGACAATGACGCGCCAATTGGCCCTGCCGCTACCCGTCGCGGCGTCCTTCGATGCGCGCGATGTGATTGCCGATGCCAGCAACGCAGCCGCGCGAAGCTGGCTGGCGCAGCCTGAAGCCTGGCCGCTTGGCAGGCTCGCGCTATTCGGCGAAGCGGGCCTGGGCAAGACGCATCTGGCGCGCGCAGCTGCCGCGCGGTTTGGCTGGCGCTGGCTGGATGGCATGGGCTTGCGCGGCCTGCCCGCCCCCGCGCCCCAGGGCAATGTGATTGATGATGCGGATTGCGTGGCGGATGAGGCCGCGCTTTTGCATTTGATCAATCTTTGCGCTGAACGGCATGAGACATTGCTGCTGATCGGGCGTGAGGCGCCAGCGCGTTGGCCAGTGCGCCTGCCCGATTTGGCGAGCCGTTTGCGCGCAACGCAAGCTGTGGGCATTGGCCCGGCATCGGATGCGCTGCTGCGCGCCTTGCTCAGTAAATTCTTCGCCGATCGGCAATTGCGGGTCGAGCCCGATGTGCAAGCCTGGCTGCTCACACGCTTGCCGCGCGATGCGGCAAGCTTGGCGGAAGCCGTGGCGCGGCTGGATCACGCCGCCCTTGGCATGGGGGGGCGCATCACGCGCCCATTGGCGCGGCTGGCCCTTGATGGCTGGCTGGCAGAACAGGGTGTTTGTGAAGATTCCGAGACTGAACGGCGCCCACCCTCGCCTTCCCTGGCCCCTCTGCTATAGGAACAGCATATGAGCGATATCATGCCCGATATTGGCGCCTTTCCGCTGGCGGAAAGCCCAGCGCGCTTCAGCAATCGGGAGCTTTCGTGGCTCGCCTTCAATCAGCGTGTGCTGGAAGAAGCGGGCAATGCGCGCCACCCGCTGCTGGAACGGCTGCGCTATATTGCGATTTCGGCGAATAACCTGGATGAATTTTATTCCGTGCGTGTGGCGGGGCTGGTGGGGCAGGATCGCGCCAGCGTGGTCTCGCCATCCCCTGATGGGCTGACGCCCGCGCAACAGCTTGCCGCTATTCATGAACGTGCACGCGCGCTGATTGATGGCCAACAGGAATCATGGCGGGACTTGCGCGCCAGGCTGCGCGAAGCACATCTGATGCTGGTGGATCGGCCCGACCTGACCGATGCCGATAAGGAATGGCTGGGAGAATGGTTCATGGACCGTGTCTTCCCGGTGCTGACGCCGCTTGCCGTTGACCCCGCCCATCCCTTCCCCTTCATCGCCAATCTTGCACTTTGCCTGGTGTTCAAGCTGGTGCGCGAAGAAGATGGCGGCACCATGCGGGCACTTCTGCCATTGCCGCCACAGGTGGAACGCTTCATTCGCCTGCCATCGCGCCGCGGTGCGGGGGCGATCCGCTTCGTGCTGCTGGAAGATGTGATCCTGCTGTTCCTGGATCGGCTTTTCCCCGGCTTCATCATGGCGGAAAGCGGGCTGTTTCGCCTGATCCGCGACACCGATGTGGAATTCGAAGAAGAAGCTGAAGATTTGGTGCGTTCCTACGAAAGTGCCTTGAAGCGTCGCCGGCGTGGCCGCGCCATCCGGCTTTCGGTGACCGCCAATACGCCGCCCGATATCCTGGATTTCGTCGCCGAGGAATTGGATGCGCCGCGGTCAGAAGTGTTTGTGGTGGATGGCTTGCTTGGACTTTCCGATCTGACGCAATTGATCGTGGATGACCGGCCCGATTTGCTGTTCACACCCTATACGCCGCGCTTTCCCGAACGCATTCTGGATTTCGGTGGCGATTGCTTCGCCGCCATCCGCGCCAAGGATATTGTGGTGCATCACCCCTATGAGAGCTTCGATGTGGTGGTGCAATTCCTGCGGCAGGCCGCGCGTGACCCCAATGTGATCGCGATCAAGCAGACGCTTTATCGCACCACGCGCGACAGCCCGATTGCAAAGGCGCTGATTGAAGCGGCCGAGGCGGGCAAAAGTGTGACCGGCATTGTGGAGTTGAAGGCGCGTTTTGATGAAGAACGCAACATCGCCTTGGCGCGCGAATTGGAAGCCGCCGGCGTGCAGACGGTGTATGGCTTTGTCGAGCTGAAAACCCACGCCAAGGTAAGCCTGGTGGTGCGGCGCGAAGGGCAGGCGTTGCGATCCTATGCGCATTTTGGCACGGGCAATTACCATCCCGTCACAGCGCGCATCTATACTGATCTTTCCTATTTCACCGCCGATCCGGCGCTGACGCGCGATGCCGCCAAGCTGTTCAATTACATGACCGGTTATGCGCGGCCGGAGACGATGGAAAAGCTCGCCTTCTCGCCGCTCACCACGCGCCCAACCTTGCTCGCGCTGATCCGCCAGGAAATTGCCTTCGCCAAGGATGGCAAGCCGGCGGCGATTTGGATCAAGATGAATTCGCTGGTGGATGAAACCCTGATTGATGCGCTGTATGAGGCTTCGAAGGCCGGCGTGAAGGTGGATGCCATTGTGCGCGGCATTTGCTGCCTGCGCCCGGGCGTGCCGGGGCTTTCAGATAACATCCGCGTCAAATCCATTGTCGGGCGCTTTCTGGAACATTCGCGCATTTGCGTATTCGGCAATGGGCATCGTCTGCCATCGCGTCGCGCCAAGATTTATATTTCCTCGGCCGATTGGATGGCGCGCAATATGGATTGGCGCGTGGAAACCATGGTGCCGGTGGAAAACGCGACGGTGCATGCGCAAGTGCTGGATCAGATCATGGTCGTCAATCTGAAGGATTCGCTGCAAAGCTGGCAGCTTGGCCCGGATGGGCATTGGGCACGGATTGTCGCGCCGGAAAATGGCGTCTCAGCGCATGAGTATTTCATGACCAACCCATCGCTTTCGGGGCGCGGTAGCGCGCTGGCCCGTGCGCCGCGACGCCAGCGGCAGGATCGTGTGAAGCAGGATTGATGGATGGCCCGGCCCCCAACGCGCAAACAGGCGCGATGAATACGACTACGCGCTGCGGCGTTGTGGATTTGGGTTCCAATTCTGTGCGCCTGGTTGTGTTTGAAGGGCGCGGGCGCAATCCTGTTGCCATCTTCAATGAAAAAGCCGTGCTGGGGCTCGGCCGCGGGCTGCATGATACGGGGCAGCTCAACGCGGATGCGGTGGACCAGGCGCTCACCATCATGCAGCGCTATCACGCGGTGGCGCGCGCCATGGGTGCCGATCCGATCGAAGTTCTGGCCACCGCCGCGGTGCGTGATTCGTCCAATGGCGCGGCCTTTGTTGCCGCGCTTGGTGAAAGAATGCCCGGCGTGCCGATCCATATCCTGACGGGGGATGAGGAAGCGCGGCTTTCCGCCCATGGCTTGCTGCTGGGCTTTCCCGGCGCGGATGGGCTTTTGGGCGATATTGGCGGTGGTTCCCTAGAATTGGTGGAACTCCATCAAGGTGAGCAAGGCAAAACCGGCAGCCTGCCCATTGGTACCATTCGCCTCGCGGATCGCGCGAAGGGCGATATTGGCAAGGCGCGCGCGATTGTGATGGAAGAATTGGCGCGTGTACCCTGGGTGCATAGCGCATCCGGGCGGGATTTGTATCTGGTGGGCGGCGCCTGGCGCGCCATGGCGCGCATGCATATGGCGCAAACCGGCTATCCGCTTTCCATCGTGCATCATTACGCGCTGACGCGCGAAGAAGCGCGTGATCTTTCCGGCGTATTGATGGCCGCCACGCGGCGCACGCTGGAACGCATGCCCGGCGCATCAAGCAAGCGCTTGGCTGATCTGCCCTTCGCCGCCCTGGTGCTGCGCCGGCTGCTGCGTGCCAGCGGTGCGCGCCGTGTCATCTTCAGCGCCAATGGCCTGCGGGAAGGGTGGTATGCGCGGCTGATTGATGCGGCTGAGCGGAAGCGCGACCCGCTGCTGGCCGCATCGCGTGACTTGGCACTGCGCTTCGGGCGCGACCAAGCCATGCCGCCGGCGCTTTTCGCCTGGACCGCGCCGCTTTTTGAGGATGAGTCCCCGCTGGCGCTGGCTTTGCGTGAAGCCGCCTGTTGGGTGAGCGATATCGGCAGCCATGATCATCCGGATTATCGCGCTGAGCACGCTTTTTTTCGTGTGCTGCGCCAGCCCGGTGTCGGGTTTGACCATCACGGCCGCGCCTTCCTCGCCCTTGCCGCAGCGCTGCGTTACGAAGCTGAGGCGGAAGCGCCCTTCCTGCCCTCCGCGCGGTTGCTGTTGGATGTCGGCACACTCAGGCGCGCGGAGATTTTGGGGGCAGCCTTCAGGCTTGCCTATACGCTTTCAGGCGGCACGCCCGTGTTGCTGGCGGGCACATCACTGGAACGCCGAGGTGGGCGGCTGATGCTGCGGCTTGTGGAGGGCAGCGGTGTTTTCGCCGGCGAAAGCGTGCTGCGCCGGCTTGAAACACTCGCAGCGGCGCTTGGGCTTGAATCGAGCGTACAGGTGACGCAGCGCGGCTAGGGCGTGCTCCAGGCAGGCGGACCCTTCGCCGATCAACTAAACGCCGGGGCGCGGGGGCTTCACCCCCGCTTCAGCACCGCCGCCGCATCCACCGCGAAATAGGTCAGCACCCCCGCGGCACCAGCGCGCTTGAAGGCCAAAAGGCTCTCCATCATGGCGCGTTCGCGATCAATCCAGCCATTTTGCGCGGCACCTGCGATCATGGCGTATTCGCCACTGACTTGATAGGCGAAGGTCGGCACGCCGAAGCGTTCATGCACACGCCGCACAATATCCAAATACGGCATACCGGGCTTCACCATGACCATATCGGCACCCTCAGCCAAATCCAGCGCCACTTCGCGCAATGCCTCATCCGTATTGGCGGGGTCCATCTGATAGGTTTTCTTGTCGCCCTTCAATGACGAACCAGACCCCACCGCATCACGGAACGGCCCATAAAATGCCGAGGCATATTTCGCCGCATAGGACATGATGCGCGTATGGATCAGGCCGCGCGCATCAAGCGCCGCGCGAATGACACCAATGCGCCCATCCATCATGTCTGATGGCGCGATCACATCAATGCCGGCTTCCGCCTGATTGACCGCCTGCACGGTCAATATAGCAAGCGTATCATCATTCGCGACATAGCCATCCCGGATCACGCCATCATGCCCATGATCGGTATAGGGGTCGAGCGCGACATCACCCACCAGCCCAAGCTCCGGAAACTTCTGCTTCAGCAAGCGCGACGCGCGGCACATCAGGTTCTCCGGATTGGTCGATTCCGTGCCTTCCGCATCCTTGATCTCGGAAGGTGTCATCGGGAATAGCGCCACCGCCGGCACGCCAAGCTTCACGGCGGGGGCGACATGTTCTTCCAGCTTGTCGATGGTCACCCGCACCACGCCTGGCATGGAAGCCACCGGCATGATGGTATTCGTGCCTTCCATGATGAAAATCGGCCAGATCAGATCACCAACACTCAGCACGTTCTCCGCAACCAGCTTGCGCGTAAAAGCATCATAGCGGTTGCGCCGCATGCGAATGGCGGGGAAGCCGCCAAGCGCGGGGGCAGCAGGGCCAAGGCCGAGTTCTTGTGCCATCCGGCGACGATCCGCGTTCATGCTTGTGCCACCTTCAGCGCCTGATCAAGGTCCGCCAATATGTCGTCAATATGTTCAATGCCGATGGATAGCCGGACGTAACCGGGTGTCACACCCGATGCCGCCTGTTCGCTTTCATCCAATTGGCTATGCGTCGTGGTGGCGGGGTGAATCGCGAGGCTCCGCGCATCGCCGATATTGGCCACATGGTAGAACATTTTCAGCGCCTCAATAAAACGTTGCCCGGCTTCCTTGCCACCCTTGAGCTCGATCCCCATCAGGCTGCCATGCCCGCCACGCAAATAGGCATCGGCGCGGCGGCGGCTTTCGCCTTCCATCAGCGATGGATGGATCACGCGCGTCACGGCAGGGTGCTGCGCCAGGAAGGCCGCGGCGCGCGTGGCATTGGCGCAATGGCGTTCGATGCGGAGCGGCAGGGTTTCCATCCCTTGCAGGAACAAAAAAGCGTTCATCGGCGACATGGGCGCACCCAGATCGCGCAGCAGGCAGGTACGCATGCGGATAATGTACGCAATCGGGCCAAGCGCCTTCACCGCCTGGGTCCAGACCGCGCCATGATAAGACGGATCGGGCTTATTCAGCGTAGGGAAGCGATCACCATAGGCTTCCCAATCGAAATTACCGCCATCCACCACCACACCGCCAATGCTGTTGCCATGCCCGCCAATCCACTTGGTGGTGGAATGCATGACAATCGCCGCACCATGTTCCAGAGGGCGGCAGATGATCGGCGCCGCCGTATTGTCCATGATCAGCGGAATGCCGAGCTTCCGCCCAATTGCCGCCACTTCCGCAATCGGGAAGACGTGCAGCTTCGGGTTGGGAAGCGTCTCGGCATAATAGGCGCGGGTGCGTGCATCAGTGGCATGCGCGAAACCTTCCGGATCGGCGGGGTCCACAAAGCGCACTTCAATGCCGAATTGCTTCAGCGTATTGGCAAAAAGATTCCAGGTGCCGCCGTAAAGATCGGTGGATGAGACAATGTTATCCCCCGCCTCACACAGATTCATCACGGCGAAGGTTGTCGCTGCCTGACCCGAACCAACGGCCAGCCCCGCGACACCGCCTTCCAAGGCCGCGACGCGCTTCTCCAGCACATCCACGGTCGGGTTCATGATGCGGGTATAGATATTGCCAAGCTCGGCCAGCCCAAAAAGCCGCGCCGCATGGCCGGTATCCTGAAATTGGAAAGACGTTGTCTGATGGATCGGCACCGCGACCGAACCGGTTGTCGGGTCCGCACGCCAACCGGCATGCAGCACCAGGGTTTCAGGATTGGTCCAATTCGGTGCCGACATGGCATTCTCCCACCCCCGCTGGGCAAGAACCGCGCGGGAAGACTTGTTCAGGGCGCGGATGTCACCGCGTCTTCCCGAAACCTGCCACGCCACCGCCGGTTGCGAAAGGGTTTTCCGCAAAAGACAAGGGCTTTGCGCGGCACTTCCGCAAGGCAGGCCCCCCGTTTCTCGTGAAGCGCCGGATGGGGAAAATTTCACCCCTGCCCAGCTTCAATCTGGCGGCGTCAGGCTGAGCCGCTTGATCGCAATGCCGCGCAAGGGGGGCGCGCGATGGCGCTCGGGCGGCGGGCTGTGCAAATGCGGCACGCGGATAATCAGTTGCGTTGGACCATCACCGTCGCGCGGCAGGATGGGGCCGGCGATCAAATTCTTTCCCGGGCCGCGCCGCAATAGGGGGTAAAGCTCTCCATCCACAATCAGCGCCAGCGCATCCATATTAGCGGGGTGGCCAAAATCCACCAATTCCAGCCAGGCGCGCAGCGGGTAGCGGCGATCAACCAAAATGGTCAAAGCTGCCTCCGCCCCCGGCCCGGTCCAGCGGAAAATGCCCTCAGGCCCTTCCTCAGGCGCGTGGAATTGCCCGGCAATGGGCAGGTCGTTGGCGGCATCAAAGACAAAGCGCTCGGGCAACGCCATTTCAAAAGCTTGGCTCATGGAATCATTCTAGCCAGCGATGCGTGAGGGACGCCAGAGACGCCTGCCCATGAACCCGTAAGCGGCCAGCGCCAAGGCAACCAAACCTGCGGCTTCCGCTTTTGGCCTTTCCAGGCCAAGCTGAACCGAATGGAAGCTCCCGAGCAACGGAGTATATGATCAGCCCATGTTTTGGGATGCTACCTTGAGCGCATATGAACCGCATGTCTCACAACCCTGGCAATCTCTTGATGACTCCAGCCCCATGCCCCTGATTGCTGCCGCGCCCGCCTTACGCCCTTTTTCAGCGACCTGCATCCCAAAGCGCGTCGCGAAAGCCTGTTGGACGGCAGCAGGCCGTTCCGGTGCCAGGGCAGCTTAGGCGTTCGCTGCTCCCATGATCCGCTTTCCCCCCAGCGCATCATTGCTCTTGGCACTGGCGTTACTCACCGGACTCAGCCAGTTTCACCGCAGCGCGCTTGGGGTGATTGCGCCGGAACTCAGCGCCGATCTTGCACTCACGCCCAGCATGCTGGGGGCGGCAAATGGCATGTTCTTCGCCGCGCTTTTGATCATGCAGCTTCCCGTTGGCATCGCGCTTGATCGGCTTGGTCCGCGCCTGGTGGTGGCGGGGCTGAGCGCCATCGCCGTGCTTGGCCTGGTGCTGCAAAGCCTTGCCACGGATGGCGCGACGCTGCTTGTGGCGCGCGCCTTGATCGGCATTGGCTGCGCCGCTTCCTTCATGTCCGCGGTGGTGCTCTGCGCGCGCTGGTATGCGGGCGGCGATATGACACTCGCGCTTTCTCGCGTTTTTGCCTTTTCCCAAATGGGGATTTTGCTGGCAGGCGCGCCGCTTGCCTGGCTTGCCGGCTGGCTTGGGTGGCGGGAAGCCTTTCTGGTTTCAGCCTTGCTCACGGGGCTTGCGGCACTGGCCTGGTGGTGGCTGGTGCAGAATGACCCGCCGGACCGCCCTGCACCCGCACGGCGGGCAGAAAGCCTGATGGAAGCGCTGCGCGGGCAGTTTTCCATCTGGCTCCTGCCGGGACTTGCGCGCGTGCTGGCCTTGCATCTGGTGGCCTATGCCGCCGCCGCTACGGTGATCGGGCTTTGGGCCGGACCTTATTTCGCCGATGTGCATGGGCTGAATGCGAATGAACGCGGGCTTGCCCAGGCAGCGATGGGCCTTGCCATGCCGATCGGGCTTTTGCTGGTTGGCCCTTTGGAGCGCCGCTTCTTCCCGCGCGCCACCATGATCAGCGCGGGCGCGGCACTTTCCGCTGCCATGTTGCTGGCCTTGGCCCTTTGGCCGGCGCCACCCTTGGCTGCGGCGCTTGGCCTGCTGGTTGGGCTGGTGCTGTTTTCCAGCTACCCGGTGCTGCTGGTGACGGAAGCGCGCATGCTTTTCCCGGATCATCTGGTCGGGCGCGGCGCGAGCACGGTGAATATGGCACAGGTTCTGGGGTCTTCCCTGCTGCCTTTGTTGGTCGGGCTCGTGATCGGCTTCTTTCCCATGGAGGAAGCCGCGCGGCCCGAGGCTGCCTATCGCGCCGGCTTCGCTGTATTGGCAGGCAGCCTGCTGCTTGGGCTGGCGGGTTGGCTGCTGCTGCCGCGCACAAAACCATGACCACACGACCGGATTTCAGCCTGGAAGCGGCGCTCGGTGGTCGCGTCGCCGGGGTGGATGAAGCCGGGCGCGGCCCCCTCGCCGGGCCTGTGCTGGCGGCGGCCTTGGTGTTTCTCGCCCCACCGCCAGACGGCCTTGCGGCGCTGTTGCAAGATTCCAAGAAGCTCAAGGAAGCGGCGCGCGATGCCGCCTTTGCCGCGCTCCGCAAAGCCCAAGCGCTGGGGCTGGTTGAAATCGGCATCGGCGCGGCATCAGCCACCGAAATCGGGCGGGTCAATATCCTCCGCGCCACGCATCTTGCCATGCGCCGCGCGGTGGCGAAGCTGCCAGGCACCCCGGATCACGCTTTGGTGGATGGCAATCAGCCGCCGCCCTTGGCCTGTCCGGTGCGGTGCATCATTGGCGGAGATGGGCTCAGCTTTTCCATCGCCGGCGCTTCGATCATTGCCAAGGTGCTGCGTGATCGGGCGATGCGCCGGCTTGACCCGCGCTGGCCCGCTTACGGCTTTGCCCGCCATGCCGGCTACCCAACGGCGGCGCATCGGGAAGCGCTGGCAAGGCTCGGCCCCTGCCCCCATCACCGGCGCGGTTTTGGCCCGGTGGATCAGGCCGTTTTGAAACTGACTTGACCGGGCGACTCGGGCGCGCGATTCTTGCCGCAGCCATAAGGGATTTCACGGTGGGAACGCAGCTAGAGCTGCTCTTGGACCAGGTTCTGGTCGGGGATTCGATTGCCATGCTGCGCCGCCTACCGCCGGCGAGTGTGCATGCGATTTTTGCTGACCCACCCTATAACCTTCAGCTGAAGGGCGAATTGCGCCGGCCCGATGAAAGCGTGGTGGATGGCGTGGATGATGCCTGGGATCGCTTCCCCGATTTGGCCACCTATGACGCCTTCACCCGCGCCTGGCTGACCGAATGCCGGCGCGTTCTGCGCAAGGATGGCACGATTTGGGTCATGGGCGCCTATCATAATGTGTTCCGCCTCGGGGTGGCGCTGCAGGACCTCGGCTTTTGGATCCTGAATGATGTAATCTGGCGCAAGGCCAATCCCATGCCGAATTTCCGTGGCCGGCGCTTCACCAATGCGCATGAAACCCTGATCTGGGCGGCGCATGGGCAGGAATCCAAATACCGCTTCAACTACGCCGCCATGAAGACGCTGAATGATGATGTGCAGATGCGGAGCGACTGGTTCATCCCGCTATGCACGGGCGGTGAGCGGCTGCGCGACGAAAATGGCGACAAGCTACACCCAACGCAAAAGCCCGAAGCGCTGCTGCATCGCGTGATCCTGTCCTGCACCCAGCCTGGAGAGGTTGTGCTTGACCCCTTCCTTGGTTCCGGCACCACGGCGGCAGTTGCCAAGCGCCTTGGCCGGCGCTTCATCGGCATTGAACGGGAAGAACGCTACGCCCGCGGCGCGCGCGCCCGGCTGGCGGCGGTGGAGCCCATGCCGGAATCAGCCGCGCTTGCCCTGCCATCGCGGCGGGAACAGCCGCGCATTCCCTTTGGCACGCTGGTGGAACGCGGGATGGTGCCGGCGGGCAGTGTGCTGACCGATGCGCGCCGCCGCTGGCGGGCGGAAGTGGGCGCCGATGGGACGCTTCGTTGCGGCAAGGCGGCAGGGTCCATTCATCAGGTGGGGGCAGCGGTGCAGGAAGTGCCTTCCTGCAATGGCTGGCTGTTCTGGCATGTGGAAAGCAACAAGGGGGGCCTGCGCGTTCTGGATGAATTGCGCGCGGAGATCGCAGGGGCATAAGGCCCTCTGAGCGCGCGTTTCGCCTCGCCAGACGGCCCGGCACGCGCTAAAAAAGCCCAAAACTCAAGCAAATTATGCTAGCAAGGCCAAAAACGCCTGAATTCTAGGCAAGCGGCGTCTGAAAGCGCAACTTAACTGAATGGCGAAAACCTGCCCTTCTTGTAATTTTAATGTCACCGGGCAATCTCCACCCCCAAGCGAGACGGGCTTCGTCCGCTGGGAGACGTGGGAGACACAAATGAAATTCAAAATGCTCGCCGCAGCCGCGGCGGCCTTCTTGACGTTTGGCGTGGGTGAGGCTCTCGCCGGGCGCGACCTGGACCAGATTCGCCAGCGCGGGACGCTCCGCTGCGGCGTGCAGGGTCCGTCCAACCCAGGCTTCGGCGTGCCGGATAGCCAGGGCCGCTGGGGTGGCTTCAATGTGGAAGTCTGCCGCGCCATCGCCATCACCATCTTGAATGACCCTAGCAAGGTGGAATTCGTTCCCGTCACCACGCAAAGCCGCTTCCCCGCGCTTTCCGCGGGCGAAGTGGATGTGCTGTCCAACAACACCACCTGGACGCTGACGCGCGATACCAATGTGAACCGCTTCAATTTCCCGGCCATCACCTTCTATGACGGTCAGGCCATCATGGTGCCGCGCCGCCTGAACGTGACCAGCGCGCGCCAATTGAACGGCGCCACAGTCTGCGTGCAACCGGGCACCACGACAGAACTCAATATCTCTGATTTCTTCCGCGCCAATAATCTGCGCTTCACCCCGGTGGTGATCGCGGATCTGGATGAAATCCGCCGCGCCTATGATAGCGGCCGCTGCGATGTTTTCACCAATGACTTCGCTGCCCTTGCGGCCCAGCGCACCCTGCTGACGCGCCCGGCGGATCACGTGATCCTGCCGGAGCGTCTGTCCAAGGAACCGCTGGGCGTCACCATCCGCCAGGGTGATGAGGAACTGTCCAATATCGTCGCCTGGACCACCTTTGCCCTGATTGACGCCGAAGAAATGGGCATCACCCAGGCCAATGTGGAACAGATCGCGGCCACCGCCACCAACCCGGTGATCCGTCGTCTGCTGGGCGTTGAAGGAAATATGGGCGAGAGCCTGGGCGCCGCCCGCGCCGACTATGTGCGCACCATCATCCGCACCTTCGGCAATTACGGCGAGATTTTTGAGCGTCACCTCGGCACCAATACACCGCTGGGCCTCGAGCGTGGGATGAACAATATCTGGACCCGTGGCGGCCTGCTTTATGCGCCGCCGGCGCGCTGATCCTTCGGCGTAGCAACAGGCCGCGCGCTGTCATGGCGCGCGGCCATTTTGCATGGTGGCGGGCGATGCACCTGGCCGCCACCCGGTCCCGCCTTATGTCGCCGATGGAATCCGCTGCATGAGTTCTTCTACTACCACACCACCTTCGCGCGGTTTCATGCCCTCAGCAGGGTCGCGCCGGGGGTTGCTGATCCAGGCGGGGCTGCTTTTTGCGGTGGTCTTCCTGGGCTGGTGGTTCTGGTCGAATGCGCAGGCGAATATGGCCGCGCGCGGCGTGCAATTCGGCTTCAGTTTTCTGGATCGTTCAGCCGGTATCCCCATTGGTGAGCATCTGATCCCCTATGCGCCCGCCGATACTTATCGCCGGGCGCTCACGGTTGGGCTTTTGAATACGCTGCGTGTGGCCATTGTGGGCATCGCGCTCTGCACCGTGTTTGGCATTCTGCTGGGGCTAGCGCGGCTTTCTTCCAACCCGCTGCTGCGCGGCCTGGTAGGTGGCTATATTGAGGTCATTCGCAATACGCCGCTCGTGCTCCAGCTTGTCTTTTGGCATGCTGTGTTGTTGCAGCTTCCCTCCGTACGCCAGGCACTCAATCCGCTGCCAGGGGTGTTTCTGTCCCAGCGCGGGATGAAGATCCCGGGGCTGATGGCGGATACCGCTTTGCTGGTCTTTCTATTCGCCGCGCTGATTGGCGCCATTGGCTGGTGGTTGCTGCTGCGGCGCGAAGGCGCGCGTCAGATCGCGACCGGAGATCGGCGTTCCACTCTGCTACCGGGCCTTGCCATGTTGCTCGGCCTGCCAGGCTTGGCGCTGGCGGCTGGCTTTGTGCCGATTGTGGAATGGCCGGAATTAGCCGGCTTCAATTTCGAAGGAGGGCTGGCGCTATCGCCGGAATTCTTCGCCTTGCTGATTGGGCTTGTGGTCTATACCTCGGCCTTCATTGCGGAAATTGTGCGTTCGGGCATTCAAAGCGTCCATAAGGGGCAATGGGAAGCCGCGCGCGCCTTGGGCCTGCCGCCTGGGCGCATCATGCGCCTTGTGATCCTGCCGCAGGCGCTGCGCGTCATCATCCCACCGCTCACCTCGCAATATCTGAACCTGACGAAGAATTCCTCGCTCGCCATCGTTATCGGCTATCCGGATTTGGTGAGTATCGCCAATACCTCAATCAATCAGACTGGCCAGGCGATTGAGGTGATTTCGATTTTCATGGCGGTCTATCTCATCATCAGCCTGATCACCTCGGCGCTGATGAATTGGTATAACGCCAAAGTCGCCTTGTTGAAGGAGCGTTGATCCGATGCAGGCGACAGCCACAACCGCGCAAGCCGCGCCGCGCGGGCCAAGCTTCCCGGAACGGGTTCAGGCTTTCCTGAAGGCCTGCTTTGCCGGGCCGCTCAATACACTGATCACGCTGGCCTGCTTGGCCGTGGTTTATTTCGCGGTGCCGCCCTTCTGGTCCTGGGCAGTCACCAATGCGACCTGGGATGGCAATGCGCAGGCGTGTCGCGCCGCCGGCGGTGCCTGCTGGGCCTTTGTGCGGGAGAAATTCTGGTTTTCCATCTTCGGCCTTTACCCGTTTGAGGAACGCTGGCGCCCCGCGACCATGTTGGTGATTCTGGTTGCCATGGTGCTGCTTTCTACCATGCGGCGTTTCTGGGGGCGCTGGCTTTTGCTGGGCTGGGCGATTGCCGCGCCTGCGATGTGGGTGCTGATGCAGGGCGGGATTTTCGGACTGTCCTTCGTGCAGACGCGTCAATGGGGCGGGCTCGCCATCACCGGCATCATCGCGGTTTATGGCGTGGCGCTTGGCTATCCGCTGGCGATCCTGCTGGCGCTTGGACGGCGCAGTGAATTGAAGCTGGTACGTTGGTTTTCCACCGCCGTCATCGAATGCGTGCGCGGCGTGCCGCTGATTTCGCTGCTGTTCATGGCGGCGATCATGCTGCCGCTATTCATGCCGCAAGGTGTCACGATTGATCGCCTGATGCGCGTATTGGTGGCCTATACGTTGTTCACTGCGGCCTATATGGCGGAAGTTGTGCGCGGTGGTCTGCAAGCCATGCCGCGCGGGCAATATGAAGCAGCTGATGCGATTGGCCTGAGCTTCTGGCAGAAGATGCGCCTGATCATTCTGCCGCAGGCGCTGACGATCACCATTCCCTCTCAGGTCAATACCTTCATTGGCCTGTTCAAGGATACGACCCTGGTTGTGGTGATTGGTGTGTTTGATTTCTTCACCACGCTCCGCGCTGCGCTGGGTGATCCGAATTGGCTCGGCTTCCCGACCGAGGCTTATCTTTTCGCGGCCTTTGTCTATTTCGTGCTGTGCTTCGCGATGAGCCGCTATTCGCAATCGCTGGAGAAATCATTGCGGCCAGGGTCGCGGTAGGCGGCTCAGGCGCGCACTTTCTCCAGCGCCATCAACACCACTTCCGGCGTCGCCGGCAGGTCAAGCTGCGTGGTGCCGGTTGCGTCACACAGCGCATTCCAAACGGCGGTTGCCAGCATCAGCGGCGGTTCACCGACACCTTTTGAGCGGAAAATCGTCTCCGCCCGCGCTGGCGCATTGGCCAGCAAGCGCAGGCGGAAATCTGGTGGAGCATCGCGGCTGCCTGGGATTTTATAGGTGGAAGGCCCGAGTGTGCGTTGCCGCCCTTCCTTGTCCCAGTAAAGGCTTTCCGTCGTCAGCCAGCCGAGCCCTTGCACGAAGCCGCCTTCAATCTGCCCGCGATCAATCGCTGGGTTCAGCGAACGCCCGCAATCCTGCACCAGATCGGCGCGCAAGACGCGATGTTCCCCGGTAAGCGTATCCACCACCACTTCCACCACCGCCGCACCGTAGGAGAAGTAGAAGAAAGGCTCGCCCCGCATGGCCTTCGCATCCCAATGGATGTCGGGCGTGCGATAAAATCCAGTTGCTGAAAGCGAAATGCGCTGCACCCAGCAGCGATGCGCCAGATCGCCAAAGCCCATGGCGCGGTTGTCACCAGGCTTTGCGACGAATACGCGGCCTTCGGCGAAACCAATCACGTCCACTGGCACTTCCCAAAGCCGCGCGGCTTCCGCTGCCATGCGTTCACGGATGGCGCTGGCCGCGAGATGCGCGGCCCAACCATTCAAATCCGAACCGGTGGAAGCGGCAGTCGGCGCGGTATTGGGTACCTCTGCCGTGCTGGTTGGCGTGATGCGAATGCGGCCAATCGGCACACCAAAAGCATCCGCCACCACCTGCGCGATTTTGATGTTGAGCCCCTGGCCCATTTCCGTCCCGCCGTGATTGAGCCGGATGGACCCATCCGCATAAACATGCACCAAAGCGCCGGCCTGATTCAGATGCATGAGGCCGAAGGAAATGCCAAAGGCGAGGACAAAACTACCAAGCCCGCGACGCAAAAAGGGATGGTTCGCATTAAAGGCCGCGATTTCCGCGCGCCGCGCTGCCCAGCCGGCATCTTCCATGGCTTCGGCATAAACGCGGCGGATCAAATCGCCTTCAAGCGCCTGGCCATAAGGCGCCTTGCTGCCGTTATCTCCGCCCGCGAAATTGCGCGCGCGCACGGCTTCCATATCCTGCCCCGTGGCGGCGGCGACACCGCGCAGCACATCATCCATCAGCAAAACGCCTTGCGGCCCGCCAAAGCCGCGAAAGGCCGTGTGGCTGACCATGTTTGTGCGTAGCGACAGCGCGCGAAGCTTCACCGCCGGCACATCGTAGCAATTCAGCGCATGCGTCAGCGCGCGAAATACCACGCCGCCGGTCAGATCAAGACTATGCCCTCCGTCGGCAGCGAGCATCGCCTCCAGCCCCGTAATCCGCCCGGTCGCGTCAAAGCCCGCGCGCCAGCGATACAAAAATGGATGGCGCTTGCCGGTGGCCGCCATATCCGCCTTGCGCGATAGCCGCAGTTTTACCGGCCGCCCCGTGATGCGCGCGGCGAGTGCCGCCGCTGCCGCCACCCAGGACGCATTGCTTTCCTTGCCGCCAAAGCCGCCGCCCATGCGCCGGCAGCGCACGGTAATGCGGTTGAAATCACAACCCAGCACGCGCGCGGCGATATGCTGCACCTCGGTCGGGTGCTGGGTGGAGGAGGTGATGGTGATATCGCCATCCTCACCCGGCCAGGCGATGGCGATCTGGCCTTCAAGATAGAAATGTTCCTGCCCCCCGGCGCGAAATTCGCCTGATGTGGTCAGCGGCGCGGCGGTAATCGCGCCCGCCGCATCGCCCACGGTGATTTCCTGCGGCGGCAGCAAATAAGCTTCCGCCGCCAGCGCATCTTCAATGGAAAGAATCGCCGGCAGCGCCTCAATTTCCGGCTTCAACGCGGCAAGGGCCGCGAGTGCCGCATCGCGCGTTTCGCCCACCACCATCGCAATGGGCTGACCGTGATGGCGCAAGCCGCCATCCGCGAAAAGCGGTTCAACTTCCCGGCCCGAGGGAGAGATATCATTCGCCCCCGGCACATCCCACGCCGTCAGCACCGCCACCACACCCGGCATGGCGCGCGCCGCCGCAACATCCAAAGCCCCAAGCCTGCCATGCGCGACGGGCGAGAGCAGCAGTGCGCCATGCAGCAAGCCCGGCGCTTCCGGCACATCATCCGCGAAGGGCGCGCGGCCCATCACATGGCCCAGCGCCGAATCATGCGCCAAGGCGGCACCTTGAGCGATTGGAACATTCATGGCGCGATGAACCGCGGCGCGTGTGGCGTTGGCAGCGCCATGATTTCCGCCGCCGCATCCGGCCTCGCTTCACGCCAATACAATCGTAGCAATAGATTACGCGCTGCTACGCGGCGATATTCCGCTGTGCCGCGCAAATCATCCATGGGTGTGATGGCGCGCGCCAAAGCCTCACCCGCCGCGCGCGCTTGTGCTTGGGTGAAGGGCGCCCCTTCCAGCACCGCTTCCGCTTCCGGCGCGCGTGCTGCCATTGGCCCGCAGCCGCCATGGGCGATGCGCGCGCGAGTGATCACATCGCCATCGCGTTCCAGCAGCACAGCCAAGCCAATGGCGCTGATATCCTGATCATGCCGGCGCGAGAGCTTCTCGGCAGCGAAAATCGCGCCCGGTGCGGGCCTTGGGATAAACACCCGCGCAATCACCTCATCTGCGCCAAGGGCATTGCGCCGATAGCCGAGCAGGAAATCTTCAACCGCCACGTCCCGCGCGCCATCCGGCCCCGCCAGCGAAACCCGCGCGCCAAGCGCCAACAAGGGCGGCAGCGCATCGCCGATTGGGCTCGCGGTGCCCAAATTGCCGCCAAGCGTGCCGAGCGCGCGTATCTGGCGCGATCCCAGCCGGCGCAACAGCCCAGCAAAAGCCGCGAAATCCGCATCATGCGCCATGTGATCGAGCAGCGCGGCATAGGGTTCTGCCGCCCCCACCGAAAGCCCCTCTGGCCCCGCCGTCATGCCACGCAATTCCGCAACATCGCGGAGGCAAATAATGGCGCCAGGGTTTTCCCGATGCTCCGAAAAGCGCAGGCCCAAATCAGTGCCGCCAGCCAAAATCCACGCCCCTGGGTGGTCGCGCCGCAGCGCGAGTGTTTCATCCAGGCTGCGCGGCAGGAAGAAGCGATGCTCCGGCGGGCCTAAGGCGGTGACATCAGTCGCGGGGCATGACGGCGCGGCATCCTCCGCCGCCGGCAAGGCCGCCATCGCATCCAGAATTGGCCGATAGCCGGTGCAGCGGCAGAGGTTTCCGGCCAAAGCCTCATGCGCATCACCCCCCATGCGCGCATGGGCGTAAAGCGACATGACAATCCCCGGCGTGCAAAAGCCGCATTGCGTCGCTTCGGCCGCCAGCATCGCCACCTGCACAGGATGCGGCGCGCCATCGGGCGCTGAAAGCCCCTCCACACTTCGTATCGCCAGGCCATGGGCCTGACCCAGCGTCATCAGGCAGGCATTGACGGGGGCGCGGGCGCCATCCGGCGCCTCAATCACCACCGTACAGGCGCCGCAATCACCCTCCGCACAGCCCTCCTTCGTGCCGGTCAGCCCCGCCGCGCGCAGCCAATCCAGCAAGGTCATGGCCGGGGGCGTTTCCGCAGGCAGGCGTCGCAATGCGCCATTCAGGGTGAAGGCGATGAACATGAAACTTTATTTAGGATGGATGAGGGCGAGTTGAAACCGGGGGCGCCACCCCCGGAGCCCAGGAAAACGAGGGCTTACTCCCCGTCCTCCAGCCTTTCGATATCCTCATCCGAAAAGCCGAAATGGTGGCCGATTTCGTGGATCAGGACGTTGCGCACCAGGCGGAACAGATCCTCCCCGGTTTCGATCCATTCCAGCAGGATGGGCTCTCGGAACAGCAGAATGCGGTCGGGTTCTTCCTGCACCATGCCGTCGCTTTTTTCGGTCAGCGGCACGCCCAGATAGAGCCCGGTCAATTCATAGGGGTTTTCGATGCCGAGTTCGCGGAGCATCTCCTCCTCCGCGATGTCATCCACCAGGATGGCGACGCCCTTCAGCACATCGCGCATCGGCTTCGGGATGGCGGCAAGCGCATCCTCGGCAAGTTCAACTAGGTCTTCGGCATTGGGGGGTGTGGAAAAGCGCATGGAGGGCTCATGCGCGCCGAAGCGCCCCTTGGTCAAGCGGCGCTTCGGCGGGGCAAGTCTGAAGTTGATTTGGTCGCATTTTCCGAGTCACCAAGTGATTCCACTTGGCTTGAAAATGCTCCTAGCCTTCAATCACATTGGCGCGCTGGCCGCCGATAATGGCCAGGAATTCGCGCCGCGTGCTGGCATCATCCCGGAAGGCGCCCAGCATCCGGCTGGTCACCATGGTGACGCCGGGCTTATGGATGCCGCGCGTGGTCATGCATTGATGCGCGGCTTCAATCACCACCGCCACACCCTTCGGCTTCAGCACCTGTTCAATGGTATTGGCCACCTGTGCCGTCAGTTTTTCCTGGATTTGCAGCCGCTTGGCATAAACTTCCAAAACGCGCGCCAGTTTGCTGATGCCCACCACGCGGCCCTGCGGCAGATAGGCGATATGCGCGCGGCCAATGATCGGCACCATATGATGTTCGCAATGGCTTTCCATGCGGATATCCCGCAGGATCACCATTTCATCATAGCCATCGGTTTCTTCGAAGGACCGCGCGAGCAAATCCACCGGGTCCGTTTCATAGCCGGCGAAGAATTCCTCATAGGCGCGGGCGACGCGCGCGGGGGTATCCACCAGGCCTTCGCGGTCTGGGTCATCACCGGCCCAGCGCAGCAGGGTGCGCACCGCGGCTTCCGCTTCCGTGCGGGAGGGGCGCGGTTCCAGGGTGGCATTGGCCGTGGTGAGGCCAGAGGCAGGGATTTGAATATTCACGGTATTGGTCTTTCCCAAGGTCGAGGGGGCGCCGGAAGGCAGGGGGCTTTGCGGCACCGTCGGACCCCATGTGGGCGGCCCTGCCGAAATGACAAGGATTTGCCCCGCTTGGCGCCAGGGGCCGGTGCGGGTTAGCATAAGCTTTCAACCAGCCAAGATGAAGAAACCGCCATGCTTGACGCCGTAAGCCCCTTAGCCGCGACCTCGACCGAGGCGAAGCTGTATGACGCGCTGATCATCGGCGCCGGTTTCGCCGGCATGTATCAGCTCCATTGCCTGCGCGACCGCTTGGGGCTTTCCGCCCATGTGCTGGAAGCGGGCGATGGCGTGGGCGGTACCTGGTATTGGAACCGCTATCCGGGTGCCAGGTGTGATTCTGAAAGCCACAGCTATTGCTATCATTTTTCGGATGAGTTGGTGCAGGGCTGGGAATGGTCCGAACGCTACCCGAGCCAGCCGGAGATTCTGCGCTACCTGAATTACGCCGCGGATAAGCTGGACCTGAAGCGCGACATTACCTTCGGCGCGCGGGTGGTGGCGGCGCGGTATGATGAAGCTGCCAATCTGTGGCGCCTGCGCACGGAACAAGGCGCGGAATTTGCGGCGCGCTATTTGATCACGGCCGTCGGCTGCCTTTCTTCGGCCAATCTGCCGAAGATTGATGGCATCGCGGATTTTCAGGGCAAGTGGTATCATACTGGCGAATGGCCGCATGAAGGTGTGGATTTCTCTGGCAAGCGCGTTGGCGTGATTGGCACGGGTTCCACCGGCATTCAGGCCATTCCGGTGGTGGCCGCCGCCGCCAAGCATCTGACCGTGTTTCAACGCACGGCGAATTATTCGATCCCCGCGCGCAATGCGCCGCTGACCGATGATTTCAAGAAATATGTGCGGGAGAATTTTGCCGAAATTCGCGATGTGATGCGCTCCACCGTCAATGGCCATCCTTGGCGCATTGCGGATCGTTCCGTGCTGGAAGTAACCGATGAGGAACGGAACGAGATTTTTGAGAAAGCCTGGGAAAAGGGTGGGCTGCGTCTGCGCGCCGAATTCCGCGATGTGCTGACCAATGAGGAAGCGAATGAGATTGTCTCAGCCTTCCTCAAGAAAAAGATCGGCCAGATTGTGCAGGATGCCGACAAGGCTGCGATCCTTGCCGATATTGATCACGGCTTCGGCACCAAGCGCCCGCCGATTGATACGGGCTATTTCGAAACCTACAACCGCGACAATGTGGCTTTGGTGAATCTGCGCGCCGAGCCCATCGAACGCATCACCGCCACCGGCGTGAAGACCAGCAAGGGCGAGTATCCTTTGGATATCATTGTCTTTGCGACGGGTTTTGATGCCATGACCGGGCCGTTGTTCAATTTGAACATCGCCGGGCGCGATGGCCTGGCTTTGCGTGATGTGTGGCGCGAAGGCCCGCGCAGCTATCTGGGGCTCCAAGTGGTGGGTTTCCCCAATCTGTTCACCGTGACGGGGCCTGGCAGCCCTTCAGTGCTGACCAATATGCCGGTTGCCATCGAACAGCATGTGGAATGGATTACCCGCTGCATTGCGGATATGCGCGCCGCCGGCCAGACGCGCATTGAAGCCAAGCCTGATGCGGTGGATGATTGGATGGTGCAGGTGCAGGAAGTGGCCGACCGCACGCTTTTCACGAAAACGCTGCATTCCTGGTATCTGGGCGCCAATGTGCCGGGCAAGCCGCGCGTATTCATGCCCTATATCGGCGGCATGGCGCGGTATCGGCGGATTTGTGATGAGGTGGCGGAGAAGGGGTATGAGGGGTTTGCTTTGGGGGCGTAGATAATTGATGCCGCTCAGAAAATATAATGCAATTTGGTGATTGGGGAGAGGAATTATGGACTGGCTAGCCACTGTCGAAATGAAGGATTGGCTAGTTGTAATCGCAACTCTTCTTTCTCCATTAATTGCGGTTCAAGTGACAAAATGGCTTGATCGGAGGAATCAAGCTCGAGAAGAGCAGATAAGAATTTTCAAGACTTTGATGGCTACTAGGGCTGCAACACTCGATCCTCGTCACGTTGAGTCGTTGAATTCCATAGATGTGGTCTTTAGTGCCAACGATAAAAAGCAAAAAGAAATTCGCCGCTATTGGAAGCAGTATTTGGACCACCTGAATGATAAGAATTATCCTGTGGGACATTGGGGAACGAAGCGCGTCGAATTACTGGTAGATTTATTGAACAGTATGGGCTCCTACCTGGATTTTGACTTCGACAAAACACAATACAAGAATGAGTCCTATTTTCCGCAGGGCTATTCTTCACTTGAAGACGACCAAACAGCAATTAGAAAAGCCGTCCTCGAAGTACTAGACGGGAAGCGACCTTTGCCAATGTTCGTCGTGAATCTACCGAGCCAAGAAACACAACCGGGAACCGATAGAAATAAAAATGAGGGGTAGGTATGGTTTGAAGGGCATGACCCTGAGCTGCCCTGCCCGCGAGCAAGATTCACTCATCAGTTAAACCGGCTCCAACCCTTTGGCGCGGAGCAACCCCGCATCCGCACCTTGCACCAAAAATTCCATGAAGGCGCGCGCGGCTTCCGGTTGCGGTGCCTCGGCGAAAATCGCCGCGGAGAAGGTCATCACCTCGCCAATTTCGGCGGGCAGCGTGCCGATAATGTCTATCCCAGGCACGGTCATCAATTCGCTCACTTGCTGAATGGCCAAAGCCACTTCTCCGCGCTTCAGCAATTCGCCGGTAAAGCCCTGCGGGATCACGGTGGCTTTCGCGTTGACTTCCGCTGCGATGCCAAGGCGTTCAATCAAGCCCGCAAAGAACAACCCACTCGCCCCCGCGCGGGAATAGGCGAGCGATGGTGTCGCCAGCAGCGTGGCGCGAAACGCCTCAGGCGTGCTGATATCGGGGCGCGCCGCGCCAGCCGCGACTGCGACGCCAATATAGGAAAGCGCCAAATCGCGGCGGCTGCCTGGCGCCAAGACACCCTTGGCGGTGAAATCATCAATGGCGGCGGCGGTCAGGATGGCGATATCGCCCCGCGCACCATCGGCGATGCGTTGGGAAATGCTTTTGGTTGGGTCGAATACCATGGCAGGGGCGGGGTGATGCTTAGCCCAAAGCGGCGCCAGAACTTCCAGAACGCCCTGCAGGGCCAGGGTGGACATGATGGAAAGCGGCTGGGCCATGGCGGGTGATTCCTTGCAAAACGGTCTCGCCCAGAATGCCGATTGCGAAGCCGCACGGCAATGTAGCGGGGCTTCGCCGTAAATTCGCCATGGCAATGGGTTCAAACATCGCGATGTCCAACACGGCTTTAAAAGGATGGAACTATGACACGGAAATTACGGTCCCTGGCCTTGACTGTCGGCTTGCTCACCATGGCATGCGCTGAAGTTGCACCGGCGCAGACCCAGGCGTCTCCGGCGCCCGAAGGCTGCGCGCAGCATCAGGCGCGTTTCGCTGGCTTGCTCGGCAAAGCGCCAGATGAGGTGCGCGCGGCCCTGCAAGCCATGCCGGGGATCAGCACTGTGCGCATGGGTGGCCCGACGACGCCCATGACCAAGGATTACCGGATAGATCGCGCGACCGGGTTGATCGAAAACGGCGTGGTGACGCAGATCACCTGCGGGTGATATCAGGGCAGCCCGCCTTAGGCGCCCCCCATTCATCCCCTGGCAGGAGGCCCGATGCCCGAAACGCCCGAAGGCTTGCTCGCCCGCCTCGCTGCTGCCGGCATTGCGGCGGAAACGCGCCATCACCCGGCGGTCTTTACCGTGGCCGAAAGCCAGGATTTGCGCGGCACCCTGCCCGGGGGCCATACCAAGAACCTGTTCCTGCGGCCCGCCAAGGGCGATGGCCCCTTCCTGCTGGCAACGCTTGAGGAATCCCGCCAGGTATCCATCAATGCGCTCGCCCGCATGGCGGATTCCGGCAAGGTCTCCATGGGCAGCGCTGAGGAGTTGCTGGGCATCCTGGGCCTGACACCTGGCTCGGTCACGCCCTTTGGCCTGGTCAATGCGCCACCCAGCCGGATTCGCTTTGTCATGGATGCGGGGCTGATGCGACACGCGCGAATTTGGGTGCATCCCTTGGTCAATACGGCTTCCACGGGCCTCGCACCCCGGGATTTGCTCGGGTTTCTGGCCGGGCTTGGGCATGAAACCCGGCTGCTGGAACTGGACGGCGCCTGAACCGCGCCGGGGTGGCTTGCGTCTGGCGCAATAGGGCGCATCTATGCGCCAACAAATCCAGGAAGTGCCGTGATGGAAGTGATCTTCGACCCGAACCGCCCCCCGCAGGCCGCCGCTGCCGGCGCCATCAAGGATGGGGACCAAACCACCTTCATGCAGGATGTGGTGCAGGCATCCAATGATGTGCCGGTGCTGGTGGATTTCTGGGCCACCTGGTGCGGCCCCTGCAAGCAACTGACCCCCGCGCTGGAAAAGGTGGTGACCGCCGCCGATGGCCGCGTGCGGCTGGTCAAGATTGATATTGATAAGAATCGCGGCCTTGTGCAGCAGCTGGTGCAAATGGGCCTGCCGCTGCAATCCGTGCCGACGGTGGTCGCTTTCTGGAAGGGGCAGATACTGGATCTGTTCCAGGGCGCGCTGCCGGAATCGGAAGTGAAGCGCTTCATTGAAGGCTTGCTGAAGCAGGCGGGCGGGCAAATGCCGACCGCTGATTTGCTGGGCGAAGCCAAGGCCGCGCTGGAAGAAGGCGATGCCACCACGGCGCTGCAAATGTTCGGCGCTCTGGCGCAGCAGGAACCGGAAAATGCGGATGCGCTGGCCGGCGTGGCGCGCTGCCTGATGACGCTGGGGCAGGAAGAACAGGCGCTTCAGGTGATTGAAAGCGTGCCGGAAAAGCTGCGCGCCCATGCCGAAATCGCTTCCATCCGCAGCGCCTTGGAATTGGCCTCAGAAGGCCGCGAAGCGCGGGCGAAGCTCGCCGAATTCGAAACCCGCCTGGCCGCCGACGCCAATGACCATGCCGCGCGGATTGATCTGGCGGTGGCGCTGAACGCCATGGAAGACCGCGCCGGCGCGGTGGATGCGCTGATTGAAGCCATCAAGCGCGACCGCGCCTGGAATGAGGAAGCCGCGCGCAAGCAATTGCTGAAATTCTTCGAAGCCTGGGGCTTTGGCGATGCGGCGAGTGTCGCGGGGCGGCGCAAGCTTTCTTCTGTGCTGTTCCGTTAAGGCCGGCGGCACCACGCATCATGCACCCCTTTCATCCGCGACTTGCGGATTTGCCCACCGAAATCGCGGTCTTCCCCCTGACAGGGGCGCTGCTGCTGCCGCGCGGGCGCCTGCCGCTCAATATTTTTGAGCCGCGCTATCTTGCGATGACGATGGATGCGCTGGGCCAGGGGCGGCTTTTCGGCATGGTGCAGCCCGATGCACGCGGTAAGGCGGGGTCGCAAGGGCCGGGTCTTTATCGTATCGGTTGCCTTGGGCGCATTTCATCCTTCAGCGAAACCGATGATGGGCGGCTGCTGATCACGCTGATCGGCGTGACGCGCTTCCGCATTGCCGAAGAATTGCCCCTGGCGCAGGGCGGCTACCGCCGCGTGCGTGCCGATTATGCGGATTTCGTGACTGATCTTTTGGAAGCCGATCCGCCGCCGCTCGATCGCCCGGCCTTGCTTGGGGCGTTGCGCCCCTACTTCCAGGCGCGCGGGATTGAGGCGAATTGGGATGCGGTGGAACAAACGCCTGATGCGCTGCTGGTAACGATGCTCGCGATGGTCTGCCCCTTTGATCCGCCGGAAAAACAGGCGCTTCTGGAAGCGGCCGAAGGGTCTGAACGGGCGGATATGCTGGTCACGCTGCTGCGCATGGGGGCGGCGGCCAATATGCCGAACCCTGGCAGCCTGAGTTAATGAAGGGAATTTGTCCGTGACGGAAACGCAACCAAAGGGCGGCGCGCTGGACCCGAAGCTGCTTGAAATCCTGGTCTGCCCCGTGACCAAAAAGCCGCTGCGCTATGACCGCGACAAGGGCGAATTGATCAGCGACGCGGCGGGCCTCGCTTTTCCCGTGCGCGATGGCATCCCCATCATGCTGCCTGATGAGGCGCGCAAACTGGACGCATGAGCGCACCCACTGAAATCCGCCTGCGCAAGGCGGAGAAAATCCTGGAAATTGCCTTCGCCGATGGCGCGCGCTTCGCGCTGCCCGCCGAATATCTGCGCGTGGAAAGCCCGAGTGCGGAAGTGCAGGGCCATGGGCCGGGGCAGAAGGTGATTGTGGCGGGCCGGCGCCATGTTGGCATGATCGGGCTTGAACCGGTTGGCCATTACGCGCTGCGCATCAGCTTTGATGATTTGCATGATACGGGGATTTTCACCTGGGAATACCTGCGCCGCTTGGGGGAAGAACAGGAAAGCCGCTGGGCGGAATATCTGGCCGCACTTGCGGCACGGGGCTTGAGCCGGGAGCCAGCGCGGCGGCAAGGCGCGGTTTGATCCTGATCATGGCGGGGCGCGCGACATCGGCCTAGGCAAGCGCCGGTTTCGTGAAGGAATGTGCCATGGATCGCACCCGATATGACCGCCTTTCAATCCTGTTTCATTGGTTGATGGCGGCGCTGATTTTCTACGCTGCAGCCAGCATCCTGATTGCCGATGATCTGCCACGCGGCGCCTTTCGTGATTTCATCAAGACCTCACATAACAGTGTGGGCGCCGTGGTTATGCTGTTGCTGGCGCTGCGTATTGTCTGGCGCATGCTCAGCACCGCGCCAGCACTGCCTGTTGGCATGAACACGCAGCAGCAGCGCCTGGCGCGGCTGGCGCATTTCGGGCTTTACGGGCTGATGGCAGCCGTGCCGCTACTTGGTTTGGCGACGCTTTTCCTGCGCGGGCGCGGGCTGGAATTCGGGTTGTTCAGCATCGCCTCACCACTCGCGGCCAATCGCACCTTGTCGCGCAGCATCAAGGAAGTGCATGAATTGGCGGCCTATGCGCTGCTTGGCCTTGTGGCCTTTCACATCGCTGCCGCGCTTTGGCACCAATTCATCAAGCGCGATGGGCTGATGGGGCGGATGAGTTTGCGCGCATTTCCGCTTCGCATCCGCTCACCGGAACTACGCTAAAGTTTTGTTTGGTCGCATTTTCCGAGTCGCCAAGTGATTCCACTTGGCTTGAAAATGCTCCGGGGAAGCGCCTAATCAGCCGCTTTTCGCCAGCCGATCAAACGCCTTCAACCGCGCGATCAAGGCCGGCATTTCACGTAGCGGGATCATATTCGGCCCATCGGAAGGCGCGTTATCCGGGTCCGCATGGGTTTCGATGAAAACCGCTGCCACACCCACCGCGACGGCAGCGCGCGCCAGCACGGGCGCGAATTCGCGTTGCCCGCCGCTCGATGTCCCCTGCCCGCCTGGCTGCTGCACGGAATGCGTCGCGTCAAACACCACCGGATAGCCAGTCTCCGCCATGATCGGCAAAGCCCGCATATCAGACACCAGCGTGTTATAGCCAAAGGAAGCGCCGCGTTCGCAGAGCAGGATATTGTGATTGCCCGTGCTCGCGATTTTCGCCGCGACATTCTTCATGTCCCAGGGTGCGAGGAACTGCCCCTTCTTCACATTGATGGCGCGGCCCGTGGCACCCGCGGCCAGCAGCAAATCCGTCTGCCGGCATAGAAAGGCGGGGATTTGCAGCACATCCACCGCCTCGGCAGTGGGCGCGCATTGTTCGGCGCTATGCACATCGGTCAGCACGGGCAGACCCGTTGCTTCACGCACATCCGACAGGATGGCCAGGCCCTCCGCCATGCCAATGCCGCGCGCTGCGGTAACGCTGGTGCGATTAGCCTTGTCGAAGGATGATTTATAGATCAGCGGCACACCCGCCGATGCCGCGATTTCCTTGAGCGCAGCAGCGGTTTCCAAAGCATGGGCGCGGCTTTCAATCTGGCAGGGACCGCAAATGAACACCAAGGGCAGATCATTGCCGAAGGTGACACTGCCCGCTTTCACATGCCGCATCATACCAACCGCGCCTGCCGCACCGCAGCACCAATGAAGCCCGCGAAAAGCGGATGCGGATCAAAGGGCTTGGATTTCAATTCCGGGTGATATTGCACGCCGATGAACCAAGGGTGGTCCGGATATTCGACAATTTCTGGCAGCACACCATCGGGCGACAATCCTGAAAAGCGCAGCCCGGCGGCTTCAAGCCTATCGCGATAGGCGATATTCACCTCATAGCGATGGCGATGGCGTTCCTGGATTTCCGGCTTATCGCCATAAACACAGCGCACCAGCGAACCTTCCACGAGATGCGCCTGATAAACACCAAGGCGCATGGTACCACCCAGATCGGTGCCGGCATCACGGCGTTCCACCTGATTGCCACGCTGCCATTCCGTCAGCAGGCCAACTACGGGTTCCGCACACGGGCCGAATTCGGAGGAAGATGCGCCCTTCAAGCCAACAAGATTGCGCGCCGCTTCAATCACCGCCATCTGCATGCCAAAGCAAATGCCGAAGAAGGGCAGCTTGCGTTCACGCGCAAAGCGCACCGCTTCAATCTTGCCTTCCGTGCCGCGCTCCCCAAAGCCGCCTGGCACCAGAATGCCATGCACATGTTCAAGCCGCGCGAGCGCCTCCGCGTCATTCTCGAAAATCTGGCTATCCACCCAATCGAGCTTCACGCGCACATGATGCGCAATACCGCCATGAATCAAGGCTTCTGAAAGCGACTTATAAGCATCAAGCAAATTGGTATACTTGCCCACCACCGCGATGGTCACTTCACCTTCGGGTGATTTAATGGCGTTCACAATGCGCTGCCAGCCGGACATGTCGGGCTCACCAAAGGCGGAAAGGCCGAAATGGCGCAGCACTTCCACATCCAGCCCTTCTGCGTGATAGGCCAAGGGCACTTCATAGATGGTGCTGGCATCCAAAGCGGGGATCACGCTTTCAGGGCGCACATTGCAGAATAGCGCAATCTTGCGCCGTTCATTTTCTGGAATGGGGCGGTCACACCGGCAGAGCAAAATCTGCGGTTGAATACCAAGGCCCAGTAATTCCTTGACGCTATGCTGCGTCGGCTTGGTCTTCAATTCGCCGGCAGAAGGAATATAGGGCACCAGCGTCAGATGCATGAAAATGCTGCGCTGTGGGCCAAGTTCATTACCCATTTGCCGAATGGCTTCCAGGAAGGGCAGGCTTTCAATATCGCCCACCGTACCACCGATTTCGACCAGCACGAAATCATAGCCATCGGTTTCGGTCTGGACCACTTCCTTGATTTTGTCGGTGATGTGCGGAATCACCTGCACCGTGCCGCCCAAATAATCGCCGCGCCGTTCAGCCGCGATCACATCGGAATAGATGCGCCCCGTGGTCCAGTTATCCGCCTTGCGCGCATGTACGCCGGTGAAGCGTTCGTAATGGCCAAGATCAAGATCGGTTTCCGCGCCATCATCTGTGACGAAGACTTCACCGTGTTGATAGGGGCTCATCGTCCCCGGATCGACATTGAGGTAGGGGTCAAGCTTGCGCAGCCGAACCTTGTAACCGCGCGCCTGCAATAGCGCGCCGAGCGAAGCGGATGCGATACCCTTACCAAGTGAGGAGACCACGCCGCCGGTGATGAATACGAACCGGGTCATGGGCGATCTTGATAACCCATCCCCCGATTCGGCGCCAGCACGGCGTGGTCGGGGCCTGCGGCGTTAGATGATTCTTGAGGTTTGTAAGGTTTACTCGGGATTGAGACGCTTATCGCACCCTGGAAACCCTGGACCCTGCCGATGCGGATAGATACCCGGCCCGATGGCAAACAGATCATGATCCCTGAGGCGGGCGATCTGGTTCGCCTGACCCGCGATGAAGCGGGCCCAATTGTCACTGCCCATGCTGGCGAATGGGGCCGCATCCTGCGCGTCACCAACCGCAATACGCTCGACATCCAACTCGCGGGCTTTTCCCGCCCGCGCGGGGTCGCCATGGCACTGGTCAGCGATTTCCCCGTCATCAATGTGGTGCCCTGCGACGGGCGCGGGCTACCGGCTGATGGCAATCATTGGGGGTCTTGGGAAGAACGCCGCGGCGGGGCGGCGGCCCGAAGCGCGCGCCGCTAACGCAAACTCGGCCCGGCCTCGATCAATGCCAGATTCTGTGCTGCCAAATCAGCGGTGGGGCTATCTGGGGCCAGTTCCAGCACCCTTTCCCAATCGCGCCGCGCGGCCTCCGCCTCACCACGCATTTGGCGGAGAATGCCGCGTTCCAAAAGCGCCTCCACATTACGTGGCGCGAGGCGCAGCGCGGTGGTGATGCTGTCCTCAGCCGGGCGCAGCCTTTCCAACCGGCGCTGCGCGGCGGCGCGCCAGATCCAGGCCTCGGCCCGGTCGGCGTCCAGCACCACGGCCAGATCAAGATCAGCCAAGGCACCGGCTTCCTGGCCGAGTGCCAGGCGCGCCATGGCGCGTTCCAGCAGTAAATCTGCATCCTGCGGTGTGAGCGCGAGCGCCAGGCTCGCCGCTGCTGCCGCGCGTTGCGGCTTGCCGGCGGCGCGCCAGGCTTCCGCTGCCTGACCGAATACCGCCGCACGAGCGGCAATGCCGGCTTCGCTGCGGGCCGCGATGCGTTCCAGCGCTTCCGCCGCCGCGTCAGCCTCACCAAGGCTAAGCTGCGCAAGGGCCTCGCATTGCGCGGCACCCTCACCACCGCCCTGCATATGCCAATCTCGCGCAAAGCCGCGTGCGCCTGTGGGATCAACCAGCAAAAGGTCAAGGCAGCGGGCATATTCTGGTGCCTGGGAAAGCCGAGGTGGCTCCGGCGGCACCGGCAGCGCGGCATCCTGTTGACCAGGGGAAAGCACGCCCGAAAGCCACAATCCGCCCGCCGCGCCAAGAACCAAAAGCGCGGTGGCAACCCCGATTAGCTTCATGGGCCTTTGCGTCATGACCGGCTATTTAGCCCGGACCTCTTGTAATGTTACCATGCTAGCCTGGCGCCTGAGCGAATTATCGCGGCGCGTGGCGGAAAAACCATGGAACAGAACAAGCTGCTGATCATTGCCGGGCTGGGCTATACTGGGCGCGCGGTTGCCGAGGCCGCCGTGGCTGCCGGTTGGCGCGTGATAGGCACCTCCCGCCAGCCGGAGGCCGTGAGGGCACGGCTGGGGGTTGAGATGATCAGCTTCGACGCCGCCGGCCCCGCCTTTGCGGCGGCAAGCCATTGGCTGATCACCACACCACCGAATGAGGGCGGAGACCCAGTGCTCCGCCACCACGCCGCTACGCTTGCTTCAGGGAAGCAGCGCTGGATTGGCTATCTTTCCACCACCGGGGTTTATGGGGATCGTGCTGGCGGCACTGTGGATGAGGCGACCGCCCCCGCACCCGGCCAGCCGCGCAGCCAAAGGCGCCTGGCGGCGGAAGAAGCCTGGCGCGCGGCGCGGCCTGCGGGTGCCGCTTTGGATCTTTGCCGCGTTGGCGGGATTTACGGGCCGGGGCGCGCACCCTTTGCCGAATTGCGCGCGGGCATTGCGCGGCGCGTGGTGAAGCCCGGCCATAGCTTCAGCCGCATTCACCGCGATGACATCGCCCATGCGGTGATGGCCGCCATCAGAAATCCAGCCCCGCCCGGCTGCCGCGTGTTGAACTTCGTGGATGATGAACCGGCTGATAGCGCGGCGGTCATGGCGGAAGCGGCACGGCTTTTGGGCATGCCGCCACCGCCGGTGGTTCCTTTTGAAGAAGCACGCGCCAGCATGTCGCCCATGGCGCTTTCCTTCTGGTCAGAAAATCGCCGTGTGGCGAATGCCGCGACCAAGGTAGCGCTTGGGATTGAATGGCGGTATCCGAGTTACCGCGAAGGTTTGGCGGCTTCGATGGATTAGGCTGAGGTCAGGAATATAATGAATGGCGTTTACGCCGCCGCCGCCAAAGCCACCTTCGGTTCAATCCGCCCATCATAAAGCGCGCGCCCCAATATCGCGCCTTCAATCCCGGCACCTACTTCGCGCAGCGCCGTAATATCCTCAACCCCCGCGACCCCGCCCGAGGCAATCACTGGCAGGCGCACCGCGCGCGCCAGCGCAGCCGTCGCCGCGACATTCACACCTGTCAGCATGCCATCACGCGCGATATCCGTGTAAATCACTGCGGCGGCGCCGGAATCCTCAAAGCGGCGCGCCAAATCAGTGGCGCTGACATCGCTGGTCTCGGCCCAGCCTTCGGTCGCCACCATGCCATCACGCGCATCAATCCCAAGCGCCACGCGGCCCGGAAAGGCGCGGCAGGCGGCGCGGGCAAAATTTGGGTCCTTCACCGCGGCCGAGCCCAGAATGATCCGGCTGACACCTGCGGCCAGCCAGGCTTCCGCAGTCTCCATGGAACGAATGCCGCCACCCAATTGCAGCTTGGCACCAGGCACAGCCGCGATAATCGCGCGCACGGCTGCGGCATTAGCGGGCTTTCCGGCAAAAGCGCCATCAAGATCCACCATATGCACCCAAGCGAAGCCGGCTTCGATGAAGCTCCGTGCCTGCGCTGCCGGATCATCGGCATAGATGGTGGCCTGATCCATCTCGCCTCGTTTCAGGCGCACCACCTGCCCGCCCTTCAAATCAATGGCGGGATAGAGCGAAAAGCCCATTACTGGGTGGGGTCGAGCAAGGCGCCCGTGGCACGCCCGCGGCCAGGTTCCAACGGCTTGAAGTAATAGCGCCCAGCCACCGTCTGGCCATTGACCCGCGCATAAAAAGGATGCGTGCCCCAATGCACGTAACCCAGCGCTTCAAATAGCGCGATAGCGGTGGTCTGCGTTTCGCGCACATCCAGGTTCAGCACGCGATGCCCCAGCGCGGCGGCGCGTTCTTCCACGCGCAGTACCAACATTCGCGCCAGACCATGGCCGCGCGCATAGGGCGCCAGATAGGCATGGGTCAGTGTGGCGCCGAAGGATTGCGCTTCATTATGACGCGGCGGGCGCACCAATTGGGCTGAACCCACCACATGGCCATCCAGCCGGGCGATGAATAATTCGCGCTCCGGCACCAGCAAAGTGCCGCGAAAATGCCGTGCAAGTGCTTCCCGCCCCTGAGGCTCAAGCCAGCCGAAGCCACCGCCTTCAATGATAGCGGCATCCGTCGCCTCACAGAGGTCGGCCAAATCGGCATCCGAAAGCTGGTTGGCGAGTTCCACAGCCAGGTCATGGGTGAAGCTCATGGTCATTGCGCTATTCATGGCACCCATTTCAGGAAGTTGGCGAGGATACGCAACCCCACCGGGCCGCTTTTCTCCACATGGAACTGAAGCCCGGCAAGATTATGGCGGGCAATGGCGGCGGTCACCGGCCCGCCATAATCGGTGGAAGCGATCACATCCTCCCCCCGCGCCGCGCTAAAGGCATAGGAATGTACGAAATAGACCTGATCCCCGGGGGTGATACCTTGCAGCAGCTTGTGGCACCCCGGGCGGAAATTCAGCCCATTCCAGCCCATTTGCGGCAGCGGCAGCGGGGCGCCATCGGCGTCCTTCGGGTCCATATGCGCTACCTCGCCCGGCAGCCAATCCAGCCCCGGGGTGCTGCCATGTTCCAACCCTTGGGTCGCCATCAGCTGCATGCCGACACATATGCCCAGGAAGGGCACACCATCACCGCGCACGCGCTGTTCCATGGCCGCGACGGCGCCCGGCAAAGCATCCAGCCCGCGCCGGCAGGCAGCAAAGGCCCCTTGGCCGGGCAGCACGACGCGGTCCGCCGCCAGGATGTCGGCTGAATTGCGCGTGACGCTCATATCCGCCGTAATGCCCGCTTCCGCCGCCACTTTCTGGAAAGCCCGCAGCACGGAAGCCAGATTGCCCGAACCCGGGTCTATGATCACCAGCTTCATGCCAGGCCCTGCGCCAGATCGGGGCGACGATCGGCCAGGTTCAAAACAGCGCCGTCCTCATTCTTTCCCTGCACCACGCCCATCAGGCGGAAACCTTGCCGTTCCAGACTCCAGCGCTGAAGGTTCCGCGCCTCAAACCCTGTCAGGATTTGCAGGGCTATCAATGCCCAGGGGGAAATGCCGGAGGGCAGCACGAAGCCCATGAATGTGGCGAGTGAGAAATACAGCGCCGCCACCAGCCAAAGCCGCTTGGCCAGAAACCAGAACAATGGAAACAGCGCCGCCAACCAGGAAAACCCTTCCCGCACCATCACCGTCCGCACGGGCTTGCCGGCCAAAGCCGGGCGCTGATGAACGGTCCAGATGCGCATCTCAGGCTTCCAGCACGCCCTTGGTGGAGGGAATGGCGCTGATGGCGCGCGGGTCCGGCTCCACCGCTTCGCGCAACGCACGCGCCAAAGCCTTGAAGCAGGCTTCCGCCACGTGATGCGCATTGGTGCCGGCTTTCTGCGTCACATGCAGCGTAATGCCGGCATTGAAGGCAAGGGCGCGGAAGAATTCTTCGAACAATTCCGTATCCATTTCGCCAATCTTGGGCTGGGCGAAAGTGACGGACCAAGCGAGGAAGGGCCTGCCAGAAATATCAACTGCCGCCTCGGCCAAAGCCTCGTCCATCGGGATCACCGCGGCACCGTAGCGGCGAATGCCGCGCTTATCTCCCAGCGCCTGACGCAGGCATTGGCCGATGACGATGCCGACATCTTCCGTGGTGTGGTGAAAATCTATGTGCAAATCGCCCTTCGCCCGCACCTTCAGGTCGAACAGCCCATGGCGGGCTAGTGCGGTCAGCATATGGTCCAGAAAGCCAATGCCAGTGGCGATATCCGCGCGGCCTTCGCCATCCAGGCCAAGGGCGACGGTGATCGCGGTTTCCGAGGTCTCGCGGCTGATTTCCGCGCGGCGGTTCCAGGGCGGGGTGGTCTTCATGCAGCCTAACTACGCCCCGCAGCGGGGGGGATGCAACCGAAAGCGGGGGTGTGGTTGTCTCCGCGCCCCAGTCGCGCCATTTCTGCACCCATGACACAGACACAACACGACCCCCTGGGCTGGCACGGCACCACCATTCTTTGCGTCCGTAAGGGCGGGCAGGTGGCGATGGCGGGCGATGGCCAGGTTTCGCTCGGGCAGACGGTGGTGAAGGGCAATGCGCGCAAAATCCGCCGCATCGCCGGCGACAAGGTGCTGGCGGGCTTCGCCGGCGCCACGGCCGATGCCTTTACGCTGCTGGAAAGGCTGGAAGCCAAGCTGGAACGCTTCCCCGATCAATTGGAACGCGCCTGCGTGGATTTGGCGAAGGATTGGCGGACGGATCGCTATTTGCGGCGCCTGGAAGCCTTGCTCGCGGTGGCGGACCACAAACGATCCTTGCTGGTGACCGGGCAGGGCGATGTGCTGGAACCGGAAGATGCCATTATCGGCATTGGGTCCGGCGGCAATTACGCGCTTTCCGCCGCGCGCGCGCTGCTGCCCGTGGAAGGCGTGGAAGCTGAGGAGATTTGCCGGCGCGCGATGAAGATTGCCGCGGATATCTGCGTCTATACGAACGGTAATATCATCCTTGAAACCCTGGCCGCGAGTGCGGGAGACGCGCCATGACCGAAACCGTGAACCTCTCCCCGCGTGAGATCGTCTCGGAGCTTGACCGCCACATTGTCGGCCAGCAGGAAGCCAAGCGCGCAGTGGCGATTGCTTTGCGCAACCGTTGGCGACGCCAGCAATTGGCCCCGGGGCTGCGTGAAGAAGTCGTGCCGAAGAACATTCTGATGATCGGGCCGACCGGCTGCGGCAAGACGGAAATCGCGCGGCGTTTGGCGCGTTTGGCGCATGCGCCGTTTCTGAAGGTGGAAGCGACGAAATTCACCGAAGTTGGCTATGTCGGGCGCGATGTGGAAAGCATCATTCGTGACCTGGTGGAAGTTGCCATCACCATGGGCCGCGACGCCGCGCGCAAGGGTGTGCAGGCCAAGGCGGAATTGGCCGCCGAGGAAACCCTACTGACCGCCTTGGTGGGTGAAGGCGCTTCGGGCGAAACACGGTTAAAGTTCCGCCGCATGCTGCGTGAAGGGCAGTTGGAAAACCGCGAGATTGAAGTGCAATTGGCCGATTCCGGCCCGGCCATGCCGATTGGCATGATGGATCTGCCGGGCGGCCAGCCACCGCAAATGCAGAATCTGCAAGATATGTTTGGCAAGATGTTTGGCGGGCGCAGCAAATCCCGCAAAATGACGGTGGCCGAAGCCCGCACTGCGTTGCTCAAGGATGAAGCCGACAAGCTATTGGATCAGGATGCGGTGGTGCGCGAAGCACTCGCCAATGTTGAAGCCAATGGCATCGTGTTCCTGGATGAGATTGACAAGATTTGTGCGCGCACCAGCGAAAGCGGGATGCGCGGTGGGGATGTTTCGCGTGAAGGCGTGCAGCGCGATTTGCTGCCGCTGATTGAAGGCACCACCGTCACCACCAAGCACGGGCCGGTGAAGACGGATCATGTGCTGTTCATCGCCTCCGGCGCGTTTCATCTGGCGAAGCCTTCGGATTTGCTGCCGGAATTGCAGGGTCGCTTGCCGATCCGTGTGGAATTGAAGGCGCTGTCGCGCGATGATTTTCGTCGGATTTTGACGGAGCCGGAACATTCCCTGCTCAAACAATATACCGCATTGCTTGGCACGGAATCCGTGGCGCTGGATTTCACGCCCGATGCGGTTGAAGCGATTGCTGATCTGGCCGCGGAAATCAACGCGAGTGTGGAGAATATCGGCGCGCGGCGGCTGGCGACCGTGCTGGAACGTCTGCTGGAAGAAATCTCCTTCACCGCGACCGATCGCGGCGGCGAAAGCATTGCGGTGGATGCCGCCATGGTGCGCGACCGCGTGGCGCCGCTTGCCGCCAGCGCCGATCTTTCGCGCTACATTTTATAGGCCATGCCTGCTTCGCATCCGCTCACCAGACATGGCCTAACCTATGTTTGGTCGCATTTTCCGAGTCGCCAAGTGCGCACACTCGGCTTGAAAATGCTCCAGCCATGAGCCTCACGGTCAGCACCACACCACCGCCGCTATCAGGCCGGGCAGAGGCGGAATTGCGCGCGGCGTTTGACGCGTTGGAAAACCCCTCCCTCGCCGCGCGGCTTTCGGCGACGGTGGGGACACCGATTGAAGCCCTGACCGCGCGCTTGCCAGGCCCCCTGCAAGGCGGGCTGCAAGGCGCGGTGCGAACAGCGCTGACAACGGCCATGGGGGTAGCGCTGCGGTCATCGCCGGCGGCCACACCTTCAATTTTGCCGTCATCCTGGCTGCATCGCGGGCTGGCTGCGGCAACCGGCGCCGCCGGCGGCGCCTTTGGCCTAGCTGGCACGCTGGTGGAATTGCCAGTTTCCACGACTGTTTTGTTGCGCCAAATCGCCGCCATCGCGGCTGAGGAGGGCGAGGATTTGTCGCGCCCGGAAATCGCCGCCGAATGCCTGAAGATTTTTGCGTTAGGCGGGCGCGGGCGCGCTGATGATGCGGCTGAATCCGGCTATTTCGCGCTCCGCATCGCCTTGGCCGAGGCACTTAAGGGAAGCATCGGCGCAACCGTGCTGCCGGGCTTTATTGCCGCCATCTCGGCGCGCTTTGTGGGACCCGTGGGGCTGAAGCTTTCCGCCCAGGCAGCGCCGCTGATTGGTGCCGCGGCAGGGGCCGCGATCAACCTAGCGTTTCTGGAACATTTCCGCAGCGTCGCGCGCGGGCATTTCACGCTGAGGCGGCTGGAACGCGTGCATGGCGCGGCGCCGGTGCGCGCGGCTTATGAGGCGCTGGCAGCAACGCGGGATGTGGCTTTTTCGAGGGGGTAGAATGTTTTCAAGCCAAGGTGCATCACTTGGCTGCTCAGACCATGCGACCAGACACAAATGTGGCGCGAGCCAGATGGACCTATGCGAACAAGACGCACAAGCAAGGGAAACGGGGGCAAGGCCCCCGCCCAGTCTCAGCCAGCTTCTTCCGTCGCCGCCATCTCAGCCGCCAATTCTGCTTCCAGGCTTTCGGCCTGGGTAGCGGCAGCCGCGTTTTCACCGCGTATCTGCTTTTCCGCCTCTTCGCGGCTGCGCGCCACATTCACCACCACCGGGATCTGCACTTCGGGGTGCAGTTCCACTTGAACGGTGCTGACGCCCACGGCCTTGATCGGCTCGCCCAACAGCACCTGTTCGCGCGCGACGGTCAGACCCGCTTCGGTGCAGGCCACCGCGATGTCACGCGACACCACAGAACCGTATAGGCTGCCGCTTTCGCCCGCCTGGCGGATAATGATCACAGCAAGCCCGGCCACACGTTCGGCCACACGCTCTGCCTCACCACGGCGCTTGATATTGTCCGCTTCAAGCTGAACGCGATCGCGTTCGAAGCGCTCAAGATTTGCCTTGCTGGCGCGGATCGCCTTGCCGGTGGGCAACAGGAAATTACGCGCATAACCAGGGCGCACCTTCACGCGTTCACCCATTTGGCCAAGCTTGTCCACGCGCTGCATCAGGATCAGGTCAATCATGTCTTGCCTCCGGGCGGCTCATTGCGCCGCCCCCATTGTTCGAAAATGCCGAAGGCCGTAACCGCGATCGCGGCCGGCACGCTCAAAATCACAAGCCCGGCGTAGAATACACCAAGCATGAAGGGCCGGGCGGTACGACCGGCAGAACGCCGATGCACCGCGGCAAGCCCCAGCAGAAAAAAGGGCAGCAACAGCACCATAAACAGCGCAAGCGGCAGGCTGCTATCGCCGCCCATGCCGCTCAGCCAGATTAACGCCGCCGCGCCAGGCAGAAAGCCATACCAGATCGGCAAGTGTGTTTCGCGCCAGAGCGGCGTTGCGGCCAAAGCCATGCCGCGGCGCGTGAGCGCAGTTTGCGCCCCAATCCCGCATAGGATCAGTGCCGCCACCATCCAACCCGCCATGGCGGGCGCCATGATGCGCGCCAATTGCTCCACCGGCATACCGGCATCCGCAATGCCCATGCGCGAAAGCCCCTGCTTGACCGAGGAAATCAAGGCCCCGTCAAACCCACCGGGAGAACCCGCCAGCAGCACCGCCACCAGCAGGATCACCAGCGCCGGCCAAATGCCGCTCAACGCCAATGGCAGGGCAGCATCAAGCCTGCCGCCGCGCAGCCCCGTTGCCACCATCAGCAGCGCTGGCAGCGCGAAGCCAAGCAGATAGATCAGTGCCGGCCATTCACTCGCCAGGATCAGCACCATCAAGGTGCCAACACAAAGCGCACCAAAGGCCGAGGCACTGCCAAAGCCAAGCCCGGCGGCGAAGATGGGGAGCGATGTCAGCCAGAAAGCAGCAAAGCCCAGCGGAAGCCCGCGCATGGCCCATAGCGCTGCGATGGCGGAAGCAATCCCACCAATCGCCGCCGCAAGCCAACGCGGATCATCCAACAGGCTACGCCTGATTTCCATGGCTTTTCCCATGCCCCTTCGCCGCTATGTGCTGCCTAATCCGCAATCACGTAAGGCAGCAGCGCCAGGAAGCGCGCGCGCTTGATGGCAATGGCCAATTCGCGCTGCTTCTTCGCGGAAACCGAGGTAATGCGCGCCGGCACGATCTTGCCGCGCTCAGACAGGAAGCGCGACAGCAACCGCACATCCTTATAATCAATCTTCGGCGCGCCATTCCCGCTGAAGGGGCAGGATTTACGACGACGATGGAAGGGCCGGCGGGCCCCCACGGCGGGGCGGCGGGCGGCGGGGATCAGATCTGCATTATCAGACATGGCCTATTCCTCAATCCCCATGGACATATCCATTTCGTCGCGGCCGCGGGCACGGAATTCCTCACGGTCATCGCCACGTCCGCCACCACGGCCGGAGCCAAAGCGGCCAGCCGGGCGTGGGCCACGGAAGGATTTTTCGCGGTCCCGATCATCACCGCCACGCTTGGACAGCACAGCGGAAGGCGCTTCTTCAATCGCTTCCACGCGCACGGTCAGCATGCGCAGCACGTCTTCATTCAGGCCAAGCTGACGTTCGGCTTCATTCAACGCGGCTGGGGGCGTATCAAGGCCAAGAAGCATGTAATGCCCCTTGCGATTCTTCTTGATGCGATAAGCAAGGCCGCGCAGGCCCCAATATTCGCGCTTGCGCACTTCGCCACCGCCTTCGGCGACCGTCGCGGCGACCTGGTCGGCAATGGCTTCAACCTGCTGTTGCGTGATATCATTGCGTGCGATGAACACGCATTCGTATAGCGGCATGTGATCTCCCTTTGGCTGACTCAGCCCTGGCCCCGGGATGGGGCACGCATAGGGGCATAGCCGGGCACTTGCCTTGCACCCGGCAGGGGAGCGGGGCGTAAAGCACGAAGCGGGGCTTGAAAGCAAGCCCTGGCTGTCGCCTGACCCTACTTTATGCTTAATAACATCAAGAAAACGCGGGGAGCTTCCGGATGAATCGTCGCAGCATAGTGATAGGCCTGCCCTTGGCGCTGCTGGCCGCCCAGGCCCGCGCGCAAGGCACCTGGGCGCCAAGCCGCCCCGTGGTGCTGGTAGTGCCCTTCGCCCCGGGTGGCCCGAATGATTTGGTGGCGCGGCTGGTCGCACCCGCCATGCAGGCAGCCCTTGGCCAGAATGTGGTGGTGGAAAACCGCCCCGGCGCCACCGGGGCCATCGCCGCCCGTCATGTCGCGGCGCAGCCGCCCGATGGCCATACGCTGATTGTCGCCGCCAGCGGCACCATGACCATCAACCCCGCTGTCATGTCCCGCCCCGGCTATGACCCTGAGAAGGATTTCGCCCCGGTCAGTTTGGCGATGTCGGTCCCCAATATGCTGGTCGTGAACAAGGATGTGCCCGCGACCACTGTGGCCGAGGTGGTGGCCTGGCTGAAGCGCGAAGCGGGCCGGGCTTCCTATTGCTCGGGCGGCGTGGGCTCCACCGAGCAATTGGGCATGGAGCTTTTCCTGAAGCGCACAGGGACCGAGGCGACGCATATCCCCTTCCCCGGCGGCGCCCCAGCCGTCACCGCCATGATCCAAGGCCAGGTGCAGATCGGCATCCTGAATGCGGCAACCGTGCGCCCGCATGTGGTTTCAGGCGCTTTGCGCGCCATTGCCATTGCCGGCACCAAGCGCTTTTCCGGCCTGCCGGATGTGCCGACAATGGTGGAAGCGGGCCTGCCCGATGTGCTTTCGGCTTCCTGGTCCGCCTTTCTGGCCCCGGCAGGCACGCCCGCGCCGGCCATCGCCCGGCTGCATGAGGTGATTGTGGCTGCGCTCCGCACGCCGGAGACCAAGCAGCGCCTGACGGCAGCCGGCTTCACCATTGATGCTTCCACGCCTCAGGAATTGGGCGCCACGATTTCGGCGGAACTCGCCCGTTGGAAGCAGGTGGTGCGGGACGCGAATATCCAGATGAACTGACGCGGTTGACAAGCCGGGGCCGCGCGGCCATTCGCGCGGCCTGACCTTTTTAACAGTAACGGACTTATCATCATGGCCTTCGCTTTCGTCTTCCCCGGCCAGGGGAGCCAGGCTGTCGGCATGGGCCGCGACCTGGCCGATGCCTTTCCTTCTGCCCGCCACGTCTTCCAGGAAGTGGATGATGCTTTGGGCCAGAAGCTCAGCAAGCTGATGTGGGAAGGCCCGCAGGAAGAATTGACGCTGACGGCCAATGCCCAGCCGGCGCTGATGGCGCATTCTCTGGCCGTGGTGCGTGCCTTGGAAGCCGAAGGCGGCTTTGGGCTTGCCGCGCGCGTGGCGCTGGTGGCCGGCCATTCGCTTGGCGAATACAGCGCGCTGACCGCCGCCGGCGCTTTCGATATCGCCACCGCCGCAAGGCTTCTGCGCCTGCGCGGCGAGGCCATGCAAAAGGCCACGCCCCCCGGCACTGGCGCCATGGCGGCACTTTTGGGCGCGGAGATTGATCTGGCGCAGGAAATTTGCGCCGCCGCCGCGACCAATCCCGAAACCAACAAGGCCGAGGTTGTGGAAGCCGCGAACGACAATGGCGGCGGCCAGGTGGTGATTTCCGGCGCCAAGGCGGCTGTTGAGCGCGCCATTGAAATCGCCAAGGAAAAGGGCGTGAAGCGCGCCATGCTGCTGCCGGTCTCCGCACCCTTCCATTGCGCTTTGATGGCACCCGCAGCGGACGCGATGGCGGAAGCGCTTGCCCAGGCCACCATGCAGGCGCCTGCCGTGCCCGTGGTGGCCAATGTGACCGCCGCTAAAGCGACCGACCCCGCCGAAATCCGCGATTTGCTGGTGCGCCAAGTGACCGGCACAGTGCGCTGGCGCGAATGCGTCGCCGCCATGGCCGCCATGGGCTGTGATAAATTTGTCGAGGTCGGCTCGGGCAAGGTGCTGACCGGCCTCATGAAGCGCAATGCGCCGGAAGCGACTGCCCTTGCCATCGGCAATCCGGCCGAGCTTGAAGCCTTCCTGAAGTCGCTCTGATCATGGCCGAGATCACAGTTTCGGAAATTGAGAATGATCCCGCTGCCAAGGTCGCGTTGAAGGGGCTGGAAGCGCTCAATGCGCCCTTCATCGGCAGCCATGGATATAAGCCGCTGTCACTGGTCGTGCGTCGTTCTGCTGAAGCTGAACCCGTTGGTGGCGCTTTCGGCTGGTGCTGGGGCGCCTGGTATCATTTGCACTACCTGTTTTTGCCTGAAGATCTGCGTGGTGGGGGACTTGGTTCAAGCCTGCTGAAGCGATTGGAGGCCGAAGCCCGCGCCAGAGGCTGCATCGGCGTCTGGCTTGATACCCTTTCCTTCCAGGCGCGGCCTTTTTACGAAAAGCACGGCTATGCGCTTTTCGGCAGCATCGAGGATCATCCGCCCGGCCATGCGCGGTATTTCCTGTTCAAACGCCTTAACCAGGGATGAGTGATATGTTTGATCTGACCGGCAAAACAGCCCTCGTCACCGGCGCCACGGGTGGTATTGGCGCGGGCGTGGCCCGTGCGCTGCACGCCCAAGGTGCGACCGTTGCCATCACCGGCCGCCGCGCCGCGGAATTGGAAGCACTCGCCGCTGAACTTGGCTCACGCGTCATTGTTGCACCGGCTGATTTGGCCGATCCAGAAGCCCCGGCGAAGCTTGTTGAAAAGATCGAAGCCGAGGCAGGGGGCCTGGATATTCTGGTGAATAATGCCGGCTTCACGCGGGATATGCTGGCGCTGCGCATGGGTGATGCGGATTGGAATGCGGTGCTGGAAGTGGATTTGACCGCACCGTTCCGCCTGGCGCGCGCTGCTTTGCGCGGCATGATGAAAAAGCGCCAGGGGCGGATTATTTCCATCGCTTCCATCGTCGGCGTCACCGGCAATGCCGGCCAGGCGAATTACGCTGCCGCCAAGGCGGGGCTGATTGGCATGTCAAAGTCCTTGGCGCAGGAAGTGGCGACGCGCGGGGTCACGGTGAATGTGGTGGCCCCCGGCTTCGTGAAATCCGCCATGACGGATGGGTTAAATGACGCACAAAAAACCGCGCTTCTGAGCCGCATCCCGACCCAGCGCATCGGCTTGCCCGAGGATATCGCTGCCGCCGTTGTTTATCTGGCGAGCAATGAGGCCGGCTGGGTCACCGGCCAGACTTTGCATGTCAATGGCGGCATGGCGATGATCTGAAGGGGAAGGCTATGGTCGAAACACTCAGCGCTGCGGAACGGGCCGGGCTTCCGGCCATTTTGCCAGAATGGAAGCTGGTGGAAGGCCGCGATGCCATCACCCGCACCGTCCGCTTCAAGGATTTTTCCGAGGCCTGGGGCTTTATGGCGCGCGTGGCGTTACTGGCCGAAGCGCAGGACCATCACCCGGAATGGTTCAATGTCTGGAACCGGGTGGAAATTACGCTATCCACCCATGACGCAGGCGGGCTTTCCGCGCGTGATGTCAGGCTGGCTCAGGCGATAGATAAGATCGCGTGAAGCGTGAGCCTTCACCGCCTTGGCGCGGCAAAGGCCCTGCTTCAGGCTCTACCCCGGCCGCTTCCACCAGCCCAGCCGCTTGGGCCGCGCCACTTCGGCACCATCGCCCAGCACCACCGGCTGAATCGCCGGCCCGATCACCGGCTCCGCCTTTTCCGGCTGAGGCGCCGGGGCAGGTTCAGCGGCAATAGGTGCTGGCGCGGGTTCCGGCGCTGGCGGTTCAACGGGCGCCGGCGCTTCCACCACAGGTGCCGCTTCCGTCACCACGGGTGCCGCCTCGGCCACCGGAGCCGCTTCCGCCACAGGCTCCGGCACCGGCGCGGCGGGCGCAATCCGCCGAGCAGTCGCGGCAGCGCGTTCCGCCGCTTCCTCGGCCGCCGCCATGGCGGCGAACACATCATCTATCTGCCCGGCAAAGGGGTCCGCCGGGGTTGGGCCGGTGTAGCGCGGCGCCGGGGCTTCTTCCGTCATTTCCGGCGCAGCTTCCTCGGCCAGGCGCTCACGCGGGCCATCCTCACGGCGCCGACGCCCACCACGGCGGCCTCGGCGACGCGGCCGATCCTCACCCTCGGCGGCGCCCTCAGCGGCCCGGGCTTCATCCCCGGCAGGCTGGGCCTCACCTTCCGGCATATCGCCCGCTTCTGCTGCGGCCTCAGTACCTTCTTCGCCTTCGCCATCAGCCTCGGCGCCATCCTCACCGCCCTGCGGCCCGCCCTCACGGCGGCCACCACGGCGGCGGCGACGACGGCGGCGACGGCGCTCACCTTCCTCGGCAGTTTCCTCACGCGCTTCGGCGCTCGGGGCGTCCGCTTCCTCTTCCTCGATCTCCGGCGCGATATCTTCCACTTCCGGCGCGTAATCCATGCGCAGCGCCGAAGGCCCGGCGGCCACCGCCATGGGCTCAGCCGCGCGCAGGCGTTCAATGCGCAGCGCTGGTCCCATCAGCTTTTCATCGGGCTGGAGGAAAACACTCATGCCAAAACGCGCTTCAATTTCAGAAAGCCGGTCGCGCTTGCGGTTCAGCAGCCACAGCGCAACTTCGCTCGCGACATGCACATTGATTTCCGCGGCGCGGCGCTTCGCACCTTCTTCCTCAATCGCACGCAGCACCTGAAGCGCGCTGCTTTCCACGCCGCGAATCGTGCCGCGGCCCAGGCAATGCGGGCAGGTGATGAAGGTTTGTTCCGCGATGGAAGGGCGCAGGCGCTGGCGGCTCATTTCCAGTAGGCCGAAATGGCTGATCCGCCCCACCTGGATGCGCGCGCGGTCGTGGCGGAGCGATTCCTTCAACCGCCTTTCCACCATGGCGTTGTTGCGGTTTGATTCCATATCAATGAAATCAATCACAATCAGCCCGGCCAGATCCCGTAGGCGCAATTGGCGCGCGATTTCATCCGCCGCTTCCATATTGGTGCGGAGCGCCGTGTCTTCGATGTGCCGGTCACGCGTGGCGCGGCCCGAATTCACGTCAATCGCCACCAAAGCCTCGGTCTGATTGATCACGATATACCCGCCGGAGCGCAGCTGCACCACGGGCGAATGCATGGCATCCAATTGGGCATCAACATTATGTCGCGCGAAAAGCGGCACGGCATCGCGGTGCATCCGCACCTTATTCGCGTGTGATGGCATCAGCATGCGCATGAATTCGCGCGCCTGCTGGAAGGCACCATCGCCTTCCACCATCACCTCATCAATGTCGCGGCCATAAACATCGCGGATGGACCGCTTGATCAGATCCGCTTCCTCATAAATCAAAGCGGGCGCGGTGGAAGCCAAGGTTCGTTCGCGGACGCCGTCCCAAAGCCGCAGTAGATATTCGCAATCGCGCTGGATTTCAGGCTTTGGCCGTTGCGCGCCGGCGGTGCGCACAATCAGCGACATGCCCTGCGGCAATTGCAGATCATCCATCACTTCGCGCAGCCGCTTGCGATCAGTGGCGGAAGTGATCTTGCGCGAAACGCCACCACCGCGTGGGGAATTGGGCATCAGCACGCTAAAGCGCCCGGCAAGCGACATATAGGTTGTCAGCGCCGCGCCCTTGCCGCCGCGTTCTTCCTTCACAACCTGCACCAGAATGATCTGGCGCCGGCGGATCACGTCCTGGATTTTGTAATGGCGCAGGAAGCGCGGCGGGATGCGGCGCTCGCGGCGTTCTTCTTCCGTCTCGGCAGGGCCTTCGCCGCCAATGATCTCGGGCGGGGTCTGGTCTTCTTCGGCGGGCAATTCCTCGACACGGCCAAGATCAGTGGCCTCGGCGGGCTCATCGCTGGTGGCTTCCGGCGCGGCGCTCAGGCTTTCGCTTTCAATCGCAAGAGGCTGAGCAGCGGCAGGGGCTTCGGGTTCAGGCGCATCCTCTGCCGATGCTTCAGCGGCGGGTGCCGCTTCGCCATTCGGTTCTGAAGCTGGGGCTTCGCCATTGGCGTCTTCCCCCGGCTGCCAGGCTTCATTGCTTTCGCCATTCCAGGCGGCGCGGTCCATCGCACTTTCCGGCGGCAGGTCGTCCTCATCCTCCGCGCGGGCTTCGGCTTCCTGCATATCCAGCAGGCGCTGCCGATCCGCCACGGGGATCTGGTAGTAATCCGGGTGGATTTCGCCAAAGGCCAGGAAGCCGTGGCGATTGCCGCCATATTCCACAAAGGCCGCTTGCAGGCTGGGTTCCACCCGCACCACTTTGGCCAGGTAGATATTGCCCTTCAGAGCGCGGCGTTGCGTCGTTTCAAGGTCAAATTCGTCGAGGCGATTGCCATCCATCACCACAACCCGGGTTTCCTCGGGGTGGGATGCATCTATCAGCATACGCTTGGTCATGGGGTGGAGTCTCCGCGCCGCAGCAGTGCCGCCGGCGCAAATCTGTGGCGAGGCCCGAACAAGGATCAGGTTGCGGCGTGGCGTGCTTTGGCATGCGACGGCGAAGACCTTCTTCGGCGGGACCGGCGCCTTGGCGGCGCAGCGGTCCCTGGGTGGGCGCACCTGGATCCTGCCCCGGGAACCCTTGGACCATCGTGGCAACGAAGGTCACAGGCGCAGGCGGGACGGCGGGCGCGACGGGGGCCATGGCCATAAGGGCTTTGACTTTCGCGCGCCTCGGGCCGCGCTGGCGAGAATGAAGGGCCGTCCCCCGGCGAAACCACAAAGCCGACGCCAAAGGCGCGGACCCGGAGGCCGAGGGGCTGAACATCGTGGTGCGCGCCATGCCCTTGGGGGCTTCATGCGCCAGGCGATGCCGCCGGAATTCTCGCCCGCAGCGGATGCCGCCGGGGCAGGTTACTTTAGTCCCTGCCCGCAAGCACCACAAGTGTCGCCTTTGGGGAGGGCGGCGCCCGCCCGGAAGGCCCAAAAGCCGAGGGGGGCGTCACCCCGCCCCTTCGATCACATTGCCGAAGCGTTCCCAGCTTTGCCCGCTCCAGCGCTGCAACTGCATTTGTCGGATCACGTTGTAATTATCGGGCTGGGTTTGCACCTTGATGCCGGGCAGCAGGGTCGCGACGTCCATCGGCCTGATGTTGCGCGCCTGGTTCATGACATTCTCGCGGCTGAAATCATTGCCGCATTGGCGGAGCACCTGGATCATGGTGGTGCCAACCCCGTAGCCATAGGTAAAATTGTTGTCGCCCAAATCGCCATCCGGCACAAAGCGGCGCATGAAGTCGCGCCATTCATTCATGCCCGCATCCTGCGCCCAGGCGGGATCGGATTGGTCCTTCCGGTAGTCCGAGGTGATCAGGCCAATGCCCTTCTCAGCCCCAGCCGGCTGCATCACCACGCCGACGGAAACCGACACATTGGTCATGAACATCATGGGCCGCCAGCCAATATCATGCACGCGGCGAATGGCCTGGGCGGCAAAGCGCGGCACGACGCCGCAAATCAGCACATCAGCACCAGAGGCCTGAAGTTGCACAATCTGGCTGTCAATCGTGGGATCGGTCGCTTCATTGGTGGCGGTGACCACCATGGACCGGAAGCGATCCTTAAGCACATCCTGCACGCCGTGCAGATAATCACGCCCGAAATCATCATTCTGATAAAGCAGCGCGATCTTCGCAGTAGGCCGCTGTTCCAGCGCGTATTTGGTGTAGATCTGCGCTTCTACCCGGTAGCTTGGCTGCCAGCCGATGGTCCAGGGGAATTCGCGCGGATTGGCCCATTTATCGGCGCCGGTCGCCAGGAACAAATGCGGTACGGAACGCTGATTGACATAGCGATGCACCGCGCTGTTGGTCGGCGTGCCAAGCTGATTGAACAGGAAGGCAACGCGGTCGCGTTCTACCAGGCGGCGCGTCTGTTCCAGGGTGCGCGGTGGCTGATAGGCATCATCATAGACGGTGAATTTGATGCGCCGGCCCGCGACGCCGCCCGCATCATTTAGGCGCTTGAACATCGCTTCCAGGCAGCGCGAAATCACCGAATAGGATGAAACCGGGCCAGACAGCGCATTGGTGCTGCCGATATGGATTTCGGTTGCGGTGACGCCAGGCGCCTCCTGCGCGGCGGCGATATTGGGTGCGGCCAGCGCGCCCGCGCTACCGGCCAGAAGAAGACGACGTGAGATGGTCATGGTGAATTCCTCTCCGCTTATTTTGGTTGTGGGTTTCCAGGCGATGAAAGCTTCGCCAAAAGGCGCCGCACCAAACCAGCGAAGCCTTCAGGCAGAAGAAACAGAAAAATGATCAGGATCATGCCATAGATCACGCCGGGCGCGGCGCGGCTGATGCTCTCCGCGATATTCGGCACAAACAGCACGAACAACCCGCCAAAGATTGATCCCAGGATGGAAGCGACCCCGCCCACCACCATGCCAACGAAGAACGTGATGGACAGCAGGAAGGTGAAGCTATCGGGGGCCACGAATTCCACCGCCACGGCAGAAAGCGCGCCGGCGACACCGGTGATCATGGCACTCACCGCAAAAGCGCCGGTCTTGAGCGCGGCGATATCCATGCCCATCGCCTCAGCCGCCGTGGGGTGATCTCGCGTTGCCATCAGCGCGCGGCCTATGCGCCCGCGAATGAGGTTCCAGGCGAGCAGAAAGCAGATGCCAGAGATGATCAGTACATTGAGATACATGAACTGGTCGGGATTCAAGGGCAGCACGGAAGTCAGCCAACGCGGCGGATCCGGCTTGATCAGGAACAGGCCTTGCACGCCGCCAGTCCAGGCTTCCAGCGCCTTGTGTTTCAGCAATTGCGGTACCGCGACCGCAAGCGAAAACGTCACCAGCGCCAAGTAAAGCCCGCCCAACCGCAGCGCCGGCAGCCCAACCGCATAGCCCACCAACCCACAGACCGCCGCAGCGAAAGGCAGCGTTGCGTAAAAGGACCAATCGGCCTGCGCCATGAGGATTGAGGTAACATAGGCGCCAATCGCGAAAAACGCGCCATGCCCCAGGGATATCTGCCCATTATAGCCCGTGACGATATTGAGCCCGAGCACCGCGACCGCCATGATCACCGCAAGCGTCAATTGGAACAGATGAAAGCTTTCCAGCACCCAAAGCGGCGCCAGGGCCGCCGCCAGACCGAGCACTACAAGAAAGAAACGCGCGGGTGATGCGTTCATGCCCTTACACCCGCGTGAAGACAACGCGGCCAAACAGGCCGGAGGGTTTCAGCACCAGGACGCCAATGATGATCACGAGTGCGACCGTCAGCTTCAAATCCGTGCCGACAATATAGGCGCCCGCCAGGTTTTCCAGCACACCCACCATAAAGCCGCCAATCACCGCGCCGGGCGGATTATCTATCCCGCCCAGCAAAGCACCGGCAAAGGCATAAAGCAGAATGCCCAGCATCATATTCGGATCAAGAAATACAATGGGCGCCACCATCATGCCGGCAACCGACCCAATCGCCGCCGCCAAGCCCCAGCCCAGCGCCAGCATGACATCCACACGAATACCTACCAGCCGGGCGGAGCGCGGGTTATAGGCCGCGGCCCGCATGGCAAGGCCAAGCGATGTCTTGGTGAAGAACAGATAGACCAGGATCAGCACCGCGAGTGTCACGACAACACTGCCAAGCTGATGCGCCGAAAACAGCCCGCCCAGCATCGGTCCGCCGCCTTCAAAAGGTGAGGGAAACACCTTGGTCGTATAGCCAAAGACCCAGCCGGTCAGATTACCGATAATCAGCAGCATGCCGATATAAACGCCAACATGTGTCAGGATCGGCGCATGCTGCACCGGGCGCATGATAAGGCGTTCCACCAGCGCGCCCATCACGAAGGAAACCACCAGCGTCCCGGCAAAAGCCACCCAATAGGGCAGGCCCGCCTGGATCATGGTCAGCGCAATGAAGGTGGAAAGCGTCGCCATTTCGCCTTGCGCGAAATTCACATGATGCGTCGCCTGGTAGATCATCACAATCGCCAGCGCGACCGAGGCGTAAATGCCGCCTGTCGCGATGCCGGCCGCAAGCTGCAACAGAAAGGCTTCCATTCTTCAATATCCCAGATAGGAACGACGAATGGCCTCATCCTGCCTGATCTCGGCAGCGGGGCCTGACATGACAATGCGGCCAGTCTCAAGCAGATAGGCATGATCGGCCAGATCAAGCGCCAAATTGGCGTTTTGTTCCACGAGCAAAATGCCAACGCCGCTTTCTTCGCGAATGCGGCGCAGAATGGCAAAGATGTCCTGCACAATCAGCGGCGCCAAGCCGAAGCTTGGTTCATCCAGCAACAAAAGCTTGGGCCGCAGCAAAAGCGCGCGCGCAATGGCAAGCATTTGCTGCTCTCCGCCCGAAAGCGTGCCCGCCTGCTGGCGCCAGCGCTGCTTCAGGCGCGGGAACCATTCCCACATGCGCGCGAAATCCGCCGCCACATCGGGATCGCGCCGTGTATAGGCGCCCAGGCGAAAATTCTCCTCCACCGTCAATTCCATGAAGGTGCCGCGCCCATCGGGCACATGCGCCACACCAAGCCGCGCGATGGATTCCGTCATCAGGCCAGAGACACGCTGGCCGGAAAGCAGCACTTCACCTTCCGGGCGGATCAGGCCGGAAACCGCGCGCAGCGTTGTGGTCTTGCCCGCGCCATTGGCACCCAGCAGGGCCGTGACACCACCTTCCGCCACCGCGAAATCAAGCCCAAACAGAACCTGCGTCGGGCCGTAACCAGCGCGGAGATTTTTGACCTCAAGCAGCATGGGCCGCATCCGCATGGCCATCGCCCAGATAGGCGCGGATGACTTCCGGGCTGCTCCGCACCTCATCGGGTGTGCCATCCGCGATCTTCTTGCCGAAATCGAGCGCCACAACCTTGTCCGATACGCGCATCACCAGCGACATGTGATGTTCCACAAGCAGAATGGCGAGCTTGAAGCTTGTCCGCACCTCGTGGAACAAGCTGGCCAATTCATCCACCTCACCGTGATTGAGCCCGCCTGCGGGTTCATCCAACAACAAAAGCTTAGGCCGGCTGATCAGCGCGCGCGCCATCTCGACCCGTTTTTGCGTGCCAAAGGGCAGATCAACCACTGGCAGATCAGCAACCGCTTCCAATTGCAAAAGTGCCAGCAATTCCGCCGCGCGATCCCGCGCTGCCCGATCTTCAGCCCGCGCGCGCGGCAGGCGGAGCGCATTGGCCAGAAATCCGGCGTGGCCTGCGGAATGCGCGCCGGCCAGGATGTTTTCGCGCACGGTCATGGATTTGAACAAGGCCAGGTTCTGGAAGGTGCGCCCCAGGCCAAGTGGCGCCATGCGGTGGCGCGGTTCATTGGTGGTGATATGGCCATCGAAGCGCACACTACCCTCATTCGGGCGGTAGATGCCGCTGATGACGTTGAACAGCGTTGTCTTGCCCGCGCCATTGGGGCCAATCAGGCCGCAAATCTGGCCTGCTTCCACATCGAAGGAAACGCCGGCCACAGCGGTTACGCCACCAAAACGCACGACAATATCGCGCACTTCAAGCAGCGACATGGCGCTTTGCCCCATTACATGCGGTCAAAATCCGCGCCGGATGGCCAGTGATCGCCATCGCTCCTCCCCACACGCTGCCTTTGGGTCTATGACGCTTTGGCAGTCCTGACAATTTCATTTAGCCTTGGTTTTGCGCCATTAATCAAGCGCGAAAACATGGGCGCCATTGGCCGGGTCGCGTTTCGGATGACATGGCGCGGAAGGGCCGGTAAATGGCGTCGCAAGAGCGACGAGAGAAGCATGACGGCATGGGCATAGGGCGCCGACATTTCCTGGGGTTAGGCGGGGTGGTTTTGGGCGGCGCCAAGCCAGCCTTGGCCGCTTCCGTCAATGCCGCCAGCCTCAAAGCCGAAGGCCGCGTGGCGCGGCTTTCACTGACGCTGGAAGGCCCGCTTTCCTGGGAATGGCGCGCCTTGGCCGAGCCGCCTCGCCTTGTACTTTCCCTGCCCGGCGTGACCTGGCAAGGGCCGGCGCGGTTGGGCTCGGCAGGGCCGGTCGCCAGCGCGGTATTTAGCGCGGTATTTGATGACGAAGCCAAGGAATTGCGCCTGAACTTGGCGCGCCCCGCCTTGCCGCGCCGGCTGCCTGGGCCGGCTGGGCGGTTGCTGGTGGAAATCGCCCCCGCGAGTTCTGAGGCCTTCGCAGCGGCGGCGCGCCGGGACATGCCCTTGGCGCAAGGCAGCGCCCCTGCCCTGCCGCTGGTGGTAATTGACCCCGGCCATGGCGGCTATGACCCTGGCGCCATCGGCCGGCGCGGCACGGAAGAAAAGCGTCTGACCCTCGCCGCCGCCCAGGCCCTGCGCCGCAAACTGCAAGAAGGCGGCAAATGCCGTGTCGCCATGACGCGGGAGCGTGATGAATTCATCTCCCTCGCGGACCGCGTGGCCTTCGCCCGCACGCGCGAAGCTGCGCTGCTGATCTCGCTCCATGCCGATTCCGCACCGGGGGCGAAGGGGGCCAGTGTCTATACCCTGGCCGAGACCGCGAGCGACCCGCTATCCGAAGCCCTCGCGCAGCGCGAAAACAACGCCGATCTTGCGGGTGGCCTTAGCCTGCCCTCCGTGTCGCCGGAGGTGCAGGCGATATTACTGAGCTTGATGCGCCAAGAAACCCTTGGCGATTCCGCCCGCTTCGCGCGGGTGGCGGTGCGCGAATTGACCCGCGCCGTGCCCATCCTGCCAAAACCAAGGCGTGAAGCCGGCTTCATCGTGCTGAAGGCGCCGGAAGTGCCATCCGTGCTCGTGGAAATGGGCTTCCTTTCTGACCCGGAAGATGAAGCCGCCTTGCGCAAGCCCGAACACCGCGCCCTGATCGCGACAAGCCTGGCCCGCGCGGTGGAAGCCTGGGTTGGTTCCACCCAGCGCCCCAGGCCCGGCTGAAAAACCTGACGCATGCTGATGTTCTCTCAGAGGGCATTCGATCGTTGCCGAATGCTACCATAGATCGTACCGAGAATGCGGCGAGGCCGGCATACTGCACATGATCATTGCTGACAAAGTTAAGCGTGACGACTCAACAGATAGCATCCAATACACTCAGCAAACACACCAGCTAGCCACATGGGCAAACGCCAAACCCAAAACCCGCAAGGCTGCGGCCCATCACGCAACCGGGCTGATCGAAAACGGTGTGGTCACGCGAATCACTCGCGGCTGAGGCTACCCGCCGCCACCAACACAGCCACCACCCCACAAAGCCCCGCCATGGCCCAGAAAATCCCCGCCCCCAGCGCGGCATAGCCGGGCCCACAGGCCAGCGTCAGCAGCGTGGTCATGGCCCCAACGGCGGCGCCAAGCAGAGTTTGCGCCGTGCCGCCCAGACTGCCCGGCACGCGTTCCTGCAATAGTTTGATCGCCGCCAGATGCATGGCGCCAAAAGTCAGCGCATGCAGCGCTTGGGCGAAAATCAGCGGCGCCAGGCTTTCACTTACGGCCATGATCGGCCAGCGGACCAAGCCCGCCCCGGCCGCCAGTAAAATCATGCCGCGCACGCCAAGCTTGTCCACCAAGCCCCGCCCCCACATGAACAACGCCACCTCCGCCACCACGCCCCAGCCCCAAAGCAGACCAATCACCCCGGCGCTGAAGCCCAATTCCTGCCAATGGATGGACCCGAAGGCGTAATAGGCCGCGTGGCTGCCCTGCATCAGCGCGGCAATCAGCATCAGGCGCCTAAGCCAGGGCAGCGCGAGTGCGGCACGAAACCCGCTTGCGCCGCCGCGCCCAAAGCCCTCAGCGCGCGGCAGCAGAAACGCCGCCGCCGCGCCAAGGCCAAGCATGGCGGCAATCAGCCAGGCAGCACTCCCCGCCCCCAGCACACCCACCAGCGCGCCGGCGGCCACCGCAGCCAGGATAAAGCTTGCGGAACCAGCCGCCCGGGCGCGGCCATAATCAAAGCCGGGGGGTTCGCGGGCGGCGCGCAGTGCCATCGCATCAGCAAGCGCGGTGGTCGGCGCCAAGGCCGCCGACAGCGCCAAATTCACCAGCAGCAAAGCCCAAAATCCACCAACCAGCCCAAAGCCCGCCGCAACAATGGCCGCTAAGCTGGTACAACAAATCAGCACCAACCGCGGATCACCCAACCAATCCGCAACGCGCCCGCCCAAAGGCCCCGCCAGCAATTTCAGCGCGCTACCGGCGGCCAGCACCGTGCCAAGATCAGCCGGCGTCAGCCCGCGCGCCAGCAAAAGCGGCGGCAGAAAGGGCATCATCACGCCAAAGGCCGCGAATTGCGCGGCGAAGATCAGGGCGAAGCGGGTGGAGGGGCTCATCACAGGCCCGCCACCCTGCCCGCTGCCGTCACCATGGACAAGCGCGCCGCGTCATGCCACGGAGCGTCGCGTTTTACTTTCTTGGACATTGACCCCCGCATGTTCGAACCCAGGGTTCGCGCCATTCTTGGCCCGACCAATACCGGCAAGACCCACCTCGCGATTGAGCGGATGCTCGCCCATGCCTCGGGCAGTATCGGCTTTCCGCTGCGGCTGCTGGCGCGTGAAAATTATGATCGCATGGTGGCGATGAAGGGCGAACGCTACGTTGCCCTGATCACCGGCGAGGAAAAGATTGTCCCGCCCGAGGCGAAATACTTCGCCTGCACGGTGGAAGCCATGCCGCTGGATCGTCCTGTGGAATTCCTCGCCATTGATGAAATTCAGCTTTGCGCGGACCCGGATCGTGGGCATGTCTTTACCGATCGGCTGCTCAATGCGCGCGGCATGGTGGAAACCATGTTCCTGGGCGCTGAGACCATCGCGCCCTTGCTGCGCCGCTTGATTCCGCGCGCTGAAATCGAAACCCGCGCCCGGCTTTCGCAACTGAGTTACGCCGGCCCCGCCAAGCTATCTCGATTGCCGGCGCGTTCCGCCATTGTCGCCTTCAGCGCACAGGAAGTTTACGCCATTGCCGAAGCGGTGCGCCGCCGGCATGGCGGATGCGCGGTGGTGATGGGCCGACTTTCCCCGCGCACCCGCAATGCGCAAGTGGCGCTCTATCAAAACCGGGAAGTGGATTTCCTGGTGGCGACGGATGCGATCGGCATGGGCCTCAATATGGATGTGGACCATGTGGCGCTGGCCGCGCTCAACAAGTTTGATGGCCACCAGCCGCGTGCGCTCACCGCCCAAGAAATCGCACAAATCGCGGGCCGCGCCGGGCGTGGCATGCGCGATGGCACTTTCGGCACCACGGCGGATGCGCCGACACTGGATGATGACATCATCACCCAGATCGAAACGCATGCGTTTGAACCGCTGAAGACGCTCGCCTGGCGCAATTCGGATTTGGATTTTTCTTCGGTCGAGACATTGCTTGATAGTCTTGGTGCGTCGGCTCCTTTGCCTGGTCTTGCCAAGGGCCATGATGCGGTGGACCACATCACGCTTTCCATGCTGGTGCGGGAAGAAGAAATTCGTGGCCTGGCCGATACGGCATCTCGCGTGCGGCTGCTTTGGGAAGCCTGCCAGGTGCCGGATTTCCGCAAGCTGGCGGATGACAGCCACACTCGGATTTGCGCGCGCATCTTCACGCATCTGGCGCGGGAAGGCCGGTTGCCGGGCGATTGGGTGGCCTCATCACTCGCGCAGCTTGGCATGGCGGAAGGTGATCTTGATACGCTGATGTCGCGGCTTTCGGCCATTCGCGTCTGGGCCTATGTCGCGGCGCGGGCCGATTGGCTGGATAATGCGGCGGAGCTTCAGGCAGAAGCGCGGCGCGTGGAAGACATGGTCTCCGACGCTTTGCATGAAAGCCTGACCGCGCGCTTTGTGGACCGCCGCGCGGCGCATTTGATCCGCGCACTCGATGAAAGCGATGAGGAATTGCTTTCCGCCGTCACGCGCCGCGGGGAAGTGGTGGTGGAAGGCCATCCGGTCGGCCATGTGAAGGGCTTCCTGTTTGAACCCGATGCGGCGACGGTGAAGGAAGAAGAACGCCGCGTGGTGCTGCGCGCGGCGCGCCGTGCCTTGGGCGCCGAAATTCCGCGCCGCGTTTCCATGCTGGAAACCGCGAAGGATGAAGCGTTTGCGCTGACGCCGCAGCATGGCGTGACCTGGGCCTATTCCCATGCGCCGAATATGCCGGCGGGGCTTGGCGATATTGCGGAAGTGGCGAAGCTGAAGCCCGGTTCTGAACCCGGCAAGCCGCAGATTGATGTACTGCCGTCAGAATTTCTCGATGGCGCGCAGCGCGAACGTATCCGTGCGCGTCTGGCCACCTGGATCGAAGCACTGGTGAAGCGCGATCTGGGCGCGATTTTCACCGCCGAGGAAAAGGCTTCGGAAGACAATACCTTGCGCGGCCCGGCCTTTCGGCTGCGGGAAGAATTGGGCTTGGCCATGGGTGCCACGGATGGGGAGATTCGCCCCGATCTGCGCCAGAAGCTGAAGGGCATTGGCATCCGCGCCGGGCGCTATGCGCTTTACGTGCCGGAAGCGCTGAAGCCGCGCGCCATGGCTTTGCGTGCGCAGCTTTGGTCCCTGCTGCGCGGCATTGAAACGCCGAAGCTGCCCTCGGGTGGCTTGATTGCGGTGGCGCCGCCCGCCGATTGGCCGCGCGGCTTTGCCGAGACCATGGGCTGGCTGCCGGCGGGGCCGGTGCTGCTGCGCCTGGATGTGGCGGAACGCATCGCCGGCGAATTAGGGCATCTGACGCGTAAGGCGCCCGCGCTGTTGCCGGGGGATTTGGCAAGCCGCCTGGGGATCAAGGGCGAAAACCTTGGCCCGGTGCTGGATGCCATGGGCTTTCGGATGATCCCAGCCGACACCGAAGATGAAAAGCAATTCGGCCCACCCGCGCCCGCGCGGATCGGCCAGCAGCGCGCGCCCCGCTTCGAGGCGCGCCAGCAGGGCCCGCGCCGCGATGATCGGCGCCCCGAACGGCGCGGCCCCCGCCCGGATCAGCGCCGACGCGACGACAAACCAGCGGAGGCCACTGCGGCTGAGGGCACCACGCCAGACCAAGCACCGCCCGAACAGCAACGCCCGGAACGCAGGCCGGATCAGCGCCCGGATCGCCGCCCGAAGCCCGATGGCGGGCAGCAGCAGCGCCAGCATTACAGCAATAAGGGCGGCAATGACCGCCCGCGCGGCCCTCGGCCGCCACGGGAAGATCGTGTGGCGCTCCCCGCCATGCCGCGCCCCGACAGCCCCTTTGCGGTGCTCGCCGCGTTGAAGCTCAAGAAGGACTGAGCTGGTCGCGGTGGCGGCAGAGGCGGAAGGGCGGGATTATCAGAGGCTGGATGCCTGGCTCTGGTGCGCGCGCTTCCGCAAGACACGGGCGGAATGCGCGCGGCAGGTGGAAAAGGGCGTGGTGCGCATCAATCGCCTGCCAACCGACAAGCCCCATGCCAAGCTGCGGCCCGGCGATGTGCTGACGCTGGCGGTGGGCCAGGGCGCTGCGGGGCAGATCATTCTTTGGCGGGTGCTGGCGCTCGCCGAAAGGCGTGGCCCGGCGACTGAGGCGCAGGGGCTTTATGAGGTTCTCTCCTAAGCCGAGATAGTTATGTGTCAGGCCACCTTGTCTAATTCCCTGTATGCGGCCATTTTGGGCTCGGTTGTGGACAGGCTCAGCACCAGGGAATCGCGCCAGTGACTTATGTTGTCAGCGAAAATTGCATCAACTGCAAATACATGGATTGCGTGGAAGTCTGTCCGGTAGACTGCTTCTATGTCGGCGAAAACATGCTGGTGATCCACCCGGATGAATGCATTGATTGCGGCGTCTGCGAACCGGAATGCCCGGCAGAGGCGATTCTGCCCGATAGCGACGACAAGGCGACCCCCTGGGTGGAGCTGAACCGGGATTACGCCCAGCAATGGCCGAATATCACCCGCAAGGGCGAAGCGCCGGCGGACGCCGATGATTGGAAGGACAAGCCGGGCAAGAAGGCGCTGCTCAGCCCCAATCCCGGCAAGCCCTGAGCAATTTTGCCCTTTAAGGGCATGAATATCTGACCGGAGCGGTCATGAATTCCGCCCGCATTACCTGCTTGGCGGGTGACCCGAGGCGTTTTTTGTGTTAAGAACATAATTCTTCATTCCGGAATCTGGTCTTACCCAGGTGTGTGCTGGGGAAGATCGTATGTATTCTCAACCCGATCGCGCTGATCCGGGTTCTGCGTTGGGAGTCCCGTTTTCATGACACGCAAGCCTGTGTCCAAGATTTCTGCCAAAGGCGGCGCCAAGCCGGCTCGGCCCGCGGCGAAGAAGCCCGCCAGCAAGGCGAAATCGGCCGCAAAGCCGGCTGCGAAGAAATCCTCCGCCAAGGCAAAGGCGACCACGAAGCCCAACAAGAAGGTGGCGCCGAAACCTGTGAAGAAGCCAGTGACCAAAGCGGCGGCAAAGCCAAGCACGAAGCCAAGCGCGAAGCCGACGACAAAACCTGCGACAAAGTCGGCCCCGAAGCCAGTAGTCAAGGCTGGAGCGCCTGTTAAGGCGAAGCCCGCCACCAAGCCCACGCCTAAGCCAGCGGCCAAGCCTACCCCCAAACCGGTAGCGAAGCCCGCGCCCAAACCCGTCACCAAGCCAACAGCTACCCCAATTGCGGCCAAGCAGGCGTCACCGCCGCCGAGCGCTAAGCCTGCTGTGCCCGCCAAGGTCGAAAAGCCCGCTGCGAAGCCCGTGGCGCCAGTGACCGAGGCAGCCGCTAAGCCGGCCGCACCGCCAAAGCCAGCGAAGCCTGCTGCCTCGGCGGCTGAAGCGCCTGCCCAGGCCGTCGCGCCCGCGGCCGAGCCCGCCAAGCCTGCGCCCAAGCCCAAGGCAAAGGCCGCACCCGCGGCCAAGGCAGAAGCATCAGCACCACAGGTTGAAGCAAAGGCAGAATCTGTGCTTGCCAAGACTGGCCTTCAGGAAGCGCCGAGCCCTGCACCTGCGGCGCCGGAAGCCCCAAGCCGGCCTGCGCTTGTGCAAGCGCCGGCCATTGCCATGGTGACCCTGCCTGCCCCCGCACCAGCGCCACGCCCGGCGCCGCCGCCCAGTATTTCGCCGCTTTCTCCGCCACCGCCCACCATGCGCCCGAATGTCCAGATGGGAATGCGCCCGCCTGGCGGAGGCCCGCCTCGTCCTGGAATGCCAATGTCGTCTTCGTCGCCCAAACCGCCCCCTGCCCCGAAACAGGAGTTCAAGACGGGCGATTACGTCGTCTATCCAACCCATGGTGTGGGCACAGTGCAGGGCATCCGCACGGTGGAGGCCGCCGGCTATTCCTTGCAGGTCATCGAAGTGACCTTTGAGGAAAACCGCATGAAGCTGAGTGTGCCGGTGAACAAGGCCTCATCCTCTGGCCTGCGCAAGCTCTGCACGACGGAAAGCTTCCAGCCGGCCATGGATACGCTGAAGGGCCGCGCGCGCATCAAGCGCACCATGTGGTCCCGCCGTGCGCAGGAATATGAGGCGAAGATCAATTCGGGCGACCCGGTGCAGATTGCCGAAGTGGTGCGCGACCTGTTCCGCAATGCGGGCCAGCCCGACCAATCCTTCAGCGAACGCCAGATCTATGAATTGGCGCTTGACCGCTTGGCCGCCGAAGCCGCGGCGATTGACCGCTGCGACAAGCCGACCGCGATTGAAAAGCTGATGGTGGTGTTGCGTTCCGGCGCTGCTGGGTCGCGCGAAGCTGCGCCAAAGGAAACCAGCGCGCCAGCCGCTGCCGCTGAGGCGCAATTGCCCCCGGAATAGATCGTTTCGTTTAATCACAATCTGATGGCGTGGCCCGGCAAAACGGGTCACGCCGTTACAGCATGGCCAAGGGCCGCTTGCGCCGTGGTGGCGGGAAGGCTTCATCCAGCGCCGCGATATCGTCAGGGCTGAGGGTGATGTCTCGCGCTGCGGCGTTTTCCCGCACATGGGCAAGCTTTGCGGCCTTCGGAATGCTCACCACACCCGGCTGGCGCAGCGTCCAGGCAATGGCGATTTGGGCTGGGCTTTTGCCGTGCCGCGCCGCTACCGCTGCCAGTGCCGCGTTCCGCAGCATCCGTCCGCCCTGCCCAACCGGGGAATAAGCCATCACGGGCATGGCGCGTTCAGCGCAAAAGGGCAGCAGATCAAACTCAGCGCCGCGATGTTCCAGGCTGTAAAGCACCTGATCCGTCGCGCAATCGGCAAGTGCAGCGCCCAATTCTTCCAGATCATCCTGATCAAGATTGGAAACACCCCAGCGCCGGATTTTGCCGGCTTGGCCTAGCGCTTCAAACCCGGCGACGGTTTCCGAAAGCGGCACGGAACCACGCCAATGCAGCAGATAGACATCAATGGTTTCAATCCGCAGCCGCCTCAGGCTGCGCTCACACGCCGCCACTACGCCGCGCCGGGACGCATTATGCGGATAAACCTTGGAGACGATGAAAACCTTATCACGTCGCCCTGCAATGGCGTCGCCCACCACTTCCTCGGCCCCGCCTTCGCCATACATCTCGGCCGTGTCGATCAAATTCATGCCAAGATCGAGCCCCGCCCGCAGCGCATCGGCTTCCGCCGCGCGCTTCGTGCGATCTTCACCCATGCCCCAGGTGCCTTGCCCAAGGCGCGGTATGGCGAAGCCGGCTGCCATATCAGGGAATGGTATAACCGCGCGCCTTGCCGACGCTTTCATTCCAAACCCGCGCGCAATCCGCCCAAACGCGGTTACAGCTATCGCGGAAGCTGGGCAGCACCACGGCGGTCACCGCTTCACGCACGCGGCGTTCATCTTCCGCCGGCGGGGTCACCACCTGCACATTGAATTTGCGCGTGGTGCAGGCCTCCTGGCCCTGGAAGCAGGCGAAGGCCTCATTGCTCGCGGTACGTGCCAAATCCCACATCTGCTTTTCCAGATCAGCAAAAGCACGCGTCAGCGCCGCCTGTTGTTCCGGGTTGAAGCGCCGCCACGCCGCCAGTGACATGAAATGCCCCTGCACGCCGGAAGCGAGCGACACTGGCAGGATGGTGCGGATAACCTCACCCCAATTCGCGGTATAGGCTGAGGTGGCGGAGGTAATGCCGCATTCCACCGTGCCGCGTTGCAAGGCCTGATAGGTTTCAGAAAGCTGCAAGGTCACGGGCGTCGCGCCAAGCGATTGCAGCAGCGCAGACATGGTTGGCGTATAGGACCGCACCTTGAGACCACGCAGATCAGCCATGGAAGCGACGGGACGATTGCAGAAGAACATCTGCGCGCCGAAGGGCCACAGCGTCATCACCTTGGCGTTGAAGCGTTCCTGCAAGCGCCGATCGAGCGCTTCACGCCCGCCCGCGATGGCTTGTTGGGTTTCTTCCAAAGTCGTGGAAACGCCGATCAGATCAAGCGAATCAATAAAGGGCTCATCGCGCGCGGTCTGGCCGATCAGCACGCTCATCACATCGAAAGTGCCATTGCGCAAATGGCGCAGCGCATCCGGCGCGGCCGCCCCCACCTGGTCCATCGGGTTGAAGGTGACTGCCAAATTGATGCCCGTGGTCTGACCAAGGCCCGTGAAGAAGGGCCGTTCAATGCCTTCGGTGTGGCGAGAATTGGAGGTGAAATGCCCCGCGACGCGAAGCTGGATCGGGTTTTGTGCGAAGGCGGGCGCGGCGGCGAGCAAGGCGCCAAGGGCTGCCCCCAAAAGGGATGGGCGGAAGGGCATGGATCAAACTCCCAGACAGTAAGGCATGGTTCTTGCGAAACCGGTTCCGATGGCGCTTCGGCGGGGCGCGGCTTTGCCAGCCCATGGGCTTTGTGCAACACCGCGCCGCCTGAGCGATCTCGCGCTTCGCTAAGCCCCATTTGCACTTCAAGACAAGGCCCTGTTTTGCATGACGACTAAAGACCCGAACCCGGTCAGCCGCTTTTTCGCGCCACCTGCCCGATTTCTTGCCATTTTATCGGGCTGGTGGCTGATTGCGCTGTCCTTCCTGACGGTGGCCGAAATTCTGCTGCGTAAATTCTTTTCCATCTCGCTCCAGGGGGTGGATGAGATCGGCGGCTATACCACGGCCATTGTCTCGGCCTTTGGGTTTGCCTGCGCGCTGACGGTCAAGGGGCATACCAGGGTGGATTTTCTGTTGGGGCGCATGCCGGCATTCTTGCGCGCCGTGCTGAATACGCTGGCTTATGCCTTGCTGGCCGGCATGGCGATTTATGGCGCCTGGCGCGGTTGGTCGGTACTGGAGGAAAGCATCGAATTCCAGGCGCATGCCAATTCTCCGCTGCAAACGCCGCTTTGGTTGCCGCAGGGCGCCTGGATGATTGGGCTATTGCTGTTTGCGCTTTCTGCCGGCGCCATGGCCGCCCATGCCTTTTGGTTGCTGCTGTCGGACCGGGCGCGGCTCAATCTTTTCTACGGGCCGCTGACGCTGGATGAGGAAATCGAAGCCGAAATGGGCACCATCCTGGAACGCGAAGGCAAGCAGCCATGATCGGCGTTACCGAAGCCAACATCGGCTTTTTGCTGCTGATCGCCTTTCTGTTTTTGGGCCTTCACGTGGCGGTGGCGATGTTCCTGATCGCGCTACTGGGTGCCGCGCTTTATCTTGGCCCACCCTTGGTCGCTGCTTTTGGCACGCAGCTTTGGGGCGCGATGGAAGATTATGTGCTGCTATCCATCCCGCTCTATATTCTGCTGGGCGAGATTCTGGTGCGGTCCGGTTCCACTGATCGGCTATATCGGTCACTTGCGGATTGGCTGAACTTTCTGCCCGGCGGCTTGCTGCATACCAATATCGGCGCATCTGCCGTTTTCTCTGCCGTGTCCGGTTCGTCTGTTGCCACGGCTGCAACGATTTCAACCGTCGCGCTGCCATCCTTCCGCAAGCGCCGCTATGATACGCGCCTGGTATTGGGTTCCATCGCGGCTGGCGCATCGCTTGGCAATCTGATCCCGCCCGGGATTGCGCTGATTGTCTATGGCGCCATGACCAATACATCGGTCGGGCAGCTTTACGCCGCCGCCGTGGTGCCGGGGATTGTGATGACAGTGCTGTTCATGGGCACCATAATCCTGATCGCACTCGTGAAGCCCGATCTGGTGCGGCAGAAGGAAGTCGCTGATCCGTTGCGCGAAAGGCTGAAGCGCCTGGTGGATCTGCTGCCACCCTTCGTGATTTTCGGCATCATCATGGGCTCGATCTATACTGGTTGGGCGACGGTGACGGAAAGCGCCGCACTCGCCGTTGTGGTGGCGCTGCCGATTGCGGCGTTTTATGGTCGGCTTTCCACTCGCATGCTGCATGATTGCTTCGTCGCAACCGCCAATCTGACGGCAATGAGCATGCTGATCCTGGCCGTTGCCTTCTATCTGAACTTCGTCATGGGGTTGCTTGGCGTGACACCCGCGCTTGGCGCTTTTGCCACCAGTATTGGCGCCAGCCCACTTGAGCTCATTATCGCGCTCACGATCTTCTATCTGCTGCTGGGCATTTTCTTTGAAACCCTGCCCATGCTGGTGGGCACTGTGCCGGTGGTCTTCCCGGTGATTGTCGCGGCCGGCATTGATCCCGTCTGGTTCGGCGTTTTCATTGTGCTGATGTGCGAAATCTCGCTGATCTCGCCGCCTGTCGGCATGACGCTTTACGTCATTCAGGCGGTCAGGCGCGAAGGCACGATTGCCGAAGTGTTCCAGGGCACCGTGCCGTTCTTTATCGCCATGGTGGTGATGACAGTGCTGCTGATCGCCTTCCCGGAAATGGCGCTGTGGTTGCCCCGGATCAGTTTTGGGCCATAGGTCTTGATCTGGAAATCAGCGGCCCATCCTGCCATGAGGCGCGCATGAAACACCGCACGCTGATTTGAAACATGCTGATTCTCGCCCTTGAAGGCGCGCTCGCGCGGTGTTCCGTGGCGCTGCTGCGCGATGGCACCGTGCTGGCCTCGGCCCTGCATGATGCACCGCGCGGCCAGCCTGCGGCCCTGCCGCCCATGGCGGAGCAGGTCTTGGCGGAGGCGGGGGTCGCGCCTGCGGCGCTGGACGCCATCGCGGTCGGCGTCGGGCCAGGTGGCTTTACCGGGCTGCGCACTGCCATTGCGCTGGCGGAAGGCTTGGCGCAGGCCCTCGGCAAGCCCCTGATCGGGGTGACCACGGGGGAAGCTTTGGCCGCAGAAGTGCGGCAAGCTTTGCGGGCAGACCGGACGCTTTGGTCTGTGCTTGATCAGCGCCAGGGCCGCATTGTGCTGGAAATCTTCCGCACAGGGGCTGTCCTGCCTGAGGCGCCGGTAATCCTGCCACTGGCAGCCCTGCCCGATCCCGCAGGACCTGTTTTGCTGATCGGTGATGCAGCGACGCCGGCAGCCGAGGCCCTTACTGGTCGCGGCTTTCAGGCCAGGGCCGAACCACCCGCCCTCCCCTCGGCGCAGGCGGTGGGGCAAGTTGCGCATCAGCGGCTTATCGGCGCCTTGCCCCCGCGCAACGCAGCGCCGCTTTATGCCGAACCACCGGCCACCACACGGTCAACCTAAGTCTCATGGCAGCACATATCGAAGCTGTGGGGTCTGAGGCAGCAGCGCTGCTCGCGGAAATCCATGCCGAGGCATTCCCGGCCAACCAGGCTTGGGGGGCTGCGGCCTTCACGTCCATGCTAGCACTGCCGGGGCATTTTGGCCTGGTCGCTATCAGCCAGGACCAGCCGCTTGGCTTTGCCTTGGCGCGGACGCAGGGGCCGGAAGCCGAAATAGTGACCATTGCCGTGCGGCCCGGGGCGCATGGCCAGGGATTTGGGCGCCTATTGCTGACCAGCGTCATGGCCGAAGCGGCGCGGCGCGGCGCGGTGGAAATTTTCCTGGAGGTTGCGGAACCCAACGCCGCCGCACGCGCACTATACGCTGCCGCTGGCGCGCGAGAGGTTGGGCGAAGGCCGCGCTATTACGCGGATGCCGTGGATGCCTTAGTACTCAGGATTGACTTGGCCGGAACGACGAAAAACTGAAATTCGCGACGTTCAATTTTCTATAAATTTCAACCCCGGCGCAGCAGGATAATGGACTCTCCGTTTTTTTCATCCGTTATGCCGATAACTTCATGGCCTTGTTCCTGTGCGGTCAGGGGAACATTGCGGCGCGGCTCAGCCCCACGCAGTCGGATCTCCAACACCTGCCCAGTTTTCATTTGATCAAGCGCAAGACGCACGAGGACAAACGTCATCGGGCAGGTCTCGGACGAGATATCAATATGATGGTCTGGGGTCGGGGTAGCTGGACACATATCAATATTCAAAGCTCTACAGGAAGGTGTTTTGGCCTGGTATTCTGCCAGATCCACTAAACCCGAACCCGTCGCACAAAACAATCCTTGCATTTCATCACCCGAAGTGGAACGACTCTCTTTAAACACGGAGCAAACATTGATGTCTGACGAAAGAACAGCCTCCAGTCTTTTAGCCCTAACCGCCCAAATCATATCGGCGCATGTGTCACACAACACCGTTGCGGCTGCTGCCTTACCCACACTGATTCAGGAAGTGCACCGGGCATTGTCATCAATCGAATCTGCGCCCGCGCTATTGTTGCAACGCCCCGAACCAGCCATACCTATCGCGAAATCCATAACCCCAGAATTCATCATCTGCCTTGAGGACGGCAAGAAGATGAAGATGTTGAAGCGCCATTTGAAGACGTCCTTCAACATGACGCCGGAACAATATCGCGAACGTTGGGGCTTGGCGCAGGATTACCCCATGGTGGCACCGCGCTACGCCAAGCAGCGTTCTTCCTTGGCCAAAAAGATCGGCCTTGGCACCAAACCCCGCAAACGCAATGGCGCAACCGCCTAAGTGACCTGATTTGGCGATCAGTCAAACTCTTCTATAGTCCCTCATGCGGTTTGTAACCCTGGGGCTCTCCCGGAATTGGGCCGCCCAGAGACGGGATTGCTGATGCCAATCAACCAAGACGAAGCTGCACCGCCCGAAGCGGGCTTTGAAGAATTGCGCGCCGGCAATTTGGGCGTGCGCCTTGCCACCAACGCGGATGAATTGGATGCGGTGCAGGCGCTTCGTTACCGCGTTTTTTATCAGGAAATGGGCGCCCGGCCCGACGCCGCCACAGCCGCCAGCCATCGCGACCGTGATGATTTCGACCCCATAGCGGATCATCTGCTGGTGGTGGATCATGATCGGGGTGAAGGCGCTCAATCAGTCGTCGGCACCTATCGCCTGATCCGGCGTGAGGGCGCCGAAAAGCTGGGTCGCTGGTATTCCGAAAGCGAATATGACGTCTCTCGCCTGGTGGCCTATCCCGCGCCGGTGCTGGAATTGGGCCGTTCCTGCGTGGATGCCGCCTATCGCAGCCGCGGGACGCTCCAGTTGTTGTGGGATGGCATCGCGGCCTATGTCTTCCGCCATGATATTGCGTTGATGTTCGGCTGCGCTTCCCTGCCCGGCACGGATCTGGATGCGCTGGCCGATCAACTGACCTATCTGCACGCCTTCCATCTGGCTCCAGAGGAAGTGCGCCCGCGCGCGCTGCCTGAACGCTTTGTCGAAATGCGCCGCAAGGACCCCGCCAGCATTGACAAGCGTGCCACGCTGGCTGCGCTGCCGCCTTTGGTGAAGGGCTATCTGCGGCTTGGTGGATTTGTCGGCGATGGCGCGGTGCTGGATGAACAGTTCAACACGACCGATGTTTCAGTGGTGGTGAAGACGGATCTCGTGACGCAAAAATATCTCAACCATTACGAACGTAAACATATAGATCGGTGAAGCCCTAGCTCGCGTAAAGCAGTCTGGCGTGATCCAGCGATACGGATCACGCCATCACAGGATCAGAATGGCAGAATGATATCCATCAGCTCCTGCCCATAACGCGGGCGCTGCACATCGCTGATCGTGCCCCGCCCGCCATAGGCGATGCGCGCTTCCGCCAACCGATCATGCCGCACGGTATTGTCTGAGCCGATATCCTGCGGGCGAATGATCCCACCCACTTGCAGATCGCGCAATTCCTGATTGACACGCACTTGCTGGCGCCCAACTACCACCAGATTGCCATTTGGCAGCACTTGAGAAACGGTGGCGGCAACACGCAGATTAATTTGTTCCGAACGCTTAAGCGTGCCCGTGCCATTCACATCGCTTGAGGAGCTGGCGGATACAGCTCTAGAAGGATCAAAGCCGGTCGGGAAAAGCCTGCCAAAAGATGATTCCAAGCCAAGCAGATTGGGAATACCCATGCTTTCGCTATTGTCGCGACCGCGCTTGGTGGAATTTTCCATATCCGCTTCATCCTGAATGGATACCAGCACCGTCACCAGATCGCCTACGGAGGCCGCACGCTGATCGCGCAGGAAGGTACGGCTTCCCTGACGCCAGAGGCTGTTATTCTGCAAAGGTGGGTCGCTCGGGTTCGGCATCGGCATCGTCACCGGGCGCCAGCGCGGATCGGAAGTCGGGTTGTCAATAGCCGCCAATTCCGGCCCCTGACCAATGCGCGAAATCCGCTCAGCAGCACTACAAGCCGAAAGGCTGGCCGCAGCAAGTAAAAGAATGGGTAAGCGCATCATCAACTCCTTTCAACGGTGCGTAGCGGGCTTGCGCCAAGACGCACCTGCACACGACCAGGCCCAATCGCCTCCGCCTCCACCACAGTGCGGGAGGAAAGATTCATTACACTCAGCCGACCACCACGAGGCGCCGCTTCCAGCGCACGGCCTTGCGTGGTCAGCGAAAGTCCAGGACCTTCAACTACCATCATCACGACTTCATTCTTGGCAATGATATGCGGAACCATCAGATCCGCGCCCATGAAGGGTAATTCCGTGCCGATCGGGCGGCGCAATTGCATGCCAACCACATCTTCCAGGCGCTGCGCCGTGCCCGGGCGTACGCGCTCTGCGCGTAGTTGAACCAGCTTGGCATCTTCAGGTCGCACAACCTCACCAACCGCAAGCCGGCGCGTGGCGACAATGGCAGGCGCTGTGGCAATAGCCCGACCCGTCACGCGCATCCGAATGCTAGGCATGCCATCAGCCATCACAATCAATGTGGCAGCGAAGCGATTGGAAGCATTCTCGTAGCTCCCACCCTCAGCAGAAAGCCTTGGCAGCGCGTTCAACGGCAAAATCGGGGGCGAGTAGGCCGCAAGTTCAAGCTCAGCATCAGCTGGCAGGCCAAGCCCCAGCAATTCCGCGCGCAAGACCTCAATCGCGGCATCGCGCGATAGCGCCTGGCCGGGGCGTTCAATCACGCTCCGCTCCGAACCGGAAATCGGGCGCCATTCAACATTGAAGCGGCGCGCAATGCCGGCAAGCTGCGATGCTTCGATGACAAAGCGCTGGCCCGGGTTCGGTGCGGCGCCGACCACCACATCGCCACGCGACGAACCTTCGAAGATGTCGGCAATGCGGATGACCTGATCTTCGACCAGGGTGTGGGACCGCACGGCCACCGTCTGCGCGCGCGCCGTGCCCGGCAGCGCAAGCAGCCCGACAGGCAGCGCAAAAAGAAGACGCCTATTCATCACTTAAGCCTCGTGAGGGTGGAGAGCATTTCATCGCTCGCCGAGATCACTCGGGAATTCATTTCATAGGCGCGCTGCGCGGTGATCAGTGCCGTGATTTCCTGCACGACATTGACGTTGGAAGTTTCAATGAAGCCCTGCAGCACTTGCCCGTAACCAGCTTGGCCAGGTGCGGCCTGCTGTGCATCGCCCGAACCCGGTGTCGCCAGGAACAGGTTTTCACCAATGGCTTCCAGGCCGCCTTCATTGGCGAAGATTGCAAGCTGAATCTGGCCGACATTCTGCGGCTGCACCTGGCCATCAATCTTGGCCAATACTTCGCCCGTGGCATTGATGGTGACATCGCGCGCCGCCGGCGGAATGGTGATGGCAGGCTGAACCGTGAAACCTTCCGCGGTCACGATCGTGCCCTCGGCCGAAAGCCCGAAAGTGCCATCACGCGTATAGGCGGTTTCGCCGGAAGGCATCAGCACCTGGAAATAGCCATTACCGCGAATTGCGATATCGAAGCGGTTTTCAGTCTGCTGCAGATTGCCTTGTTCACTGATGCGGTAGACCGCTGCGGTCCGCACACCAAGACCAAGCTGCGCACCGGAAGGCAACAGCGTGCCGGTATCGGCGCTTTGGGAACCGGTGCGGCGCAGATTCTGATAAATCAAATCCTGGAATTCAGCCCGACGCCGCTTGAAGCCGGTGGTGGAGATATTGGCGATATTGTTCGAAATGACTTCGATATTGGTCTGCTGGGCCTGCATGCCTGTGGCGGCGATTTGCAAAGAACGCATGGCAGCTATTTCCTATTCTGTCTTAAGACCGGCGGCGCATGATGCGCTCCACCGCGTTGTTAATGCGTTCACCCTCACGCTCGGTGAAGTTGCTGGCGTATTGGAATTCGCGCATTTCTGCGGTCAGGCGCGTCATTTCCAAGATCGGCGAGACATTGCTGCCTTCGAGCGCGCCCTGCACCACCTTGGGACGCTCAACGCGCACCGGCGCCTCATTCTGGGCATCAAACAGGCGGTTACCCTCGGCCATCAGGTTCTGCGGATTTTCAAAGCGCACCAGCTTTAGGCGCGCAATTTCGCCATTCTCGCTCTGGATTGTACCGGATTTGGTTATTTCAATCTGGGTGTCCTGGGCTGAGAACGAGATCGGCCGATCCCGGGAATCCAGCACCGCATTGCCTTCCTGATCAACCATCCTGCCGTTGGCGCCAATGGAAAACCGCCCGGCGCGCGTGTAGCGCTCGCCCTTCGGGGTGTCGATCACAAAGAAACCTTCCCCGTCAATCGCCACATCCAGCTTATTGCCGGTGGTCTGAAGGCTGCCCGGGGCCATGTCTCGCCAAGTGGCGCGGTCCTGGGGCAAGGACATGGTGGAATCGCCCGGCAATGCTCCGGCGCCACGCACATTGACCATGACCTGACCAAATACCGGCCGCATCGCCCGAAAGCCCGGGGTATCAGCATTGGCAATGTTATTTGCCAGGGCCTGGGTGGCTCGCTCCTGGAGCGACAAGCGCGAGAGCAGGATGTAACCGGGCGAATCCATAAGGGCTCCCTCAATGGGTCCGGTCAAAGGACCCCAGCCAGTGAAAGTTAGGGGGCCGGTGTGACATGCCGACCCTGAAAATCCTTAGTGCAACCGGCGTGCCATCCTTTATAGTAGTAGGTCAGGGCAGAACTTGCCGGTCAAAACCTTTTTGACCCGGCAAGCCCTGCCGCAAGGCTTCTTTAATCGGAGGCTGTCAGAATGCATCGCGAAGGAGAGTTTTATGTCAGGGCAAATTGAGGCCAGTCAGGAAGCACCGGAGGTAAAGAAGGGCGGGGGGCGCAAGAAGCTCCTGCTCCTCGCCTTGCCTGTGCTGCTGGTCGCGATCGGGGCTGGGCTTTGGTTCGGCGGCATCTTGCCACCGCTGCTCGGCATGGGCGCGCCCGCCGCTACGGCCGAACGGGAACCTGGGCCGCGGACCGTGGCGTTCCTGGACATGCCGGAAATTGTGACAAACCTAAACGCCCCAGGGCGTCGGGCTGTTTATGTGAAGCTCCGCAGCAAGCTGGAATTGGCTCGCCCTGAAGACGGGGCAGTGGTCCAGGCTTCCATGCCGCGGCTGCTTGACCTTTTTCAGACCTATCTCAGGGAAGTCCGTCCTGAGGAATTGCGCGGGTCGGCCGGCACCCAGCGGCTGCGGGAAGAACTGGTCGCCCGCGCCAATATCGCGGTAGCCCAGGCAGGCCGTGGAGACGCGCAGCAGATTCGCGTCAATGACGTGCTGTTCCTGGAGATTTTGGTCCAATGAGCGGCACGGGCGAAGAAGAAGACCTCGCCGCGGCCTGGGGGGCCGCGCTTGAGGAGGAAGGATCAACCGAAGCACAAGCCGAACCGGCGGCGGCGGATGCGGCGCGCGTCCTGAACCAGGCGGAAATTGACAGTCTTTTGGGCTTTGGTGTTGGCCCCGCGCGTGAGGCTGAGGAAAGTGGCATCCAGCGGATCATCTCCTCTGGTCTGATTTCCTATGAACGTCTGCCGATGCTGGAGATTGTCTTTGATCGGCTGGTCAGGCTCATGTCCACCACGCTGCGCAATTTCACCTCCGACAATGTGGATGTCTCGATTGACGGCATCGTTTCGCTCCGCTTCGGGGATTACCTGAATTCGGTGCCGCTGCCGGCCATGCTTGGCGTCACGCGCGCCGATGAATGGGATAATTACGGGCTCGCCGTTGTTGATTCCGCGCTGATCTATTCGGTGGTGGATGTGTTGCTGGGTGGGCGGCGGGGCACCGCCGCGATGCGGATTGAAGGCCGTCCGTATACCACCATTGAACGCACCCTGGTGGAACGCCTGGTCGGCGTGGTGCTGGATGATCTGACGGCGGCTTTTGAACCGCTCTGCCCGGTGCATTTCCGCTTCGAACGGCTTGAGGTGAACCCACGCTTTGCCGTAATCAGCCGGCCATCCAATGCCTGCGTCCTGGTTCGGCTTCGGGTGGATATGGAAGATCGCGGCGGCAAGCTTGAAATCCTGCTGCCCTATGCAACGCTGGAACCCGTGCGCGAATTGCTGCTGCAGCAATTCATGGGTGAGAAATTCGGCCGCGACAGCATCTGGGAAACCCATTTGGCCGAGGAATTGCGCCACACGGATATCGGCCTGGATGTGGTGCTGGATGAGCAGATGATGCCGCTTTCTTCGGTACTCAATCTGAAGGTGGGGGATCAGATTGCACTTGGCGTCCCGCCGGGGGCGCCGGTCAGGCTGCGCTGCGGCGATGTGCCGCTTTTTGAGGGAGAAATGGGTCGCAAGGGCCAGCGCCTGGCTGTTCGGATCGACCGAGAAGTGGAACGTCGGAAGGGGGCTTCGTCATGATGTCATTCTCCTGGCTTGAATGGGGCCTGCAGGTCACCCTGCTGGTGCTGCTTGGCGCGGCGATCCCCTTCGCCATCCGGCTGGAGCGGGCCTTGCGCGAAATCCGCAAGGATCGTGCGGCGATGGAGTCCAGCGCGCAGGGCCTTTCGGAAGCCGCTGCGGCGGCGGAATCGGCCATTTTGCGGCTGCGCGCGACTGCGGAACTCTCCGGGCGTCAGGTGCAAGAACGGGTAACAACGGCGGAACCACTGCGGGATGATCTGCGCTTTCTGATCGAACGCGCCGAAACCTTGGCCGATCGCCTGGAATCCTTGGTCCGTGCCGGCCGACCTATGGCCGGCCATGAAGCCCCACCGGCCCCGGCCGCGACACGCCCCACCCGAGAGCCTCCAAGCGATTCTGGGCCGCTGCGTAGTCAAGCGGAACGCGACTTGCTTCGTGCTCTTTCCATCGGTACCGGAAAGGGGCCTCGCTGATGTTCAAACCGCGCCTTTTGCCCTTGGCGATCATCGCTATGGGCGGCTTATTCCTTGTAAAGTCAGAAAATATCATCCGCCCGCTGCTGCGCGGCGAACCCGCGCCGGTGCCCTCAGTCGCACCGGCGCGGGCGGCAGAAGTTGCCCCCCCCCTGGCGGTGGCGCCCGAAGCCCAGCGGCCGGCAGGTGGTTTCCAGCGACTTGGCCCAAGGCCCGAAGGAGGGCTTGAGGAAGCGCCAAACCCGATCTCCCAGGCCGAACGCGCGCTGCTGGAACAGTTGCGTGCCAGGCGGTCGGAACTGGAGGCGCGGGAACAAGCCGTCGCCTCCCGCGAATTGGTCCTGACAGCGTCAGAGCGCCGTTTGGGTCAGCGTATTGACGAACTGACGCAGCTTCAGCAGCGCCTTGAAGCCATGGAACGCACCCGTGGCGAACGCGAGGAATCCGGCTGGCGCGGCTTGGTCCGCACCTATGAAAACATGCGCCCGCGGGAAGCCGCGGCGATTTTCGAGGAGTTGGAGTTGCCTGTCGTGATCCAGATTCTGGATCGCATGGGCGAACGGAAAATGGCACCGGTGATCGGTGCGATGCGGCCTGAAAAAGCCCGGGTTCTCACCGCCGAATTGGCGAGACACCGGGCCAATCGGCCGGGAAGCGAGTAGGCCGAAAGATCCGGTCGGCAAACGGTGGAGAACCATGGATAAGAACATCAATGTCCTGATTGTGGACGACTATCGGACGATGCTGCGCATCATCCGCAACCTTCTGAAGCAGCTTGAATTCAACAATGTTGATGAAGCTGTGGATGGGCAGGAAGCCTTGGCCAAGCTGCGCGCGGGCAATTTTGGGCTCGTGATCAGTGATTGGAACATGGCGCCCATGACCGGGCTTGACCTGCTCAAGGAAGTGCGGGCGGATCAGCGTCTGAAGGAGATGCCCTTCATCATGATCACCGCCGAAAGCAAGACCGAAAACGTGGTGGCCGCCAAGCAGGCCGGCGTTTCCAATTACATCGTGAAGCCTTTCAACGCCGAAACGCTGCGCGAAAAGATCGAAAAGGTGCTGGTCCATGCCTGACGGAACCCCCCAAGGGCCTGAAGGCGACCGGATCGAGACCACGGTTCGCGCCGTGCTCGCGACCATGGCGGGCGATTTGACTGCCAAGGAATCCGTTCTGCTGGCCGAACTGGAAGGGCTTGGGCGCACCATCGCGCGTGCCAAGGCCGAAATCGCCGCCCTCAAGGTCGAAGATATTCGCGACGCGCATATCCCCTCGGCCACGGATGAATTGGATGCCATCGTCGAACATACGGCGCATGCGACCAATGAAATCCTGGATTGCTGCGAAACGCTGGAGCAGATGCAGGCCGAACTTTCCGGGGACGCCGCCGATAAGTTGCAAGGCGCTGTCACTCGGATATACGAAGCCTGTTCCTTTCAGGACATCACCGGGCAGCGGATTGGCAAGGTTGTGACAGCGCTCAAGGCTATTGAAGGCAGGATTGCATCGGTGGTTTCCGCCGCCAGCGGCATGCCGGGCCCCAATGCCGGCCCGGTGCCGGTTGTGGTACCCGCGCAGGACAACAAGCGCACCGAAGGCGAAAAGCTTGCCAATGGTCCGCAGCTTCCAGGTGCTGGCGTTTCGCAGAGCGAAATTGACCGGCTTTTGGCGAGCTTCGATTGATGCGCCTGGCGGGTGCCCTGCTGCTGATCTGGATCGCCTTGGGCGTTCCAGCCTTCGCGCAGCAGGCGCCCACGGTCGGGTTTCGGGTCGGGAGCCACCCGACCTATGGCCGGGTGGTGATGGATTGGCCCGAAGCAGTGCCCTACCGGGCGGAAGAAGCGGGCAACCGCTTGACTTTACGCTTTGATACGCCGGCACGGTATGATCTTTCGGGCGCGCTCCGGCTGCCAAAGAATGTTGAAAGCATAACGGCCGTTGAAGGCGGGATCCTTTTGCAAGCCCCCCCCGGTACACGGTTTCGGCATTATCGGCTGGGCAATCGCGTCGTGATTGATGTGCTGGATGGGGCAGAGGCCGGCACCGCCGCGCCGCCGGCAGCGCAAGCTGGGGGAGCACCGCCGCCTGTGGCACCTCCTCTGCCCGCCGCCGCACCACCAGCCGCGCCGGCCGCCGCGCCGCCCGCGCGGCCGCCGCCTACGGCACCGCCCCCGCGTGACGCCACTCCCCTGCCAAGCCAGGCTGCCACCGCATCCGCCCCGGCCCCTTCCGCGGCGGATGTTTCACGTCCCGGGTCTGGGCCAAATGCGGGCACAACACCCCAGGTTGCGCCGGCCTCAACCCCGCCTACACCAGTGGTAATGCCCCCTGCGCCGCCACCTGCACAGGCGCAGCCCGCCCCGGCAGAACGCCCGCTGGTCGTGGTGCCGCCCCGGCGCACCACGCCGGTTGCGCTGCTGGCGGAAGGGCGGGCCATTTCGCTTGACCTGGGGGCAGAAACCTCCGCCGCCGTCTTTCGACATGGCGATTGGATAATCGCCGTTTTTGATCGGCCCGAGGCGCTGGATCTTTCCCAGTTACAGGGCAGCGCCATTTTCCGCAGCATGGAAGCCCGCCAGACTGGCGATGCCTCTATTCTGCAAATGCGCCTTGCTGCCCCCGGCACGCTCCGCCCGCGGCGAGAGGGCAATGCCTGGGTGATGGAAGCCTTCCGCGATGCGGTGGATGCCAATCGCGCGCTGACAGCCATTGCGCCGGAACTGGATCAGGGTCCGCCCGTAAGGCTGGTGCTGCGTGCAGCTCGCCCCGGGCGCAGCGTGAATGTGCTTGATCCTGAAACCGGCAGCCCGCTTCTAGTTGGCACCCTGCGGGAAGCCGGGCAAGCGGTTGCCATTGGCCGGCGCCAGCCGGAATTCCAACTTCTGCCCGCCATGCTCGGCGTAGCCGTGCTCCCCAAAGGGGACAATATCCAACTACGCGCGCTGAATGATCGCTTCATTCTGCAAGCCTCCGGGATGGATTCTCTACGGCTTGGCGGGGATGCAGGGCGGGAGCCGCTGGCCGAGGCCGCGACGCTCAGCCGCATCATGGATTTGCCTTCAGCCAATGCTTCAACACTTTTGGAAAGGCTGCGCACGGCCTCCGCCAATATCGGCGAAGCAGGGCCGCTTGGCCGTTCTGAGGCCCGTCGCCATGCGGCGGAAACGCTGCTCGCGCTTGGCATGGCGCAGGAAGCCCAGGCCATGGCAACCCTAGCATTGCAGGAAGACCCACGCGCGGGTGCCGATGCACGGCTTGTGATGGTGCAGGCCGCCGCTGCGTTGGTCGCGGGGCGTGAGGCTGAGGCGCGGCAGCTTGAAAACCCGCAAATGCCCTCGACCGATGAAACCACGCTTTGGCGCGGTTTTTTGGCGGCTGCCCGGGGCGATCACGCCGTGGCCGGCCCCGCGATTGCCGCCAGCCTGCCGCTGTTGTTGTCATACCCCCGTCCGCTGGCTCAGCGGCTGATCCCAACCGCTATGGAAAGCCTTGCGGCCGCCGGTGAATTGACCGCCGCCAACCGCCTCGGGGAAGCCGATCCGGACAATCCCAGCCTCAACCTTGCCCGCGGCATGATCGCCGAGGCCGACGGTAGGATCGAGGACGCGCTGACGGCCTATCGTCAGGCGATCCAAGGCCGCGACCGCTTGCGCCGCGCCCGTGCCATCAGGCGCAGCGTGGAATTGCGGCTAGCTGTGGGGCAGCTTGATGCCGCCGGCGCCACGGCCGAATTGGAAGCCGCACTCTTTGCGTGGCGCGGCGATGCGGATGAGATGAATGCGCGCATCCGCCTGGCTGAATTGCAGCGTGAAGCCGGCAATGGCCGCGCGGCTTTTGAATTGCTGCAAGAAACCCAGCGCTTCTTCCCGGAGCGCGAGAATGATCTGCGCCCGCATCTGCGCGCCGCCTTCGCCGCAGCGCTGCAAAGCGCGCCCCCCTTGAACGCCGCCGCTTTCTATGATGCGCATCCGGAATTCCTACCGGAGGATGAGGCGGGCATCCGTTCCGTGCTTGTGCTGGCGGATCGGCTGGCCGCGCTTGACCTGGTTGATCGCGCTTCCGCCGTGCTGCGTGACGCGCTGGGGCGCTTGACTGACCCAGCGGCACGCAGGCCTGTCAGCACCAGGCTTGCCGCCTTGCGCCTTTCGGAAGGCGACGCCCAAGGCGCGCTGGCTGCCTTGGATGCGGCAGCCGATGGCAGCACCGAGGAGGTTGAACGCAGCATTCTGCGCGGGCGTGCCCTCGCGCGCGCGGGAAATCGTCGCGTTGCCGAGGGGGTGCTTTCCGAACTTGGGGATGACGGGGCGGAGGCGCTCGCGGAAATTCGCGCCGAGGTACAGGATTGGTCAGGCGCTGCCTCTGCCATGATGCATCATATTGACGCCAAGATTCCGCCAGCGCCTGCGCCGCTCAGCCCAGCGATGCGGCGTGATTTGGCGCGCGCTGCGGCCTATGCGGCGATGGCCAATGATACCAATACGCTGGCGCAACTTCGCGATAATTATGGCGCACGGATGCAGGGCGGGCCGCTCGCGGAAGCTTTCATGCTGTTGACGGGCGAATCGCTCCGCGGCGTGCAGGATTTGCCGCGGCTGCAACGCGAAATCAGCCAATTGCGTCTGCTGCCGCAAAGATTGGGCGGGTTGAATACTCCCGCGCCGCCGCGGCGGTAAAGTTTTTGGCCGATAGGGCTGCTGGCCAGAAATTTCATAATCGAAATTGCGGTTTTCCCTTGCATATCCTTCCCGCTTGCCCCATATGCCCGCGCTGTTGACCTGATCGGATACTCTGATCGCCCTGGTCATCTGCTGGCTGGAAGGAGCCCTGCTATGGAAGCTCTCGTCCAACCGGGGATGGTCTCGGATTTGCCGAGCGACACCCGGAATATTGACGAAGACGTCTCGGCCCATGCCGAGAAGGATTATTTCGTTCAGCGTGACGGTGTGCGCTACGCCGGGACGCATCTGATCGTGGATTTGTGGGGGGCAACCAATCTGGATGACCCTAACCATATTGATGCGGTGTTGCGTGAGGGCGCGCTCGCCACTGGGGCGACGATCCTGCATGGGCATTTCCATCATTTTTCGCCCAATGGCGGCGTATCCGGCGTGCTGGTACTGGCGGAAAGCCATGTGTCCATCCACACTTGGCCGGAACGCGATTATGCCGCGCTCGACATCTTCGTCTGCGGCGCATGCGATCCCTATAAGGCGATCCCGGCGCTCAAGCGCGGCTTCCTGCCGGAACGGGTGCAGCTTGCTGAACATAAGCGCGGCCTGATCGGCTGAGCAAATTTCGATATCGTTTTGATGGGGCCGGGTGGCAACGCCCGGCCCTTCTTCATGAATGAGGTGCCGCCATGGCGACCGATAGCTGGATCAATGAAACCCTTTACGCCGCTTGGGGCCAACGCTTCCGCGTGAAGCGCGAATTGGCGCGGGTGCAATCGGCGTTTCAGGACATTGTCATTTTTGAAAGCGAAACCCATGGCCGGGTGATGCTGCTGGATGGCGTGGTGCAGATCACGGAAGGCGATGAATTCGTCTATCAGGAAATGATCACCCATGTGCCCATCCTGGCCCATGGCGCGGCCAAGCGCGTGCTGATCATCGGCGCGGGCGATGGCGGCGTGCTGAAGCGCGTTTTGCAGCATCGCGGCGTCGAAAAAGCCGTCATGGTGGAAATTGACGGCGAAGTGGTGCGGCTTGCCAAGGAATTTCTGCCCACCATCGGCGGCAATGCCTGGAACGATCCGCGTGCCGAGGTGATCATCGGCGATGGCATTGATTATGTGCGTGTCACGCCCGCGGAAAGCTTTGATGTGATCATCGTGGACAGCACGGACCCGATCGGCGTTGGTGAGGCACTTTTCACCGATGAATTCTACGCCAATGCGGCGCGCATCCTCTCGCCGCGTGGTTTGATCGTCAATCAATGCGGCGTGCCCTTCATGCAGGCCGATGAATTGCACGAAACATCACGCCGGCGCGCGAAATCCTTCCCCGATAATTGGGCCTATGTGGCGGCGGTGCCGACCTATGTTGGTGGCTTCATGACGCTGGGTTGGGCCGCGAAGGAAGCGTCTTGCCGCGCGGTCGCCACCGATGAAATTCGCCGTCGTGCGGAAGCTTCGGGTATTTTGGGCGCGACGCGCTATTGGACGCCTGAAATCCATACCGGCGCCTTTAACCTGCCGCCGTATATCGCGGAAAATCTTCCGGGCGCCTAAATGTTGCAGGGCTTCAATTCAGGTTGAAGCCCTGCACCAGGCTGCCTGAGACCAGGCGCCAGCCATCCACCAGGACGAAAAAAATCAGCTTGAAGGGCAGCGCCACCACGGATGGCGGCAGCATCATCATGCCAAGCGACATCAGAATGCTCGCGATCACCATATCAATAACCAGGAAGGGCAGAAAAAGCAGGAAACCGATTTCAAAGGCACGCTTCAATTCACCCACGATGAAGGCCGGGATTAGGGCTCGCCAGGGCGTTTGAGCGGGGTCTGTCACAGCCTGAATGCCGCCCAAATCCATGAACAGGATCAAGTCATCTTCCCGGATATTGGCCACCATGAACATGCGGAAGGGCTGCGCCGCCGCCGCCAGCCCGTCCAATTCGGAAATTCGCCCCTCGGTCATCGGCACAATGCCCTGCGTCCAGGAAGCCTCAAACACCGGCTGCATGACGAAGAAGGTCAGGAATAGTGCAAGCCCGATAAGCACGGGATTTGGGGGGATGCCCGGCGCGCCGATGGCGCTGCGCAACAGCGACAGCACAATGACAATGCGCGCAAAGGCGGTCGCCATGACCAGCAGAGAAGGCGCCAATGACAGCAGCCCGATCAGCGCGGTGAGTTGCACGAGCCGTGCCGTGGCGCCCGATTGCCCAGTCTGGCCAAGATCAATCGAAACACTCTGCGCCAGAGCCACACCCGCGGGCACCGCTAGCAAGGCAATGCTGCCCAGGACCCAAAAGACTATTCTGCGGCTCATGGCTTAGGCGGTTCCTCATTCTTGGGTGGCAGCCAGCCCAGGCATAGATCCTGTGGTCCGCCCGTCAGCAATAGCACTTCCCGCCCATCGCAGCGCAGGATCATCACGCGCCGGCGCGCATCCAGCGCCAGCACTTCTTGCAATTTCAGGCGTTGCCCGCCGGTCTGCGGGGCCAGGCCCGTAGCGCGCAACAACCGCGCCAGCAGCAATATCAGCCCCAGCACAAAAATCAGTGAAAAGCCGGCGGTGAGCCAATTGGCAAGGCTAAGGGTCATGGCCGTTCGAATCCATTGTTTGGCCGAGGAAGAGCTGCTTGCAACCTTTCGACCTGCGTGAGCAAGGCTTCCAGGTTGCGCCGCAACGCTGGGGCCATGGTCGCGGGAGCAGCCCCTGCCGCAGCACAAAGGCGGGCAATTTCAGCATCCAGCCCGGTAAGATCGAGCGTATAACCCTCGGCAAGACTTGCCTCCGCCTGGGTCAGGCTTTCCCCCATGGCCTTGATGGCGGCAAGAACCGCCAGGCCATGCTGGCTGGCCTCCACGCCCGTGCTATCGTCAGAATTCGTGTTCACTGGGCTATCCAACAGGTTCGGTGCAAAAAAACCATTAGAAAATGTTGTAACAAGTCGCTTTTTAACGCATTTTGGCGCGCAACGTGCAAGGATGGGATCATGGACCCGACCAAGACCGGACCGATTGCCCTTGCCGAACAGCGGCTGCGCTGGACGGAAGCGCGCCAGCGCGTGCTGGCGCAGAATATCGCCAATGCGGATACGCCCAATTACCGGCCTTCCGATATGCAGCCCTTTGCCAAGGTTCTGTCCGGCAAGCTCAAGGAAAAGCAGATGGTGGCAACCAATGCCAATCATTTGCAGGGCACACGCCAGCAGGATGGCCGCACGCTGAAGGAACGCATTTCCGCCACGCGCGACCCTAGTGGCAATGCCGTGTCCCTTGAACGCGAAGCGCTGCGCGTGGCTGATACCGATTCCGCCCATGCCACCGCACTTTCGGTGCGTCGGCGCTACATGAGCATGTTTATGACCGCCCTTGGGCGGAACCAGTCTTAAGAAGGGCGCTGAGCCATGGACCTTGATCGCGCAATGCGCATAGCCGCGGCCGGGATGGATACGCAGACCTCTCGGTTGCGGGTGGTGGCGGAAAACCTGGCCAATCGTGACACCACCTCAGAAGTGGCGGGCGGCGATCCTTTCCGCCGCAAGACGGTGACCTTTGCCAATCGCTTTGACCGTGCGCTGGGGGCCAATACCGTCCGTGTTGCCCGGGTTGGTACCGCCAAGGGGGATTTCCCGACGCGCCATGACCCGACCCATCCCGCCGCGAATGCCCAGGGCTATGTGAAGACACCGAATGTGAATTCCACCATTGAAGTGATGGATATGCGCGAAGCTCAACGCAGCTACAGCGCCAATTTGTCAGTGCTGGAAGTCAGCCGCGGCATGTTGACTCGCACTATTGAGGCGATGCGCTAATGGCCCTACCCCTGACCCCCGGCGGCGCTGCCGCCGCCTATCGTGCCAATATGGCGGCACCCTCCGCCGCCCCTGCTGCCATGGGCGGTGGTGAGACGGCAAGCTTTGGTGACGCGCTTTCCCGCGCCGTGCAGAACGCCGTCAATACCAGCCGTGAAGCAGAAACCGCTTCCGCACGCGGCCTGACGGGTGAGGGGAGCGTGACCGATCTGGTGGTCGCCGTGGGGCGTGCGGAACTTACCTTGCAAACGGCGGTCGCGGTGCGTGATCGCGTGGTCGCGGCCTATCAGGAAGTGATGCGCATGCCGATCTGACGCCTGGTTTGGCGTTACGCATGGGCAAGGAAAGGCAGGGCGATGGGCGGCATCGCTGAGGCAAGCCGGGAAGCGCTTTGGGTCACGCTGCAAATCGGTGGGCCGCTTTTGATTCTGCTGCTGATCGTTGGGCTCGTGGTGGCGGTTTTCCAGGCGCTGACCCAGGTGAATGAGGCAAGCCTTTCCTTCCTGCCAAAAATGGCTGCGCTAGCCATTGCCCTTATTCTGCTGACGCCCTTCTTTACCGGGGTGCTTCGCGGCTATGCGCAAAGCCTGTTCGACATGATCATCCAGGTTGGATCGAGACCCTAGTGGTGCGATTCGTGGTAGCCTTTCCCGCCGCCGGAATGCCCCCGCGCACCACTAGCTGCATGTTTGGTGGGCCGATTCACGCTGCTATCGGAAACCGACAGCAGCGATCGGACCATATGTTTGGTGGGCCGATTCACGCTGCTATCGGAAACCGACAGCAG
>JADCFX010000043.1 GCA_020249285.1 Roseomonas sp. | reverse complement strand
CGCTTTCAGCTTTTCAGCCATATCGCTCGGCACGCCAGCCCGCCTGCCGTTGTCCACCTCAACCCGCTTGACCCAATCCAGCAACGTATGCGCCGAACAGCCAATCTTGGCCGAAATCGATAACGCCGCAGCCCAGCGAGAGGGATGTTCCCCCTCGTGATCCAGCAACATCCGCACCGCTCGGGCACGGACTTCAGGGGAAAACTTGTTCGTCGTCTTGCTCATAAGGGCCCCATCCTATTTGGAAGTTGAAGCCTCCGACAAACCCGGGGCGGTTCAAGTTCCTGGATCCGATAGGCCAGCCTGCTTTCGATATAGCTTCTGCTGAAGGCCGGTGGCTCCTTGCCATATAGCGTGCGCCATTGCTGCTTCGGCTCAGCGATGGGCGCGGTGCGCAGCGCAGCCAGGCGCGGCAGCACATGCGTTCGCGGAATGGACGGGATGGTGGGTGCCGCTGGCGCTGCGGCGGGCAATGATCGTTTCATGCGGTTCCCTTTCTCTTTGGGGTCGCATGACGGCGCTGGTGGGCAGTGAAGTGTAGCGGAATGTCTCTGCGGTCGGTGGTACCGGTGGTTTCTGCCGGCATACCGCGGCTGCGCAGCCGCAGCAGGCCGCGGGCGAGAATGTCGCAGACTTCGCGCAGATGGGGTGGGAGTTGAGGATTCGGTGCCACGTTCATCATGCGCTGATGGCCTCCGCATCGCGTTGGGGGACGCCAGGGATGTCGCGTGGCGCGCCGATCGACTTCCCGCCGCAGGGCATTCGATCCGCGTGCTTCAACGTCTCATCATGCCGAGACAGCACACCTGCTTCCCGCGGGTGGGAATCAGGTGAGCACGGCACGGCAACGAAGCAGCAACGCTCGCTTTCTGCTTGGTAATACATCATGCTACCCCCAGCGTCGCTGTTGAATCATTCTTCGCCTCTTCTGCGGCACCCGGCGTCTGCCCGACGCGTGCCAGCGTCGCAGCGATGCGCGCCTTGGCCAGCTGCCGCGTAGTGCGTTCCTCCGCGGCCCGGCGCGCGAACCGCTCCCGCACCAGCGGATTGACCTCCCAAGCCGTCGGCGGCCGCGCCGGATTTTCCTGTGCTTCGGCCTTCAGCCAGCCCTTGGTCTCCAGCGACTGCATGACGCTCAGCAGCTCGTTGCGCTGATCCGGCGCCTTCAGGGGACCATAGGCGCGAACAACGTCGTGCAAAGCGAGGCGCTCGTCCTCGCGCGACAGGATGAAACCCGCGATCCAGCGGGCATGACCAGACAGCACGCTGGAGAACATCACCGCCTCAGCCCGCAGCAGATGCGGCAGCAGCACATCGCGCATATAAGCCGCGCTGCGCCGCGCCACCGTCTCAGGCACCACCATGACATTGGGCGGCGCGATGCCTAGATGCAGCGCATCTGCATGATCGATTAGCTGAAAAAGCAGCGTCATCCGCGCGAACAGCCCTGGCCATTTGCCAAGTGCCGATTTCATGCGGCTCGATGTATCCGGCATCGCGACAACGGCTTCGGCCAGATCCAGGATCGCCAAGCGATGCACTTGAGCATCAGAATGAAGGACAACCACCCGCGGCTCTGCCCCGGGCAACGCCGACGGCGGCAGTAAGCCGGCCATCGCGTTCACCACTCCATAGTAACGCTCGGTTGATGCGTGATCGGGCTTGCGGTCGACGCCACGATCTTGGCGCGCTGACGCCGGACAGGCCCAATGATCCTGGATTGAGAATTGCATCTCGACCGGCTGTTCGCTGCGCTGGATCTCAGCGAGGCGCGCCCTGACAAGCAGCATCGCGGCCTCTGCCGCATCGCGCTCACCGGGCGTCGCCGCACCTGCGAACAGCGCCTCAATTTTGCGCAGCTTTTCGCGGAGGGCCGTGTCCCGCACCGTGACCTACTGTTGTTGTGGGATGGACGACGGCATCATCCGATGGCGGCGCTGTCAATACTGGATTCTATCGCACCAATACAGCTCAATTTTTTAGTGCTTTGTTACACTAAAGCCCGATGCACTATGGAATCCACATGTCGTAGTTTCTTGTCAACCTTGAGAAGTTGCTGTGGCTGCGGCCAATGCGCAGTCGAGGCCATGGTTCCTTCCTGGTGATTTTGTATGCGGGGAGCAGATGCGCCCGACATCGCTAGCGCCAGAATAAAAATATGGGTTGCAGTTTGCACCTGGCTTGCACCTATCCGCGCCCTCCGCATCGCCCAACCCTTCCCGGACACCCCCCATGACGCTTCCCTGGATGGCCGAGCGGATCCAACTCCGTGCTATTGCCTCGCTGCGCCCGCATGCAGGTAATGCGCGCGTGCATGACGCAGGAATCGGCATTAGGCTTTATGATCACGCTAGGCGCTTCATTTTCGCAGGGTCAGCATCATCCCAAACACTCTCCGGCATGGGCAGGCCCGCGAAAACTTCCGGCCCCAGTGGTTGATCCGGCGCAATGCCCAAGCCTTCCAGCACCCACATCAATTGCCGCGAATGCTGCCCCGCATGCCAAACCGTGCGTTCCATGAATTCATGCATGGTCTGTTCGCCGTAATAGACATCAGCGCGCGCCGACCAATCCCGCGTGCGGCCCGGGCCGTCAAACCAATCCGACATGCGCCGGCGCATTTCTTCGCAATAGGCGATCAGCTTTTCGCGCGTGGCATCCTTTTCTTCCGGGACGCGCATATAGCTATCGAAGGTCAGTGGAATGCCGTTTTCATGTTCAAGGAAGGCATCCGCGATATTGGCGATATGCCAGCCAAGCTGCGCGAAGGAACGCGGGCGCTTGGGCAGCATTTGCGCCAGCGCCGAATCAGGCATTTGCGCCAGAAACCGCGCGCTGCCGGCCAAAACCGCATCCAACCTGCGGCGCATTTCATCCACCGGGAGCATGCGCTGTTCGCCAAGTTTGATGTCGCAAAGCTTCGCGATATCGCGCAGCACCTGGCCATTGGCCCAGGCATCACCGCGCGTGACAATCGGTACCTGTCGCAAACCGAAGCGCGCCAGTTCATCATAAGCGCCTTCATCTTCCAGCACATTGCGGGAAATGAACGGCACGCCGTGGCGCGTGAGGAATTCCTTGGTCCTGAGGCAGGAAGAACACCCAGTCATCCAATAGACGCGAATGGCTTCATCCGGTGCGGTGATCTTGTTCATGGCTATTCTCCCTCAGTCATTGCGTTTGGCGAGATTGGCAAGATATTGGATCACTTCCTCGCGCCCGACAACATCGCCGTATTTCGCGTTGATGTCGAATAGATTGGCGTCATGCGGCCCGTCATGCCGATCGCCCACACATTCGCGCGGCACGATGACGCGATAGCCATGCTGCACTCCATCCAGCGCGCCGGCGCGCACGCAGCCACTGGTCGAACAGCCGGCCAGGATAAGCGTATCAACGCCAAGGGTCGCCAACATGGGGGCAAGCGGTGTGCCGAAGAAGGGGCTTGGATATTGCTTAACGATGACCACTTCCTCGGCAAGCGGGGCCACTTTCGGGTCTATTTCAGCAAGTGGCTCACCCGGCACCAGCTTGCGCAGCGCGGGGACTTTGCGCACGAACCAACCGCCATCCGCGCCGGAAGGATGATACATCACCTTGGTATGGATCACCGGGATGCCTGCCGCGCGCGCGGCTTGTAGTAGCGGCACCGTATCTGCCACAGCACGCACAACACCTTCCGCAAAAAACGGCGAGCCCGGCGTGGTATAGGCAAGGGTGAAATCAATCACCACCACGGCCGGATTGCGCCCGTATCCGACCTTACCATCGAAAACGCCCGTATAATTGTCTTCACGAGAGACCAACATCGGCGACACTCCTCAATTTTCTTCGGGGAAATGACAGGCGGCGAAATGCTGCGCGCTGCCTGAAGGCGTAAGCGCGGGATCTTCCGTCACGCAGGCCTGGGGCAGACGCGTGCCGGCGGACGCCATCGTTTCACCACCACGCGCGGCAATGATGCGCGCGCGCGGGCAGCGCGGATGGAAGCGGCAGCCGGTGGGCAAGGCGGCAGCCGACCCGATCTCCCCAATCGGGCGGATGCGTTCGCGCGTTCTCTCGCGCACCGGGTCCGCATGCGGTACGGCGGATAGAAGCGAAACTGTATAGGGATGGTGCGGCGTGCGATACAGCGCGTCTCGTGGTGCGATTTCCACAATGCGCCCCAGGTACATCACCGCGACGCGATCACTGACATGCCGCACCACGGCCAAATCATGCGCGATGAATAGGTATGAAACTGATGAGCGCGCCTGGATTTCCGCCAGAAGATTGAGGATTTGCGCCTGCACGGATACATCCAGCGCCGAGACAGGCTCATCCAACACCACCAGCGCCGGATCGAGCGCAATGGCGCGCGCAATGCCGATGCGTTGGCGTTGCCCGCCAGAAAATTCATGCGGATAGCGCCCCGCCATGGCCGCCCGCAGCCCAACCAGGGACAGCAAAGCGGCAACACGTTCACGCGCCTCGGCGCGCGACATGCCCTGGGTTTTCATAGGTTCTGCGATGATTTGCCCCGCCGTCATGCGCGGATCAAGCGAACCATAGGGGTCCTGAAACACCATTTGCATGCGCGGGCGCATGGCGCGCAATTCGCCGGCAGAAGCGCGCAGCACATCCTTCCCTTCAAAGTGTAGGCGGCCGCTGCTTGGTTCAATCAGGCGCAGCACCAGGCGGCCAAGCGTGGATTTGCCACTACCGGTTTCCCCAACCAGGCCCAGAGTCTCACCGGCAGCGAGCGTGAAGGAAACACCATCCACGGCGCGTGTCGTGGCGCGCTTGGCGCCAAGCAGGCTGGTGCCTCCGCCAAAATTCTTGCGTAGGTCTTCAACTTCCAGAAACGCGGTCATGGCGCAGCCCCCAGCAACTCCGCGCGGTGACACGCCACCGCATGGGGAGCATCATTCAGCACGGGCCGGTCCCGCAGGCAGCCTGCGCTTTCGTCAGCCGCGAAACAGCGCGGCGCAAAGGCGCAACCCGCAGGCCTCCGCGCAGGATCGGGCGGTGCGCCGGAAATTGGCGCCAGTTTTGAACCGGCAGGCGATTCAAGATCAGGGATGCTGCGAAACAATGAAATTGTGTAGGGATGCCGGGGTGCGCGGAAGACTTCCTCGACAAGGCCGGTCTCAACAACGCGTCCCGCATACATCACCGCAACGCGATCCGCCTGCCGCGCAACCACGCCAAGATCATGCGTGATCAGCACCATCGCCATCCCATCCGCCTGGCGCAAATCCGTCAGCAGATCGAGAAGTTGCGCCTGCACTGTCACATCCAACGCAGTCGTCGGTTCATCGGCGATCAACACCCGCGGGCCTAGCGCAATCGCCATCGCGATCAATACACGCTGACGCATGCCGCCGGAAAACTGGTGCGGATAATCATCCACGCGCCGCGCTGGGTCAGGGATTTGTACGCGCGCCAGCAATTCAACCGCCCTATCCCGCGCTGCGCGTCGGGTGATGGATAGATGGGCGCGCAATACCTCAGTGATCTGATCACCGATGCGGAATACGGGGTTCAGCCCCGTCAGCGGGTCCTGGAATACCATGCCGATGCGCGCGCCGCGGCGCCGGCGCAAATCCTCCGGCGAGAGCTGCAACAAATCCTCACCTTCCAGCAGCGCCTGGCCGGCGATCACGCGGCCTGGCTTTGGCAAAAGGCCAAGCGCCGAAGTGAAGGTCACTGTCTTGCCGGAGCCGCTTTCACCCACAATGGCCAAGGTTTCCCCTGCCTGCACTTGCAAGGATACATCTTCAACCAAACGCACTGGGCCGCCCTCGCCCGGCACGGCGGCGGTCAGGTTCCGCAATTCGAACATCGTGCTCATAGCAGCTTGCCCGTATTGCGGCGCATTTGCGGGTCCAACGTATCGCGCAGCCCATCGCCCAACAGATTCAGCACAATTACGGTAAAGGCGATGCAGAGCCCAGCAGAGAGCGAAATCAGCGGATTGGTGGTGATGGCAGTCTGGCCTTCCGCAATCACATTGCCCCAGGTTGGCGTGGGCGGCTGCACACCAAGCCCCAGAAAGGACAGCCCTGCTTCCGCCAGAATAGCCGTGGCGGCGCTCACGGTTGCCACCACAATCACCGGCGGCAGCGCATTCGGAATCACGTGGCGGATGATGATGGTCCAGGTGGAAAGCCCAATGGCACGCGATGCTTCAATGAAAGGCCGTGGGCGTATTGTCAGCACAACTGAACGCATCACCGCCGCCACACGCGGCGTATAGGCAATGGCAACGGCGATGATGATGGAGTCGAGCGTGTTGCCTCGTGCCGCGACCAGCGCCAGCGCCAAAAGAAAGGAGGGAAAAGCGAGCAGAATATCAATAATGGCAACCAGCGTGCGTTCCAAAAAGCCGCCCGCATAGCCCGCAATGGCGCCCAGCAGCGTGCCGACAGAAAGTGAGATCAGCACAACGAAGAACCCGACTTGCAGCGAAACCTGTGCGCCATGGATCAGGCGGGAAAGCACGCAACGGCCAAACTGATCCGTCCCCAGCCAATAGGTCGCTGAAGGCTGCGCAAGCGTATTCATCAAATCGGTGCGCGTCGGCGAATGGGGTGAAATCCAAGGCGCAAAGAGCGCCGCCAGAAGCAGAAAGCCAATGCCAATCGCCCCGATCATGAAACTGGGATGGCGCAGATAGCGCCTGACTGTCGCACGCTTGCGCGCTGCATTGTCTTCCAGCGCTTCCTCGGCTTCGGTCATCACTGTCATGTGCGTCGCAGCCTTGGATCTATCGCGCCATAAATCAGGTCAAGTGCAGTATTCAGCAGCACCACCGCCGCCGCCAATACCAGAACACCCGCCTGCACCAGCTGGTAATCGCGCGACAAAATCGCCTTCAGAATGGTGGAACCGAGACCCGGTCGGCTGAACACTGCCTCCACCAAAATCGCATTGCCCAAAGACCACGCGAAGGTCACGCCAATCACCGCCAGCACCGGGATCAGCGCATTGCGGAAGGCAAGATGCCAGACAATGCGCCGTTCCGGCACACCCATGGCACGTGCCACGCGAATGTGATCCTGGCCCAGGATTTCCAGCATGGCAGAGCGCGTCAGCCGCGCGATATAGGCCGCAACCGAAAGCCCCAAAACCAAAGCAGGCAAAGCCAAATGATGCAGTCCCTTCCAGAAGCCTGGTTCACTCGTCGCGCCCAGCGCCGGGAAAAGACCAAGCGCATGCGATAGCGTCAGGATCGCCACCAGCCCAAGCCAGAACACTGGAAAGGAAATGCCGCCCAAGGCCAACAACATCACGGCAAGATCAACCGCACTGCCTTGGCGCACCGCGGCGATAATGCCCAAAGGTACGCCAAAGCATATGGCAATCATCATGCCCGCCACCGCCAAAGTTGCGGAAGGCGGAACTGCGGCCCAAATCTCGGCCAAGGCGGATTGCCCGGTCACGACCGAAACACCCATATCGCCCTGCGCCGCACGCAGCAGGAAAACGCCATATTGCTGCCAAACCGGCAGATCAAGGCCAAGGCGCGCGCGTAACGTGGCCAGCGCCTCGGCCGTTGCGAAATCGCCCAGCATGTAAAGCGCGGGATCGCCCGGAATGGCACGCATCAGAAAGAATGCCACCGTGACAATCCCGACCAAAGCGACAGCAAATTGTGCCGCGCAGCGGGCGAGATAACGGATCATCAGGCCCCGCGCAGCGATACCGGTGACGCATTCACCGTGAATAGGCTGTTCTGCACAAAGCCCTGCACATTCGGCCCATGGGCGATGAAAAGCCTATCCGCGTACAGCGGAATCACCGGCACATCTTCCATGGTCTGGCGCAGCAGGCGGTTATAAACAGCCTTGCGGCCTGCCAGATCAGGCGCACGCGCCGCTTCCGCCAGTAGCGCATCCGCACGGTCATAGCGCGATGTATTCAGCCCCGGCGGATGGGAACGCGTGTGATACAGCGTGACCAGCGGGCTATCCGGATCGGGCGGGCCAACCACCGCCGTGATGCAGGATTGCAGATTGCCCGAAGACCGCGCCTGCACATAGGCGCCGCGTTCCAGTACGCGCACCGTTGCCTGAATGCCGACCTGCTGCAAATCATTCGCGAGCGGCACTGGGAAACGATCAAAGGGGTTCAGCCCGACCGTGGTGATTTCAAAGCGGAAATTTGACACGCCCGCTTCCCGCAAAAGGGCGCGCGCACGATCGGGATCATAGGGATAGCGCGGCACGCCCTCATCGCTGAATTCCTGGAAGGTGGAGGTCAGCACGCTGGTCGCTTCGAACTTCGTCCCGCGGAAAAAGCCATCAATCAGCGCCTTGCGGTTAAGCGCGTGGATCATGGCGCGTCGCACGCGCACATCTGCCAAGGGACCAGCCGTGGTATTCAGCACCAGATTGGCGGTGTTATTGGCTGGGCGGTCCAGCAATGTCACCCCAGTGGCGCGCCGCAGCCTTTCGATCACATCGGGTGATTGCAGGGCAAAAAACACATCCAATTCGCGGTTTTCCAACGCAATCGAGGCAGCCGTTTCATCGCGCACCACGCGGAAGATGATGTCTGTCAGCGCCGGCGCACCGCCGAAATAGGCCGGGTTGGCCACCAGCCGCACCTCATTGCCCGTCGTCCAACGGTCAAACATGAAGGGCCCGGTGCCGATGGGGTTCATGGTGTAACGCTCACCAATTTCGGTCACCGCGCGGCGAGAGACGATCCAGCCCTGATTGAAGGCGCAAAGCTTGTGCAGGAAGCCGGAATTGGGCGCTTCCAGCACCAGCCGCACCGTCAGCGGGTCAGGTGTCTGGATTTCCTTGAGGCCGGCAAGCTGCCCGCGATAGAGACTACCCGTTGCGGGATCCAGCACGCGCTCAAAGGAGAATTTGACATCATCCGATGTGAAGGCACCATAATTCTTATGCCAGGTGACATTGGGCCGCAGCCGGAAGGTCCAAACCGTACCATCGGCGGAAACCTCATGCCTCGTAGAAAGATCAGGCACGATTTCATTGGTGCGCTGATCATACTGCACCAAGCCGCTATAGACATGCCCCGCAATGGATTGATTTTCGATCTGAAAAATCCGCGCCGGATCCAGCACGGAAATGTCAGACCCGAAACGCACACGGAGCGTGCGCGCCCCTTGCGCCATCACCGGCACACCAAAGCCGGCACCAAAGGCCAGCGCCGCGGCGCCGCCCATCCAGGCACGCCGACCAAAACCCGGCGCCGTTTCTGTCTCAGCCATTCTTTTGCTCTCCCGATTTTACTGATGGTATTGTTGCTTCGCAGGCGGGGTTCGCCGGCGGATGCTCCTTTGGCCAATCGCGCGGCAGGCGCGCTGCGATGGCCGATATGCCTTTTGCCAGTTCTGCCGCGCGTGCGGCGTATTTCGAAGGAATCATGCCGGCCTCCTGCTGCGCCAATCGGTTGCAGCCTCGAAGGCCATGGCGGCGCGGAACATCGCGGCCTCATTGCCCTGGCGCGTCATGATCTGCCAATGCAGCGGCAGCCCGGCTTCCGAAAAGCCCGTGCATTGCACGAGCGCCGGCAGCCCCGCGAGGCTTGCGGGCGTCAGCATGGTTTCCATGGTGTAGGCTGAGGATTCTGGTTCCACCCCCAGGCGCGGCGGCAGATGCAATGTGCCGAAGCAGACCACCACATCATGGGCTTCCCAAAAGCTTTCCATCGCATCGGTAAAGGCACGGCGCAGGCGCTGCGCAGCCATATAATCCACCGCGCTTACACCCATGCCGGCAAGCAATTTATCGCGGAGCGCAGCACCCATCGGTTCCGGCGTTTTGCGCAATTCGTCTTCATGGATGGAGGCGGATTCAGCAGCGCCAATCACCCGCGCCGCATCCAGGCAGGTGGAAGCCGGCCAGGGCAGCTTTGCTTCCGTGATACGCGCACCAAGCCGCGAAAGAACAGAAAGCCCGGCTTCGAAAGCGGCGGCAAGTTCTGCATTGGCGGCAGGCAATCCTGGGCCGGGATCGCGTACCACAGCTACCCTCAGCCCCTTTGCACCCGCGCCGCCGGCGCTGCGCAATTGCGAACCCAGCATGGCATCAAGCACAATCGCGGCATCCTCGGCGGTCCAAGTGATGGGGCCGGGGCGATCCATGGAATAAGTGTTCGGCAAGCCACCTTCCATGGGCAGCACGCCTGGCGTCATCAGCACGCCGCAGCATCCCGTAGCGCCGGCGGGCAGACGCACAGAACCCGTCGTGTCTGACCCAATCGCGAAAAGCGCCATGCCGGTCGCAACAGCGACACCAGCACCGGTGGAAGAACCGCCGGTGAAGCGCGCCACATCCCAGGGGTTGCGCGCGGGCGGGTTGGGTAGATCGAAATGCTCGGCCCCAGTGCCCGTGCCATATTCCCAAGTGGCGAGCTTGCCCAGCAAAGGCGCGCCTGTCTTGCGCAACATGCTGACGATAGGCGCATCAGCCGAGGCGATCCGCCCGGCACGCAGCCTGGAATTTGCGGTGCAGGGCAGGCCGGCTACATCAAAATTATCCTTGATGCCCCAGGGAATGCCCGTGAGCGGGCCGGTATTGTGCGTGGCTCGCGCGCCAGCTTCATCCAAATGATGCATCGCATGCAGCGCGCCATTCAGCGCGGCGATGCGCGCCAAACAGGCTTCCAGAACCTGCGCTGGCTTAAGCTTGCCATCGGCCATGGCCGAGAGCGTTCCAGCAATTGTCGGAAACTCAGATTGCATACAATCTGTATGCAAAGGGTTGGTCATGCTGCCTCCTGCCCGGCCTGTGCGGCGGCTGCCAGGAATACGGCTTTGCCGGCTTCCACATGCGCGCGCATCACCGCCCCCGCCCAGGATGGGTTGCGCGCCGCAATCGCCTCGGTCATTTCGCGGTGCTGCGCCAGGCTGCGGCGCAGATTGGCTTCGTTGAATTTGCGGAAGTTGCGCAGAATCATCGGTGGCACTGCCAGGCTGATGAGGGTTGCGCGCGTGCGGTGCTGCCCGCTCATGTCCCAAAGCGTTTGATGAAAGCGCACATTGGCTTCAGAAATTTGTTCAATTGCGGCCAGATCGGCGCCGGGCATGGCGGCTTCCCCCGCCTGACAAGCCGCGCGCAGCGCTACAATGGCCTGGGGGCTTGGCGCCATGGCCGCATGTTCCGCCGCATGGGCTTCCAGCATGCCACGCAGGTCAAAAATCTCGACCATTTCCGGGAGCGACCATTCGGCAGCGAAAGCCCCCTGATTGGGCAGAACGCGAAGCCATCCTTCGGCATCCAAGCGTCGCAGCGCTTCGCGGATGGGGGTGCGGCTCACGCCAAGCTGGGTCGCCAAATCCTCCTCACGCAGATGCGCGCCCGGCGGATAGGTTCCATCCGCAAGGCAGCGGCGTAGCGCCAGATAGGCCTGTTCCCAGGCTGTTGTCATGGACCATCCCGGAGTTTGAGAAGTAACGAAGTTTTGTACAACAGCAGGCTTCGTGTATGCAATCTTGTTTCTCCTAGGGACTGCTGGCGATACTGCAAAGACAGCGTAGTTCCTGGATCGCTTGGACTTGCCGTGGCTTATCGGGGGCAAGGCGGTCTTGGCTGGATATGTGACATCGTTGCGTCGCATAGGGCTCAGCGTTTGAAAACGGTACCAACGCGGAGACAGATGTGTCGTTTGTGGATGGATGGCCGGGCGGTCAAAGGCGCGCGCCTGGAAACTGCGTAAACGTCAAAAGCGACTCATGGTTTCGGGCCCCACTCCTTCCTTCGAACAACCACCAGCGTGGTACAGAAGACCAGCCGCTAGTTTGGCGCTCGCTTGAGCTCAAGCGTTTGGACGGTGTGCTCTGCCACTTTGCCAACTGACTGGCGACCAGGGGTTGGTCCAACCTGAGGAGCCCCAGGCCGTCCGTTGCTATGGCCCGTTTGCGGTCGTCCGTGAACCGCGCCACCGCCGTGCCGGTCTGCTCGACACCCTGGAACAGCCCAACTGCGGCCTTCCTGAGTGCCCAACCCTGCTCGGCCAGAGCAACCGCAAAGAAGTCGTGAAGGCGGCCCACCGCGCTCGATTTTCACGATGTCGCCGTCTGGTCCATCCGAAATTCTCTCGCGGAAGCCTACGCCGCAGGGATGGCGGCCGCGAAGCGCAGCAGAAAGCGTAGCCGGTAAGCGAAAGCGAGGGCAGAATGGTGCTGCCATTTGGCCCTCACATCATGATCAAACCTTGCTGATCTTAGCAACAAAATGACGCTCTATTTCGCTTGGCTCAGCCCCCATCACAGCGCGAATGGTCTGTCACGCGCAGGGGATTTCCCCCGCCGATGACGGAGACAAACAGATGAGCACGATTCTT
>JADCFX010000042.1 GCA_020249285.1 Roseomonas sp. | reverse complement strand
GGATTTGCCCGCGCCATTGCCGCCCAGCAGCGCCCAGGTAGTGCCGGCGGGCTGGATGAAATCCAGCCCCGCCACGGCGGGCGGGTCGCTGTTCTTGTAGGTTTTCGTCAGACCCTCGGCCTGGATGGCGGGAAGCGGCATGGGGTCCATATCGGCGCAAAGCGGCGTTTCGCCAAGCTGCGCCTTCAGCCGCCCTGCCGTTGGCTTTCAATCAGCCGGCCCTGGAACATGCGAATGCCCGCTTCCCAGCCCCAGGCGATGGCCGCCGCGCGATCAGCGCCGGCCAGCACTATATGTTCCGCCGCATTGGGCAGCTTGTTGCGCAGCATGGCGGTGGAAGGGCTATCGGGCGCGGGGAAATCCTCGGACCATTGCAGGCGCAGGAAGTCAAAGCCGCCGCGCAGGCTGGACACCACGCTGGCCGCAAAAGGCGACCCTGCTTCAAGCATCAACCGATAGCCACGCGCCTTCGCGAAGTTGCGCGCCAGCAAAAACACATCGGGCGCCGCCAGCACATCTTCCGCGTCCAGCCCAATAATCAGCTTATGCCTTTGGCTTTGCGGCATGAAGGAATCAAGGCGCAGGAATTCCGTTGAAAAAAGACTCTCCATGCGCAGCGGCAGAGCCAGAGTGCGCATGTCAAGCATCTCCTCCGGCCGGGCGATGTCGCTTAATTGCCGCCGGTCAATGGATTTGAGTAGCCGTTGCGCAAAGGCGGGCGTCAATGAGATATCATAGCCCGGCAAGAGGCGGTCACAGACTTCCGAAAGCTCGGCCCGGCGATCTTCCCAGAATAGCTTGCTGTTCTGCCCGCCAGGTTCCAGCCAGCAAACCTTTTGCTGGCGGAAAAAGATGCTGAGGTCAGCCGCGTTCAACCCGCGCTCCGCCGCAGCAAGCGCCGCTGTATCAACGGTGCGGTTTTCCGGCTCCTCCAGCGCCATGGCGCGCATCGCCGCCACCATGCCAAGGCTGTCTTCGACTGCGGCCATGACCGCCGCCGCCTGCTGCGGCAGGCGGAGCATATGCACCGCTTGCTCCGCCTCCTCGGGCTCCAGCATGGAAAACAGTATCTGTCGCTCCTGTTCCAAGGCCTCGCTCGCATTGGGCAGACCGATCGCGACCAGATCTCCCCCGGGCAATTTGAAGCTTCTCACCCGGGCAGTGCTATTGAGGGGTTCCCAGGCTTCACGCAGCAGCTCTGCCCTGGTGCCAAAGCGCCTGGCACGGGGCAGTGCCGAAAACCGCAGCATGAGAACCAGGCGCTCCTCACCCATGGCGACCGCATCACGAATGGCATTGGAAAGCGCCACCGCCCCAAGTGCCTCAACCGGTAAGCCGGCGGCCGAGTGCATTGCAGAAATCATGAATGGCACTCGGGCAATACGGCTTCGAGCAAAAGATGATTATGGCAACCGAGCCTGTCGAAGGGCGAAGTCGCAAGCCCACGGGCGCGGCATTCCGAACGGAGACAGCGCGCGGCTTCGCTGCAATATTCCATGCGGCTCGCAGCGATAATGTCTTCAATCCAGGGACCGCCGTAAAGATGAATGCCTTGGCTGAGGCCCCAGGAAAGGGCAGCTTCGCCATCGCAGCCATCCAGAATGACGCGCGCCTGATCTATGCGCCGCAAGGCCCTGAGCGCTTGCGTATCTTCCAGCGCGGGCGACCAATCCAGGATCAGCCAATCCACCGGCAGGGCATCCGCTTCAACCAGGGACAAAGCCGATACCGAAAGCCCCGATATAGCAATGCCCCAGGCCTCCTGCCGCAGCGCTTCTCGTCTGGCGGCAAGATTGCTGATGGAGATGGCCTCGTGCAGGGACAGCGTTGCATAAAGGGCAGGGGCGGCGGCCGGCTGCGGGTCCTGTTCCGTTTCACCCGGCGTGGAAGGCAGCAGATCAGGGGGTAAATCCAGCAATAACGGTGCTATCGGCCCGCCCCCCATCAGGGATTTGCGAGTGCCCTCATCGCCGAGCGCTTCAAGGACGTGTTTCTGCAACAGCGACTGCGTGTGGCGCAGCAGAGCCCGATCCTCGGCAAGGCTCCCAAGATGCAATTGCAGCGCTGTCTTGTCCAAGGCCAGGCGTTGAAAGATCAATCGCGGCAGCATGGCATCGGTGATCCCAACAATGCTTTGCCGACGATAGACTTGCGCCAAATTCAGCCTATCCAATCGGGCATGAAGGCCAAGAGGGGAGATCAACTCTGCCGCCGGGACTTCCAGAAATTGCGGCAAGCGGGCGGCGCTCAATAGCCCGACCAGCATGGGTTTTGACGCCGGCAGGGGGAGAAGTTGCACCGCTGAATTTCCAAGAATTTTACCGAGCAGGGTCTGGAGTTTGCCGGCCTCAAGACTGGGCAATTCAGTTACCAGCCAGTCATCCGGTGAGATTTCAAGGAGTGACCCGCCTTTGACATCGGCGGCTTCTCGCAGCAGGGCGAAGACCAGCCTTTGCGCTTCGGGCTGCGTCCCGGGGGAAACGCGCAGGGCCGCACGGCCCGCTTCGTCGCGCAGCGCCCGCCGCAGCGAATCCTGCAGCGAGCTCTGGCTCGCTGGCATATTGGGGATGGAGGGTCGTGCGATGGACATATGATTGGTTTGAAGCTTAGCAGAAACTGACTAGCGAGACGTATAAAATCGCAGGTCGGTGACCTTAATCTCCCATTTGGCCCGGCGGTGCACAAGCTTCAATCACACTCGAGTAATTTACCCCTTCGCTTTCGCCGAGAAATGCGTATATTAAAGTCTGTTCATCTTGGGGGTCCAAATCCAATGCCTCGTCCCGCCTATCTTGTCACCGCTTTCGCGGCCCTTGC